>NZ_JACJSJ010000040.1 GCF_014698115.1 Nostoc sp. FACHB-973
ATGAGGGGGATGAGGGAGTATTTTCTTCCTCATCTCCCTCATCTCCCCCCTCTCCCCCCTCTCCCTCATCTCCCTCACTTCCTAGTCCCTCAATCAACAAACAATCTGTGACGACGGGGTTACCTGTGGTCAAGGTGCCGGTTTTATCAAAAACTACGGTGTTTAACTGGTGTACTTTTTCTAAAACATCGCCGCCTTTGATTAACAGACCCCGTTCTGCGCCCATACCAGTACCGACAAGAATGGCTGTTGGTGTGGCTAGTCCCAAAGCACAGGGACAGGCGACTACCATGACGGCGATCGCTAATTTTAAGCTAATTAATAGGGGGGAGTGGGTAGAGACGGGATTAATCGCGTCTGTACTGAGTGGGGAGTGGTGAGCCATTTCCATGCCGCCAGACATGGTGACATCAGCAGTCCAGATGTGAGTGCCAAAAAAGTACCAAAAGATAAATGTTAATACAGATGCTGTCAATACTCCGTAGGTAAAGTAACCTGCGACTGTATCTGCTAATTTTTGTACTGGGGCTTTGCGGGTTTGGGCGGCTTCTACTAGGGCAACAATTTGAGCTAAAGTTGTATCACTGCCGACACGTGTTGCTTGAATGGCGATCGCCCCTGAGTAGTTTAGTGTCCCTGCTGTCACCGGATCTCCCGGTTGCTTGCTCACTGGTACTGCTTCCCCAGTTAACATCGACTCATCGACTGTTGTTTGACCAGCTATCACTTCACCATCAACGGGGATTTTATCACCTGGCAGCACCTGCAAACATTCTCCAACCCGCACCTGTTCAGCGGGAATCTCTACACTAGAAGACCCGATTCCCGCTTCCTCTGGGTTGGCAATCAACCGCGCTAAGAGTGGCTGGAGTGCCAGCAATTGCCGAAATGCCGCGGCAGCGCGACCTCTAGCTTGTTGCTCTAATGTTCTTCCTAAGAGAATAAAGCCCAGCATCATTACTGGTTCATCAAAGAAGCACTCCCAACCCATTTGGGGAAACAGCAGCGCTACTAAACTAGCAATGTAGGCTGTCAGGGTTCCCAATCCCACCAAGGTGTTCATGTTAGGTGCGTTTCGCCGCCAACCCAGCCAACCATCTACAAAAATCGGGCGGCCAGGAATTAGGATGGCGATCGTTGCCAGTCCACAGTGGAACCAGATATTATCCAATATTGGCAGCACTGAACTGCCAATATTACCAAAATGTCCACTTGCCGACAATACCAGCAACAGGGCAGCGATCGCCAACTGCCTGAGTGAAGAGTGCATTTGTTGGCGTTGCCGTTCTGCTGGATTAGATATTTCGCCTGCTACTGTACCACTGGCTTTTCGGGGTTGAGTCGGAAATCCAACGGCTGTTAATTGCTTTGCCAATGCATCTGCATCTACCACACCTGCTTGTGACTCTACAACTGCTACCTCTGTTGCCAGGTTCACACAGGCGCTTTTGACTCCTGGATGCTGGGTTAGCTGTCGCTCTACAGCCTTCACACACCCAGCGCACTTCATACCTCCAACATCTAGAATAATTTTCTCTAGGATTGGGGCAAATTCTCGGTCTACCTTCGTTTTGGGAACAAGTTGCATGGCAAGTGTTTAGATTCGCTACGGAAATTCAACGCCTGACTAAAAGCGTCTCTAATTCGAGCGTAGGCGAAATCTGGAACTACGACTGAATGTCAACCATATTAAATTTATTAATTTATCCTACCGCGCTGAGTGTCAACGACGGCTCCAGCGTAGATAAGTTACATAAATAATAGCTACAACTTGGATTGGCATGAGGACAATGAGGCTTTTCCAAAAATTGTGAATTTCCAAGTGAGACATGACGTTGAAATACCCTATGCCCAACAAGAAAAACATGACCCAGCTCAGCTGTTTAGGTTTGAGAATGACCATATCAATAGGAATAAATGTAAAAGTGCTGTATAACTGCTGCTATCAATCAGCCTAGTAGAGCAGAGCGCGTCAAGCCAGTTACCATTACTTAACAGACAAGGGGCTTTAGGGCGTGTTTTCAAACTGCTCGTTTAGCCCCCTAAATTGTTAGATCCCTCTAAATCCCCCGATCGATTGGGGGACTTTAATAGACTCTGAGCAAGCCTTTTTAAGGGGAATTGGGGGGATCTAAGACTTTGAAAACGCGCCCTAGTACAGCACGGCGGAAATAAACAGACCATTCAAAATGGCGCAAAAGCCGAAAATATAATTCTTTTGACTTTTGACTTTTGACTTTTGACTTTTGACTTCCAAGGCAGCGGTACTAGCCCCTTGTTCAATGTAAGCAAACTTCCGCCACGGTGTACTAGAACCAACCCTGCTTATTCACAAAGTAGGTATTCACAAATTCTTCAGGGGACTTATTCAAGTAGATCATGCCTTCAATTAAACCTACAAGTTGCATAACCAATAAGGCAACGCCGTAGGTGAAAGAACCCCCGACTACGGAGATTACCAACATGATAAAGCCTTCTGGGGCATATCCCAGAATCAACTTATGAACGCCAAATCCTCCAAGGATAATGCCACAGTAACCAGCTAAAAGTTGTTTAGTAGGATGACTGGGGTTGAGATTTGCCATATGAGTGCTGCTCCTTAAGAAGTGAGGTATAAAAATAAAGTCTTTATTGTAATAAGAGTGACTAAATATATTTGCTAAACAAATATATTTTTAATTTTTTTAGTGTGAGTAAGTGCCAGGATCAAGAACTAAAATCAGCGTGCTTTTAGTCTAGAGGAGATGCTGGCAAGATTTAGACATCAAATGTCTTTCAACATAGCCCGAAAATTTGTAGCTCGTTGACGGCTTTTGCTGGATTTGATTGCAAATCCTGGTGCAGCAATTGTACTGATTTTCAGATAAGAAATTTATCTTGAAAAGAATCAACCTCAGTCACCAGCAATAATTGCTATGCATACCACTTTTTACAAGTCCATCAGTATTATTTCCGGAGTTTTTGGCGATCGCAGCAATAACGAGTATTGGTTGTTTGGGTAGTAAAAATGTGTAATTCTAACTTCTTTCTTAGTTATCAATAACTATTTGCGCTAGTGCAAACTGGATTTGCAATCCAATTAATTACGACAAAAATCACTTGGTAAGGCAATTAACATCTCGAAAATAGCTAAAATTACCCGAATTAAGAATAAATGCTTAGCTGGATAGTTTGTTGTCTATGTTCAGAGCATTATTTAATTTGCTTTTGCCGTTGTTTGGCTTATTAGCGAGTATTTATGCTTACAACCAATTATAACTAGTAAATTGTTGCTATCTATGGAGATAAAATCAGATATTTCCATTTTTAGCAACAGTATTAAATTTGTACTAATTACTACCAAGTATAAACAGGCTTAATAAAGTACCACTATTCCAGAGGCTGTGGAGGAGAATAGGAGCGAGGAGATTGCGCGATCGCGTGTAGACTACCCCCAATACAATGCCCAAGGCGGTGAGTGGCAGAATTTCCGACAAGCTCAGGTGAGCGATCGCAAACAGCGAGCTACTGACAAGAATTGATGCCCATACGGGTAAATAACGAGTCAGAGAGGGTAACAAAAAGCCGCGAAATAGAAGTTCTTCAAAAAATGGAGCTGCGATCGCCGCTGTAAAGAAAAACATGCCAAGTGCTACACCATCTTGGCTTTCGAGCGCTAGTTGTAACAGGGGATTGCTACCACCTTGTCCTTGCCAGAGTTGTTGATTGATTAAAGATACTACTACAACTATGGGCAAAGCAGCGCAATAGCCCCCCAGTCCCCACAAAAACCAGTTATCTTGAAAACGGAAGCGAAACCAGAATTCTGGTAGTGGAAAAAAGCGTTTAATAGAGAAATACAGGACTGACAACGCCCCGGCTGCTACCAGTATGTAACTAACTAAAACAGAAAAAGCTTGAAGTCGGACATCAGTGACGGGACGCGGTATAGGGAGCAGTGATAGTAGTACGGGCACAAAAAGTTGTCCCATGAAGAAAAAGCCTACGACAAAAACCTGCAAAACCGTTTCCACATCCCAAGGCGTTGACCAAGCTAAATCAGCATTTTGACCTAATAAAGAGGCTTTTCCTTTGAGTAAACGTTGAGCAAATAAGAAAACCAGCAGTATTAGACCAATTAATGCTGCCAAAGTCGGAATAGTACCAATAATTGCTAATTTCAACACTGCACCAGCAGCAGCTTCTTGTTGTGCAGCTTTCACTGCTGATAGGGCTTCTTGTCGCTGCTGGAGTTGATATAGCTGAACCAAAGCACTAGAGCGAAACCAACCTTCTAAATTCTTTTGAATCGGTTGTTGAGCATCGGGGAGCAGGCGGGGAGGATTACTCCACAGTCCACTCAATACAGCAGCAGTTTCCCCAAATTCTGGATTGATATCTGAGCGTTTTTGTAATTCGCTCCAAGTTTTGAAGGCTGTATCCGTCTGTCCTTGCTGTGCTTGTAAAATTCCCAGCCGCAAGTCTAATTCAGCTAGTAATTTTTGTAGTTCCTTAGAAGACTTCTGTAACTGTTGCTGCTGTGATTGTTGGGCAGTTTTAGTAGTAGGAGAAACGTCTGGTAGAGGTTTAGGGAGTGTGGGAGTTATTTCAGGTTGAGAACGCAATTGTGCAAGTTTGTTATTAACTTTATCCAAATTATTTTGAACAGATTGACGCGCTTCCTCATACTGCTTGGTAGCACTTTCTAGGGGTTGCTCACCAAGTATCGCTTCTCGAATCGCCTGGAGATTGTCATCGCTGCTATCTTGTGATTGCCAAGCTTGGGCTTGTAGAGCAATATTAATTTGATACAGTTCTAAGCGGCTTTGAAACTGAGGTTCTTGCCAACTACCGAATAAAGACAAAACTGCCAACAGAACTGCTATTGGCGTCATGATAAAAATTAAAATCAACCGCTTGAGTGTCATCTGTCCCTCTTTTATCTGACTCAGTGCTGAGTGGGGAGTAGGGAGTAGTGAGTGGGGAGTTAGGAGTTATTTTCTCACCCTGCTCCCTCATCTCCCTCATCTCCCTCATCCCCGCGTCCCCGCGTCCCCCTTGGGAATTATCGCAAGAAAAAGTCAGAGGTGGATAGATATTATCAATATTATGAGTCTGCGATGTCTACGACGGGCTACGCCTACGCACCTGCTATGTTAAATTACAACCCATTGCACTGCTTCCCCTCCGCCGAGGATCTGCCTGATTCTGACGATGAACCTGTGGATAATCAACTACAACACTTGATTCCTGGCTTGCTAGAAGCGATCTTAGCTTGGCTGTGGGCAAACCGCATGGATTGGTTTTTTGGCGTTGATATGGGGATTTATTACGATCCCGAATTACCTCCAATTGTGCCCGATGGATTTTTAAGTTTGGGAGTCGAGCGAGTTTTTGATGAAAACTTGCGCTTGAGTTATGTGTTGTGGGAAGAAAAGGTGATGCCAATTGTGGCATTAGAAGTTGTTTCTCATAGACGGCGTGGAGAATACACCAGCAAAAAGAAACTTTATGCCCAGATGGAGATTTTGTATTATGTTGTCTACAATCCCCAACGCCGGAGAAAATCACCTTTAGAAGTTTACCGTTTTATAAATGGCGAATATGTATTGCAGCCTGGAAATCCGGTTTGGTTACCAGAAGTAGGTTTAGCAATTGGTTATGAACGGGGAACTTATCAGGGAATTACGCGGGATTGGTTGTATTGGTATGACAAAGAAGGAGTCAGATATTTGACACCAGAAGAACGAGCTAGTGCTGCTGAAAGACGCGTTACCACTGCTGAACAACGCGCTCAAAGGCTGGCAGAAGAATTGCGAAGGTTGGGGATAAATCCAGATACTTTGAATTAATTTAGTCAGTGACTCAATTTTGGATTTTAGATTTTAGATTTAAGGCAATACGCTTGGGTTAAGAATTTTTTGGAGAACCATAGACCTGTAGAGACGTTGCATTGCAACGTCTCTACATTGTTCGCAGGATAAAGGTTTTAGTCTTATCCCAAGCGTATTGAGATTTAAGGGACTTCCAATAAAAGCAACATTATCCCCCATTGAAAGATTGCTGAATTCTGAATTCTGAATTCTGTATTCTTCTTCAATTTTTAGAAGTCCCTAATATTTGGTTTAGCTAACAAGTTTCTCTCCTTTGAGCATCCGTGATGCAGCTTCGAGTAACGCTTCTTCCAGATAAGGCTTGGTAAAGTAGCCACTTGCACCGAGTTGAACTGCCATTTGTCTGTGCTTGTCTGCACCCCGTGAGGTGAGCATTGCGATGGGTAGGTGGTTGAGGTTAGAGTCTTTCTGAATGCGAGAGAGTAACTCCAGACCATCGCAACGGGGCATTTCGATGTCGCAAAATACGATATCACAAGGGAGACCAGAGCGGAGTTTATCCCAAGCTTCCTGACCATCACGTGCTTGTTCTACGCGATAACCTGCTTTGTTGAATGTCAGAGAGAGTAATTCTCGGACTGTGATTGAGTCATCGACAATCAGCACTGTCGGGTCAATCTTGGTAGCGGGGATGTCTGTAGGAGTAGATTTTTGTTGCCAAGAACCGCCACCAATTTGCGTAGAAATTCGTCCCTGGAAGATGTCGATGATTTCTAGCACGTCGGCGATGGGCATAATCCGACCATCACCCAGAACTGTAGCACCAGCTACACCAATGGGTTTGGGTGCTGGCCCTTCAAATTGCTTAATTACAATTTCTTGTTCGCTCAACACCAAGTCAATCTGTAGGGCAATCAAAGTATTTGCCGATCGCACCACAACCACAGAAACCATATCATCATCTCGGGTGCCGCCATAGACATTACCGCGACTAATTTGGCGATTGAAGGTTAAAAGTTCCTTCAACGGTCGGAATGGCAGTAGGGTATCACGCCAAGAAATAAATGATTGTCCATTGGCGTTATGCTGAATATTTTTGAGTGGGATATCGAGGGTATCTTCTACACCGTCCATCGGGAAGGCAACTCTGGCTCTATCGGAGACACAACACAGAGCTTTACAAATACTCAAAGTTAGTGGCAAACGAATTGTGAAAGTGGTTCCCTTACCGATGGCAGAATCGGTGTTCACTGTGCCCCGAATTTCGCTAATGGCAGAACGTACTACGTCCATACCCACACCGCGACCAGAAATTTCGTCTGCCTGGTCTTTGATGCTAAAACCAGAGTGGAAAAGTAGATCGTAGACTTCTAGGCGAGATATGGTTTTTGCCTGAGCTTCCGTAATCATGCCAATTTTGACTGCCTTAGCCTTAACTCGTGCGGGATCGATACCTGCACCGTCATCGCCTACAGAAATCACAGTTTGGTTACCTTGATGGAAGGCACGAATAGTAATGATTCCCACAGGTGGCTTACCAGCAGCTTGCCTTTGTTCTGGCGTTTCAATACCGTGAGCGATCGCATTATTCAGCATGTGCGTTAGCGGATCGCTGAGGTGATCTAAAATCATCTTGTCAATTAAGGTATCGCCGCCTTCAATCACCAACTCTACTTGTTTGCCACACTTGATGGCGTTGTCGCGCACACCTCGCCGCCAGCGATCGATAGTTTGGGCAAAAGGCACCATTCGCGCTCTTGTTAGTCCTTCTTGTAGCTGGGTGGTTACCTGGCGGAATTGCCGTGCTACTCGTTCAGTTTCTTCGGTGACAAAATCAATGTCACTAGCTGACTCACGCACTCGCACAATGCGCTCAATCATCTGCTGGGAGAGTGTATGGAAGGGAGTAAAGCGATCCATTTCTAGCTCGCTAAAACCTCTATCGGAGTTAGAATCCTCGGAATGGAAGCTAGAGTCTTTGGTTTTGCGTCCGGCTAATAGAGAAGCTTCCAAAAGCGATCGCTCATACAACTCTTGCATCCTCGCTCCCACATCCGAGAGTTGTTGTACCTGAATCAGCAAGTTATCTAATGATTGCCGTAGCCGTTCGTGATCCTGCTCTAAGGTGTTGCGATTTACCACCAACTCCCCAACCAAATTACTCATATCGTCCAGTTGCTTAACTGGAACCTTCATGGTTTCTTCAAATCTCGCAGCACGACGAGTAGATGGGCGTGCAGTTTTACTTGTATTCGATTTTGGCAGAGTGGAGTGTGATATTGTTTGATCTGCTTCTGCTAGCAACTTTTCCAAATCGCTAAATTCATCGATGCGTGGAGGAGGGGAGATTTGCGGTGGGATTGGTTGAGTTAAGGGCTGGCGGCTAGATACAGCAGCCTCATTCTTATCTGTACCTAGCAATTCTTCCAGGGCAGCAAAATCTAGTTCTGGTATCTGCTTTGCTTTAGGAACAGGTGCTAATTCCTCTCCTAGTAATGCTTCCAAGTTTGCAAATTCATCTTCTGAAGCAACTACTTCAACGGTTTCTATTTCCGTCAATTCTTCAGTCAGGGCAACAGCATTTTCTTCCTCTAACACTGGTGCAGTTTCAGATGTCTCTCCTAAATTCAAGAAATTCGCTTCTAGATTTTCATCTGTTTCTACATTTCCTTGAATATCTGTTTCTGTTAAAGAAATTTCTGTAAACAATAAATCATTTGTGAAACTCAGTTCTGCACTTTCTATATTTGGATTTTCTGTAAAATCAAAAGCAGTTTCTAAATTATTATTTTCAGTATCTAAAACTTCTGGATTTCTCTGGAATAATTCTGAAGTTTCTGGAGTTGATAGTTCACCCACCACATCATCTGTAATCTCCATCTGAATATAGGTGGAATTGTCAACAACTCCATCCTCAAACAGCAGTTGCGGATTTTCATCAAAGGAGCCGAACAAATCATCTGCCTGTGCTTGGGATAATTCTGAGGTTTCTAAAGTTGATAGTTCACCCACTACATCATCTGTAATTTCCATCTGAATATAGGTGGAATTATCAACGGCTACATCCTCAAACAACTCTTGTGGGTTTTCGTCAAAGGAGCCAAACAAATCACCTAGCTGTGCTTGGGATAATTCTGAAGTTTCTAAAGTTGATAGTTCACCCACCACATCATCTGTAATCTCCATCTGAATATAGGTGGAATTATCAACGCTTACATCCTCAAACAGCAGTTGTGGATTTTCATCAAAGGAGCCGAACAAATCACCTGGCTGTGCTTGGGATAATTCTGAAGTTTCTAAAGTTGATAGTTCACCCACCACATCATCTGTAATTTCCATCTGAATATAGGTGGAATTATCAACGGCTACATCCTCAAACAACTCTTGTGGGTTTTTATCAAAGGAGCTAAAGGAATTAAATTCTAAATCGGAAGATGTTTGAGGAGAATCAACAGCAGATATCTCTGGGGGCTGATTAGTAAATTCTGGAATGAAATCTACAGTTTCTGGTTGTTGTGATAAGCTATGAATTTCTTCTACTACAGGATGCAGTGTGAACGACGGTGCTGATTCTTCTAATGTCGCTAGTTCATTAATTTCAGAAAAAATCGTTGAATCACCCGGTGCTAATTCTTCAAATAAATCATCTCCAGCATCCGCTGATAATATCACATCTAGTTGTTCTTCGTCCTGGAAATTCAGATCAAAATCTTCTATATCCAAACTGCCCATAGCAGAAAGTGTGGACTGCTGACTCTCCGCAAAAATATCATCAGCCTTAGTAGTAAATAGATTTTCTTCTAATGCTTTTTCTACATTTTGTTCAGCTAAAGAATTTGAGTCTTCTGTGCTTTCCTGGTTCCAGAAGTTACTCAAATCATCTTCTGCCGGAGAAAAATTAGATGTATCTATCGAGGATATATCAAATAAATCACCACTTTTAGAATTGTTTATAGTTAGTATTGAATGTTCTTCTGTTTCACCAAATAGATTATCTAAAGACAAATCTGTTGGCTGAGATAATTCTATGTAATCATTAGGGGTAATTTCTTGTACCCAATTTTTATTTTCAGTTTCTAAAAATAAATTATCAAGACTGTTTTCTTGGTTGCTCGATAGTTCTACACTAGCAAAAACATCATTTTCTGGTTGAGTTACTTCGCCTGTAATCAACAGTTCATTATCATCATCTAGTGTCAGTGCCAATAAATCTGCAACTACATCGTTTTCATCCAGATTATTTGCGACAACTTCTTCAATTGGTTGTTCCGTCAATTCTGGTAAAATTGCCTCAGAATCAGCATCTAAATTTAAATCGAGTTCGTTGATATCACTAAAGTCTAAATTCGTCGCAGAGATTTGTTGATTTCGCGGTTCTGAGTTTTCTTTTTCTAGGAAGTTGTCGCCAAATAACAGAGATAAATCTTCTGTCTTCGTGGTAGTTTTAGTCTGTTGTTCATTGCTGGCATCATCATCAAACGAAAGTAAATCTGATAAATCGCCATCAGTATCTTCAGTTTCATTGCTACTAAGATCAATTCCCAATTCATCGGTAGCGGTAATATCTAAAGTTTCTTCTTGTTGCCAAGGTTCATCTAAATCAGGAGTCTCGCCTTCAAATAAATCGGCAAGGGTATTTAACTCAGCTATTCCTACTTCTGGACCATTGGGGTCATGATTCCTACTGATTGGATGCGCTTCCTCGTGTGGAGTGAAAGTAAAGCTATTTCCAGTTGCAGCATTTGATGATGTTTTTTGTAACTCAAAAGAAGCGTGTTCACTAGTATCTTCTTCTAAATTCAGTTCTTCAATTGGCTCAGATAAATTATTTATGATTAACTGTTCGGCGTCCTCAGTTTCTTGAGCGATTGACTCTGCTGGAGACTGTCCGTCAAACAAATCAGGGGGAATTTCTAACAACTCAATTTCTGCAAAATTCAACAGTGCTTCTAGTTGTTGACTTATTGCAATTTCGGCTTCCTGACCTTGCAGAACTAATTCTTGAGCTTGCTTGATTTCAGTAATAACAATTTTAGCTAAAGTTAGATAAGTATTTTCGGGATTGGCGATCGCACTTGCTGCCGCTTGACACAAACCGCACCACTTGGACAAATTCCAAGTTAACCCAAGTTTGACTAACTGATAACAGCATTCCTGGAGGTTTTGCCGAGTTGAAGATGTTGTGGTTTGCTTAAACAATTGCAACATTTCCCGCAGGATTTGTAGCACCTGGGTTTGAAACTCGCTCCAATCATGATTTTCTTTGGCGCTGGCTGAGGATGACACCTCCTGGGATGCGACAGGGAACGATATTTCTGTCGATTCCTGATGCCCGTCTTCTGCCAAACTGGGAATATCTCGCCGCAGGAAAAGTTCTGTGAGTGTGGAGACATTATCTACAGAACCTGCAAGTTCCGTTCCAGATGAATTGCCTACTCCACTGTTTCCTCGTTCTACAAGCTGTTCTAGATGCTCATTCAGCCACTGAAAAACAGGCTCAGTTTCTGACATCAATGTATTAGCTGTCTCTTCAGAAAGACCATACGGGCCGCTCAAATGCTCTAACAGCGCTTTCAGGGTATCAGATACGCCGAGAAATAAAGACTCTAACTTTTGATCAATCTGAACCGGATGTTCTTTAAGAACTTTGAAACAATCTTCCAGACGGTGGGATGTATGCTGGATGCTAGTCAATCCAAGCATCGCCGCTCCTCCTTTAATAGAGTGAGCCGCCCGGAAGACCTCACTGATCATTTCCGGGTCGTTCAGGGTACCCTCTAGATTCAGCAACCCCTGTTCAATGGTGTTCAGGTGGTCTCTGGCTTCTTCAATAAAGTAACCCAAAATCCGCTGTTGTTGTTCCGGCAGCATAGCAAAAGTTGTGAGTTATGAGTTGTGAGTTGTGAGTTGTGAGTTATGAGTTGTGAGTTATGAGTTATGAGTTGTGAGTTGTGAGTTATGAGTTGTGAGTTGTGATTTTTATTTCTAACTCCTCACTCCTAACTCCTAACTTGATTCCAAGTTGTGATTTTTATTTCTAACTCCTCACTCCTAACTCCTAACTTTTTTATCTGGTTTCAAGGGTTTCTACTCGGAAACGTTCCACGGAGGCGATCAAGTCACGGGATACACCTACTAGGTGTTGTAGGGCACCTGAAACTCGCTGTGCTTCCTGGGAAGTTTCTTGGGCTGTGAGTTCTACTGATTGCATTACGTGAGCAACGGCGCGGGAAGTTTCCGTTTGTTCCACAGTGTCGCTGGTAATGGAACGCACAAGAATATCGATGCGATTCGCTACTTGAATAATGTTTTCGAGCGATCGCTTGGCTTCTTCTGCCAATTTTGTGCCTTTAATTACTTGTTGTGTGCCTTCTTCCATCGCGGTCATTACGGAGCCTGTTTCGCTTTGGATTTGCATCACAATTTGTTCAATTTCTTTCAAGGATTTGGCAGATTTGTCTGCTAATTGGCGGACTTCATCTGCTACGATCGCAAACCCGCGTCCAGCTTCTCCCGCCCTCGCCGCCTCAATACTAGCGTTGAGTGCCAGCAAGTTTGTTCTGGAAGCAATCTGAGAAATCAACGCCACAATTTTAGAAATTTCTTGGGAAGATTCCGCCAACCGCTTCACTTTGCGAGTTGTTTCGGCAACGGTTTCTCGAATTTCCAAAATCCCCGCCACAGTATTTTCTACTGCTTCGCCACCCTTGAGAGCGATCGTACTTGCATCGCGGGCGACGGTTTCGGCTTCCCGCGCCGCTTCTGCTACCCGCTGAATCGAGTCGGTCATCACCTGTACAGAATTCAGCGTCACTGCCAACTCTTCTGCTTGCCGCAAAGCATCACTAGATAAGGCTCTAGCAAAGGTTTCGGAGTTAGTTGCACCTTTTGTCACTTCCTTGGCTGCCACTTTTACCTGTTGGACAATATCCCGCAGGTTTTGAATTGTCAGGTTAAAAGCGTCAGCTACGGCTCCCAGAACGTCGGCTGTGACTTCAGCTTGCACTGTTAAATCGCCTCTAGCAGCTCCTTCCACATCATCCAACAGGCGAATCACCTGGCGTTGCAGATTTTCTTTGGCTTCCTCTTGTTCATCGGCTTTGCGTTGGGCTTCATTTGTGGTTGTGAAAATGACTCGCGCCATTTCATTAAAGCCACTAGCTAAATGCCCCAATTCATCTTCGGAATACACCGTAGCTTGAGCATTCAGATTTCCTTGGCGTACAGCCTCAAACTGAGTCTCCAAATCCTTGGTTGTGCGGCGAATTTGCTTGAGTGTGATATTCCCCATGAAGCCTGCGGTAGCAAAACCTGTCAGTCCAGCGGCTAGTGCCATTGCCCAACCTGTATTTCGGACACTTTCCCTTTGTTGGGGTGGAGAAAATGTGGTGGCGAGAAAGCTGACTGTGGCTACAACCAGTGCCGAGGCAATACCCACACTCCCACCAATTAACCATTGCTTCCTTTCTATGGGGGCATTTTCTAATGGTGCTAACCAGCCTTGCTCAACGCTGACATTGGGTTCTACCTTGGAGACATCTGCTTGGTTAAAGGCTGGAACTGGTTCGTGTGAACCAGTAATCGTGAATAGTTCTTCTTCACGATCTGCTGCATTACTTGAAAAAGCCTGCACAACTTGGGAGCGTCCAGTACCGCTGGTTTCTGCTGCGGCAGAATGCATTGCTATGTCAGCGAAGTCAGAATCTCCTTCGATCAGGTCAAACCCTGGAATATTTCCTAAATCATCAAATTCTTCAAAGTCATCTAAAAATTCTATATTGCTCTTAGAATTTTCTCGATGCATTACATTGTTTGACTCTTCATCAGAGGATAAGCTCTCTGAACCAAAGGCAGACTCAAATGCTTCCAGATCAAAACTTTCATCCTCATCAAAGCTATTTTTTTCTGAAAATTGAAGTGATTGAAACTGCTTTTTATCCGAAATAAAGTTTTTGTTCAAAGATGAAGAATCATCCGAAAAATTTGGTTGAAATTCTTCTTCAGCTTCCAATTCTCTTTTTTCCAACCAACTCTTAGGTTGGGTTTCCGACAAATTTTCTTGACTATTGTATCCTGAGTTATTGGTTGTAAACCTATTGCTCGGTTCTTTTTCAGCAATCAGTACAGTTTCATCTGCAAAATGATGCTGTGGAAGTTCTAAACTTTCAACACTGAAATCTTGAGGCTCTGACTGACTCAACAAATCAGCAAAATTATTGTTACTATTACCAGCTTGTGAATTAGAAGCTGAAGAGTAGTTATTATTGTGAATATCTGAATTTTCGTTAGTAGAATTTATTTCATTGTCTGCAAAATGATTATTCACTAATGATTCTTCCAGACTCTCTTCGGAGCTATGTTCTTGCCAAAAAGCAGGTAATTCTAATTCTGCGTTTTCCTCCCAACGGCTGCTATTGAAATCTTGTTCGTCTAATTCTTCATTTAAGGCAAAAGGATCTTCACCAAAATTTATAGAAGAATCTGATATGTTTTCTGTTTCAATACTGCCTTCTGTGGCTATATTAAATGGATTGTTTGAAGATAGTTCTTCAACTGTATTCACAGTTTGTTGATCCTCTTCAAAAAAGTTCAAGTCCAGGTTTTTGCTGTCAAATTCCTCACTAGCAGGCAAATCTTCCAATTCTTCTTCGCTATATGCCAGCGCATCAGACATCTCTAGGGAATTTATTTGCTCTTGACTTGCTGATGTATCAATCTGACCACCAAACGACTCTAGATATTGATTAATATTCTCAATTCCATTATTGGCAAAAGCAATAATTTCTGGGTCCTTAGTCAAGTCTAATACCTGTTGATATTCTTGTTTTGCAACATCATACTGTTGCAAAACGTAGTAGATGTGACCCCTTAATAAATGAGAATTTGGATCATTTGGTAAATTTTGCACCACTTGGTCAACTAAAGTGGCGGCAACGTCATAATTTCTTTGAACATAGGCGGTCATCGCCTGTTGATATGTTGGCTCGTAACCATCAATACTTGCTGCCATTTCCTCCTCCAATTTCATCCTGCCCATCGCGCACTCCGTATAATTGCCATTTGATCGAGCAGTCGTAGACACTGATTATTTTTAGCACCTAGTACCCACTCTCCACGTAAAAAAGGAGCCATAGTATCTGGAACACTAGTTGGTGGCATGAGATTTTGGACATCCAGCCAGTCCATACCACCGATTTCTTCTACTGCTAAACCCACGATTGTGTCTTGTTCTTCAATGGCAATCACCGGAATTTCAGCTTTATCTGTGTTTAATGCACTTGGTTCCCCCAGAAATTGACCCAAATCAGCCACCCAAATAACTCGACCTCGTAAATTTAGAGTACCCAAAAGTAAAGGAGAAGCATTAGGAATCGGGGTGATTCTATCAGGACTTAGTTCAATTACTTCCCGGATGCCAGTTGCTTGTAGTGCAAACTCCTGATGCGAGGGAATGTAAAACCTCAAATGTAACTCACCTTCAGGACTTTCTACTTGTAATTCTGGTCGGAAATGATCTTGACCACTGCCACTTAAAAAGTCCGGTTTGCTGACCATATTGCTTTTATCCTTATCCTCGCAGCAGTTGTTTGACTGTTCCTACCAACTCAGTTGGTTGAAAGGGTTTGGCGATGTAGGCGTCTGCACCTTGTTTCATGCCCCAGTAGCGATCGAATTCTTCACCTTTGGAAGAACACATAACTACAGGAACATTTTGGGTTTTCGGATCGGATTTTAACCGCCGACAAACTTCGTAGCCGTTCATCCGGGGCATGACAATATCCAATACCACTAAATCGGGAGGTGCTACTTGAATTGCCTCCAATGCTTCTAATCCGTCACTGGCATGGGTGACTGTTAGTCCAGTTGCTTTCAGGAGGTCTGTAATCATCTCCCTTTGCGCGATACTGTCTTCTACAATCAGAACTGTACTCATAAGTGTCTATCTACCTCCTGATGTAACGTTCCTAATTTGGAACATTCCCTGATTCCCCCGCAAGTATTAACTGTATAAATTAAATTTAGTTTTTCGCTAATTTCCTGGATAGTGAGGTTTCACTGGGTTGGCTCATTCTGTGATAACATCTTTTACCTCATCTTTTAGTAGATCCACAAGTATTGGATCGCTTTATATTTTGGATTTTGGATTTTAGATTTTAGATTGTTCAATCCAAAATCCGTCTTGAAAAGCTTTGATGCCTCTGTCTTGCTGCCCTCTGGGCTTCTATGCCGGAAGCCCTAGCTATTTTGGATTTTGAATTTTAGATTGTTCAATCCAAAATCCGTCTTAAAAAGCTTTGATGCCTCTGTCTTGCTGCCCTCTGGGCTTCTACGCCGAAAGCCCTAGCTGAAACTTTTGTCTGCGACACGCACTCGCGTTCGCAAAATCCAAAATCTAAAATCTAAAATTTTTCTGCCCCACTTTCATTGTTTGTTGATATATTTCCCCACGAGCATGAGTAATTCATTGTCTGTAAATGGTTTTGTTAGATAATCCGTTGCGCCGACCATGCTAGCTTTGACTCGATCGATAAATCCATCTTTACCAGTAAGCATGATAATCGGTGTCACCCGAAATGCCGTTGAGTGTCGCAGCATGGCGCAAACTTCGTATCCCTCCAATTCCGACATGGCAATGTCGCATAAAATTAAATCCGGTTTGAGTTGAAAAACCAGACTGATTGCTTCTAGGGGATTGGTGAGGACGATCGCTTCATAACCTTGTGCTTGTAAGATGGAATTTACAGTCTCACCGATGGCGATCGCATCGTCAATACATACTATCCGCCCCCTGTTTTTTTGATTCAATTCCCAGTTCTCAGTGTGACTCTCCGGTTGATTTGTCGCTGAATATACTAACTGTAGCCAACTCTGCTGCACATATGGATATATTGCCTTAGCGACTGTCAAAATATCTCGGTTGAGATAACGAGCCAGTTGACGCAGGGATGTTTTACCATCAGCCCAATGTTGTAGTTTATTGACGGTTGCTGCTGGTAGCGATGAGTGTGTCTGAACTTTGTCAGATAGCACCAGTAATTGTTCGGGAGACTGAATGTGTGGATAAAGTTGCTTCCACTCTTGTACCTGCTTAGTAATTTTTGTCACAAAGCGGCTAATCTCAAAAGTGTTTAATTGCGGGGCAAGTGCCGCGCCTTGACGGAAAATAAAATTACCTTGATGTAGGCTCAACAGGTCAAACAGGCTTTCATGTACCAAACCCTGGATAATACTAGCAGCTATCTTGGGGTTGATGATATTCTGTTCCAGTAGTGCCCAAAGATATGCGTACTCTGGTGCATCGGTTGATGATAAGGAGGCAATTTGTTTGTCGGCAAGTCGCATCTCAACTCGGTAATGACGTAAATAATCGCTAATCCTGGATAAGCTACTTTCTCCTTGTTGGCAATAGATGATTTGACCATTGAGGAAAAAAACGAACCAAGACTGTTGTTTTGAGAGATATTTACTAGCTCCGTCTTCACCAGCTTTGTTGTTGTGGTAAGAGCTATGAGCTTCTACCCATAGTTGCCCTGTTCGTTGTCCCAACTCAATTAATTGCAGAATACTGCAAATATCAATTTCATTTAAATTTCCCTGCATTGAGCTAAAAAGTACTCCTCATGATGGCGTTTATATTATTTGTTAATTACGTCAGGTAGTTTAATTTAGGAGTTAGGAGTTATTTCTCTTACCCTGCTTTACCCGCTTCAAGTATTGGTGAATTCACCAATTCTAAATTCTGACTTTTTGTTTACAGCAGATTTCAAGGAAAGTGAAATACGCAAGCTTAGCCTCAAAGCTACTTCTAAACCCTGTTTACTTGTGTTAGCGCAGCGGGGCGTAGCCCATTCTGAATTTTGAATTCTGAATTCTGCTGTAAGTATCGATCGCAGGGAATTGGAAAGATTGTGACCTTATCCCTTGTTCTCATCAAGTCAGAAATTAAGCTATAAACCTTAATTTTTCGTAATACACTTTCACAAAGCTAGTGTTAACACGGAAGTCATCATCCCTGTCATCAGTACAAAATATAAAGGCGTGGTCAAGTCGCTTCTATAAGTATCAAGACGTAGCATCTCGCGTCTATAAATAGTTTTGTCTGTTTTGTTCTGCTCAACTCCGGTTCAGTGAGACAAGTGAACAGAATTATCTCAGGTATATCTCAAAACACTAACTTTAAGTGCATCAATAAGGACTAACAGTGTGCTGTATTTAGCAGAAGTACAAAAACAGAAAGGTGGTTTACTCAGTGGTGGTGGCAAAACCGAACTGAAACTACTAGCTTGTCAGCGAACTGACCAGAATTGGAGTACTGTGTCGGAAGAAGTGATTGCCGCTGAGGACGCAAGTAAATTAAATGATGGCGCCTTGGTACTGGTTGAACTGAATCCGAATCGTCAAGTACAACGGATTCAAGAAGCAGGGCGGCCGCTAGTCAATATTTTGCAGAATTTTTCCCGCCAATTGGAAAAATTTAAGCTCAAGGAAGATGAGATCGATCAGTGGAAACAGTCGCTGACGTTTCAGGCGCAAGAGTTGAATCGCCGTGAAATGGAAATGGAAGCACGCCTGGAACAGTTGCAACAGATGGAGGATGAGTCGCAACAACTAGAGGAACAAAAACAGGAAGTTGATACATCCCGTGGGGAAATTGAACGTTTACAAGCAGAAATTGAGCGCAACCGTCAGGAATTGGAAGGTGCTTGGGAGCATTTGCGCGGTGAGCAGCGTCGCCTAGAGGAGCGTCAAGCTGATTTCAAACAAGGGACGGTTTTGGATGAGGAGCAAAGTCGGGCGATGAGTGAGTTACTCGATCGCTTATCAAGTCGCGTTCCTCCCACAGAAACACTAACAGAACACGTTCATCTTGGCTTTGAATTGGTAGAAAATCAGCAAGCTATTCTGACTTCACACTGGGAACAACTCCAACAGCAAAAAACTGCGATCGCTCAACAACAGGAAGAAGTTGAGCGCTTGTCACAAATATTGGGCGATCGCCAAAACGCATGGCAACAAGGACAAAATTCTCTAGCCCAGCAAACAGCCCAATTGCAGGTCAGTACAGCCGAGCTTAACAACAAGCAAGAGTATATTAAGTTACTTAAAGAACAGTTACGCAATCAAGAAGATTTATATCAACAAATTCACACCTTGGCTGCAACATCTGGTGATGTAGTTGTCGGTCAGCAAGTTGATGTGGAAGCTTTACAGAAAATGCCTCTAGAAGAACTACAAAAAATAGTCCAAGACTTACAGCATAAATTGGAAATAGACGCTAGCTTTGTTCACGATCAAGAACAAGAACTTAAATATAAGCAAGAAGCTATAGAAGAACTAGAAAATAAATTAAACCAAGCATCTGACCAGGATCACATTAATTTAGAACTGGAACTAACAGATGAAAAAGACCTTTATCAGATGCTAAACTCCAGTTTGGTGGGACAACGCCGCAACATGTTACAGCATGAGAAGTTTCTCAAGCAACACCAAAATGTATTACTGCGGCGGCAAGGACATACTGTTGCTGATGAAGAAGAGGGTAATCAAATTAATTTAGCACCAGTTCTGTTACAAATTGAAACCCAGCGACAACAATATTCACAGGAAATCCAAAAATTAGAACGTGAGATTGAGCAGATGCGTGCTGGTATCGATCTAGCTCAAGGTATGATTGATAATCAAACTCACGATTTGGAAGAGAAGCAGCAAGAACTTAAAGCGATCGAAGAAAACTTGGTGTCTCTAAGAACAGCAACTGCTCAATGCTGTGGTCGAGTCAATCTCTACGAAGAAGCACTACAACCAATTCAGGATTGTCTAGACGGCTTACGGCAAAAGCTCCAAGGAATCGGAGAATGTTTGGATCGATTCCAGGAAAGTGGCGATTCTCAAGTCCAAGCGATCGCTCAGATGCGCCAAACTCTTCAAAGTTTGATATCTCAACCAGAATTGTTAGCCTCTTAAAAACTTAGGAGTTAGGAGTGATGAGTTATGAATTCAAGAAAATTTTGGCTCTTCCGTAGGTGTTATGCTAAAGTTTAAACTAAAATTAGTAATTCGCCTTTAAAATCAAGGGTTTCAGGCAGTTACAACCTAGATTTTTTCCCAAAAGCTAAAACGTCAAAATTAAAAGCTGTCTTTCTTACTCAGCAAGGGATGTGAGCTAATTTATAGACGTTTTTAGCATAACAAGTAATGAAGAACCAAAATTTTTAACTCATAACTTTTAACTCCTAACTATTTCAAATAGATCCAATCGCCTTGTACTTGAGCGATCGCACCACCAGGAAATGGATCGGTTTGCGATCGGTTGGGCGCTGTAATTAAAGCCGTTAATTTTTCAATGTGTTCAAAACCAGGTGCCTCAGTCAGTATTTGCTGCAACACCTGACGCATCACGCGACGTTGCAACGCCAGTGGTGCTTTCTGCAATACCCGACGATTCAAGCGTAAAGGGAGTGGGGAGTGGGGAGTGGGGAGTAGGGGAGATGAGGATAAAGCAGGGGAACTCTTAGCAGGGAGCAGAGGATAAAGAAGTAATTTTTCATTCTCACCCATGCCCAATGCCTCTTCCCGTAACTGCTGGGCGGCTTTTTCCAAATATTCTACTTCGGCTTGGAGAAGTTCTGCCGTTTGGGCTAAGGCGGATTCTACTTGGGGGTTGAAATTTTCTTGTAAATATGGTATTAGCTCTTGGCGAATGCGATTGCGGGCGTATTTTAAATCTTGATTGGTGGAATCTTCCCAAATTGGTAGTTGAAAATCTTGGCAAAATTGCTGTGTTTGTGGCCGAGTAATTTCTAAAAGTGGACGCACTAGCATAATGCCTGTAGTTAGGGGGCGTTGCCAAGTCAGAGCTTGCAAACCATCGGCACCAGTACCGCGAATTAAATTGTAGAGGAGAGTTTCGGCGCGATCGCTAGCGGTGTGTCCGGTAACTATATATTGATAATTATTTGTTTGGGCGATCGCACTTAAAGCTTGATAGCGCCAATCCCGTGCAGCAGCTTCACTATTTATCGGTTCGTTGGCTGTTTCTAAATAAAACGATACACCCCAAGTTTTAGCTAAATTTTCGACGTGATGAGCATTGGCTTGGGAGTCAGAACGCCAGCGATGATCGCAGTGGGCAATACTTAAATCCCATCCCCATTTGGATTGTAAATCTAAAAGTAATTTTATTAAGCATAAAGAATCTTGTCCGCCGGAGACAGCGACTAATAGCCGTTGGTTGCGCTCAAATAAATGGCGCGATCGCATTGTGCGATGGATTTTTGCGTGTAGAGGAGTCCATACCATTTTTAGAACTTCTCATACTAATTCGTAATTCGTAATTCGTAATTCGTAATTGGTCAGATTCAATTTGGGTTTCCAGGTTTGCGTCTGTTGCCCTATTTTAGACAATTGGTACAACACAAAGTAAATAATTTAGAAATCCTTTCTTCTCTGTGTCTCTGCGCCTCTGCGTGAGATAAAAATACTATATAAATTCGCAGATAACCTTATGCCACAAATTCAAGTGGGAATTGAAGGGGAAGGCGCACCAGCCGCAGCCGAGGCTTTGCTAGAAATCCCTGGAATATCGGGAACCTATGAAGTTCCACCTCAAAAAGAGGCAACTCTAGCCGCTATTGCTACTATTGTTGGCATTGTGGGTGGTGTTGCGGCTTTAGCTGAACAAATCCGCAAATGGTATCAAGAATGGCATAAATCCCATCCAGGGAAGCGATTTGATGTGGAAATTTTTGACCCTGTTACTGGAAACAGGATTTTACTCGAAGAAGCTACTATAGAGGAAATCACGGAAATCCTCAAATCTCTCAGCAAATAAAGTGCAAACTATCCGCATTCAACTTCGGGAATGTACGCAGGAAACAGTTGAACTCAGGTATTGGCTACCTCAAATAAAGCACTATGAATCACGTCGCCTGAAATTAGCAGAAATCGCTGATTTCCTCAAGCAAGGAGAACGAGATTACTATAAACTGCTGCCCAATTTACCAGGAATCGGGCAGCAGTTATTTTTTTGGTTGGATGGCGATGGACGCTGGTTGAGTCGCGGAATTGATAACTGTCGCGGTGAGGGGTTGGTAATTGCCATTGATACTGATCAAAAATTGGCACATCTACCTTGGGAAGTGCTGCATGATGGTGAGGATTTTTTGGTGAAGCGGGTTAATCCAGTGGTGTTACCTCTGCGCTGGATTGAGAAAGAAACTGAAGGGTTTTCTGTGGAAGCACGACAATTGCGAGTATTGTTTATGGCAACCGACCCGGAAGATGTGCAACCAAAGTTAGAGTTTGAACAGGAAGAAGCGAGAATTTTGGCTGATACGCGAGATTTTGCTGTAGATTTGCGGGTGGAAGAAAGCGGCTGCGTGAACGAATTGGGTAAGGTGTGGAGTCGCTATTTTAATGACTTTGATGTGTTTCACCTCACAGGACACGCGTCAATTACTCCTGCTGAAGTGGAAAAGAACCCCACCCCCAACCCCTCCCCGCAAGCAAGGAGGGGAGATTTAGAGCCGAATACGCCTTACTTTATTACTGAGACGGAAATTGGGGAACGGCACGAAACCACAGCCGCAGAACTAGCCGAAGTCTTCCGGTTTCGCTTTCCCAAGTTGGTGTTTTTATCTGGGTGTCGGACTGGACAAGCACCAGATAAAGGGGCTGTCCCTTCAATGGCTGAGGCGCTAATTGCCCAAGGGGCTAGGGCGGTTTTAAGTTGGGGGCGACCTGTGGAAGATCGGACAGCTACAGCCGCCGCCGCGCACCTCTACGGCAAATTGGCAGCCGGATATCAATTAGCTGAAGCACTCGCTAGCACTTACCAGCAGTTGTTTAAACAGAATGTGCGTGACTGGCATTTGTTGCGGTTATATGTCCAGGGAGAATGTCCCGGTGCGTTGGTGGATGTGGTGGGAGATGTGCCACCCTCAGCGCCGGAACCTGCATACCAACAGTTTTTAGATCCCGATACCCAACTGGTGCGGGTGGCGAAACCCTCTGAGTTTGTTGGGAGACGGCGGACTTTGCAACGTTGTCTCAAAGCGATTCGCACTTCATTAGGGGTACTAATTCACGGACTGGGGGGTGTGGGTAAGAGTACTGTGACGGCGCGACTTCTGGAAAGGATGGTTGGCTATCACAGGCTGGTGAACTTTCGGCAACTGGATGAAGACAAACTGCTCAAAACCCTTGCTGAACAATGTACCTCGGAACGGGGGCATGAAATTCTCAATGGCAAGTTACCTTTGATGCAGCGCCTCACCAAGTTTTTCACTGAAGGACTCAATACCAAAGAACAGCGCTTTGCCTTTGTGCTGGATGACTTTGAGGCAAATTTGGAATTACGAAATGGGGTTTATGTCTTGCAAGCTCAAGTTGTGGATGTTCTGCTGGCGTTGCTGAAGGCGATGCAAAATTCCCAACTTCCCCACAAGGTAATTATTACCTGTCGCTACAATTTCACTTTGTCGGAACTGAATCATCGTCTGTACCGCGAACCTCTGGGGGCTTTGGGTGGGGCAGATTTAATTAAAAAGTATAATCGTCTGGATTCGTTTAATGGCAGTTGGCAATTTCAGCCAGATTTGCCGGAACGTGCCAAACAAGCAGCAGATGGAAATCCTCGGCTGTTGGAATGGTTAGATAAGATTTTGCAAAATTCCCCGAAGTCGCCGGAAGCAGAGAGGGGAGTTGAGATGATTCTGCAAAAGATGGCAGATAAGGAAAAGGAATTTCGTGAGGATATTTTGGCACAGGTATTGCTGAAGCAGCAAACTCCAGCTTTGCGTCAAATGCTGGGGAAGTTGTTGGTGTATGAGTTACCTGTTCCTCAAGCTGCTATTTCTCCGATTTGTGAGGATATCTCAAGTTGGGAAAGTCATATTCAACGCGCTGAAATTTTGGGTTTGTTGGAAGTTACCCTCACCAACAACACAGAGAGGTTGTATCGTGTTCCCCGGATTTTGTCACCGTTGCTAGAGTTTCCAGAAAACCCCAAGGGTGAAGAGTTGTATAAACAAGCTGCACAAATTTTGTATCGTCTGTGGTGGGAAGAGACGCAAACTGCAACGGAAGCACAAGGTTTAGAAATTCATCGCTTGGCGTTGTTGGGGAAGGACGAAGAAATTGCGGCGAAAATAGCTACCTTATTGGCGGAATACTTGCGGAATCAAAGTCGATTTCGGGAAGCAATACATCTGTGCAAATTAACCTTAGAAATTACTAAAAACCATAGTGTTCTCAAAAAGATTGCTTATTGTAAACACCAAATGGGTGAGGTTGATCAAGCATTAAACTATTACGAACAAGCTTTAAATCTTTGTCCCGCAGAAGACGAACAAGAGTTAGCATCAATTTATTATCATTTTGGGATGCTGAAAGATGACAAAGGGGAAATGGATCAAGCGATCGCACTTTTCAATCAGTCTTTGGAAATAGATGAACGCATTGGTAATGTCCAAGGCAAAGCGGCGACGTTGAACCAATTAGGAATTATCTACGCCAATAAAGGGGAAGTGGATGAAGCGATCGCACTCTACAACCAGTCTTTGGAAATAGATGAACGCATTGGTAATGTCCAAGGCAAAGCGGCGACGTTGCACAATCTAGCAAGTATCTACGCCAATAAAGGGGATGTGGATCAAGCGATTGCACTTTTCAGTCAAGTCCTTGAAATTGATGAACGCACTGGTAATGTCCAAGGCAAAGCGGCGACGTTGCACCAACTGGCAGGTATCTACGCCAACAAAGGGGAAATGGATGAAGCGATTGCACTCTACAATCAGTCTTTGGAAATAAATGAACGCATTGGAGATGTCCAAGGTAAAGCGACGACGTTGCACCAACTGGCAGGTATCTACGCCAACAAAGGGGAAATTGATGAAGCGATCGCACTTTTCAACCAGTGCTTAGAAGTTTTTGAACGTATTGGTGATGCTTCTTGGAAAGCACTAACGTTGCATAACATAGCAACTATCTACGCCAACAAAGGGGAAGTGGATAAAGCGATCGCACTTTTCAATCAGTCTTTGGAAATAACTGAACGCATTGGAGATGTCCAAATCAAAGCGGCGACGTTGCACGAACTGGAAATTCTCTACGCCAACAAAGGGGAAGTGGATTAAGCGATCGCACTCTACAATCAGTCTTTGGAAATAACTGAACGCATTGGTAATGTTCAAGGCAAAGCGGCGACGTTGCACCAATTGGCAATTATCTATGCCAATAAAGGGGAAGTGGAAGAAGCGATCGCACTCTTGAACCAATCTTTAGAGCTAAAAGAACGCATTGGCGATATTAAAGGAAAAGCAGCGACTTTGCATGAATTAGGACGTATCTATGGTAATCAGGGAGATGTGGATGAAGCGATCGCACTCTTGAACCAATCTTTGGAACTAAAAGAACGCATTGGTGATCTCCGAGGAAAAGCAGCGACGTTGTACCAACTAGCAATTTTCTACGTGAAGAAAGGAAATATCGAAAAAGCGATTGCACTTTTCAATCAGTCTTTAGAAATTATGAAATGCATTGGTGATGTTCAAGGCGAAGCGGCGGTATTGCACCAACTAGCGATTCTCTATGCCAACTTGGGAAAAGTCAAAGACGCGATCGCGCTTTTCAATCAGTCTTCGGAAATAAATGAACGTATTGGTAATGTCCAAGGCAAAGCAATGAATCTGTGGTGGTTAGGAGGTTTGGCAGAACAGCAGGGTGAATACACTAGGGCGATATCCTATTTGCAACCAGCTTTAGAGATTTTGCAGCGATTGAAGTCACCGGATGCTGAAGGTGTGCGTGCAAGTCTTGATAGGATAATTCGTAATTCGTAATTCGTAATTCGTAATTACAGCACCAAAAGATTTTTTATCTCACGCAAAGGCGCAAAGACGCAAAGAAGAACGCGAGAGTGTTTTCTAAATAAATCAAAATTGCTGTAATGAGTCTTTAATACTCGTGGACGAGTCTTTTATACTCGCGCGAGAGTCTTTGATACTCGCGGACGAGTCTTTGATACTCGTGGACGAGTCTTTGATACTCGTGGACGAGTCTTTGATACTCGTGGACGAGTCTTTGATACTCGTGGACGAGTCTTTGATACTCGTGAATGAGTCTTTGATACTCGTGGACGAGTCTTTGATACTCGTGAATGAGTCTTTAAACTCCGTTAATAAACCTCGGAGCTTCATTCGTGAACCTCAGAGCTTCGTTAATAAACCTCGGAGCTTCATTCGTGAACCTCAGAGCTTCGTTAATAAACCTCGGAGCTTTATTCGTGAACCTCAGAGCTGCGTTAATGAACCTTTGAGCTTCATTCGTGAACCTCAGAGCTTCGTTAATGAACCTTTGAGCTTCATTCGTGAACCTCAGAGCTTCGTTGTGGACTTTATTAATGTAGCAGAATGTTTTTAGAGAATGTTTTAAAAGTATTCGGCTGTAATTTTAGGCACTTCTAGATCCCCCCTAACCCCCCTTAAAAAGGGGGGAACAGGAATCAATCAAAGTCCCCCTTTTTAAGGGGGATTTAGGGGGATCTAAAACGTTTTGCTACCGACCAGAGGACTTTTAAAACATCCTCTTAGATTAAATCAGGATCTACACTAAGCGATGTCTAACGACAAGCCGCTACCGCTTCGCTAATGCGTCTACGCAATTGTTATGCTTTATTTCATTAATAGATTTTGATAACAATTCAAGTGAGAGAATCAGGATCTATGCTGAGCGATGTCTACGACGGGCTACGCCTACGCACTCTACAATCAGTCTTTGGAAATAAATGAACGCATTGGTGATGTCCAAACCAAAGCAATACGCATAACAAATTGAATAAACAATGCGGTATCTTAATTAATGAACCAATTTTCTATGTTTATACCATCAAAATCTTGAAAATCTGCTACATTATTCGTTACTAAAATCAAGTTATTTGTAACTGCAATACTCGCAATTTGCCCATCAATAAATCCAGGATTTTTACCAATTTTTGATAATCTAGCTCTTTCCTGAGCATGATATTGTGCAGATTTTAGATCGTAATCAAATAAAGGGATTTCTGCTAAAATTACGTTGTTGATATAATCCTCTATATCTTGACATTTTTTAGAAATAGGAAGACGGAAACAACCATATAACATTTCATGGATAACTAGGATAGCTGTGGCTGTTTCTTGTCTATATAACCTTAGCTTTTCCATTGCTTTCTCTTTGGAATGAGGTCGTTTAGCCTCCGACAAAATATTAGTATCTAGTAAATAATTTAGACTCATAAATTAACTTCTCTTCCTGGTGACTTATCCCTTAGATTTTCAAAAGTGTCATCATCAATACTTTCTAAATCAACCCTTTGTCTAAAGTCTTGTAAAGCTGACCAAAAATCAGTAATGTCTTTACTTTCTCTTAAACTTTTTTGATGTTCAGATAGAGAAAATGGTTTTTTAACTGATAATTTGTATTGGAGAAATTGAATAAAATCTAAAACTTCTTGCTGTTTATCTAGTGGTAATTCTCGGAATGTTTGTAGAACTGTTTGTTCAATAGTCATAGTTTTACCTCTGCTAGATGAGATATGATTACATTATAAGAAAATTGCTGTAATGAGGCTTTGATATTCGTGGATGAGTCTTTGAACTCCATTTTAGATTAAATCAGGATCTATGCCGAGCGTAGGCGCAGCCCGCCGTAGGCATCGCTAACGATAAAAATATTTAAATGTTTGGACTCTATAACAAATCTAAAAATTTTTCTAAGTTTATCCGAGCTTGTTTTAATATCTTAGCCAGTGTAGTGCGTTTGACTGGTCGATGGGCAGGAACAGTCAATTTCAAAACTTCATCCGGCATTTGTTTTTGCAGTCTAATGTGACTACCTCTTTGACGTATAACCGTCCATCCATCTCGCTCTAAAGCTGTAATAATCTCAACGTATGACAAACTGGGAACTCTAGTCACAAAACCAATTCCTTCACTATGGCTCCCTGTTCAATTATCAATTCTTCTTCCAGTGGTTCTAAGTAAAGTTGTATCGCTTCTCGAATATTTTCTACTGCTTCATCAACAGTTTCGCCTTCACTAATACATCCTGGAAGTGTAGGAACGAAAACTGTATAACCACCTTCATCGCTTGGTTCTAATACTACTTTTATATTCATATATTACTTGATTTTCTATTACTGTGGACTTTGTTAATGTAGCAGAACGTTTCTAGATTAAATCAGGATCTACACCGAGCGATCGCAACTGCTCTGCTAATAATTCAGCACGTCGTTCTGCTTGTTGAGCTTTTTGCTGTGCTTGCAGAACTTATTGGGCTTGCAGGGCGCGTTGTTGAGCTTGTTTCATCTGTTCTTCTGGTGTTAAAAACCGTTCACCTAGCTCGT
The DNA here is from genome assembly GCF_014698115.1 of Nostoc sp. FACHB-973. Taxonomy (GTDB): domain Bacteria; phylum Cyanobacteriota; class Cyanobacteriia; order Cyanobacteriales; family Nostocaceae; genus Nostoc; species Nostoc muscorum. Next base: position 28,198 of record NZ_JACJSJ010000040.1, read on the forward strand.
CATACCAATACAACCACTCGCGGGGAATGCCTAGATAAGTTCCCCGTTCCATACCAATCGCTAAACCTATCTCTGGCAACCAAACGCGATCGCCATCATGTAATTCATAAGCATCATTAACTAATTTGTAAACTTCTAAACGTGGCTTGTCGCAACGAAATGGGTTGTAAATTACATAATACAAAAACCCCAATCTTGCATACTCTGCTTTTTTAGTCGAGTACTCACCGCGATCTATGTGAGATACCACCTCAAGTACTAATACTGGTAGTTTCTTTTCTTCCCAAAGCACATAACTGGAACGGAGGTTTTCATCATAAAATCGCTTTACACCCAAACTCAAAAACGCATCTGGGACTATCGCTGGTAAACCTGGGTCGTAATAAATACCCATGCGAATACCAAAAAACCAATCCATACGGTCTTCCCAAGCCATTGCCAATACGCTTCTGAGTAAATCGGGAATTGATTTTTGTAATTGATTATCTACTGGGGTGTCGTCAGAGTCAGGTAGTTCTTTTGAAGAGGGTAAACGAGCTGATGGATCGTAATTTACCATGATGGATTTACCGTTCCTGAGTTCTTAGTACATATTTATTTTATAAATGAATCTTGATGGTAATTTAGATAAAAGAATCTGGATCTATGCCGAGCGATCGCAACTGCTCTGCTAATAATTGAGCTTTTTGTTCTGCTTGCTGAGCTTTTTGTTCTGCTTGTTGAGCTTTTTGTTCTGCTTGCTGAGCTTTTTGTTCTGCTTGCTGAGCTTTTTGTTCAGCAAGTTTTTCCTTTTCTTCTGGTGTTAAAAACCGTTGTCCTTGTTGGTTATACCAATACATCCACTCCCGTGGTATGCCTACATAAGTTCCCTGCTCTATGCCAATTCCTAAACCTATCTCTGGCAACCAAACTGGATTACCATCATGTAATTCATAAGTATTGTTAACTAATTTGTAAACTTCTAAACGTGGCTTACGGCGACGAAATGGGTTGTAAACTACATAATACAAAATTCCCAATCTTGCATACTCTGCTTTTTTGGTCGAGTACTCACCACGGTATGTTTTAGATACTACCTCCAACACTAGTATAGGTAATTTCTTCTCTTCCCAAAGCACATAACTGGGGCGGAGGTTTTGATCATAAAATCGCTCTACGCCCAAACTCAAAAACCCATCTGGGACTATTGCTGGTAAATCTGGGTCATAATAAATACCCATATCTATACCAAAAAACCAATCCATGCGTTCTGCCCAAACCATCGCTAAGATAACTTTGAGTAAACCTGGAATTATATTTTGTAATTCGTTATCCACTGGGGTATCGTCAGAGTCTGGCAGTTCCTCAGATGAGGGTAAACAAGCTAATGGATCGTACTTTAGCATGATGGGTTTACTCTTCCTCAGTTATGAGTACATCTTTATTTTATAAATCAATTTTGATAGCAATTCACCACATCCTAATTTTATTTGCAAATATCGAGAGGCTAAGATACCCGACTTATTAAATAAATCGGGGATCTTTTGCTAATTGGATATTAATTTTCCACTTGTTTGAGCTTTTGAAAAATTTCATCAAGTGGTGATTCAGATCCCTCAGGACAAAATTCTAAAGCAAGTCTAACTTTTCCTTTTTTCCATCCCTGAGTACTAAATTGCAAAACTTCACAATTTAATCCTTGAGTATACAAATTTACTTCATCTGTTTCATCTGCTCCAATATATTCCTTAATTGCTGTAATCAAATCACGGACTTTAAAAGTTTTAGCAATATTTAGCTTATTAAAAGTGTCTGGTTCTATAGACACAACTTCATCGTGATTTAGTCTCTCGAATCCATCTTCCATAAAAATCTCCTATCACTAAATCTATACTTTCCAAAGATTTAGCAGTTCATCCGAAATAAAATGATGATTTTGTAGATTTAGTGGCTGTAATCGCCTTTGATTTGTGAATTTAGTTGTGTAGGTAGGGAGTGGGGAGTAGGGAATAGGGAATAAGGCTTTTCGAGTTGAAGGGGAGTTTTTTCACGAAATCAAATAGGAGTCCTGTGTACAGCAAATTTCAAATTACTTAGGTATCAAAGCGAGCCATAGAGGCTATTCTAATTCTGAATTCTGAATTCTGACTCCTGAATTCTGTTGTCAGTGCTAAGTGATGAGTAAAAAATACTTCACACTTAGCACTATTTTGATAAGGTTTTTAGAAAAACCAACCGTAAGAATGCAAACCTTTACCCAAAAGATTTACACCGAGATAGCAAACCCAGACAACAACAAAGCCGGTGGCAGCTAAAATTGCCGGACGGCGCCCTTGCCAACTGCGAGTAATTCTGGCATGAAGGTAAGCTGCGAACACTAACCAGGTGATTAACGCCCAAGTTTCTTTGGGGTCCCAACTCCAATAGGAACCCCAGGCTTCGTTAGCCCAAACGCCACCAGCAATAATCCCAATTGTCAGCAGGGGAAATCCTAATCCGATAATGCGATAGCTGATGTTGTCGAGGGTTTCGGCAAGGCTAAGGCGCTGGGGTGAAAGAGGTTCCGAATTTTGGATTTCGGATTTTGGATTTTGGATTGGGGTTGTTGTGACTAAACCCAAAACAGCGGTGTTAGCGTTACCGTTGCCGTTGCTAGTACTTTCAAAACGGGCAAAGCCGTTATTTTCCACAGGGGGTGCTGGTGATTCAGAAATAAGTTCAGCTGCTTTGTGCAAGCGATAGCCGTTGCTGCGATAGCCACCAGTACCAACAGAACTGCCTTGTAGTTGGATGTCTTGACCGCGAGTGACAATGAGAAAAGCGATCGCTAATAAAGCACCCACCATCAAAGCAGAATAACTCAACATCATGACGCTGACATGCATCATCAGCCAATTTGACTTCAAAGCAGGTACTAGGGGTTCCGACAGTTGCATCTGAGATGGTAATGTCAGGGTAGCAAAAGCCGCGATCGCCATTGCCACTGGAGCTGTAGCAACTCCAACTAAGCGGCTACGGCTGCTGTTTTCAGCAATCAGATGAACTGTAGTAATTCCCCAAGTTAAGAAAAACAAAGATTCATACAAATTGCTCAGGGGAAAATAACCAGCTTCGATCCATCGTGCCCCTAATAGTGTAGCTATACACAAATTAGCGATCGCCATCCCAGCTGTCCCCAAAGCGGCTAGATAAGGCAGATTCGGAAAAGCCGCTCCTCCCCAATACACCAGCATTGTCAGGAATAATACGGCAAAGGAAGCATTGTCCAGCCAGTTCTGGAGTACAACCAGATTCATAAAGTCTTCTCTCCGTGGATTCTTTAAAATATCGATTCTGACTGTTCTGATCCTATCTGGTTATAGGGGAATGGGGAATGGGGAATAGGGAATAGGGAATGGGGAAGAGGTGTGGCAGGAAGGGGAGGAAGCATAAATTCTCTTTCCCCCACACTCCCTCATCCCCCTCATCTCCCTCATCCCCCTCATCTCCCTCATCTTCCCCCACTCCCCACTCCCCACTCCCCACTCCCCACTCCCCACTCCCCTATTTACTCACTTTTTTGAGTGCTATAAAAATGTCGTAACGGTTACTACGACTGTCGCTGACAGCAGATGTCATGCCAATTGAGCGCGTTGCACTTAGTAAGGTTTGTTGATTGGGGATCAGAGTTGGTAAGGGAAAGTTTTTCACGGTTCGTTCCACATCCAGGAAAAATTGACCATTTGTCGGATTGGGTTCTGTAGGAACTGTTTGCTGGAAGGGAAGAGTACTAGCTAGTGTGGTGTTTGGTTTGGGAACAATTTTATCAGTGATGGGAGCGCCCACTACCAGGAAAGCAACATCTCCATCTAACCAGCCGTGGGTGGCGGTTAATGTACCATAAGGTGATACCCAGTTAACAACGGGTTGACCTGCGACTTTCCCCGGTTGGACTTGGAATTGGTATTGATTTGTCATCACTTCATCAAGCTTACTGATGGCAGCTTGGGCTGATTTGCGTAGGCTTTGCCCGCCGTTGGCATCGCTTGTCTGTACCATGAATAACAAACCCGCACGAAAATTATCTGGTGAACCTTCTTTTGGCGTATTAGGAATCACTGATAAGGAAAATTCGCCTTTCATCCAACTGAGCAAATCTTTATCTAAATCGAGATCGGTAAGAGATTTTACACCACCTCGCAGTTGTTCTGGTGCGATCGGGGAGAGGGGATTTCCCTGGGATGTTAAAACATATTCTCCCCACAACCGCTGTAAGTTACCGCCGGAGAGCATCATTAAGGTTTCTGCTGGTACGCGGCTTTGCATTTTCCCCGCTTTGTTTTCCACCGCCAGCACACGTTGACTATTAGGATTGAGCCAAGAAACGCCTTTTAAGCGGATTCCTTCTGGCTCTAAGGTCATTGTTGCCGCTAAACCTTGGTTATTTTGCAGTTGAGCTAAAACTTGAGCAGGTAAAGGGCGATTTGGAGAAGCAGCGGCTATTTTAGCTGCTGTTGGTACATTGACGTAAAACTGGGCAAAGGGTTGATTATTGGCTATTTTTGGCAAATTTTCGGCAAAGCCCCCTGTTGTAGCGAGGGATGTTTGATTTTTGTAGGCATCAATCGCTCGTTCTGTGGCTTTGGGGCTATCAGTTATCACTAAGAAACGCCCATCTAGCAAAGCTGCCGAAAAGTTTTCGCCTGGTTGTCCCTGATTTTGTTTGATGGCAATTCCTTGATAAATGCGGTCAACCCATTTGCCTTGTTTGAGGGTTTTGGGTTGTGCGAAGATGTTTTTGGCTATTTCTGGGTTTTTTACTGGCAATACCATTATCATCGACTGCTGATCCCCAGTCACATCTTCATCGGTGGTAACTGGTTTGGGTACAGATTTACTTGCTGTTGTTGGCGCCAAAATCGCAATTGTAACGTTATTGCCTACCCAAGGAGCAATATCTTTCTGGAAGTCGTAACCATTATTAGTCAGAAAGCGATCGCGTAACTGTACTAAATTTTTATCTAGTTCTGCTTGGGTTTCTTTTGTCCCAAACTCCCGTAATTTCTGCCATTGCTGGGGATCTGTTGTTAAGGAAACCGCAAATAGAGCATCACCAGGAATAATATTTGCACCTACTAGCAAATCGTTCCAAGATGGTTGTCTTTGGGTTAACAACCAATATGCTGCACTCCCCGCAGTAATCAATAACCCAGCAGACGACAGCGCCAGCACCAGAGACGGTTTCTTATTTTTCTTCATGGGAACAGACACAAGAGGCGGTGCCATTGAAACCTAATACCTCATACTTGCAAACTCATTACTTGTTTGATTGCTTCAGTCAATCAATTTTGGATTTTGGATTTTGGATTTTGGATTGACCCCGATTACTGGCTTGATAGCGCAGCGTCAAGCCTTCTCTTCTCCTTCTCCTGTGGTGGCCGCTGCGCGAACAAAGACGCTAACGCGAACGAGAGGCAACGCCTTCTCTTTCAGAGACGCTAACGCGAACGGCATAGCTTTGCTTAGAATAAGTCAGACGCTCCTATGTGGCTAATGCAACGCTTACGAGCGTCGGATTTGAAATTTTGGATTTGTTCGGCACAGGAGGGGCAGGGCATGTAGCTTGCTTCTTTGTTCGCGTAGCGTTCCGTGGGAAAGGAGTACCGAAATAATCTAAAATCTAAATCTAAAATCGGCACGGTTAACCAAAAAGTTTCTCGTTATTTAGGACAGCTAACTCCATAAATTTCTCCACCTAGATATTGATGATATCTCCGTAATCAATTTTCCAACTGTTTCAAAAGCGCTGTTTTAGTGGTTAGTTACCTTTTTTAACACGCTTTGTTGAATTTCGCAGGACACTTCCTTTAAACGGATGCCTCTGCGGAAAGTCTTCGATAGTTTAATCGGTTATTTCAAGCACTTCGAGGATATAACTAAGTTGACAAAGCTGCAAGTCATCAGATGAAAATAGGGATTAGGGATTAGGGATTAGGGACTGAGCAAGAATTTTTATAATATGTAATACCCAGTATCCAGTCGCCAATTTTCAGTCTCCTGTCCCCAGTCTCCATACCAAGTCACATATATTGTTGAATTCTAAATTTTGAGAATTTGTATCATTTTGAGCCAAAACAGTTGTTATTTTTGCTGAGAAGCCGCTGCTAATTTTTTAAATGAAAAATTCAATAATTAAGATTTAATATGGTTTTTCAGGTTAAATAATCTCTTGATTGGCAATATTTAGTAGAGACACAAAATTTTGCGTTTCTACTATACTTGCCCCAATCCTTGCTTTTTCGTCACTATGCCTCAGTATTCACACCACTCAGCTGCATAGACCCCAAATATTTGGTTAAATAAGGCGAGAAAACCTCATAAATCAAGGTAAGTGGCTGTCCATGATGCCAAAATAGGTAGTGGCGACCCCAAAAAGGCCCGGTTACATTAAAACCTGACTGTAGCGCGGGAGAGTAACCGTAATAAATTCCTCGCACATCCCGATACAACTCTGTACGAAGACGAGCTAAACTCGCCCAAATTGGTAATGAGCGATTTTGCAAATATTCATCTACGTGGCTGGCTTCCCACCAAGAAGTAGCATAGGCTAATCGCTGGCCAGAAGCTGTACGCAGCCACACTTGTCGCCGTAGTCGCGGCCCTGGGACAGCTTGGATTAAGTCAGGGGCATTGTCCAAATCCATGCCAATTAATGACATATCAATGACATCTACTTCTATCGGCTCACCTGTGAGTAATTCTAAGTGACGTGTTGGCGAACCGTCCCCCAAAAGCATTAGTTGCCAAGCTGGTGCCAGCTGAGTGTGAGGCAAACTTTTTTGAATTACTTCCTCTCCTCCTTGCCAAATCGGAGTCAGGCGATGCCAAGCCCCTGGCAGTGTTAAATTGTTCGTTGGCGTAAAAGTAATAGTCAATGTTTTTTACAAAACTTCACCTATCTCTATAAAAGCATAAAAAACCATAGCTATAGCAGTCATTAGTCATTAGTCATCTCTTACGAATTTCTGATGCCTGGTCAAAGGACAAAGCCCCGTTGGGGCGGGAGTAGGGAGTAGGGAGTAGGGAAAAAAATAGCGACCCCAACCAGCGCTCTACAAGCCCCGTCTTTTAAGACGATTGCAAAGGCCCAAGGTCTCAAGCCCCGTTCAATGCTGTCTTCCCCACTCCCCACTCCCTACTCCCTACTCCCTTCTTGTTGACCTATGAATCATTGGCTTCATTCAATAATGATTCAGGATTTAAAGGCAAAATTACTGTAAATGTAGTACCGATGCCAACTTTACTTGTGACGTTGATTTCACCCCTGTGGGCATCAACGCACCTTTTAACAATGACTAACCCCAATCCAGTGCCCTGAATTGATTGGACATTTGAGGCTCGGTAGAATGATTCAAAAAGTCTGGCTTGGTCTGCTTCAGGAATACCAATTCCTTGGTCTTGAATATAAAAAATTGCTACTTTATCGCTAGGGTCACATATTAGATCAAATTGAATATTGCCACCTCTGGGAGAATATTTAACTGCGTTTGACAGTAGATTTCCGAACATATAATGTAAGAGCCGTTCATCCATCACAGCGTTCGTATTCTCACTATGACAAGTAAAAATAATTTGACTTAGACTATTTATAACAGTAGAAAAATCTTCAATTAGTTCTTTGCAGAATTGTTCTAAATTAATTGGAGCAGGATTGCATACCAATTTTCCTGCCTCCGCATGACCCATAAATAGCACCTCTTCCATGAGTTGGTTCATGGATTGTACAGCTGCTTGAATGCGGTTTAAATAGGTGCGTCTTTTAACATCTGTCAAATGCGCTCCTTGAATTTCTATGAGTTCTACTGCCGTTTGAATAACTGTTAGAGGATTACGGAATTCATGAGATACAGTCGAGATAAATAAAGACTTGAGACGGTTAAGTTCTTGCTCCTTTTGTAATGCTTTCTCTAGCAATTGTGTCTGACGCCGTTCACTAATATCCCAAAAAACAACTACTACACCATTTATCTGGTCAGATCCCCGTCTCAGTGGTGAAGCACTATCGCCAATGGGAACTCTTTTTCCGTCTCTAGTAATCAGAGATGTAAATTCCCCTAAATAAACAACCTGCCGCTCCCGCAACACTTTTGTGACTGGGTTTTCTAAGGTAGCTTCTGTAACTTCATCAACAATATGAAAAATGTTTGAGACTTCATTGCCTAAAGCATCTTCTTGTGACCATCCAGTTATCGCCTCAGCTGCGGGATTCATGAATGTCACCATTCCTTTTTCATTGGTGGCAATCACAGCATCACTCATGGAGTTTAAAAGAGTTGCTAACTGATCTCGATTCTCCCGTAGTTCGCGTTCTAACTGGTGTTTTAACAAACCGATTTCAATAGCTATTCTTAAATCTTTTGTGGTAAATGGTTTAACAATATATCCGAAAGGTTGGGTAATTTTTGCTCGTTCTAAGGTATTTTCATCACCATATGCAGTGAGAAAAATCACAGGAACATCTAGCTGCTCACGAATATGAGCAGCAGTAGCAATACCGTCCATCTCTCCTTTAAGAATAATATCCATTAGTACTAGTTCTGGTTGAGTTTCCGATGCTTTGGCAATGGCAACTTTTCCTGAGGAAGCTGTACCTGTGACAATGTACCCTAGTTGACTGAGTTGGTTGGCAATAGTTCTAGCCACAATCACTTCATCTTCAACGACTAAAATCCTAGCTTGAGCCATTTGATATTTACTAATCCAAAGTTAACTGTGTGAATTGGATTTTGAATACTGTTCCATGATTGCGTTCTAGAGTAATGTCACCTTCAAGTTGTTCTGTAACTAAGTCATACACTAAAGAGAGACCCAAAGAAGCAGTATTTCTCCAGTCTAAATTATCTGGTAAACCAATACCATTGTCTTGGATAGTCATCTCGATACTATTATCAAGATTTCGTAAAGCAATACGAATTATGCCTGCTTGTTGGTTAGGGAAAGCGTGCTTGAGGGAATTGGAAATTAATTCGTTGATCACCAGCCCACAAGCAATAGCTTGGTCAACATTCAAACTAACTGAATCTATATCAGTTTCTAGAGAAATTCTCCCAGGAAATATTTGATAGGAAATTAACAGACTGGCTGCCAAATTATGGATATAATCACCAACATCTATTTGCCCAATGTTAGCGGAAGTATATAAATTTTTGTGAATTAGAGATATTGACTCGATGCGGTTCTGACTTTCTCTGAGAACTTTAATGACTTCTGGATCTGTGAGTGTGTGAGACTGGAGTTGTAATAGGCTGGAGACAATCTGCAAATTATTTTTAACTCGATGATGAACTTCTTTTAAGAGAACTTCTTTTTCAGCTAAGGCGCTTCTGAGCTTGACTTCAATTTTTTGTCTTTGAACAAGTTCAGTTTGAGCTTGCTCAAAGATGCTAGATTGTTGAATGGCGATCGCCAATTGAACTGTAACTTGATCGAGCAAATCTAATTGATTTTCTTCCCACTCCCGAAAGCGGGAACATTGATGAGCGATTAGTAAACCCCAGAGGTGAGAACCAGGGTTTTGAGAGCTTACTTCTAGTAAAATGGGTACGACTAAATTTGCTTTGACATCAAACCGTTCCAATAAGCGAATATGGCAAGCATTTAGTCCAGCTTGATAAATATTAGCGATCGCTCGCTTACGTCCTTGATAATACTCCACTCCTGCGCCTGCTTGAAAACAAGTATCATGAATTTCTACGCCTAAAGAAACTGTCCATCCAGGCTCTACTGATTCTGCCATAATTGTGCCGATCATCTCTCGGTCAAACTGATAAACTACCACTCGTTCAACCTTCAGCAAATCTCGCACTTCTTGAACTGTTGCATTGAGAATATCTTGCAGATTCAAAGATTGACGAATCCTTTGAGCAACAGTCCGCATCAATTGTTCTCGCTCAGCTTGAGCAATAATCGCAAGTTCAGTTTGCTTACGTTCTGTGATATCTTGTCCAATACCGATAATTTGACCATTGGCAAGTTTAACATTAGTCCAAGATGTATCTAGTAAATGACCATCCCGTAACTGAACTCTAAAATCACCCCAATTGCGTTGTGCAGACTGAATAAAATTAATTACATACTGACGATATTCAGGATTAGGATATAAGACTTCTAGAACATCAGAATTTTCAAAATCTTCAAATTTCCAGCCTAAAACAGTTTCCCATTCTTGGTTCACCCACTGGAGTTTGCCACTAGTATTAATCAGTGCAATCATTAAAGGTATACTTTCAAAAATTGACCGCAAAAATTCATTTTGCTCTTGAAGTTTTGTTTCGATATTTTTGCGATTGGTAATGTCATAAAATAATGTCAATATTGCTGTTTCATTGTTAAAATTTAAATATTGCAGTGAAGCGATCGCCCAAAAAGAAGTACCATCGGATCTTTTTAGATGAAGTTCATAATTACGAATATATCCATCTTGTTCGAGAGCTTCTAGCAATGCTGATAAATCTACTGAATCTTGGTAAAAATCTAATATCTTTTTATGATTAACTAAATCAAGCGCCGAAAATTTAAATGTTTTAGTTAACTCTTGATTTACATATAAAATTAACCCGTCAGACACACGCGAAATCATTAATGGAATAGGAATCACTTCCGAAATAGCTCTAAACCTAGCTTCGCTTTCCTCAAGATTTATTTCTAGAATTTTGTATTCCGTAACATCTTTTATATTAACCAACTGAGCTTTGTGGTTATTATAATCTATTGCATGTGAAACAATTTCCACATCTATTATCTGCCCGTCTTTTCGACGATGTTGCCATTGTCCACAAAAGTGTAAAGTATAATGTTTTTCGGCTAAATATTCCAGCGTTTTAGGCACATCTTCTGGAGGGTAAATATCAGTTATTCGCATTTGTAAAAACTCTTCTAGTGAATAGCCATAGTGAACAATAGCAGCTTTATTCACATCTAAAAATTGCAGATTCTTTTCATCAAACACCCACATAGGGTTAGGATTTTTAGAGAAAAGGAGATTAAAACTTTTTTGGCTATCATCAATAATTTTTTGCCGATGTAAGTCTAAATAGCTGATTATTTGTCGAGCCAACTGTTCTAAAGCTTGTTGTTCCTTGATATTCAAATTTCGCACAGCAAAATCAATTACACAAAGAGTACCTAATGCAAAGCCATTAGAGGTAATTAGGGGAACTCCTGCATAGAACCGGAAACAATTATTTGATGTTACAAAAGTATTTGTGGCAAACCGTTCATCCTGCAAAATGTCTGGGATAATTAATATTTGATTTTGCAAAATAGTGTAACCACCAAAAGAAATGTTTCGAGGAACTTCCGATGTAGTTACTCCGATTTTTGACTTGAACCACTCCCGTTCTGCATCAACTAGGGTAATTAAAGCAATTGGTGTTTCACAAAAATTAGCAGCTAGTTGAGCTAGTCCATCAAAAACTTTTTCGGGAGGTGTATCTAAAATTTGATACTGATTAAGTACTTCTAGGCGTTGGTTTTCATTGTCAGGAAATAACATCAGTTGTTGTGTGAGAAAAACCTTTTGTATATTTAATTTTGATATACTTATATTCTAAAAAATCCGTCTTGAATCCAGACAGAATTATGACTTTTATTAAATAGTTATTTTTTACCTTGAATTAGCTTAGATGTTTTTTTTTAATTGTTCAGTGTTTTGATAAATTCATAATTTAGCTCTCAAAGGATTCTTGAAATATTGATTTTACTTGATTTTAAATAAGCATTTGCAATTAATTAAATAAGTTTTATAAAAAAACAAACAATCTTCATCAGTACTTTGTACGTACTACATAGTTTGTTATATTACAAAAGGTAGTGGATATTATCAGGATATTAACTGTGTAAAAAATAAAAGTAAAACTATATACAAAAATATTTGCCGCTAGAGATTTAGCAACCAAATCAAACCACACCAGACGCAGAGATTTTCTGATATCTCTGCGCCCTCTGCCTTGGAGCGGTTCGTTCTATCTTGGGCGTCCGAATGTAGTGATATATAAAACAGCTTCATCAGCAGGAATACCCAAAACTTCATTTACTTGGTCATCAAAAAACCCACCGATGCCACTAACGCCTATATTTAGGTGCATAGCAGCTAAATTCAGGCGTTGTCCTAAATGACCAGCATCCATATGTAAATAACGGTAAACGCGATCGCCATACTGAGCGATCGCAGCCTTAAGATCCGCTGTATGGAACAGTACCGCTGCCGCATCCCGTCCTAATTCTTGCCCCAAGCAGAGAAAATGTAACTCTCGGCGGAAATTTTTAAACCGAATTTGGCGTAATTCTTGGGCTTTGGGCGCGTAATAATAACAACCAGCTTCCAGTCCTTTGACACCGCAAACAGCAATAAATGTTTCGATTAAATTCGGGTCAAAGTAGTCTGGAGAAATATCTAAACTTTGGTCAATGTAATTTTGTGGTTGATAGGTGAAATCGAGTAAACTTTTCAGTTCGTCGAAAGTTAAATCATCACCATTGTAAGCGCGGGTAGAACGTCGCTTGTGCATAGTGATTTCCAGTTCTGAGAGCTTTTCTCCCCAATATATAGGTGTAGTGTTGGTGGGAATTTTCAAACAGAAAGGAAAATTGTATTTATCCTCCAAAGATTTTTCTTGTTTGATAGCTGGTAGATTCAGCTTGCCAGTTACACCCGTTTGAATCTGGGTGTGTTTGTGGAAATATGTCAGCAGTTCGCCATCGGGAATTTGCGGATAACTGGTTTCAGTGGCGGAAGGTAGGGCAGTACATCCCAATGGGAGATTTTGATTGATATCTAATAAATCTGCCAGAGGTAGAATAGCGATCGCACCTTCCTGTTGTGGATCGATATAAAGCAAATCATTTATTGATTCATCCACAAAACCGCCGATTAAATGGGGGCGATAGTCAGCAATCCCAGCAGCTAACTCGATATTACCCAAAAGGTGACCCGAATCCAGAAAAATCCGACGATAAGCCCGGTCTTCATAGCGCCAAGCAGAACGGTAGAAAACCGCCGTCACAATAATTGCCAATTGGGTATTTTCTAGGGAAGGATGCCAGAAACAAGCTGATTGTAGAGTTTGCCAAACATCGCTTTCCCAATAATGCATTAGGGAATGAGTGCGGCACTGATAATTATACAGACCTGGTGGTAATAACGAAGTGCCACGAGAAACTAAATACACCTCCGCAGGGTACAACCCGCCCGCACTGGGAGCAGCACGTAAATACACCGCACTTCCCATAGAAGGCATTTTCGCCGTTAGTCCATAGCTGCGAAACAGCAGCCGCGAGAGTCTTTGCCACCATTGAGCATCTGGATTATTAGCAAATGCCTCTGGTTTTTCTTGAATATAGGGTTTGAGATCGTAAGTAGAGCCAATTTTGTATTCTTTGAAAGGCACTGGCTGCTTCGCCCAGTCTAACCTGTGATTTTTCGAGGCCAGAGTCTCAGGGTTGTATTTAGTCCGTTCGTGATAATGCTGAGCAATTGATTGGTGTAATTCTGGCATAGTACTTTTAATATCCTTGAGGCATTCTTATTCTTGATCTTGGCATTCATTAGTGTCATTATTTCGTGTCAATTGGTACAATCCTCAGACTCACAAAGTGGTATTTGGTAACTGAATTGGGGAGTGGGGAGTGGGGAGTGGGGATTGGGGGGGATGAGGGAGATGAGGGGGATAAGGGGGATGAGGGAGATAGAAGTTTGAGGTTTTGAAGCTCGACGTTGAACCTCTGAGTATAAACCTTGAGGCTTTGAAGCTCGACGTTGAACCTCTGAGCATGAACTTTGAGGCTTTGAAGCTCGACGTTGAACCTCTGAGCTTGAAGGTTGAGGCTTTGAACTCGAACGTTGAGCCTCTGAGCTTGAACGTTGAGGCTTTGAACTCGAAAGTTGAACCTCTGAGCTTGAACGTTGAGGCTTTGAACTCGAAAGTAGAACCTCTGAGCTTGGAAGTTGCACCTTTGAGCTTGGAAGTTGCACCTTTGAGCCTGGAAGTTGCACCTTTGAGCTTGGAAGTTGCACCTTTGAGCCTGGAAGTTGCACCTTTGAGCTTGGAAGTTGCACCTTTGAACTTGAAACTTTTAGTTTTAACTCTCCCTCATCCCCCTCATTCCCCTCATCTCCCCCACTCCCCACTCCCCTTTCGCAGTACCATATAAACGCAAAGATATCTCTCCACAGGTGGATGTGCAATGATAGCTGTACGTCAAACTTTATCAAAACCTGATATCCAACTTTCTTATTTAGAGTGGAATCAAGGTCAAGAACCTTTACTGTTATTACATGGTTTAGGCGACCATGCTTTGGTGTGGTCTAATTTGGGAGATTACTTGGCGGCAGATTACCACATAGTTGCGCCAGATATGCGTGGACATGGCGAAAGTAGTAAGCCAGAGAGAGATTATAGCTTTGAAAGTGCGATCGCAGACCTGGAAGCACTCATGGATCATCTCGGATGGACTTTTGCCCATATTGTCAGTCACTCCTGGACAGGCAAATTAGCCGCCATTTGGGCAAGACAAAACCCAAAGCGTTTACGAAGTATGATTTTGATCGATCCAATTTTCATCTGGAAAATGCCCAGCTTTTTCAGACTAACTTTTCCCATGCTGTATCGCTTCTTGCCTTTTCTCAAAAGCATGGGTCCCTTTACCAGCCAAGAAGAAGCCGAACAACAAGCACGGCAATTAAAGCAATATCAAGGATGGAGTCCTCTACAGCAGCAAGTCTTCCAAGCAGGAATTGAACAAAAACCCGATGGTAGCTGGGGGAGCAAATTTACTATTCCCGCCCGTGACGGAATTTTTGAAGCAGTAATGCAAGTGCCCGGTTTTACAATTCCCCTTGACACCCCCGCCCTCTTCATCCAGCCAGAGCAAGGACTCAACCGCCAAAATTGGCAAATCCAACCCTACAAAACCTATCTGAAAAACTTACGCATATGCCAAGTTCCTGGCAATCATTGGCCATTTTTGACACAACCAGAGCCATTTAACCAAACCGTAGCAGCATTCTTGGCAGAACACAGTTGAAGAAGAATTCAGAAGTCAGAATTCAGGAGCGGAGCCGGAGACGCTCCGCCTCCGGTCAGAATCAAGACGCGACGCTCGAATACTCGCTACCGCTCCGCTATCCGCCAGTCACACAGAATTCAATTCTGAATTCTGGCTCCTGACTCCTGAATTCTGTTTTGATAAAAATCTCATGATTATTACACGGGATTATCCCACGGGAACAGAAGAATTAAGATGAGCGATGTTTAAGGGCATGGAGCATCGAGGATCGGGCATCGGGCATTAGGCATTGGGAATGTGGGAAGGGTGGAAGGGGTGGGAAGCTTTTTTATAATCTCCCCACACTCCCTCATCTCCCCCAGCCTCCCCTGCCTCCCCTGCCCCCTGCCCCCACTCCCCACTCCCCACTCCCCACTCCCCACCCATGAGCCTTTGTATCAATCCCCTTTGCCCCAAACCAAATCACCCAAATAATCATCAAAACCGTTTTTGTCAAAGTTGTGGTTCTCATCTGGAATTGCTAGGGCGTTATCGGGTGAAGTCTCTGTTGAGTGACAAAACAGGTTTTAGTAAAGTTTATGAGGCACACGAACAAAAAACTACAAAAATCCTCAAGGTACTCAAAGAAGAATTATCAAGCGATCCCCAAGCAGTAGAACTATTTCAGCAAGAGTTTACTGTCCTTCTGAAACTGAACCATCCCGGCATTCCCAAGGAAGATAGTTACTTCCAATATCAAACCCGAAATGGTTTAGTGTTGCATTGCATTGCAATGGAAAAAATCGACGGGTACAACTTAGAAGAATGGTTCCAGCAGCAGAATTGCCCGATTTCTCAAGAACAAGCGATCGCTTGGTTAAAACAGTTAACAGAAATTTTGGATTTAGTGCATGGCAAACAATATCTACATCGAGATATCAAGCCATCTAATATTATGATTAAACCCGATGGGCAATTAGTAATCATTGATTTTGGCAGCGCCAATGAAATCACCAAAACCCACCCAGACGAAATCAGCGACAGCCCCCAAATGACAGCGCTGATGTCATCTGGCTACAGTGCCCCAGAACAAATGAATGGTCAAGGTGTACCCCAATCAGATTTCTTTGCTTTGGGACGCACCTTTGTGTTTTTGCTAACGGGAAACCATCCCTTAGATATGTATGATGTCCAGCAAAATTTATTGCACTGGCATGATCATGCGATCGATATCTCACCCTTACTATTAAATTTAATTGATTGGCTCATAGTACTGGATGTAGAAAAACGTCCCACCAATGCCCAGGAAATTTTACAGCGTCTAGAAGAAATCGAAACACAACTAACAGTAACCACTGCTTCAAATATCGATTCATTAAATAATTTCAAAGCTGAAGAATTACCATCACCAATTACTCAAACTTCCTCAAATTCAGATAACGAGACAGAAAAAGTACCGCTACTGCCACTTTTTGCAGCACTGTTAGTGGCATTAGGATTACTTAGTATAGTGGCTTTAGCGACGCAGACATCAAAAATTACGTTGATACCAAATTACGGACAACTTCCAGAAACAAAAGGTAATATTGATTATTTTCCCTATAAAGAAGGTAGAGATAGTCAGGGGAGAATTGCGAAATTTAACATAGCTGTTTTATCACTACAATATAAATGGGTTGTAGGCAGCAATTTTCAAATTAAACATAACGATCAAATTATTAGCCTTAACCTTTTAAAATTGAACCTAGAACAAGAAGGTATACAAAATATAATGGAAGAACCTAATGAGATTATCTCTGTAGGTACAACTTCTTGCAAAAATAATACAAGATTTCAACAACGTGTAGCGTTAGAACGTTCCTTACAAATACAAGTTTTAGTAAAAAAATTATTTATTAATCGACCAAGCATTAAACGTTATCGTTTATTAAATCTGGGCCAATTTCAACGAACTGATTGTCAAGCACATCAGGACTTAACTAGATATCAAAGAAGTATTATAATCATTGGTGTAAAAACAGAATCAACAGGTGTAATTATAGATGAAGCTCTACGGAATAGATTAGAAAAAAAACCATTTGCTGATTTTAAATTAGAAGATTA
The DNA here is from genome assembly GCF_014698115.1 of Nostoc sp. FACHB-973. Lineage (GTDB taxonomy): Bacteria > Cyanobacteriota > Cyanobacteriia > Cyanobacteriales > Nostocaceae > Nostoc > Nostoc muscorum. The sequence continues at coordinate 45,304 of NZ_JACJSJ010000040.1, forward strand.
TTCCTTGGGAACAGTTGATAAATTTAAGACAATACCAAGTAATTTATAATATTTACCCTTTAGCCATAAAATACTACAGTAGTCATCTACTCTTCTATGGCTAAAGCAGCAGACATTAGCACCAAGCGATTAATCAGCCTTGCACCTGAAAGCTGGGTAAAATCGGTCACCCAAATACCTGATTGACCTATAATTTGGTGCTGCTTCTATGTGCTGATCCCAATCACCTATACTCTTGATTCTGAATTCTGAATTCTGAAATTTAAGCTCCCATCCCAGAATACCGCTTCAAACCTGCACGCCAAAGCAAGCGATTGGCACCCAAAAATATTAATATCCAACCCACCATTGAGAAAAATCCTTGCCATACATTTACAGGTAGCCCTACCAAAATACTCACAGGAAAATCAATCAAATAGGGAAAAGGTGTAAACATCACTATTTTCCGCATAGGTTCTGGAAAAACCTCTAAAGGTGCTATCAAACCAGATAAAAATAGATAAAACAACAACCAGAAATTTTCTAAAGCACTAGCGCGTTCTGTCCAAAAGGCGAACATAGCAAAGGTGTACTGAATAATAAACCGCAAAGTAAAAGCTAGTAACACCGCCAATGCAAACAGCAAAAATTGACTTAAGCTTGGTAACCAAACAGCTTGAGGATAAAGAATAAAAAATAATCCCACTAATAAAAAAGCGAAGCTTAAGCGGGCAAATCTTTCAGAAATATGCCCTGCAATATGATGCCATACTGGATCGAGTGGTTGTAGCAACCTGGGCGAAAGTTTGCCTTCTACTACCTCTCTTTCAAAGTCCCAAATTACCCAAGCCACGGTAAATTGCCTGACAATGAAAACTGTGATGAAGTAACGAGCAAAATCTACAGGTGATAGCCCAAACTGCCCACCTTGGGCTGCTTGTATCCAGACACCCATAAGGATAATCGGCAAAGTTCCAGCCAAAACCCATAAAATTAGTTCTGCTCGATACTCAACCATATAGGCATAGTATACTGAGAGGAAAGTTAAGGCTTTTCTAATTATCCGCTTCATTTATTCACTTCCCGCAACAAAAATTACCCAGCACTCAGAACTCAGAATTCTTGTACAGACGCGATTAATCGCGTCTCTACTCCACAACCCCCGCCTGAAAAACTTGCCCAATCACTTGTTCTACAGGCGGTTCGGTTACTGTTAAATCAATTACCTCTAAATCCGCCAAAATCTTAGATACGGTGCGGGTGAGCGCCTCTCGTGGCACCATAAAACGCACTCTTCGCCCTTCTAATAGTTGCACATCACCATAGGTCATGAGTTTTTCTATGGGTAGAGGTTGGGCTAATTCGATATCGACTTCGCGGTAAGGAGCAAAACGTTCCAAGAGTCCATCTAAGCTACCGTCATACATCAGGCTTCCTTGGTGAATCAACAGCACCCGTTGACACAAAGCTGTGATGTCAGCCATGTAATGACTTGTTAACAGTACTGTAGCTTGATAACGTTGATTGTACTCACGCAAGAAGTCGCGTACCGCCGCTTGAGCATTTACATCTAGTCCTAGCGTTGGTTCATCTAGAAATAATACCTGGGGACGGTGCAAAAGTGCTGCCAATAGTTCCGCCTTCATCCGTTCACCCAAAGACAACTTCCGCACTGGTTGGGTAAGTTTGCCCTCTAGGGAAAGCATCTCTGTTAATTCTCCCACCCGCCGCTGGAATTCTTTATCGGAGATATTGTACACAGCAGCATTAATTTTTAAAGAATCCAGGGCTGGTAAGTCCCAAATTAGCTGCTGCTTTTGTCCCATTACCAAGGTAATTTTTTGCAAAAATGCTTCTTGGCGCCGAAAGGGAACTTGTCCAGCTACTTTGACTGTACCGCCCGAAGGATGAATCAGCCCCGTGAGCATTTTGAGTGTGGTGGTTTTACCAGCACCATTCGGTCCCAAAAACCCCACCACTTCACCAGAAGCAATTTCAAAGGAAACATCCTCAACTGCTTTTATTGTGCGGTAGGTACGGCGAAAAAAGTGGTTGATTGTACCTTTAATACCAGAATTTTTTACCGCTACAGGATAAGATTTGCTTAGCTTTTCAACAATGATGATTGACATATTTTTTTTATTAGAACTACAGAGAACCATTTCAAAAGTCAAAATTAAAAAAGACTTTTTTTGTCAAGTGATTAGCGATTTATCGTTTGGCATTTAAATGCAGATTAGCTTAAACACAGATCAACACAGATATAGTAGTTTGCAATTGCGTAGAATACAGACAATTTGTAGGGGCGCACAGCTGTGCGCCCCTACCGTGTACCTCATTCACATGAAAATCGCTATAAATTATCTGTGTTCATCTTTAGTTCAAAATAATCAAACTCGCGTTTAGTAATCATAAGTTCCCAAATCGGGAATTATTCAGCCAAAAAGCATAAATTTTACCGTAAACGTCCCGATCGCAATGTACTAATAATTAGCCACAAACCCAATAAACTCGCGGCTGCAAACAGAATACTGCTTAAAAAAGATAGCTGCGCTGTCTGCGTTCTGGTGGTAATAATTGCTGCTCCCATAATTAGTGAACCCACCAATATGCTAAAAGACAATCGGTTAGCAGCGTCGTCCATAGTCCGCCGCACGCCATCTAAGCCTCGTAGCGATAAATTCCACTGTAGGGTTTCGGAGGTAACTCGGTCTAATAATAGTTCAATTTGCCGGGGAGATTGCAGGGACAAGCTTTTAATATCTAAGGCTGTTCTGAGGAGCGATCGCACTGGATTATCCCCTAATAACTGCCGACGAAACAAGTCTGTAATTAATGGCTGAATTTCATCCAACAAATTCACCTCTGGATTGAAAGTACGCGCTACTCCTTCTAAGTTTGCCAGGGTTTTGGCATACAAACCCATGTTGCTCGGTAAACGAATTTTATTGTTACGGGCAACCTGTAATATTTCGTAAATTATTTGACTGAAGTTCATTTCACTCAGACTGACATTATAATACTTTCGCAGCATCCGGTCATAATCATTTTCTAACCGCGACAAAATTACTGGCTGAGCCGAATCTGCTAACTGCAAAGTTAACTGAGCGCACCTTTGAGCATCTAAATCTACGATCGCCAACAACATTTCTGTTAATATCTGCTGTGTGCGGGGATCGAGTCGTCCCACCATCCCACAGTCCAAAAGGGCAACGCGACCATCTTTGAGATAAAACAAGTTACCCGGATGGGGATCGGCATGAAAAAAGCCATCTATATATAATTGCTGAAAAAATGCCCGAAATAACAAAGTAGTTATTTCTTTACGCTGTAGGGCAGGATCTTTACCATTATCATTGCTGTCCAAATCCGCCGACAGGAACGGCACCCCATCCAACCATTCCATCACCAGTAATTTTTCTGTGGTTAAATCCCAATAAATTTCCGCAACTACTATTTGTTTGGCATCAAACCAGCGACTACTGGATAAATTGCGGCGTAGTTGGTCTGTAAAACCTGCTTCCCGTGTGAAATCTAACTCAGCTTCCAGAGCTTTGGTAAATTCTTCGGCGATGGATTTGATTTCGTAGGTTTGCCCAAAATCAGTACGCGCCACTAAATCGGCAATACCTTGAATTAAAGCAATATCTTGGGCAACAGTCACATCAATTCCCGGACGCTGCACTTTCAGCGCGACTTCTCGACCATCTATTAATGTAGCTCGATGGGTCTGGGCGATCGATCCCGCTGCTACTGGCACAGGATTAATTGTGCTGAAGGTTTCTGCCAGTGGGCGTTTTAGAGACTTGCGGATGATTAATTCTATCTCCGACCAGGGAACTGGCGGTACCTCATCTTGGAGAGTTGACAGTTCATCAATGTAGGCGGCGCTCAGTAAATCTGGACGGGTGGAGAGTAGCTGACCAAGTTTGACATAGACAGGGCCTAAATCTACCAAAATATTTTTTAAAACCGCAGGTGTCGGTAGCTGGGGTTCATCAGCTTTACCACCAGTCAGTAACCTTCGCATATAGTCCCAGCCATTGCGAAGGAAGACTTCAATAATTTCTCGTTGACGGGGAACAGTTTGGGTTAGGAACATTTTGGGATGTGGGGAGTGGGGAGTGGGGAGTGGGGAGTAGGGAGTGGGGAGTAGGGACTGGGGACTGGGGACTGGGGACTGGGGAAGAGTTTTCAAATACCAATTCCCAATCCCCAATCCCCAATACTCCCTTTTTCGACATTCAAGTTATAATCAGAAAATAGGCTTTTTAGCCTCTGCCAGGGGTTTTAACTTTTACAGCAGGTCGGTAAATCGGGAATCGCTTTGGAGAATTTTCAGGATCTGCTTGATTTCTTGGGTACGTTCTTTTTTCACAACGAGGGTGACATTGCGATCGCGCACAATCACTACATCCTCTAAACCAATAGTAACAACTACATCTTCTGGATTTGAGGCATAAATAATTGCCCCCTGGGTATCCAGCCCCACGTGGGTAGCAAGTTCTACATTGGGAGTCTCTTCTGTTTTCAGTAAGCGTTCGATCGCATTCCAATCTCCTAAATCATCCCAACCAAAGTCAACAGGCAAAACGTATGCTAGACTTGTCTTTTCCATGAGCGCATAGTCTATACTCTTCTTAGGTAACTGGGGATAGACATCAGGTCCGTGTTGTTCTAAAGGTTCGATGATTTCTGGAGCATGGGTATGTAGTTCCTTAAGAACAACCCCCGCCCGAAAGACGAACATGCCACTATTCCAGCTAAAACGTCCCGTAGATAAAAAAGTTTCTGCTATTTCACGGTTGGGCTTTTCAGTAAAGCGGTTGACGTGATAAGCTGGCAACTCATTAAAGCTACCTATTTTTTCACCTTGTTCAATGTAACCGTAACCGGTTGATGGAAAAGTAGGCTTGATCCCCAGTGTGACGATGGCTTCTGTGCTTGTAGCCAGTTGTGTAGCCGCGTTTAACGTGTGTGCAAACGCCTCTTGGTCGGCAATCCAGTGGTCAGCAGGGAAAAAGCCAATCACAGCGTCTTCTCCATAGCGCTGTTTGATTTCTAAACTTGTCCAAGCAACGGCTGCGGCGGTGTCTCTTCCTTCTGACTCAATTAGTAAGTTTTGAGATGGTAGATCGGGTAATTGTTGTCGTACCCCTTCAGCTATCTGACTAGAAGTGATTACCCACAAGGAATCCCACCCGCCAGCGAGTTTTAACAAGCGATCGGCGGTTGCTTGTAATAAGCTTCTAGAGCTACCATCAAGACTTAAAAATTGTTTGGGTCGGTCTCGCCGACTTAAAGGCCAAAAACGTTCGCCTTTACCACCAGCAAGGATTACAGGGAACAATAAAGTATTCATGTTGTCATACACGTCTACTGAAGAACATTACAAGTTTACAGTGAGCTTTTCCACTGGCAATATTTGTAGCTTGCATTAACATACTTTTAGGGAGTGGTTCAGTGGGGAGATAATCGTGATAAAACAAGTCGAATGGTCGGAAAATCAGGTCACATCTCAACAGTTAGCAGAGTTTGAAACAGAAGTGCGATCGCAGCAACTTCAATATCCGGAAAATCAAGCAACACCTGCACCAGTAGCAGACCCCCAGGAGGAGGTAGAACTCAACCAGCCAGCAAATACAAACCGTAGCGTCGTCGAATCCGTGGGTGCAATTCCTAATCAGCTTTCCGAGAGACTGGGCTTAACCATGCCTCGCTGGCTGTTGTGGTTCATGACGATTGTTATCGGCATGATTTTATCTGGTCTCCTGGTGTCAACGTTAGCGCTGTGGACTCCGTTATGGAGCAATTTAGATCGAACAGATGAAGATTTAGGAACTGCTGGTAAGGACGAGCAAAAAATTCCATTACCGGGCGAGTTATGGAGTAAACTCTCCCAGTACAAGCTTTCACGCCCGATGAATATCCTCATTATGGGGATTGAACCAGTCAGCGGTACTGTTGATGGTTCACCAGAAAGCTTTGCTGGAAAAAGCGACTCCATGCTGCTGGTAAGGCTCAACCCTAGTGAAAAATCTGTACGGGTGCTTTCGATTCCTAGAGATACAATGATCGCCATCCCAGAAAAGGGAGAAAAGGGTTTAACTAAGGTATCTGATGCCAATGCCCAAGGCGGCCCAGTCTTGGCTGCACGGGTAGTTAGCCGTACTTTAAATAATGCCCCAATCGATCGCTATATCCGCATTTCTACCAGTGGTTTACGCCAGTTAGTCGATCAATTAGGCGGAGTAGAAGTCTTTGTTCCCCAATCAATGGAATATAAAGACTCCAGCAGTCGGCTGTCGATTAATTTGGTTAGTGGCTGGCAAACCCTCAACGGCGAACAAGCAGAACAGTTTATTCGGTTCCGCGAACCAGGTTTGGGAGATCTGCCGAGAGTGCAGCGTCAACAAGCACTCATCGCAGCCTTGCTGCAACGCCTCAATAGCCCCACCCTTTTACCCAGGTTGCCTCAATTAACTCGCCTCATGCGAAAATACTTTGACACCAACCTGAAGATGGAAGAAATGATGGCGTTGGTGAACTTCGGTCTGAACTTAGATCGAGATAACTTCCAAATGACCGTTTTGCCTGGTACATTCAGCCGCTTTAGCAAAGACCCTGATAGCTATTGGCTGAACATGACCGGACAACAAAGCCTGTTGAATGATTATGTTGGGGTAAATGTACCTGGTTTAAAACCAGATATGCGCCAGGTTCCTAACCTCAAAATTGCTATTCAAAATGCTTCCAATCAACCTCAGCTAACTGAAAAAGTTATTGCTTATCTCAAACAGAAAGGCTTTACTAATATTTACAAAGTACCTGATTGGCCAGATACCCAACGTCAAACTCAGATTGTTGTCCAAAAAGGCAACCGACGAGTTGGGGCTGATTTGCAACAAGTCTTAGGCTTGGGTCAAATTGAGGTGGCGGCTATTGGTGATTTAGAATCTGACCTCACAATTCGCATTGGTAAAGATTGGAAATAGTCATTGGTCATTGGTCATTGGTCATTGGTCATTGTTAATTAACAAAGCGCAAAGTCTGAGCGGAGGTTTCTTCTGCTCAGACTTTGTAAAAGAGGACAAATGACAAAAGACAAATATTAAAGTTATGAAAAAGATTTTATTCCGCTTTTTGGGTTTGATTGTGATTTTGATACTAGCCTTTTTGTGGATTGTACTTAATCCAAAACCGGCTTTTGCTCAACTAAACACAATCAACTACAACAGTATAAATTTAGAAAATCGTGACTTTTCTCATGCTGATTTGGCAGGTGTAACTTTTGTATCAGCAGAAATGCGAGGGACAAATTTTCAAGGAGCGAATTTAACCAACGCAATTCTTACTAAAGGAGTTTTATTAAAAGCAAATCTGGAAGGCGCGAATCTGACCGGCGCTTTAGTCGATCGCGTGACTTTGGATGGTGCTAACCTGAAAAATGCCATATTTACAGAAGCAACTTTAACCCGCAGCCGTTTTTATGATGCTGATGTCACTGGCGCTGATTTTAGCGATGCTTTAATTGACCGCTATCAAGTTTCGCTATTGTGTGAAAGAGCCGATGGCGTCAATCCGGTTACGGGTGTGTCAACGCGAGATAGTTTGGGTTGTCGATAGTAAAAGGTCAACGGGCAATTCTTTTTACTCACAAATAGTTGCTCTTAAAGCACAATAAATCAGAGGCTAGGAATAAATACTTCCTAGCTTTTTTTTATTTCTATAATGAGGCATTTCATCGATTTCTGCTTTATATCTGATTACTAAATAGATGGGTCGCTAAATAAGTTCTTCGTAACCTAAAACCTTTAGATTGCAATGTTTTTAGGTGACAAAAGTGACGGGGCGACAACTCTATTATCAGGCTAATTCCACAGATAGCGATCGCACGCATGACCAGCAGCCACATTCCGGTGAAAACAATACTCATCCTAGCCGCCAACCCAATAGGCACATCACAACTACGCCTAGATGAAGAAATTCGTGAAGTCGAAGCGGCACTACAGCTTTCTAGTAACCGCCACCGATTTCACCTGTGTTGCAAAGTCGCAGTGCGTCTAGAAGATGTTTTCCAAGCCATCCTGCGTTACAGACCGCAAATTGTTCATTTTTGTTCGCACGGGACAGCAGACGGAAATTTAATTTTAGAAGATAAAAATGGCAAGATCCAACTAGTAGATGCCGAAGCATTAGCAAATTTCTTAAAAATCTTTAAAGATTTTCTGGAATGCGTAATCCTAAACGCTTGTCATTCGGAAATTCAAGCCAAGGCCATTAGCAAGCATATCGATTTTGCGATCGGTATGAACGGAGCAGTTACCGATCAAGCGGCAATTAAATTTATACAAGCTTTTTATTGTGGTCTGGGTGCTGGGGAATCATACAAATTTGCTTACGAACTTGGCTGTGCAGCCTTGCAACTAGAACGGATGCCATTAACACCAGTTCTAAAAAAAAGAGTGATGAAGCTCACAGATGAACAATTGCAAACAATGATTGCCAATATTTGTGAAAATTCAAATCCAGCAAATATTAATCGATTACTGATACAACTGCAACAGCTACCAGGATTACTACGATCTTCTCATCCGCTGTATTTAGAAGCTTTAGATAAAACCTGGGAATGGGTGATTAAAAACATTTGTGACTTTGAACCGCCCCCTCACCTCACCATTAAAGAAGGTTTGAAAACATGGATTAATGGTTATCTTTGCTGGCGAATTAGAGACTTATATTTACCTAATAATTCTCATCCACAAATCAGTATCTATCAACCATTTAACAGTGATAGTGAAGATGGTAAGACTTTGCTTGATGAAATATCAGAAACAGGTTATCAAACTCCTACATTAAATGGTCTTGATGCTTTTGTCAAGCAATTAGAACACCAAAAAATACAACGTATTTTTGCGGAATTTGAAGATTATATTCAACAAGATCCTCAAGGAGAATTGAGGAGTTGTCACCCGCGTAAATTTCCTGATTGTAATTGCCAAGTACTCAGTAAAAGATTGCTATTACAAGATCCAGCACAGAGATATTCTCGCATCAGTAGGGATTTGGGGATAAATGAACAAACCCTTAAATCTCACTGGACAAGAATATGTAAACCTCTCCTTCAAGAAATTCTGGAAAACTTAGGATACTCAGGGAATGAAGAGTTATGAATATTAAAGAACTACCGATGATTGAAATTCCAATTGTTAGGGAAGCACATCGCTTTGCAGGTCAGTTTGCAACAGAACAAGCCACACCTGAGAAAAGTAAGCAAGTTTATTTGAATACGCTAGCTGTCTATGCAGTTCATAGATATTTGCAATGGCTACAAATCGAAACAGATTTAAATCAAGGTGACAGTTGGCATCCGCTTGTGCGTAGTCGCTTGGATGTTGCAGATTTGGTAATTCCTGGTAGAGGAAAATTAGAATCTCGCCCCGTTTTACCTGGAGAAACAGCCTTTGCTGTACCAGATGAAGTAGCTGAAGACCGGATTGGCTACCTAGCAGTTCAGTTTAGCGATCGCTTAGACAAAGTGCAATTGTTGGGCTTTTCTCCTACAGCAGTCGCCGGAGTTGTGCATCTTAGCAAATTGCGATCGCTCGAAGAATTGATTGATGAAATTTCAAAACCAATTCCAGTAATTTTGAGTCAATGGTTACAGGGCATTTTTGATGGAGTTTGGCAACCAAAACCTAATTTTCAAGTACATAATTATCAACCAGCTGGTGTTCAGGATTCTACAAAATTAAATGTTCCAGGAGTCAAGCTAATTGACATAGGTAAAAATCAAGTAGAACTACTGATTACTCTCATACGCGATACCGAACAAAAAGTAGATATCATAGTTCAAATCAAGCCAACTAATAAACAACCTCATTTGCCAGCTAATTTAACACTGGCTTTACTATCTGATACAGGTCAAACCATCGACGAAGTTAAGTCCAGTGGTTCCTCAATGTCGCTGGAAATTCCCCGTTTCACAGCTAATATTGACAACAATTTTAGTATCCAAATTAGTTGTGATAACTTGATATTCCAAGAAGATTTTGTCATCTAAAACCTCATAACGCCTTAGAAAGTCCTGAACAACATATGTTGATAAAAATCATGCGGTTTTTGGGTGTATTTATCTTGGGTATTTGCTTGGTTATTTATTTGCAAATACTAGGGAATGCCCAACAAGTAGCTCCTATTTTTCAGGAGGATTATCCCGAAATAATTACTCAGGAAGATGTTCATGAAATATTGGTCAATTTCGATGAGCTAAAATTGCCCATAATAACTGACATGGAGAGTTGGATTAAACAATTATTTGCAGAATATCCAACTCAGGAAAAACCACAACTAAGTAAGTTTTTGAGAAATGATAATGTTTACCTTATTAAAGGTGGTTTGAAATTACTAAATCAACTGCGAAATAGCATTGATTTAAAGCAATATACTGAGTGTATTGAGCCAAATTATATATATCAAAAAGCTTCAATATCACCAAATGATCCATATTTTGACCTACAGTGGAATCTGCAAGCATCACGCGGTATTAATGTAAAAACAGCTTGGAACAGAACTAAAGGTAAAGGTGTCACCGTTGCTGTATTGGATTCTGGCATCGACCCCAGCGCAGACTTTAACCTCACAAAACTTTTTTTACCTGGTTATGATTTTGTAGAAAATCGGAAGATTACTGATAATAAAGGTTTCAAAGAGTATGGAGATGGTCATGGAACTCACATTGCCGGGACTATAGCCCAATCTACTAACAATGAAATTGGGGTTGCTGGCATAGCTTATGAAGCTGCTCTCATGCCTTTAAGGATTCTTGAAAGCAATGGAGGAGCAACGGCTGAAAATATTGCGGAAGCAATTGAATTTGCCGTTGAAAATAAAGCAGATGTGATTAATTTAAGCCTTGCAGGTAAAGAAAATAGTTGTCTGGTTCAAAAGGCTGTTGAGTATGCCTATAACCAAGGTGTTGTTATCGTAGCAGCAGCAGGAAATGACGGTGTAGAAACCCCATCTTATCCTGCTAGCTATAAGCACGTTATCGGAGTAGGTGCCTACGATCGCAGCGGTAAAAAAGCAGCTTATTCTAACTATGGCAATAATTGGGTAGATATCTACGCACCAGGTGGTTTAACGAGTGGCGACGGATGTACAGAAACAAGTAACAGTTTGTACTCAGGTATTGTGCAAATGGTTTCAAAAAAGATCCTGGGAAAAGAACCCGAATCTAAATTAATTGCTTGTCAGGGGACAAGTCAAGCCGCAGCCCATGTTTCAGGTGTTGCAGCCCTTGTCAAAGCGGTTGTGAAACAATCGCCTTTTCACAACTCTCCTGATGAGGTAATCAATATCATCAAAGAATCAGCACGGCCTGTAAATGGAATACTGCTGTTAGACGCTGGTGCAGCTGTGGAACGTGCTTGGGAGATAGTTAACCCACCGCCCCCACCGCCCTCACCTCCTATATCAAAACCTCCTGATTCTGATCTTTCTAATCTTGGGCAAACAATAACCCAATGGCTGTGGGAAAACCAACATTGGCTGATTCGGGTTGGGGTAGCCTCCGGGCTAATTATGTGGGGAATTTTTGGCAAGTATAAGTTAGTTAGTGGAGTACTAATGACGCTTGTTGGTGGTTTATGGAGTTTGAATCAAGCTATTCATACTAGTAATCTTCTACTTCAAGTTGTACTAATATTGCCATTGGCGATCGTTCCTCCAGTACTAATCATATTTATCACGGGTAATTCCCGTTTAAAATGGTTAAGCTTTGGCACTGGAATTGGCGCAGTTGTAGTTTTAGCTGGCGCAGCCACCCAACCTAATTTGGGGATAGGGTTACAAATTTTTTCCGGCATTTGTGCATTTCTGCTTGGTTTGTTAGTCCTGCTAGCAATGAAAGATGAAGAGTAGAGGTGAGGGAATAGCAAAAATTTAAAAATAATCCAGAAGTCAGAATTCAGAATCAAGGACTTAGGCAACATGTGACCGAAAACAATTTGCTTAACCCAAGCGTATTGGAACCTGGAGGGCTTCCGGCAGCGTATTACCGCTACTTTTGTTATCTTTTGCATAAGTCTTGATTGATTCTGATTCTTGAATTCTGTTAGGCCAACGGGGCGTAGCCCATTCTGAATTCTTGTTTTTAATTATCGTTGGGAATTTTAATTAAAAACTCCGTTCCTTCTCCTGGTTTGGATAAACATTTAATTTCACCATGATGTTTTTCAACCACAATTTGATAGCTGATAGACAATCCTAAGCCTGTACCTTTACCTGGTGCTTTAGTGGTGAAGAAGGGGTCAAAAATGTGCGATCGCACTTCCTCTGGAATCCCCAAACCATTATCAGCTATTCTAATTAAAACTTGATTATTAACAATTTGGGTACTAATCCAGATAGTCAAAGGAATTCTTGGGCATCTTTCTGCTGATTCTGAATACTTTTGCTGTATAACTTTAAATTTTTCCTCTAATGCATCAACGCTGTTACTCAGAAGATTCATAAACACCTGATTTAATTGTGCCGGATAGCATTCGAGTAAAGGTAAGGTGCTATATTCTTTAATAACCTCAATAGCAGGGCGATCGCTACTATTTTTCAGCCGATGCCCTAAAATTAGCAAAGTACTATCTAAACCTTCATGAACGTCTACTGCTCTCAATTCCGCCTCATCTGTACGAGAGAAGTTTCGCAGTGATAGCACAATCTCATGAATCCGCTCTGCTCCTACCTGCATGGAGTCAACTGTTTTAGGTAAATCTTCAATAATAAAATCCAAATCAGTCTTGTCAATTTTCTTTTGGACATCTGGAATTTGCCGATAAATTTTCACGACATCCAGCAGTTCTTGAGTATATTCTTTTAAATGTATGAGATTGCCAAAAATAAAACTAATTGGGTTATTAATTTCATGAGCGACTCCAGCCAATAGTTGTCCTAAACCTGCCATTTTCTCACCCTGAATCAATCGGCTTTGAGTTTGTTTTAATTCTTGCAGGGCTTGAGTAAGTTCTGAAGTTTGACGTTTAGTTTGTTCGAGCAATTCTGCTTGTTGAATTGCAATTCCTAATTGCACTCCTACTTGAGCTAGTAGATTAATTTCTTCTTCTTTCCAATAACGCGGTTGGGAATTTTGATAAGCAACTAACAAACCCCATAATTTTTCACCTTGGCGAATGGGAACGAAAGTTTCGTTGCGTGGAAGTTCATTATCATCATCTGTATCTTCAAAGGTTTCTAGAATCAATGGTTGAGTATGTACAACAGGTTTCCAGCCATCTTTAAAGGAATCTGCTACAAATTTACCGCTCCAATCTGAGTTAAAGCGGTAAATTGCAACTCGCTCGACTTCAAGTAGCTCTCGCACAGCTTGAGTAGTGGTTCTAAAAATAGTTTGAATATCGAGAGATTGACGTATTTTATCAATAGTAGCAGCCAATAATTCTTGTCGTTCCATTGCTTTTTCCCGTTCGGTAGCTTCTGCTAACTGGACAGCTTGCATTTGAACTTGTTTGAAATAAGAATCCTGTTTTAATGCTACTCCCAATTGCTCGGCAATTTGAGTTGCAAATTCAATTTCGGACTGTTGCCATTGACGAGGAGTGTTACATTGATGAATACATAATAATCCCCAAAGTTCGCCTTTTTTCAAAAGTGGAGCAACCATATTAGCACGCACTTGAAATGTTTCTAGGATTTGTATATAACAGCCTTGAAAATTTCCTTGATAAATATCAGCGATCGCATTTACTCGACCTTGGGCATAAAGTGGTGCAAAATGTTCACCAAAGCAGTGATCATAAACTTTTTCTGCTATTGCTGAAGTCCAACCGACAGCTACATCTTCATAAACAAATTCTCCTTCCCAGTCTTTTTGTGCATTAAAGCGGAACACCCCTACTCGGTCGGCTTTGAGTAGTTGCCGCATTTCGGTAACAGATGTTTGAAAGATGGTATCTAAATCTAAAGATTCACGAATTCGAGCAATAACACTAGTTAATATCTTTTGTTGCTCTGCTTGATATCGAGCTTCATGTAATAGTTTGTTATGCTGTAAAGCAACCCCTAAATTTTCCGCAACTTGGCTGACAAATTCAATTTCCGAAGGCTGCCAAGTTCGAGGATTGCTGCATTGATGAACACACAATAATCCCCATAATTGACCTTGCTTCAACAAGGGAACCACCAGATTAGCCCGCACTTGAAATTTGCCGAGAATCGCCGCATGACATTCACTTAATCCTGCATCGTAAATATCTGCTACTGCTTGTACCCGACCTTGTTGATAATCAATAGCAAACTGTTCCCCAAAACAGTGGTCGTAGACTTTTGCAGTGATTACTGAGTTCCATCCACTTACAACATCTTCAGAAATAAATTCTCCTTCCCAGTTTTTTTGAGGATCAAAACAAAAGACTGCCACTCGGTCTGTTTGCAGCATTTGTCGCACCTCAGTCACAGAAGTTTGAAAGATTGTATCCAAATCCAAAGACTTACGAATACGAGTGATTACACTGGTTAATGTCTTCTGTTGTTCTGCTTGATAGTGAGCTTGTGCTAACAACTCATGGTGTCGCAGTACTACACCAATTTGTGTACCAATTTTGCTGAGTGATTCAACTTCATAGGATTGCCATTGTCTAGGTGAGAGATTTTGGTAAGCAGCGATGATTCCCCAAAGTTTATCTCCTTGAAGAATTGGGGCAGTTGAAAAAGCTTTTGCTTGAAATTGTTCTAACAGAGTGACGTGGCAATTTGTTAATCCGGCTTGATAAATGTCATTGACTGTAAATGTCTCATTTTTAAGGTAGCGTCCCCCTTGAGTTTGTTGTAAATAAGTATCAGCGATCGCAGGTTGAATACCAACTAAGGCGGTCCACCCTTCGGCAAATGATTCAGCCACAAAGCTACCACTCCAATCGGGATAGAAGCGAAAGATCGCAACTCGATCGGCTTGCAGTAGTTTGCGTATTTCTTCAGTTGTTGTTTTAAAGATAGTGTCAATATCTAGAGGCGAACGAATTGTATCAACAAGCTGAGCAATTACTTGGTCGCGCTGGGCTGCTTGAGCTAATTTTGCAGCTTGTAATTGGACTTCATGGAGATGCTTTACTTGTTGAATGGCAACTGTTAAATGGTCAGCAATTTGACGAATAAATTCAATTTCTGATTCTTTCCAGTTACGAGCCTCACTGCACTGATGAATGCAAAGTAATCCCCACAGTTTCTTCTCCCTTAATAGAGGGACAATGAGGTTGGCGCGGATTTGAAATTGACCCAAAATTTTTATATGACAATCACTCAGTCCCGCCCCGTAAATGTCATCAATTGCTTGCACCTGTCCTTGTTGATAAATAGAAGAAAATTGTTCTCCAAAGCAATGGTCGTGGACTTTTACTGCCATTGCTGAAGTCCAACCAGGTGCAACATCCTCAGAAATAAATTCTCCTTCCCAATCTTTTTCTAGGTCAAATTGAAACACCCCTACTCGGTCAGCATTGAGCAACTGACGCACTTCTGTAACTGTAGTTTGAAAAATCGTCTTTAACTCAAGAGACTCCCGAATTCGCACAATCACACTCGCCAGAGCCTTTTGTTTCTCTAGTTGCTCTTGAAGCTGAGCGCTTGACAATAGAAGTTGATTTTCGGTGAAATTTGAATTGAGTTCCATTGCTATTGATTTGAGGGATTGTTCTACAAAGATTTATGATGTCAAACTTCGTCGGGTTGAACAGTGTCAAGCTTCTGAGGATGACAAACTTCTTCTTGAAGTATCCATGTAAGAAGTTAGAATACAGAATACAGAAGTCAGAATTCAGAAGACTTTGAGACTGAAGCTTAATAATTGGAATAAAATTAAGAAGCTATAGCACCCTTGATTTTCTAATCATTCTGGATTCTGACTATCCAATTCTTTTAAAGAAGATGCTTATTGTTATAATTCCCCTTTCTTGACTTATCTTCACAACTTGTTAACAATCAGTTATCAATGTTTCCAGTCCTGCACAGTTTCCCACTTTTCTCAGGGCTGCGCTTGAGTTAGGGTTGGAATCCCTAGCTCAGACCTAGTGTCACTTAGTCCTTTGTAAACACAAATGACAAAGACAAATGGCAGCCCTCACTAGTCAGAGTGGAATTTAAATGCGTAACAGCTTAATTGTTGATTGTTCACTAATTTGATTGGATGTCTAAGTATCGCTTGGCGTCAAATACTAACGTTTTTAAACGCACACATAAATATGTAGACGGGCACTGGCTATTGCCTATCTGGTGAAAATTGTTGTAATTTGGGACGATCGCTTTGTCAATGCCTTCTAGTGCATCCACTAGCAAAAAGGCGATGTTTGGTCTACGCACTTGACTAATTCCCGTTAGACTAATGACTAACTTATCAAAATTAGCCTGACAACCCCTAAAATTTAGGTTAAATGTTTTCAGATATGCACTCTGCAAGAGTATTCAGGTATTCTTCGTGACACAACAAGACCAAAAACCCTCTCGTTCTTTCGCTGGAATTGCTGGCATTGTTGCCATTGCCACATTAATTAGTAAAATCTTTGGTTTAATTCGCCAGCAAGCCATTGCTGCTGCTTTTGGTGTTGGTGCGGCTGCTACTGCCTACAGCTACGCTTATATTATCCCTGGCTTTTTATTAATCTTACTAGGTGGTGTGAATGGTCCATTACACAGTGCGATCGTCAGTGTTTTAGCCAAGCGCAAGCAACAAGAAGCGGCTCCCTTGGTAGAAACCGTGACAACACTGGTGGGTGGATTGCTGTTACTGGTAACAGTTGCTCAAATTTTCTTGGCAGATGAGATTGTTGATATAGTCGGTCATGGTTTGGATGGAACAACCAGAGCGATCGCTATCCAACAAATCCAGATTATGGCACCTATGGCTCTATTTTCTGGATTAATTGGCATTGGTTTCGGTACTCTGAATACAGCCAATCAATATTGGTTACTCTCCATTAGTCCGTTATTATCAAGTGTTACCGTTGTTGCTGGGCTTGGTATCTTGGCCATGCAACTGGGCAAAGACATTATTAAGCCAGAATATGCTTTGATCGGTGGAATGGTGTTAGCTTGGGGAACCTTGGCAGGGGCAATTCTCCAGTGGTTAGTGCAGTTAATTGTTCAATGGCGATTAGGATTAGGCACACTACGCCTGCGGTTTGATTTTAAATCTCCTGGCGTCCAACAAGTGATTAAAATCATGACTCCGGCGACAATTTCCTCCGGAATGATGCCAATTAATGTTGCCACTGACCTTTATTTTGCTAGTCCGATACCTGGTGCTGCGGCAGGATTTAACTATGCGAATCTATTAGTACAAACTCCCTTAGGGATTATTTCTAATATCATTTTACTGCCGCTGTTACCTGTATTTGCTAAACTCGCCGACCCAGAAAATTGGCAGGAGC
The DNA here is from genome assembly GCF_014698115.1 of Nostoc sp. FACHB-973. GTDB lineage: Bacteria > Cyanobacteriota > Cyanobacteriia > Cyanobacteriales > Nostocaceae > Nostoc > Nostoc muscorum. Next base: position 62,718 of record NZ_JACJSJ010000040.1, read on the forward strand.
TAAAATCACGCATTCGTCAAGGACTTCTACTTACTGCTTTGACCATGCTACCGCTAGGGGCGCTGATGGTGGCGCTATCTGTACCCATTGTCCAGGTAGTATATGAGCGCGGTGCTTTCAAGCCAGAAGCCACACAATTAGTGTCATCCTTACTAGTAGCCTACGGTATTGGGATGTTTGCTTATTTGGGACGTGATGTTTTGGTGCGGGTGTTTTATGCCTTGGGTGATGGCCAGACACCTTTTCGCATCAGTAGTTTTAATATTTTTCTCAACATCTTATTAGATTGGTTTTTCGTTAAACCTTTTGGCGCTCCCGGTTTGGTATTAGCAACGGTGGGTGTAAATTTCGGCTCAGTTTTGATGCTCTTGTGGTTGCTCGATCGCAAACTTAATGGTTTACCTTGGCGTGAGTGGAGTGTGCCAATTCTGGGTTTGACTGCGGGTAGCTTTGTCGCTGGTGTTGCTAGCTATGGCACCTTGATTGGTTGTCAACAATTGTTAGGTAAAACAGGTTTACTGATTCTGGTGTTGCAGTTGTGCGTATCTGGCTTTGTGGGAATTGCTGTGTTCGCGGCGATCGCTTCATGGATGAAAATACCAGAAGTGAATATTTTTCTGGTTCGTCTGCGTCAGCGTTTTTTGAAGAAATAACTCTCTGGTAGAGCCAAGTGGCTGAATCATAATTCACCCACCTGGCTGTAACACGTATGTTAAATTACTTGAGGACTTGAGGACTTACGCACTGAAAACTGGAATCCTCGATCCCCCCTAACCCCCCTTAAAAAGGGAGGATCTGAAAGAGCCAACTTTTTAAGGGGGTTGGGGGATATCTTCTGCGTAAATCCTATACTTAATAACAGTTCTCACTGCAACTTAAAACACGAAGTTATCAGACTCAGCTAAGGTACTTTGAGATACCCCGCTGACAGTTAATAACGGTGTTGGACGAGCGCGACCTGTTGTGCCATCTAGGTCAATATTCACAGTAGTATTATTTCCCTGAATCCCAAACCTAAAGTAGCCAAGGGTAGTTGCACTCTCATAGTCGAGGCTGCCCAGGCTCAAGCTTTGCAATAATTGGCTCAAGTCAATTTTGTCAGTACCAGCCACAAAATCAGTAATTGTATCTCCGGCATCGCGGATACTGGTATAGACAAAGCGATCGCTACCAGCACCACCTGTGAGGGTATCTGCGCCTTGGAAGCCAGTGATTAGGTTATTGCGATCGTTACCAGTCAGCGTATCGCGTCCAGATGTGCCGTTGAAAATTTGGTCTTGGGCATACAAGCTAATTGCTACCGCTTGGACATTGTTGTTTTCGTTTGTTTCGCCCTGATTGCTGCCGTAGTATCCTCCATCAGCGAAAAATAACAGGTAGACATCGCCTGTTGCTACATCGTTGGGAATCAAAATATCCTGGGTGAGTGTATAACTACCCCCAGATGCTAGAGGTGTATTCTCTCCTGTATAACGCTCGGTGAGCCTAGTATCGCTGTTGTCGAAGAACTGGTCATCGGAAATGTAAATATAGTCATACCAGTTACCAAAAGCAGAAACTGTACCTTGGTTTTCAACTGTCCAAGATACAGAAATCGTCTCGCCTAATGTAGCTGTGGTTGGGGCATTGGCTGCTGTGACAACTAAATCTGGGGCAGTGAGGGTGATGGCTCGGGCGAATACATTGTTGGTTTCATCGATTTCACGCTCACTGTTGTCTCTACCTGCAACAAATAACAGGTAGACATCGCCAGTTCCCAGATAGGAAGGAATGGAAATGTCCTGAGTGGCTGTATAACTATCCCCAAATATATCTACATACCCTTGATAAAGCTTGGCGAGTTGGGTATCGCTGTAGTCGAAGAACTGGTCATTGGAAATGTAAATATAGTCATACCAGTCACCTGAAGTACCAGTTGTACCTTGGTTTTCAACTGTCCAAGATACGGAAATCGTCTCATTTAATGCAGCCGTGGTGGGGGCATTAGCTCCTGTCACGACTAAATCTGGGGCAACAATGGTGATGGCTTGGGCAAAGACGTTGTTGGTTTCATCGGTTTCACCCTGTTGGATGCCGATGTATCTTCTACTATCAGCGACAAATAACAGGTAGCGATCGCCAGGTGCTACGCTGTCGCGAATATAACTTAGACTGGTAATTGTATAACTACCCCCAGATGCTAGAGGTGTATTCTCTCTTGTATTGCGATCAGTGAGCCTAGTATCGCTGTCGTCTAAGAACTGGTCATCGGAAATGTAAACTGCGTCATCCCAGTCACCGAAAGCAGAAACTGTACCTTGGTTTTTAACTGTCCAAGATACAGAAATTATCTGGTTTAATCCAGTGGTGGTTGGGGCATTAGCTGCTGTGACAACTAAATCTGGGGCAGCAACGGTGATGGCTTGGGCGAATACATTGTTGGTTTCATCGGTTTCGGTCTGTAGGCGTCCTGGATCGGTGACAAATAATAGGTAGCGATCGCCTCCTGCCACATCGTTGGGAATATAAATGTCCTGGGTAATTGTATAACTAGCCCCAGATGCTAGAGGCGTATTCTCTCCTGTATTGCGGTAGGTAACATAGGTATCCCCCTCGCCGAAGAACTGGTCATCGGAAATGTAAATATAGTCATACCAGTCACTGAAGCCAGAAACTATACCTTGGTTTTTAATTGTCCAAGACACAGAAATCGTTTCACCTAATACAGCCGTGGTTGGGGCATTAGCTGCTGTGACAACTAAATCTGGGGCAGCAAAGGTGATGGCTTGGGCGAATACATTGTTGCTTTGATTAGTTTCACCCTCGTTGCTGTATCCTGATTTCCTGGTGACAAATAACAGGTAGACATCGCCTCCTGTTACGGAGTTGGGAATAGAAATGTCTTCGGTAATTGTATAACTAGCCCCAGGTGCTAGAGGCGTATTCTCTCCCGTATTGCTACTGGTGAGATAGGTATCGTTGTAGTCAAAGAACTGGTCTTCAGAAATGTAAATTGTGCCACCCCACTGACTTAAGGTAGAAACTATACCTTGGTTTTTAATTGTCCAAGATACAGAAATCGTCTCATTTAATGCAGCGGTGGTTGGGGCATTAACTGCTGTGACAACTAAATCTGGGCCACCAACAGTGATGGCTTGGGCGAATACATTGTTGGTTTCATTGCTTTCATCCTGGTTGTAGCCGTAGTATCCTCCATCGGTGACAAATAACAGGTAGCGATTACCTGTTGCTTGGTAAGAGGAAATCAAAATGTCCTGGGTAATTGTATAACTAGCCCCAGATGCTAGAGGCGTATTCTCTCCTGTATTGCGGTAGGTGAGAAGGGTATCTCTGTAGTCAAAGAATTGGTCATCGGAAATGTAAACGTAGTCATACCAATCACTGAAGGCAGAAACTATACCTTGGTTTTTAACTGTCCAAGATACAGAAATTGTCTGGCCTAATCCAGCTATAGTTGGGGCATTAGCTGCTGTCACCACCAAATCTGGTTGCCCCAGGGTGATAGCTTGGGCGAATACATTGTTGGTTTCATCAGTTTCACCCTGGGACTTGTTTCTATCCGCAACAAATAACAGGTAGCGATCGCCTCCTGCTACATCGCCGGGAATATAAATATCCTGGGTGGCTGTATAACTATCCCCAGCTCCTAGAAAGCCTGTCTTGCGATAAGTGAGATAGGTATCGCTGTAGTCGAAGAACTGGTCATTGGAAATGTAAATAAAGTTATTCCAATCAGCTAAGGCAGAAACTGTACCTTGGTTTTTAACTGTCCAAGATACAGAAATCGTCTGGCCTAATTCAGCCGTGGTTGGGGCATTAGCTGCTGTCACAACTAAATCTGGGGCATTTATGCTGATGGCTTGGGCGAATACATTGTTGTTTTCATCAGTTTCAGCCTGGTAGTTGAATAAATCACCAACAAATAACAGGTAGCGATCGCCTCCTACCAGGGAGTTGGAAATATAAATGCGCTTGGTAATTGTATAACTACCCCCAGATGCTAGAGGCGTATTCTCTGCTGAACGCTCGGTGAGCCTGATATCGCTGTTGTTGTCGAAGAACTGGTCATCGGAAATGTAAACAGCGTCAAACCAGTCAGCTAAGGCAGAAACCGTACCTTGGTTTTTAACTGTCCAAGATACAGAAATCGTCTGGCCTAATTCAGCCGTGGTTGGGGCATTAGCTGTTGTAACGACTAAATCTACATCTGGGGCATTTATGGTAATAGCTTGGGCAAATACATTGTTGGTTTCATCAGTTTCACCCTGGTAGTTGTCTTGATCAGTGACAAATAACAGGTAGCGATTGCCTGTTGCTACACGGGAGGGAATATAAATATCCTGGGTAACGGTATAGCTACCTCCAGTTGCTAGAGGCGTATCCTCTCCTGCATAGCGGTTGGCGAGATAGGTATCGCTAGAGTCGAAGAACTGGTCATCGGAAATATAAATATAGTCATACCAGTAGTTTGACAAGAAAGAATCTGTACCAAGGTTTTTCACTGTCCAAGACAGGGGAATCGTCTCATTTAATGTGACATATAGTGGAGCTGTCACAGAAGACACTATCAGGTCAATATCGGTCATAAATCATCTCCAAATTGTTTAATAGATGCTGCTTTTCTTCCCACACAAACACTAATTTTCGCCGAGTTTAAGGTAAAATTTAGAGTAGGATTTTTGAACAGCCTCCCTACTTTACAAGGGTCACTTGTGGGGGTGTAGTGTTTAGTTTTATTGATCTATTCGTCTTCACACAGCTATCAGAAAGTTGTTGCTCTGGGGATAACAGATTCATTTGGTACTAGATTTAGCTGATATGGTGAGTTGAGAAATTTGGTGTGAACAAGTTCTTTGTAAGCCTCCATATCTTTTTGCCAGTTGCTAATTATTTGTGATAGAATACCTACCCGCTGACTTTGTTGTTCTTGAACAATTGCGTGATTAAAAGTGGCGGTGAACAGCACGATGGGTTGCACTGTTTGATCTGGCAGTTGTAGCCCTGCTTCATTGATATCCAAGCTCATCTGTGCCCCTTCTAGGGTGTAATTAAACCGCATGGCAGCTTGCACAGGTGCTTTGCCAAAGTCATGCCAAGGACCAGGATTCAGCAGTGTGCCAAAAATATAGTTGCGTGCTGTATTGTTTTGCTCATTGAACAAGACGTGTCCTCGAAAGTTAATGGACACTCCCTGATAGTCTACTTGCGCCAATGTCTCTACATATTTGCCAGCTAGAGCCGGAATTTCCACCTCTGTGGATTCTTTGGTGGCGATCGCCTCTGTGAAAATAATCCGATTGACTTGTGCAGTGATACTGATGCTGTTTTGGAAGACTACCTGAGCAGCAGAATCTGTAATAATTGGGGGTTTAGCCAGTTC
>NZ_JACJSJ010000041.1 GCF_014698115.1 Nostoc sp. FACHB-973
TTCTCACGCGTTACTCACCCGTCCGCCACTATGTCCGAAGACACCGTTCGACTTGCATGTGTTAAGCATACCGCCAGCGTTCATCCTGAGCCAGGATCAAACTCTCCGTTTTGAATTGGAAAGCTTTTTAGCTCTTTAGCTGCTCTTTTTTAACCTCAGCTTGGTTATCTTATTTACTTGACGCAGGCCACTTGTTGTATAATGGCTTTCAAACTATAATATTTTCATGGTTCGGTGTCCTTCCCGCGTCGCTTTGCTTCGCTTCGCTTCAGGCACTTATTCAATATAGCGAACCTCTTTAAGAGTGTCAACTCTTTTTCCAAAATTTCTTGGAAATCATTTTTCAGTCGGCTAAAACTGCCCACTGTGTAGGGTTGTAAGCAACAATGGTTTATGCAATGTGCTGACTAAGGAAGGATAGAGCGTGAATTTTCAGTCGGTAATAGCCTTGTTGCATCAGTTCTGGGCCGATCGCGGTTGTTTGATCGCTCAGCCTTACGACATCGAGAAGGGGGCAGGTACTAAAAATCCCCAGACATTTTTAAGAGCATTGGGACCTGAACCGTGGGCTGTTGCCTATGTTGAACCTTGTCGTCGTCCGACGGATGGACGCTACGGCGAAAATCCGAACCGCTTTCAACACTATTACCAGTACCAAGTCCTAATTAAGCCGTCGCCAGATAATATTCAAGATATCTATCTTGATTCTTTAAGGGCTTTAGGTATTCGTCCAGAAGAACACGATGTTCGGTTTGTGGAAGATAACTGGGAAGATGCAACGGTGGGAGCTTGGGGCACTGGGTGGGAAGTATGGTTGGATGGGATGGAAATTACTCAATTTACCTATTTCCAACAGTGTGGAGGAATTGATTGCCGTCCGGTATCTATTGAGATTACATACGGGTTAGAGCGTTTGACGATGTATCTCCAGCAAGTGGAAGCAATTATAAAAATTCAGTGGACGGATAACATTACTTATGGAGACGTTTTTCTGCAAAATGAGATTGAGCAAAGTACCTATAACTTTGAAGCGTCGAATCCTGAGATGCTGCTGACACTGTTTAATTTGTATGAGCAGGAAGCTAGCCAATTGACGGAGCGAGGATTGGTCTTACCTACCTTAGATTACGTAATGAAGTGTTCGCACACCTTTAATTTACTGGATGCAAGAGGTGTAATCTCGGTAACTGAGAGAACTAGATACATTGCTAGGATTCGGCATTTGGCAAGGAAAGTGGCTCATTTATATGTGGAGCAAAGGGAGAAGTTGGGTTTTCCGTTGCTCAAAGATGCAGTGAGTTGAATAGGAGCGTTGACACCATCAAAAGTGCTGCGATTAGGTGGCAAGATCCCTCCCGAAGGGTATCAAGTCTAACTGGTTCTTACTGTTACTAGTTAATGGTGGAATTTCTGGGAGTGCATTTGCAAGGAATCAAAAAGGGTTATGGGCGGTTGATACATATCTTCTGGGCTGTTTAGCGTTTTGTGTTCTGTTTCTTTACGCTGCACTGGGGTTTAAGCTGGCATATCTTTATGATGTAGCTATTACCAACAATCATAAATACTGTTAAAACCTCACTCTAAACCATAAAAACACAAACAAAGCCCGTCTGTACGGGCTTTGTCCGTATAAACTTCATAGACTATACTTCAATATGCTTGGGTTAAGGATTATTTGTGGAGATAATTCGTCTTTGAAGACGTGATAAATCGCGTCTCTACATGAGGGTTTTGGGTTTATGTGAACTGTATTGGACTATACTTCACCACAAGCATAAAAATTTGTCGGTATTGCCGATTAAAAAGATGAAAAGTTCACGCACAGAGAAGTTCGAGTGGCGATGCAGTTGGCGCAGCCCGCCGTAACCCTATGGAGAAGCAAGCTACGCCTACAGCTAGGGTTTCGTGAGAACAGAACTTCAGTGGGAATAAGAGTTTGAGAGGTTTCTTGCGTAATATCATGTTCGGTAAATCACTTACGATTAAGCCCCGATTTTAATCCACCAGTGAAAACCAGTTAATCCTTGAATCAAATCTTGCTGTTGAAGCAAAGATTGACAGCGATGAAATAAAATTTCCTCCAAGTCATCAAGTGTCTCAAATGTTCTATTGGCAATTGGTTCATCAACCAAAGTCCACAATCTTTCTGCGGGTTGTAATTCGGGTGAATGAGATGGTAAAAATGTTAAATGCAGTCCTTCTGGAATCTTTAAATTCTTGCTGGTATGCCATCCAGCTCGGTCAATAGCTAAAAGAATGCGTTTATTAACACCTAACTCAAATTCTCAGGCAAAATCTGCTAAAACCTGATTAAATAGTTCAGTGTTGACATAAGGAAGAATCCACCAATAACTTTCTCCAGTTTGGGGATGTACAAAGGCATACTTTCCATTTCCACTTAAACCTCCAATTGACATTGGCAATTGGTGTTTCCCCTTCAGGAACGTAAACTCGTCGAATAATCGGCTTGAGTCCTAAACGATAGCGAAGCGTTAGCGAGTCTTCGAGCGTCTGTTCGTCCTCGCCCCAAAGTTGAATTTCTGCATCTGGGTAATTAACTTTGAGTTCTTCAACTTCTGTAGCTAGTTTTTTTTCCAGGCTTCTTGCTCAAAAGGATCGCTGTTTGTGTGAGACGGACGAGGTACTCGTAGTCTAAACGTCATTTGCCGTAATATTTCCCACCCCCTATATCTACTAATCTTTGTTTCTGTGACTTCACTTAACCAATCTGCAACTTTTCGTCCATTCCAGAGTCCCCCATCTGGCGCGTTTTCCTGTAAACCTTGCCACAGATGTGCTTGATGCATGTCGTCTATTAACGCCTTTGCTCCTTGATTTTCCAGGCGGCGATCGCCAATTCCACTTATACCTAACTCGTTATACCGTTTAACCAATGCGTAGATCCATGTTCTGCTATAGCCTGTTACGGACTCTACTTCTTCCGTCTTTTTTCCTTGTGCTAGTAACCATATAATTTGGTATTGGCGACTTTCTACTCCGTCTTTCGCCTGACGGTAAAGCTGTTCTAACTCAGCAATATCTAAATGGCTGGTTATACTGATTCGTTTCGGCATAGCTCATCGTTTTTATCCCTAATCTTATCATAAGTAATTATCCGAACATGATATAAGTCCTATATTTTTAAGTCAGTTGCCAATTCTGTTTGCTAGGTGCTTTTACAAAAAATCTTATGATTCAAACTAGTGGTGTAATTATTTGTCTTGGCTACATTATCGGGTTGCTGTTTACGGCAATTCCTTGGGGTGGTGCGTGGATTTTGATTATGGGGATAGTGGCAGCAATTTTTTTTAGAAGACGCTACATCATTTCAAGGAAACTTGCTCAGAAACCAGAGAATGCTGGAGGCAAAGCCAAGACGGTGCTTAACACCTGGCAAACTATTCCTCATGCTCGAATATGGCTAGCTGCTGGCTTGGTGGGACTGTTGGCAACTCTGTATTTTCAATGGCGAGTACCGCAACCAGGTGCAAAAGATATCAGTCAGTTTGTTCCGCCTGGAAATAGTAGTAATCAAGAACAACTTGTGATTGTTCGCGGGGAAGTGGCGAGTAATCCCCGTTTGACTCGCAGTCAGCGGGGACAATTTTGGCTGGAAGCGACTCAAATAGATGAGGTGAAAAATGAAAAAGGCTCAGCAGGTGTCCCAAAAGGAGTGACAGGCAAATTATATGTGACAGTGCCGATTCTTCAAGCTACCGGTTTATACCCTAGTCAACAAATCGCTGTGACTGGAATTTTGTACAAACCAAAGGCGGCTTCCAATCCTGGTGGTTTCGATTTTCAAAAGTTTCTCAAGCAAGAAGGAACATTTGCTGGTTTGATTGGGCGACAAATCAATGTTTTGGAACAAGAACGGAAATGGGGATGGTGGCAAATTCGGCAGCGAATTGTTCAATCGCAAGTTCGTAGTTTAGGTATTCCAGAAGGCTCTCTTGTTAGTGCAATGGTTTTAGGTAGCAAAGCTGTGGATTTACCCTACGATATCCGCGATTTGTTTGTACAAGCAGGATTAGCTCATGCTTTAGCTGCTTCCGGGTTTCAAACTTCGTTGATTTTGAGTGTGATCTTACAGTTAACGAAGCGTACAAAAAAAGGAATGCAATTTACGCTTGGGTTTTTGGCTTTAATCATTTTTCTGAGTTTAACAGGTTTTCAACCTGCGGTTCTCAGAGCCGTAATTATGGGTTTTGCAGCGTTAATTGGTTTGTTATTAAAAAGGAAAGTAAAACAGTTGGGTTCGCTGTTGTTAGCAGCAACACTATTGTTAGTATTTAATCCGCTATGGATTTGGGATTTAGGTTTTCAATTGAGTTTTTTGGCGACACTGGGATTAGTTGTAACAGTACCGCCAATTATTGAGCGTTTGGGTTGGTTACCACCTGCGATCGCTTCTTTGATTGCTGTTCCTTTAGCTGCTACTATTTGGACTTTACCTGTGCAACTTTTTGTCTTTGGAGTTGTACCAACTTACAGTTTATTGCTGAATGTGCTTAGTACTCCATTCATTTCTATTATTAGTATAGGTGGCATCATTAGCGCCATAGCAGCATTAATTTGGACTCAAGCCGGAAGCTTTTCGGCTGGGTTGTTGCATTACCCTACTGATTGGCTAATTAAACTAGTGGAATTTTTTAGCAATTTGCCAGGAAACTCTGTTGCGGTGGGTAGCATATCTACTTGGCAATTGCTGGCAATTTATGGACTAATTATCTTAGTTTGGCTAGTAGGTTGGTGGCAGCGGCGGTGGTGGTTTGCTAGTGTAATTGCGGTTGCTTTGGTATTCATCCCCCTTTGGCATTCTGCGAATACATTATTTAGAATAACGATATTAGAGTCTGGTACGGAACCAATTATAGTCGTTCAAGACAAAGGAACAGTAACTCTGATTAATAGTGGTGATGAAGGTACAGGACGGTTCACAATTGTACCGTTTTTACAACAGCAGGGTATAAATCAAATTAATTGGGCGATCGCCACTGATTTTCAAGGCAATGAAAGTAATGCTTGGTTGGAATTACTGCAACGTTTCCCAATCAAAAATTTTTATGAATATTCCCCTAAACCAGAAAACTCCATTGCAATTCAAGCAATTCAAGAGGAACTACAAAAACATCAAGGATCTTACCAACCTCTAGCTGTTGGTCAAGCTATACAAGCTGGTTCGATAGTTGCACAATTAATCAACGATGAATTACCTATTTTGCAATTGCAAATTTTAGATCAGAACTGGTTATTAGTAGGTAATATCAAGTCTCAAGAGGTACAACAATTAGTTAAAAACGGTAGTTTACCTCGCCCACAAGTGTTATGGTGTGCCCCTCAGTCTTTGAAAAATTTAGTTCTTGCTCTGCAACCAAAAGTGGCGATCGCTTCTGCTGCCAATTTTGATGAAAAAACTTTATCTGAACTGAATCAAAACGAAACAAAAATATTTTTTACAGGACGAGATGGTGCTATTCAATGGTCACCTAATCGTGATTTTGAGGCATTTATTGAAGCACCAGAAAATCAATCTTCTGTTTTATAAACTTAGTTGAAATAAGTGATTTTAAAAGATTGAATTTATTATTCAGTAAAACTAGCATTGGCAAAATATATAACGATCTATTATTATTAGATAATTTAGTTAATAGAATAGCGATCGCTGTTACTATTTATTCACACCCAAGTCTTACTAACTTCTATGACAATCTACTTTTATAGCATTCGTGAACAATATGGCTGTTTCTCTAACTTTTCACCCCACGGCTTCGAGTTAGATGGATTGTATTGGCCGACTAGTGAACACTACTTTCAAGCACAAAAGTTTGTTGGTACGCCTCATGCAGAACAAATCCGTCTGGTTAAAATGCCTAAAGATGCTGCAAGAATGGGGCGTGAAAGAAAGCGTCCATTACGTCAAGACTGGGAACAAGTTAAAGACGACATTATGCGTCAAGCAGTGCTATGTAAATTTCAAACTCATACAGATATCAGGGATATCTTACTTTCCACAGGCGATGAAGAAATCGTTGAAAACTCACCCATCGATTTTTACTGGGGTTGCGGATCTGATGGTAGTGGCAAAAATATGCTAGGCAAAATTTTAGTGGAGGTGCGAGAGATCCTATGCCATGCCTACAGCACAGATATTGATAATAGTACAGTAGAATAATATTGTTACGATGAATGCCTAAACTTCGCAAACACTCCGTTTTCCTAGAGTAGCTTGAAAGTAGCAATTCCTCAAAGGAGTAAATTAATTATGTCTCTTTTAGTAAAAGCAAAAAAATATTGCAAATGGTTCTGGGATGAATCCCTTGGAGGTGATTTTGATACTTGGGGTACTAGCACCTATTTTATGGAAATTGGTAATAATTTTCATGTGGTCAGACAAATAGAAGTTTATGAAAATGGCAACGTCTTGTTTTATGATAGTAGCCATTTTGCTGATGATTACGGAATGTTATCCGATCAACGTATGGCTGAAGATGATATACGCGACTTTGAAATTACAAAGGGAGAATTTGAACAAGTTTGGAATACAAAAACACCCATAAATAGATAAAGTTTATAACTTAAAAAGTGCATAAATATCAATTGCCTAATTCCAGTCTCTTAATTTAGGCTATTTAAGTTTGGAAATTGCTTGTCGGCTAAGTGAGTAATCACTATAGTTATGCTTGTTTTTTAGACCTAGCTTGAAAATAGGGACTGGGGATTGGGGATTGGGGACTGGGAAAGAGATATTTTCAAGGCAGGTTTATTAGTGGTAAGTTAAGCGCGATCGCTTCATCGATTAACTTTCACTGGTACTATCCTCAATGGGGCTATTCAATGCAAGTATTTGGTATCCACGTTGTGGTAAACCAGCTTCATGAAAGATGCATTCTGGTTTTGGGAACACTAGATTTACCACCAGACTAAACAGGAAGGGGTTGATGTCTAAAGACAGATGGAATAATAGATCAAAAAATACAGTCCCCCTGAAATTACCCATAACCTACCTAAAACCAGTGAAGCGCAATACAATTACCCATGAATTTGACTCTGGTTCACAAGCAGAAATACCACCTCCACCGGAAAGTGACGAACATTTATCCGAAGCATCTCGGCTGCTACGACAAGGTATTCAACAGCAGCAAGCTGGTGAATTAATAGCCGCAATGAAGTCTTTACAACAATCTTTGATATTGTTTCAAGCAGTTAAGGATTTACAAAAACAGGCACAGGTACTTTCTTTTTTAGGATTGGTAACTTACAGCGCAGGAGACTACAAAAATACTATCTCTTACTCTCAAGAGTGTATGTCTTTAAGCGAAGAAACCTCAGATTTAGCATTGCAGATGCAAGCACTTTCGCATTTAGGCAACGCATACCGTCACCTAAATGACCATAACAAAGCAACTGAATTTCTAGAAAAGTGTTTAAAAATAACCAAGCAGCTACAAGACAAACGCAGTCAAGTAGCAGCACTAAATAATTTGGGATTGGTATATAAAGCTTTAGGTAACTTTACACAAGCTATTGAGTATCAGCAGCAAAGCCTAGAAATTGTGCGGGAACTCAAAGATCATTGGGGCGAGGAACAGGTACTCAAAAATTTGGGTAATGCTTGGTATGGTTTGGACAATTACCCAAAAGCGATCGCCTACTATGAGCAATGTGTAATACTAGCACGCTCGTTAAAAAATGTTCGCAGTGCTTCTCAGGTGCTAAAAAATTTAGGTAATGCTTGTTATGCTTTGGGCGATTATACCAAAGCCATTAAGTATTATGAGGAACGGTTGCAACTAGCCAGAGAAATTCAAGACAAGCGCGGCGAAGAACAGTCCTTAGGTAGTTTAGGCGTTGCTTGTGAAGCCTTGGGGGATCATCACAAAGCAATTACATATTATGAAGAACGTTTGCTTTTAGCTAGAACAATCAAAGATCGGCGCAGTGAAGAACAAGCCCTTGCCAGTCTAAGAGTCGCTTGCTATGCTTTGGGCGATTATGCCAAAGCGATGCAATACCAGCAAGGGACATCTTCAAATAGTTAATATTATGTTTGACTAGATACCATTTTGGATTTTAGATTTTAAATTTTGGATTGGGAATAGTCTTGGTGAATTTGGGTTTAGCGAATCCATCTGTCGCAATCATTTTTCAAATTAGTATATCTTTTACAAGATATGAAGGCTGTTTTACTCCTGAATTCTGAATTCTGCTTTACTTACTCGCTCTGAGTTGTCCACAAGCAGCATCAGCTTCCAAACCACGAGAGTAACGGACGCTAACAGCAGTTTGTTGTTGCTTGAGGATATTGAGAAATGCTTGAATACGATCGCGGTTAGGGCGTTTATAGTCTACTTCTTGGATGGGGTTGTAAGGAATCAAATTCACATGACTTTGAAATCCCCGCAGACATTTCGATAGTTCTAATGCATGTTCTGGCAAATCATTCACACCAGCCAGGAGAACATATTCAAAGGTAACGCGGCGTCCAGTGATTTCCACATATTCCCGACATTCAGCTAGCAAATCTTCTAGAGGATAAGCGCGGGCGCTGGGGATGAGTTTTTCTCGGAGTTCTTGGTTGGGCGCATGGAGACTAACCGCAAGAGTGATTTGCAAATGGTGTTGCGCGAACTGACGGATGCGATCGCGAATACCAACTGTAGAAACAGTCAGCGATCGCTGTCCTATACCGACATCCTGATTGAGAGATCTCAGGGCTGCTAGGACATTCTCAGTATTCAACAACGGTTCACCCAATCCCATAAACACGACATTGGTAACCCGTTGTTGAAAATCTTCTTGGACAGTCAACACCTGATCGACAATTTCATGCACTGCTAAGTTGCGCTTGTAGCCTCCTTTACCAGTAGCGCAGAAATCACACGCCATAGGACAACCCACTTGAGTAGAGACGCAAACCGTCAGCCGATTTTCCCAAGGGATACCAACAGTTTCAATAATTTGCTCGTCTGCTAATCGCAAAAGATATTTCACCGTACCATCGGGTGCTACGGAGCGATAGTGTAAACTTGAGCGTCCAATGGGAATCTCTGCAAGTTCTGCACGCCATTGCTTCGGGAAGACAGAAATATCAGAGAGCGATCGCACCCCCTTGTGATATATCCATTCATGTAGTTGCTTTCCTCTGTAAGCAGGTTGTCCCTGTTGTTGCACCCAAGCAGTTAACTCCGTGATGGTTGCACCAAGTAGGGGAGGAAGTAATGCTGATTTGACTGGGTTGTGTGAGTCAACCTGAGAAACAAGAGGCGTAGCAGACATAAAAAATTACGAGTTGATGCTGAATCTCTATCCTACACCTGCCAGATCGATTTCGTCTTAACCAAAGAACACGACCAATTAACCAAAGGTAGTGCCGTTCCAGCCCCACATTGCACCCTTAGCATCTGCAAACTCTATATAAATTCGATTTTTAGGCACACCCAGCGTTTGGTTAATCTGCTGACAAAAATCATCACTCATCGCTTTAGTTTGATCAGGCTTCATGGTGCCAATGCTCTTAATTTCAATGTAACAAACTGGGTCTGTATTACCCGCAAAAGTCATAGGAATTTCTGGTTCAAAAGCTGTCATGACATAGGATTCTGGTTTTCCCAAATGTTTTGCTAACTTGGCTGATAGGCTCAAAAGCATTGATTCAATTTCAGGTTTTTGAGGAGCAGATGCAGAAGTTTGGACTTTAATTAATGGCATAGTAACGAATTGGAATTTATTACACTGTTAAGTCTATCGAACCGCAGAGGGAATGAGGGAGAGTGGGGAATTGGGCATTGGGCATGGGGCATTGGGCATTGGAAATCAGTCTTTAAGCTTCGTCGATGAACCTCAAAGCTTCGTCGATGAACCTTAAAGCTTCGCTGATGAACCTTAAAGCTTCGCTGATGAACCTCAGAGCTTCGCTGATGAACCTCAGAGCTTTGCCGATGAACCTCAGAGCTTCGCTGATGAACCTCAAAGCTTCGCCGATGAACCTCAAACTTTCGTCGATGAACCTCAAACCTTCGTCGATAAACCTCAAACCTTCGCCGATGAACCTCAAAGCTTCGGCGATGAGTCTTTAAACTCAATTGTTTTACCTCTGCTTTCCCATGCCCAATGCCCAATCATTACTAATGAGACGAACGAAATAGATGACTGTGTTCAGGATGATATAAACGCGATCGCCCTGTGGCTGGCGACAGTGCTGGACTGATTATATAAAGTGTGGTGCGAATTAGTTTTTCTTGATGAGTACAGTCTGCCATTTGACTCAGAGGCACAACCCTAATTTTTTCATCCGGCCATCCGATGCGAAAGCAGATCGCCACTTGGGTTTCGGCTGGGTAATGTTCGAGTAGCTTGGCTTGGGCATTTTCGATATGACGCGCACTCAAATATAGGCAAAGGCTAGCTTGATGTGCTGCTAGGGAAGTTAATTCTTCCGGGGCGGGGACTTCTGTACGTCCGCTGATGCGTGTCAAAATGATGGTTTGGACTAAACCAGGCACAGTCAATTCTACTTTGAGTTTGGCAGCAGCAGCTTGAAAAGCGCTGATACCGGGTATGACTTCAAAAGGAATATTTGCCTCTGCGAGGAGGTGCATTTGCTCGTGGATAGCGCTGTAGAGGCTGGGATCGCCGGAATGGAGACGGACTAGAGATTTGTGTTGCGATCGCACCTTTTCCACCATAATCGCCAAAATCTCTTCTAAAGTTTGATTTGCAGTTCTAATTATCTCAGCATCTTTTCGGCAAATTTCTAAAATCTGTTCTGGAACTAAAGAATCAGCAAATAAAATCACATCAGCAACAGCCAATAGTTTCTGTGCCTTCACCGTTAATAGATCGGGATCTCCAGGCCCTGCTCCGACAATGTACACAGATGGTTCTATAGTGTATGGTGTTTTTTTATAGCTCAGATTTTCTGTATATTTACTTTTATCAGAACACACAGCAATCCCTCAAAAAATTTTTTTGTTATTTTCTCAGTATCTTTCCGGATTCACCCTCTTTCCCTAGTAGAGAGTAATGGTAGATGCACCCTGGTTAAGCCCTAGAGAAAACTCTGGGGCATTTTTTATTTTTGGGCATAGGGTATTGGGTTACAAAAACCCTTCCCCAGTCTCCAGTCCCTCATCCCCTCATCTCCCCATCTCCCTTAGGACTAGGAATCACATCAGGCAAAGGGCGTTTGAGTAAGTAAAGCCAAGCTAACCCAAATAATCCCAATAAAATTCCCAGAGAACTCACTACTTGTGCCATCCGCAAAGGCCCCAGCATCAAGCTATCAGTGCGAAATCCTTCAATCCACAGGCGTCCTAAGCTGTATGCTGGCCAGTAAACTAGAAACAGCGTGCCTACTTTCAGCCGTGGCTTGCCAGATAAAGACCGGAAAAACAACGTTATTAGCAGTGTAAACACCATTAAATCCCACAGAGATTCATACAGGAAGGTGGGATGAAAGTAATCAAAATTAACATACTCTAGGGGACGACGTTCTGGTGGAATATATAGCTTCCAAGGTAAATTGGTAGGATCGCCAAAAGCTTCTGAGTTGAAAAAATTACCCCAACGTCCGATCGCTTGCCCTAAAATCAGCGAAGGCGCTACTAAGTCCGCCAGTTGCCAGAAAGAAACCTGCTTGAGTTTAGCAAAAATTAAAGACGCCAAAACCCCGCCAATAATCGCTCCGTGAATGGCAATACCTCCTTCCCAGATAGCAAAGATTTTTTCTGGAGTGGAGGCATATTTTGGCCATTCAAACAAAACGTAGTATAGTCGTGCGCCGGGAATTGCACCAATTAACAACCAAAAGAACAAATCGCTCAGTAACTCCGGATTAACATGACGGCGCTTTGCCAAATGCTGGGAAAGCATGACGCCAATTAACACAGCTGTGGCAATCAACAAGCCATACCAGCGGATAGTCAATGGCCCTATTCTCACCAGAATTGGTCCTGGGGAAGTAAATTGAAATGCCAAGGGCAAGGTGGAAAAATCCAGTGCCATGAAAAATTACCTAGAAGAGTTCGTTAACTACCCGCGCACTTTGCTAAGTACGGAGTTTTTTATGTCTGGAATACCAGACTAACCTTGAATCCTCTACAACATTGTGAAGACAGAGGTAGAAATCTAGCATCCACATTTAGGAGTCTAATTCCTAAAGCTTAGTTGAGCATAACTTGTGCCACCAGAACAATTGACTTTAGCATTTTTACTCAGAGTGCAAGATGATAGATTTAAGTAAGTTACACAAAACAATTTCAATATAATCACCTAAATTAAGTTTGATATATCATTGTGATTGCGATTTACCCTGGCAGCTTTGACCCCATCACCTTGGGACACCTCGACCTCATCCAGCGCGGTAGTCGGCTGTTTGAGCGTGTAATTGTCGCTGTACTGCGGAACCCTAACAAAATGCCACTCTTTAGTGTTCAGCAACGGCTAGATCAGATCCGTCTTTCTACACAACATTTACCTAATGTAGAAGTAGACAGTTTTGATGGTTTGACCGTCAATTATGCCCAAATGCGACATGCACAAGTTTTGCTACGGGGCTTACGGGCTGTGTCAGATTTTGAAGTGGAACTGCAAATGGCTCACACAAATAAAACTCTTTCTACCCAAATAGAAACAGTTTTTCTCGCAACCTCAAATGAGTATAGTTTTTTAAGTAGTAGTGTGGTAAAAGAGATTGCAAGGTTTGGTGGCTCTATCGATCATCTCGTTCCCCCACACATTGCCCTAGATATATACCAATGCTACAATCACAACTCCCCAATGTTGAACCCAATCTCAACGGAAGCAACCCCCCCCCTCAAGAGTATGTCGGCGGAGAGGGAAGCATAGATATTCAGGAGGAACTCAACCGTCTAGAGGAAATGGTTCTCTCTAGTCTCCGGATTCCCCTGACGGGACGCACACTCATCGATGAAGAAAAGCTGCTAGATCAGCTTGACTACATCCGCCTTGGTTTGCCAGGAATTTTTCAAGAAGCAGCGGCAATTCTGGAACAAAAGGAGGAAATTCTCCTGGAAGCAGAAGAATATGGCCAGCAAATAGTTGAAGCCGCCCAAGCAAAAAAAGCTCAAATTTTAGCTGAAAGCGATATTCTTCAACAGGCAAAACAAGAAGCTGAACAAATGCGGCGACAAGTGCAACAAGAGTGTGAGGCAATAATGCAAGAAACTCTGACTGAAATTGAGCGCAAGCGGTATGCTTGTCAGCAAGAGTTGGAGCAAATGCGACAAACAGCGATCGCTCACGCTCAAGAAATTGAAGATGGTGCCGATCAATATGCCGATAGCGTCCTAGAAAATATTGAGCAGGATCTCCAAGAAATGTTGCGAATTATCACCAATGGACGGCAACAATTGCGAGTTGATAACCTCACACAACGCAATTCACCTCCTGGTAACAAGAGATAAAGGTTCTGAGAAAATGGGCAAGAATTATCGGTTGGGTTTTGCGACTGCTTAACCCAACAATTCTTAATTAAAAAAGCTTTTGGGCTTCCATATTCTGTTAGTAAAACATGACCTATATAAACCCACTATTATAGCCAAACAGTCTACAAAATAGACTTAGGGATAAGTGTATTTTGGCTTTTTATTTTTCTTTTATTTCATTAGTAATAAGTTTAATATTTTGGCTTGTTTAATTAAGCAGGATTATTAACAAATGGTCACTTTAGCTCAAGTTAATTTTGGATTAAATCTAGGTGGTTTAATTGGAATTATTTATTTGCTTTTGGCAATTGTCTACTTTATTTTGACATTGGCTTGGCTAGTCCAACGTGGAACCAGACTTAGAGGTTGGGCTTTAAGTCTTTATATTACCCAAGTGATATTTACGCCAATTGTCTTGTTATTATGCGGAGGAATATTATTTTTTCAAGGTTGGCGTTTAGACCCAATTCTTCAAATTGAACAGTTTTTATTATCGCTATTAATTATTTACTTAACTATCAAAGATATTGTGATTAATGCAGTTTACAGATAATAATTTAGGAACCAGAATTTTTCTTGCTCAATGACTTCAATTCCTACAAACTTAGCTTTATACTAGCCGGATAGGGGAAGCGGGGATGAGGAAGATGAGGGAGATGAGGGAGAATAAGTTTTACTCTTAACTCCTAACGGGCTAAACGCCCCGCTACCGCTAACAGCACTCCCAATACCCCATGCCCCATGCCCAGATTTTAATTGAGTTATTTTTGAGATGAAGAAGATGAACTACCACTTTCTCTGGGGTAGGGAGAGTCAACAAAACCCAATTCAAACAACTGTTTATAGGCTTTCTTACCTAAATCCCGCGTTGGGTTTTGACTCTTAATTATTTGAACCAACAATGGTACTGCTAATTCTGGCTGATTTTGTGCCCGATGTACCAATGCTAGTTGAAAGGTAGCTTCATCTCGTTTTTGGGCTGTTAATAAAGCTTTTTGACGCTGAGAATCAGAAACTTTATTGTCAATTCCTGAAAAGCTAGCGTTTAAATCTTGATAAAAATTAGATAGCTGATTATAAACCTGACGTGCTTCTTGGAGTTTCTTTGCAGCTAAAGTGTAGTTTTGAGCAGAAACGGCTTGTTCTGCATCTTTCATTAAGCGATCGCCACCTTCAATGCTCAAAAGGCTGTTATTTTGAGTTACCGGACGGAGGTTATTAGGATCGTTGGGATCAATGGGTTGTGGTTGGCTGGTAGTGCCTGGTAACTGTGGTACCTGAGCATTCACAGGTGATAGCAAGCTAAGGACTGCTAAGACTGATAAAAAAGCGCGGTGCATCAAGGTAACAGCGGCAGCAGTGTTCATGGGATCAATTAGTGCAACAACTATATAGAAAAGTTATGGATACTTTCGGTATCTTAACTCTGTTTTGGTCTTGGGCAAACCAAAGCCACATAACTAAGTTTCTCAGATTTAGACTTAAAATTGCTGCAATAGAGTTCCCATTGCCCCTGTATAATCTTCATCACTGACTAATTCTGTACTTTGTAGTCAATAATTAGTTTTTTGCTCAAAAAGTGCCAATTTGGCTGAATATTGTCTCAATAGAGGCTAATCTATAGATATAAATCCTCTAATACCATTTTGGATTTTGGATTTTAGATTTTGGATTGGGAATCATTTGGGACTGGAGAGACAAGGGAACAACTTGCAACAAATCTTTCTCATTGTCCCCCCATCCTCTTGCTTCCCTGTGTAGGAGTCTCCTCTTTTCCATCCCTCTTTGTTTGATTTATCACGTGAATGTCTAACTTGAAAATGGGAGTGAGAAGTTGGGAGTAGAAAGTAGGGTATATTCCTGTTTCATACTAGGTTGTGGGGTTTTGCTGTAATTAGCTGTCTTCAGACTCTTGACAGAATCAAGAATTGGTAATTTCTGCAAATGTGTGATTCGTAATTTCTGTTTCTTGATGGCTTAATTGTTGAAGTACCTTTGCTAAATCAGCTGTGAGGCTTTTGGCATCTTGTTTTATAGAGCCACGAATGTAATCCTTAACTCTGATTGGACAGCCAATGTGAATACTCACATCTGTACCCCAATTAGGATATGGTTGGCTGTAATTGATGCTTATGGGTATAACTTTGACTCCCAAAGAGCGATCGCTAGATTCAGCAGTCAAAGCCAGACGTGCAATTCCCGGTTTCAAAGGGGCTTGAGCATGACGGTAAATATTACCTTCTGGAAAAATCACCACGGCTTTTCGCTGTTTAAGCAGCTCAACTCCATGTCGTAGACTGCCAATTGAGGGCTGTCGAGTATTTACAGGAAAACCCCCCAAACGTCGCACAAACCAGCCTTGCAATCCTTGGCATTCATCAATAGTGACCATAAACCGCAGGTCTTTTGCTGTCATACAATTAGCAACGGCATAGGGTATGAGCAATCCATCCCAACGTGCCCTATGGGTAGGAGCAAAGATCACAGGCCCAGTTGTGGGGATATTTTTTTGTCCGGTTATTCTAATTCGCCCAAAGAATAATGGTAATAGGCAGTGACGACCAAATAAATACGCCAGAGGACTCAACCAAGGAGAAACCCTTGAGGTAGTAACATCCGTTTGAGGATTTGCTGGTGTTTGCTGGCAAGTATCGAATAAAGAGTAAAATTCCATCATGATGGAGACAGCTGATTGACGGATAAAATTTAACGAAAAGCCTGATTAGTTACACCGTAGATTCTCTTGCGTGACTTGTGTCGTGTTAGATGGACAGTTTTACCTCTGTCTGTTATTTTCTCTTACCCCGCTTAGTCGCAAACCAAGCCTGTAACTGTTGACGACAAGCTGATTCTAGAATGCCTCCAATTACCTGCAAGCGGTGATTAGAAGCAGCGCTGTTAGGTATGTTAATAACTGTGCGAATTGCGCCAGTTTTTGTATCGTCCACCCCGTATACAAGTAGTCCTACACGAGCTTGGACGATCGCACCTGCACACATTGGGCAAGGCTCCAGAGTTACGTACAGAGTACACTCATTCAGATGCCAATTTTGTAAAGTTGTGGCAGCTCTCTTGAGAGCAAGAATTTCCGCATGAGCGGTAGGGTCTTGGTCGCGTTCTTTTCTGTTCTCTCCCTCGGCAACTAAATTGCCAGCGGAATCGACGATCGCAGCCCCTACAGGGACTTCACCTGCATCACCTGCTGCTTGTGCTAATTCTAAGGCACGATTCATCCATTGTTGATGTATAAGATAATCACCATATTTATTCAGCATCCTCTAAGTAATATAAAAATTTCATCAAATTTTTACAATTCAATAGTCATTAGTCCAATGACCAATGACTAATGACTAATGACTGTGCCAATTTTAGATTTTAGATTGCCGATTTTAGATTTTTTTGGTTCATGCCCCGTCCCTAGTGGGCGGAACAAATCCAAAATCTAAAATTTAAAATCATAATGCCCCGCACCGCAAGTGGCGCGGGGTCAATCCAAAATCCAAAATCCAAAATCCAAAATTCTTTGACTATTGACTATTGAGCCAACAAAGGATCGAGTTGACTTTGTGTATCTAGCTGATAAAGATCGTCGCAACCACCAATGTGTTCGTTATTGATAAAAATTTGTGGTACTGTGCGCCGTCCGTTAGCGCGTTCCGCCATTTTCGCTCTGGCTGCTTCGTCGCCGTCGATTTTGTACTCAGTAAAGTTGACACCTTTCCACCACAGCAGCATCTTGGCACGAATGCAGTAAGGACAAGTTTGCCATGTGTAAATTTCGACATTGGCTTTAACTCGCTCTGGATGGCGATTTAAAAGGGGATTAAGAAAGTCCAGCATATTTAATCTTAAGCAAGGTTTTGACTATATCTCTAGCCTAGATCATTGCTGGCATTACTTACGCATTGGCGTTGGAACCCACTTTTGGAAACTTTCTAGATGATTCCAGTAAGCCAAATATCCAGTCAATACCCAAATCAAAGCGGCTATGATCAGCACTGCCACATCAACATTAATTATTTCTTTACCCATGCACAAAAACCATGATTTATATACAAAAACGTATAATAAAAACAATATTCTTCCCAAGAAATATTATTATACTTATTTTTAATGTTTTTACTGTTGATATTGTAAACAATAAATAAATAAATTTTTAAGAAAAAATTTGTTGTTTTACTTAAAAATTCAGCTAATTTAGGAAATTTGCTTATGTTAGTGATTGTTATAATGTACCAAAAAACAAAACCGAATCCCTGAGCATCTCCAGGACAAAATATTTTAATTTCAGAGAACTTTCCCAACATTCTTGCAATTTCAGTAAAAGTAAATCTGTGATAATCCATTTGATCGTGAAAGCTCCAAAAAAATGGAATATAAAAAAGTGCTTCTCCTTTTTCCTCCAAAATATTATAAATATTCTCTATTGCTTTCCAATATTCTTGAACATGTTCTAATACAGCATTACAATAGATACCACTAAAAGAATTAGGCTCTATTTTAGTATTACAAATGTCATCGATTAGGTCTGGTTTATAATCAGCAATAACATCTGTAGATACGATTGTATTATTGGGATTTTGATTTAATAAATCGATTCTCTGACGACTTAGTGAATAGCTATTTCTTCCACCAATATCAAGCAATCTATCTTGAGATACCACTCGCTTTTCATATTCATCTCTGGCATAAGGGTTGAAATCTATTTTTGTTTTAATACCTTGAAATAAATCTGTAGTATTGGTTCTCATCTGTTCTGTAAGATTTTTTTTCATATGTTTTAGAGTTTGTTTAAAAAGGGTATTTTGCTGTGAGATTGAATGCAAGGAAGAGTCCTGAATTACGAGCGTTTCAGCTAAATATTAAAAGACTGCCCATAAGAGACGGGGTATGAACCTTCTGCGAGAAAAGGATTCCGCACTAGCAGTTGCGGACATCAGTCAGCCAGCCGTACTTTTTCCTCACTCAGCACGAGATCTATACTTTCTTGCACTTTTAAATATTACTATATCTCTCACGAGAATTGAGCGTCTATTTGATAATGTGCTACCGAAAATTTCTGTGTGGATACCGTTGTATAGTTTGATTTAAAAAGAGCATCTTGATTTTTTGCTACAAAACAAAAATGTGTAAAATCTTACATTAATATTCGGTAAACTATCACTTTATCTAAATTTTAAAGATTGATAGATATGTGTAAAACTTACACCTTTCCACCACAGCAGCATTTTGGCACGAATGCAGTAAGGACAAGTTTGCCATGTGTAAATTTCGACATTGGCTTTAACTCGCTCTGGATGGCGATTTAAAAGGGGATTAAGAAAGTCCAGCATATTTAATCTTAAGCAAGGTTTTTACTATATCTCTAGCCTAGATCATTGCTGGCATTACTTACGCATTGGCGCTGGAACCCACTTTTGGAAACTTTCTAGATGATTCCAGTAAGCCAAATATCCAGTTAATGCCCAAATTAAAGCGGCTACTACTAATACACCAACACCAATTAGCCGCCAAGTTCGGTTGGTTTTCCAATAAAGAGTTGGTGCCGCAAATATACCACCTAATCCTGTTAAGATAAAACCGATTCCTGACAACAAGGGTTGTTTTGTCATATTCAAGTTGATGATGCGGATACCTACTACGATCGCCACTAAACCAGCAAAAAAACCGTAAACCGCGATTGTCAATAAATCCCAACCCACAGACAGGGCGATCGCCGCTGCAACAAACAAGATGCCAAGTAAAACACTTGTTTCACCGAAGGCAATGTTAAAACTACCAATAACTGGCCAGGTGAAGCTCATGTGTAAACCAGTTGTTAAGGCGATCGCACCTGTAATTCCAAATCCGGGAATCCACTGTTTTTGATGTGAGCTATCTATCCCACGATACACATAGTCAGCGAGTATAAATAACCCGGCTACCATATTTATTAACATGAGCGTGATGTAGTCGATAAACACAATTAACCTCTCAATGCTTTTCTGGGTTGATTGAATTATCCCAAGTTACCTACACTGTTATGTTTATAAATATTTAAGACTACAGATTAACATTACGGCAAGGATTTGAGGTATTAATTCTCATAGGTACGAGGGTGAAACGAAGCTGAATATCTCTAAAATTTATTGAGAATAGTGTCAATAAATCGGAAATTGACACTTCGTTAACATTTGTAATCGAAAATTGGTAACCGCCCTTTGGTAGACTTAAAGACTGAAATAGCCAGATAAAGCAACGCAAATTCAAGCAGTTGAGAGGGCAGACTCCGTGGAAAATACACTTGGGTTAGAGATTATTGAGGTAGTAGAGCAAGCAGCGATCGCATCTGCAAAGTGGATGGGGAAAGGCGAAAAAAACATCGCTGACCAGGTAGCTGTGGAAGCGATGCGCGAGCGGATGAATAAAATCTACATGCGGGGTCGCATTGTGATTGGGGAAGGCGAACGCGATGACGCGCCTATGCTTTACATTGGAGAAGAAGTAGGTATCTGTACCCAACCAAATGCCGAAGCTCTCTGTAACCCTGATGAACTAATTGAAATTGATATCGCTGTTGACCCCTGTGAAGGTACCAACTTGGTAGCCTACGGACAACCAGGTTCAATGGCTGTGTTGGCAATTTCTGAAAAGGGCGGATTATTTGCTGCTCCTGACTTTTACATGAAGAAGTTAGCAGCACCTCCCGCAGCTAAGGGTAAGGTAGACATCAACAAGTCAGCAACGGAAAACCTGAAGATTCTCTCTGAGGTTTTAGACCGGGCTATTGATGAACTTGTAGTAGTAGTGATGAAGCGCGAACGCCACAACGATTTAATTAAAGAAATCCGTGAGGCTGGAGCTAGAGTCGCCCTAATTTCAGATGGTGATGTGGGTGCAGCCATAAGCTGTGGTTTTGCTGGAACTAATATCCACGCGCTGATGGGTATCGGTGCGGCTCCTGAAGGTGTAATCTCGGCAGCAGCAATGCGTGCTTTGGGTGGACATTTCCAAGGTCAACTGATATACGATCCAGCAATAGTAAAAACAGGTCTGATTGGAGAAAGCAGAGAAGCCAACATCGATCGTTTAAAGTCTATGAATATCAATGATCCCGATAAGGTCTATGATGCTCATGAACTGGCATCTGGTGAAACTATTCTGTTTGCTGCTAGCGGCATTACCAGTGGTAATCTCATGCAGGGTGTACGTTTCTTCAAGGATGGGGCAAGAACTCAAAGCTTGGTTATTTCCAACCAGTCGAAAACGGCTCGATTTGTTGACACAATTCACTTGTTTGGTGAACCAAAAGTTCTTCAACTGAACTAATTTTTAGGGAATGGGGAATGGTAAAAGTAGGGGCGAAGCATAAGGAAAAAAATCTTTCTATAAAACAGAAAAATAATCACCAAAATGCTTTACCCTTACAGTAGTTAGTAGTTAGTAGTTAGTGATTAATTGTTGGTTGCAAAAATATCAACCAAGAAGCAAAAATTCCCCATTCCCTATTCTCACTTAATGCCAGATTGCCAACTACCAACTAGTAACTACGATTTAGCAAATGAATATAGCAGTGGTGGGGCTAAGCCATAAAACAGCCCCAGTAGAAGTCCGGGAAAAGTTGAGCATTCCAGAACCACAAATTGAAAGTGCGATCGCTCATCTAGCAAGTTGTCCCCATATTGACGAAGTTGCAATTCTTAGCACTTGTAACCGTCTGGAAATCTACATTGTTACCAGTGAAACAGACCAAGGTATCAGAGAAGTAACTCAATTTCTGGCAGAACACAGCAAGTTGCCTGTGACTTCTCTGCGACAACACCTGTTTATGTTGTTGCATGATGATGCAGTCATGCACGTGATGCGGGTAGCAGGTGGCTTAGATAGTCTGGTACTCGGAGAAGGTCAAATTCTGGCTCAGGTGAAGACTACTCACAAACTGGGACAGCAATATAGCGGTATAAAAACCATTTTGAATCGATTATTTAAACAAGCGCTAACAGCCGGTAAGCGAGTTCGCACTGAAACTAGTATTGGTACTGGCGCTGTCTCTATCAGTTCGGCAGCTGTGGAATTAGCACAAATGAAAGTAGCAAATTTAGCTGCTTGCCGAGTGGTAATTCTGGGTGCTGGGAAAATGTCGCGGTTGCTGGTACAACACCTGATTTCTAAAGGTGCGGTGCAAATCAGTATTGTCAATCGCTCTCGTGAACGCGCCCAAGAATTAGCAAAGCAGTTCGCCGAACAACCTATTCAAATTCACACACTATCGGAAATGATGACAGTAATTGCCGATAGTGATTTGGTGTTTACAAGTACTTCGGCAACAGAGCCGATACTTGACCGTGCCAAATTGGAAATGGTTTTAGAAGCTCAGCGAACTCTTATGTTATTTGATATTTCTGTACCGCGCAACGTTCATGCAGATGTCAATGAACTGGCAAATGTGCAGGCGTTCAATGTGGATGATTTGAAGGCTGTAGTGGCGCAAAACTACGAAAGCCGTCGGAAAATTGCACAGGAAGCAGAGCGACTTTTAGAAGAAGAAGTGGAGGCTTTCGATGTTTGGTGGCGTAGTTTAGAAACTGTTACTACCATTAGCTCTCTGCGAAATAAAGTCGAAACTATCCGGGAACAAGAATTAGAAAAAGCTTTGTCCAGATTGGGTTCGGAATTCGCGGAAAAACATCAAGAGGTGATCGAAGCTTTAACACGAGGAATTGTTAATAAAATTTTACATGATCCGATGGTGCAATTGCGATCGCAGCAAGATGTTGAAGCCAGACGGCGTTGTATGCAAACTCTGCAAATGCTGTTTAACTTAGACGCAGGCGAACAGTTTAGTTAAACTCAACAACAAGATCCCCGACTTTTCAGAAAAGTCGGGGATCTGAGTTTTTCAAGTTTCACAAAAGTTGTTCTGGGTCAATTCCCCGTTCTTGTAATCGTATCAATAAATCTTGATATCGTTGGCGTTCTTCCTCTAGTTGTTGGAGAGCTGCTTCTTTGGCTTGACGTTCTTGTCTACGTACTTGCTCAAGTTCAACGGGTGTGAGAAACTTATATCCATCAGCGTGATATATTTCTAAAGTTTCTGGGGTGAGTTGAAACCGAATTCCTAAACGGGGACTTATCCATCCATGAATCTGGTCAATTTGCTGTAACCAATGTTCTGAATGCACAAACCCTGTTAATTCATTGCGGTCTGGGTCATAAATGTAATATTCTTCAACTCCATAGCGTTGATAAAACAGAAGTTTATTTGTCATTTCTTTAGTTGTATTACTAGGAGATAAGATTTCAAACACTACTTGTGGCGGAATGTTATCTTCTTCAAATTGCTTGTAAGAACCTCTATCTCCCTTGTGTCTACCAAAGACTACCAGAATATCTGGTGCTTGTTTGATGTTAGGATTGCCTGCAACTGGATACCAAAATAAATCTCCGGCGATGAATACATCTGGTTGGGATGCAAATAAAATTTCTAAATTTTCTTTAATAGTTACTATCCAGCGAAATTGCTTGGTATTATCCGCCATTGGCTGTCCGTCGCTTTCGGGGTAGATGACCTCAGATGCAGTATTAGGAGTGATTACCATAACGCTACGCCTCCAATCTTCGGTTTTTGATAATTGACTAATGGTAATTATGTACTATTATATGTTGAGCGATCGCCATATAATTTGCACTCTGTCTTTAATAATACCAGTTACTGCATTGACATAGAGACACAATTAATCGTGTCTCTATATGAATTATGTATTTTGTGTTTCAAGCAAAATACTGGAAGATTGTGAATTTATTTATTAGGACAGGATATTTTATACACCCATTTGGTCGGTTCATTTGTGTTACCTGTCACTGTTACGCCAACTTGTCCTGCTGTACCTTTAAAAGGTATTGTTTCTCTACCATTACCACTTGTAAAACCTACTTTGAAAATTCTTTGTCCGTCATAAAATATTTCAAGCATATCAGGAACATCATAAAACTCATATTCAAGATAAATTTCACCTCGACTTTCAGCTTGATTTATTTGATATATGTTTGAGTAGACTCCCTGTCCTCCGCTAACAACTTGTTGGTCACAATATACAGGAGGTAAACAAAATGCTTCGGATGCTTCGTCTTTAATAGCTTGAGAACTTGTCATCATACCACCAGCAGTCGCTAAACCATAACCTGCTAATTTTACAAATTGATTAGGAGCCTGCAGCAAAACTGCACTAATAGCGATCAAAGCACTTCCAATGCCAGTGTATGCTTTATCTACGTTTGCTTTACAGTTTTTGTAGGATGTATTATCTGCTAATAAAAATGAGCCTAATTTATTCGCTTTACTATAATTTGAAATATAGGCTTTCTTATTTAAGAGCGGATTATCAGGGACAATGCGGCTATTAAAATTTGAACTACTCTGTTTAATTGGGACTGTTTCTACTTTTCCTTTTGGCGAAGTAATAACTGCCTGGTTTGAATTAATCGCCACACTAGTACCATCAGCTAGGAAAACTTTACTTGGGGTATTTTTGTTAAAGATTATCTTAAATCTTTGTAAAAGAGGTTCATCAATTGTTGATAAATTCCTCAATTCAGCCTCAAAAATTTCAAACTCTTCAGATCCTGCTGGAGTTACAAGGTAAATTTGCTCAATATTTGTTGAGGTCGATTTTAGTACAACTTCTCTTTTACCTGAACTCATTGGAGTTTGACGCACTACAATAAAGTCATTTGGTATATCTAAATTTCTAAGGTTTACCCCTCCATTTGAATTAGAATCATCATCATCAAAATCAGGTCTACGTAATGGAGTATTCGGACTTGGCTGCTGTGGATAAGCTGGTGCTACTGAACCACCGTTAGACGAAGGACTAGAATCATCATCAAATTCCCGCGATCTATCAGCTAGTAAGTTTGCAAAATTATCTGCAATCTTCCTCTCCGTCACAGGTGGATTAGCTGCCATCACTCTATCAGATAACAGCGATAAATTCGCTGCACAAAAACTTGATTGAAAACTCAATAAGGTACACATCGCCGTTGCAATAGTGCGATTGATGAATGTACCTGGTGTAAAAAATGCGCTAACTAAAGTTGTACAAAAGCCAATAAATGCAAGTGAAATAAATCGAATTTTTTGCATGGCAAATTTACCTCATTTTTTTGAGATTGCAAACATACAACAATTTTTATGTAGATAAAATACACCCCACCCTAACCCTCCCCTTATAAAGGGGAGGGAACTTGATCGATTTCTTGTTTCCCCCCTCTTTACAAGGGGGGATTAAGGGGGGTGAAAATTTAGAAGCTTATTGAATTGGATTCTTAAAATAACCTTCTAACGTGAACAGTTGACTGACATCACCACATGTTGCTGTACCTATAACAAACATTTCATTACCATCAGCATTAAATACACCACGCCATTGAATCGGAGAATTTCCTCCAGCTTGAAATAACATGGTAAGTGCATCATTCACTCTGTTATAAACTGATATATTTCCCTGTTGCATCGGCACTTCTATGGGCGCGGAAATACTGAGAGTATCATTATTATCAGTAATTATAACGGTGTATTCTTTTTGGCTATTTGCTACAACTTCACAACTGTTAGCGTTGATTTTAAATAACCCCATTTTTAAAATAAAGTTACCTGTTCTAGCATTGGGATTTGTTTCCTGATTCGTGCCATTACTTTCTACAGATGGATTTTCAAAGTCATGACGTAATGGTGTATTTGGACTCGGCTCTAATGGATAAGGTGGTACGCTTTGTGAATATGCAATGTTAGCGGTGGTAGTTTGTAGCAATATTGCTGTTATAAAAGCAATATTTACTTTTTGATACAACTGTTTTAGACGCATAGAGTAATCCCTTTTGATTTTTTAACTTAATTTCCGTGGGTAGTAGGTTGGGTTGAGGAACGAAACCCAACACTCCCATCAATGTTGGGTTGAGCAACGCGAAACCCAACCTACACCTAATGCATTGGTTGTTAAGAATTTTGCAAATAAAAAAACATTCAACTTTTTTTGTGGGGTGGGCGTCTCGCCCGCCCGTAAGTAAGGGCGGACAAGATGTCCACCCCACAATAATAGAATGGATAATTTATTTGCTGGTAATCGCTAAAATGGCAAAAATCTATTTAAACCACGTTGAATTACATTACCTAAAATTCCTTTAGCAAAATCATCAACCCATTTACTTACATCGTTTTGTGAAACTTTTTCTGCGTCTACGTTTGCTGGTGGTTTATTATCCAATTTCATTCCTGATTTATCTAACCCTGCTTGGGATATTAATCCCAGAAAGGTGTTAGTAGGAATTGCTGAGTTTAATCCTGTTTTCACTTCTTCATTTCGATCGCCAGATTCGTTTTGCACTGTCGCTACAGTATCGCCTTGTCCGTGAATTCCCACAACTCGCCCGGAAACGTCGAATACCGGGCCGCCACTCATCCCTCGCCTTGTCACGGCGTCGTAGCGCATGGCGTAGCCTTGGGGATTACCAGAACGGATATTAGTAACTTGTCCGTTGGTAAAGGCATATTCTCGTTCTGTTCCGCCGCCAGCGGGAAGGGGATAACCGGAAATATAAATTCCGGAACCGATAGTTGCTTCGTCGGAATTTGTCAATGGCGCAATGGGTAATTCTTCGTTGCTTTCAAATTTGACGATCGCTAAATCCAAACTTCCTTCATTTCCCGGCAAACTTTGCACTGCTGTCACAGCATATTCTTGACCTTTGGATGTCCGAATCATGTATTCAGAATTCGGATTTTTGACGACATGATTGGCGGTTAATATAGTATATGTTTTTCCATTTTTGGCAATAATTACCCCAGAACCACTATCACCAGGACTCAGGGTATTATTAATTTGCACTGTGGTGGGAATTGCAGTTTTCGCAACTTCTTTGGCAGATTTAGCAAACGCAGGTTGGGTAATTACAATACTGGCGACAACTGCGGTTCCTGCAAGTAATGGGTTGAAATGATTCATGTTAACTCCTTGATATAGAATGTTTTGACTTTTTTTAGACTGCTAAAAAGCCTTACCTAAGACACTTAACAAATTCAAAACGTTGCATCATTTCCTCAAATACTGGGCCGTAGGCGGAGATACCTGTTGAAGACCATTCTTTACCAGTCCAGGCATATACTTGTCCATTGGCGATCGCAATGTAAACTGGACGATTCCAATCAGACATTCCATAAAAAACAGGAATTTGACATCCTTGTGCAATCAAAAGTGGCTGATTAACAGATTCTTTAATGGTCTGTACTGCTTCAAGTTTTACGTTTTGGTTATCTCTCAAAAGTTCTGTTGTCAACAAATTGTCTATAGAATCAGTTGTGTTTGTGACAGCAACAAAAGCTAGTGATGATGCCAATAAGTGTTGAAACATATAGCTAAAAATTCCTCAGTTGT
Organism: Nostoc sp. FACHB-973; assembly: GCF_014698115.1. Taxonomy (GTDB): domain Bacteria; phylum Cyanobacteriota; class Cyanobacteriia; order Cyanobacteriales; family Nostocaceae; genus Nostoc; species Nostoc muscorum. The sequence goes on from NZ_JACJSJ010000041.1 coordinate 26,858, forward strand.
ACGTAGGTAGTAATCGGAATTCCCCAACTGGAATGAATCATTTGGTCTAATATTTCTGGATGCGGGGAGGTGCCATCATCAAAGGTATAAACTCCAAAATCTGGGTCACGGTTTTTCACTCGTCCGTTAATTCCCACTAGTAGACGTTGTTGGTTAAAAATCGGCCCTCCACTCATGCCGACGCTGATATCGTTGGTGTAACCTAAGCGATATCCTTGGTCGAGGGATTTGGGTAAAAGTAGAGATACTACTCCTTGGGTTAAGCGAAACCTTTGGATACCCCGGTCAAAGGTTGTGGTCAGGTGGTCTTGGGTGTACATGGGAAAGCCTGCGCTGTATACCGCTTCACCTGGTGTTACAGGTTGCGGATGAATTGTGGCGAGGCGATAAGGCGTTGAACTCCGAAACTGGACGATCGCCATATCCACCTTCCCAATCTGCACAAAATTCCGTGTGTGGGTAGGGGTTTAGCAGTGCTAAACCCCTACGAAAAATCTATGTGTATCAGGATTTTCGTAAAATGCTATCAGGAGTCAGAAGTAAATTAGTTTAGACTTGGATTTTTTAGTGCTGCATCTACCTGTTTTAGTAGTGCTTCTAGAGTAGAAGAGTTATCTAAAACCACATCTGCACGAACCACTTTTTCGGCGATAGATAATTGACTATTGATGCGAGCTTGTGCTTGTTCTTTATTTAAATGGTTTCGTTGGATCAATCTTTGTAGTTGTTGTTCTTCGGAACAATGTAGTACCCAAATTTCTGTAACCAAATCAGTCATTCCAGCTTCAAATAACAGAGGCACAACTAACACCAGTGTTTGTGAAGAAGACTGAGTAATTGCTTGCAAAAAGCGATCGCGCACATCAGGATGAATCAAACTCTCTACCCAGTTACGCTCATCTTCACGATTAAAGATAATTTCGCCTAGCTTTTGGCGGTTGAGGTTGCCATCTGGTAGTAAAATTTGTTGCCCGTAACGTTTGGCGATCGCACCCAGAATAGGCGAACCTACAGATACCGCCTCTCTAGCATAAATATCTGCATCCAAAATCGGCAGATTATAAGTGCTAGCTAAATAATTTGTGACAGTGGTTTTGCCTGTAGCAATACCTCCAGTTAAGCCGATTATCCGTTTTGTCATTTGTCATTTGTCATTTGTTATTTGTCATTGGGCATTGGGCATTGGGCATTGGGCATGGGGCATTGCTTATTTCTCCCCCTGCCTCCCCTGCCTCCCCTGCCTCCCCTGCTCCCTCATCTCCCTGCCCACATTATCAATGCTTCGGTTAAACCATCTAAAGTATATTCTTGGGCTTCGACATCTGTGCGTCCGAATAAAGAATGGCAAGTTTGGGAGGTTTGAGGGCCAATAGAAGCAATACAAACACCATCTAAGAAATGACTATTATTAGAGTTACTCGGAAATATCTTATTAGTAAGTTGGCAGAAAAATTGCACAGTTTTAGAACTGGCAAAGGTAATTACATCTATCTTGCGATTTTGCAGAGCTAATTCTGCCGCAGCGGGGATACTGCTGGGACAACAAGATTGATAGGCGGCAACTTCTATAACTTCTGCTCCTTTGGCAGTTAATTCTTTAACCAAAATTTCTCTACCGCCGCTTTCAACTCTGGGAAATAAAACCTTTTTACCAGACAATTCTTCTGGAAAATTTTCCACTAAAGAATCGGCGACAAAGTTGGGGGGAATAAAATCTGGTTGGAGAGAATATTGTTTGAGACATTGCGCTGTTTTTTCACCAACAACAGCAATTTTCACACCAGCTAATGCACGGCTATCTTTACCTTGGGCAATTAGTCTGGTAAAAAAGTAGTCTACGCCATTGCCAGAAGTGAGAATTAACCAGTTGAAGTCAGATAAATTAGCGATCGCATGATCTAAACCTTCCCAACTCGAAGGCGGGCCAATTTCTAAGGTAGGCATTTCGATGACAGTTGCACCCAAGGACATGAGGCGATAGCTAAATTGATTCGACTGTCCCACTGAACGTGTCACCAGAATTGTTTTGCCAGCAAGGGGAAGGGGAGATGAGGAGGGAGAGGGGGGGAGGTTGGTTGACATAGGGTGGGCTATGGGAATACTGGCGTGACTTTCTCTATATATATTCTCAGGTTGCAAGTACTTGCGTAGCCCAACAACTTCGCCAATTACAATTACGGCTGGGGAAAGAGATAATCCAGTGATTTGTTCGGAGATATTGCCCAGTTGTGCTATCCAAATTTGTTGCTGTGGAGTTCCTGCCCAACGGATGATGGCTATGGGTGTTAAATGCGATCGCCCGTATCGCAACAGCTGATGTACAATTTCCCCTAGATGTAGTCCTCCCATCAAAATTACTAGTGTTTCTAACCGCGATAGCGCCTCCCAATCTAAAGCCTCTGGTTCGTGAGCTGTAAACACTGCAAAAGTGCGACTTAAAACCGGATCTGTTAGGGGAATTCCTGCCAACAACGGTGCTGCAAGGGCTGAGGAAATTCCTGGTACTAGTTCAAAATCACAACCAGATGCGATCATTGCTTCCATTTCCGAAGTGCAACGCCCAAAAATCAAGGGATCGCCTGATTTGAGCCGTACAACTTGTTTCCCTTCCTGGCAGTACTTTACGAGTAACTTGTTAATTTGTCCTTGACTTGTACTGGGTTTACCAGCGCGTTTGCCCACATCTAATTTCAAGCAATCAGTTGGTACACACTGCAATAATCGAGCATCTACCAAAGCATCGTAGACTAACACTTCAGCAGCAGCCAAGAGATTGTAAGCTTTTACCGTCAGGTACCCCACATCTCCAGGCCCAGCACCTACAAGGTAAACTTTGCCTCTGTCATTTGTCATTTGTCATTTGTCATTTGTTTTTCTTTGCGTCCCCTCATCGCCACTCCCCACTCCCTACTCCCCACTCCCCTTAATTTTTTCAATTAGCTGATCAATTCGCTCAACCATCTCATTATTTTCCTCAGCTTGGAATAATTCTCTGGCTTTTTTGAAATTAACGATCGCTTCTTCTATTTGTTGTTCTCTTCCCAGACTGATGCCGAGATTATAGTAAGCGTATGCATAATCGGGTACGAGGCTAATGGCTTTTTTATAATGTGCGATCGCTTCTTGAGGCTTGCCTTGATCGTCCATAGCGTTTCCCAAACCCGTATGAGCTTGTGCATGTTTAGGATCGAGGCGAATTGCTTGGGTATAGTCGGCCACTGCTTCGGCTAACTTGCCTTGAGCGTAAAAAGCACTTGCTAAATTATAGTGAGCGTCTGCATCTTGGGAATCAATGCTAATAGCTTGTTGATACTGGGCGATCGCTTCTTCTAGTTTGCCTTGGGCGTACAGAACATTTCCCAAGGCATTATAGCTTGCGGCATTTTTCGGTTCAAGGCGAATGGCTGTTGTATATTCTGCCACAGCTTCTGCTGGCTTTCCTTGAGCATATAAAGCGTTTCCTAAGTAATAGTGAGCTTCTGCATGTTTGGGATCAAAGCTAATAGCTTGTTTGTATTCGGTAATTGCTTCTGGAAATTTGCCTTGAACGTAGAGAGAATTTCCTAAATGAAAGTGGGCTTTTCCATACTTAGGATCGAGACTAATGGCTTTTTGATATTGGGCGATCGCTTCTTGTAATTTACCTTCATCGTCGAGAGTATTTCCCAAAGCCACATAAGCTTCTACAAATTTTGGTTCCAGTTCAATTGCTTTCCGAAAAGCCGCTTCTGCTCCTTTTAAATCCCCTTGTTTATAGAGATTGGCTCCTTGCTCAAAGTTAGTAACTGCCTTTTTATTCTGAGGAACTGCGGCTTGAGCAGAGTTTTGAACTATTGCTAGTAGCGTTTCCCGAGCTACTGAGTAGGGGCACGGCAGTGCCGTGCCCCTACACCTGGTGATATAATCTCGTACCGCATCTGAATGGGAACCGCTAAAAACAACCCCAACATCTTTACCAAAAGCACTATTCGCATTGCTCAAACACCCGAAAATAATAGCTACTGCCAGTAGATTCTTACTTTTTAGCATTTTTGTTATTTTAATTGCTGAATTTACAAGTAACTGTAATTGAATATAATTTTCCATTTTTACACACTAAAATAGCAACGCTTAATCTCATATCTTGCACTCTTGCACTGGAAGTCGCGGCTACACAGACAAAACCCGCCTACGCGGGTTAAAAGCCTTGATTTTCTGTTAGTCCGCTTAGGCCGACTTCCTTTGTGTGCAAGATGAACCGCGATTTTTAATCGCTGGGCTAGGTGCTGAGTTATTTAGTACTAATTTTATCTAACAGCTGAGCGATTCTTGCAGCTTTTTCAGGTTGCCGTTGTTTTTGTAATAACTCTTTAGCTTGTAGCAGATTATTTTTAGCTTCTTCTGGTTTCTCTTGTTGCATTAAAACATTTGCTAGACGCAAATAAGCATCAGGATTTTTCGGACTGCGGCGAATCACTTCGCAAAATAATTCTTTTGCCTCTTCTACTTGGCCTTGCTGCTTTAAAACATCTCCCAGAAATAAGCGCACCACATCATTAGTAGAGTTGAGAGAAATAACTTTGCGAAAAGCTGCTTCTGCACCTTCGTAATCTTTTGCTTGAGCAAGATTGATTCCTTTTTGAAATAAATCTGAGGTAATCAAAGTTTTCCAAGCGAAATATCCAAGGATTCCCAGACTGAAAGCAACTATGCTCCCAGCGATAATAGAATTAATTGGCAAGGTTTCTAACATTGTCTAAGCCAAAAGACAGGCGATAGGAAAAATCAGATATTCGATGAAAAAGAGTTTCCAGATAAATTGATAAAACTGAGCGATCGCACTTTTATCTTCTAAGTCTACCGCCAAACTCCGCAACCACATCCAAACCAGCAATCCTAAATGAGTAATTACCACAAATATGGGGTTAACCGAGGCGACGCGTAGCACAGCAACTAGAATTATGCCCACATAGCAGACAGTGATCGTCCAAAGAGCGAGATTAAACACAGCTGGGGCGCCGAGTTGGATAGTGAAAGTAGAGATATTGTAGAGGCGATCGCCTTCCATATCTGGGATATCCTTAAAAATGGCGATCGCAAACGTAAACACCAAAATAAATAACGTCAACGCCCACACCGCAGGTACAATAGCTTGACTTTGTTGGAACGCCCAACTGTAGTGCAGATACAGTCCTAGATTCACAATCGAACCGCGCACCGAAAAAATACACAGCGCCGCCCAAAAGGGAAACTGCTTCAAACGAATAGGCGGTAAAGAATAAGCAGTACCAATCGCTAAACTAATTGCCACCATCCCCAACAAAAACGGCCCAGTTAGCCACGCCACAACTAGCGCCAAAATCCCAGTAATTGCCACAATTAGTTGCCCAGTTCTCCGGGAAAATTCCCCAGAAGCTAACGGTAAATGAGGCTTATTAATCTTATCAATTTCAACATCTTCTAATTGATTCAGCCCCACAATGTAGACATTGCCACACAAACAAGAAATCCATGCACCCAACAGAGGTAGTAGGTAACTTGTAGAGACGCGATTCATCGCGTCTCCACTAACGGCAATGGCAATTAAATACAAACCCAACACACTGAGACTTGTACCAATAATCGTGTGCGGCCGAGAGAATTTCCAGAAAGCATACAACCAATCAAAAGAAAATGGAATGGGTTTGGGTGACGGGCTATTTTCAGAAGTCTGGCTCATGAGTAGGTTAGATACACTATTCTGGCTTGTTGTTAATCATTGTCACAGAATTTGGTCATTAGTCATTAGTCATTAGTCATAGGACTTACGCATTGACAGGAAAGACAAAATATAAGTAGTTTGAAAAACCACATCTGTCGTAGGGGCACAGCAATGCTGTGCCCCTACAGCGCAGGTCTATTTACCATCAAAAAATGATGAGTAAAAACCTGTAACTACGTATTTACGTTGATGCACAAGATGAGTATTTTGTACAGTGCGTAAGTCCTAAGTCATTAGTTTTTCTTTGCGTCCCCCCATCTCCCTCATCCCCCTCATCCCCCTCATCCCCCTCATCCCCCTCATCTCCCTCATCTCCCTCATCTCCCTCATCCCCCTCATCTCCCTCATCCCCCTCATCTCCCTCATCCCCCTGCCCCTCTGCCCCTCTGCCTAATTTCTCGGCATTGGCAGAGTGAAGCAAAATGTGCTGCCGACACCCACAGTACTTTGTGCCCAAATTTGCCCACCGTGCTGTTCAATAATACTACGACAGATTGCCAATCCCAAACCCGTGCCGCCTTTAGTGCGAGAATCAGAACCATCTACTTGCTGAAATCTGCCAAAAATAGCTTCTAACTTATCTGCTGGAATCCCTCGTCCTCGATCTATTATCTGGAACAGTACACAATCTGCTTGTTGTTGGACATTCAGGGTAATAGTAGAATTAGTGGGCGAGAATTTAAGGGCATTACCTAATAAATTGGTGAGTGTTTGAATAATGCCATCAGCATCTGCCCAAATTTGAGCATTGGTAGGATGGATATTAAAGGTAATATTTTGCTGCTTGGCGATCGCTTGCAATCCTGCTACTGCTTGCTCAATCAAATCAGCTGCTTCGCAGGTGGTTTTTTCTAAGACAGCCCGACCCGATTCTAAGCGTTCTAAATTGAGAATATCATTGACTAGGCGCACTAGGCGATCGCTATCGATGGCTGCAATTTCAATCATCCGCTTGAATTTGTCTGGTTTTTTATCATAGATACCAGTTTGTAGTAAGCCCATAGCTGCCCGAATTGCAGTTAAAGGAGTGCGAAGTTCGTGACTGACAATACCGATAAACTCACTCTTCATCTGCTCAATTTGTTGCTGTTCAGTGATGTCTTCGGCAATTCCAGCAATCCGCACCATTTCTCCGACTTCATTTTTGATCGGGAAAGCGCGATTGCGAATCCAACGAATTGAACCATCGGGGCGGATGATGCGATATTTTTTATCGTATTGCGATGTTTTTACCTGTTCAAGTAGTTCAAGTTCGACGCGAGAGCGATCTTCTGGGTGAATTGCATCTAACCAATTTGAATAGTTGTGATACAAGTTATCACAACTTCTTTGCCAGATTGTTTCGTAGGCTTTGCTCACATAAAGAACTTGCTGACTTTGAATATCAGTCATCCAAAACACTGCTTGGATATTTTCCGCCAACTGACGAAACTTTTCTTCGCTTTGGCGTAAAGCATCTTTGATGCGTTTGCTTTCAGTAATATCTTGCTGAACCGCCACTAGAACATCGCCATAGTCGGGATGCCTAAATACAGAAGTTGTTGCACTACACCAAAATGGAGTACCATCTTTTTTGACATTATGAACTTCATAAGTAGATTCACCCTTTTGTAAAACAGCAGACCGAATCGCTTGAGTTACATCTTCAGCAGTTACCGATTCACTCTCATAATTTACAATCGAAACATGCTCACCATTTAGTTCGCCAGAATCATAGCCAAACATCTGTTCAAATTTCGGATTGGCATAGACAATGGCTGCATTATCGGCTCTCACTAAGCAAATGCCTTCCGCCATGTTTCGGGTAATTACGGCCTGAAGCTCTAGCATTTGTTCTGCTTGTTTGAGTCTAGTCAAATCGCGCAGACTAACAATAACGCCAGAAATAGTTTCGTCTAATTCCCGGTAAGGTGTATAAGTAACGCTCATAAATTGCGGTACTAAATTGGGGTAGTCAAACCATTTTTCATACTGTATTGTCTCCCCGACTAAACATCTATCTAACCGAGACTGGATGAAGTTATCAAATAAATTTTCACCCAAAACATTCCTCACTGAATGTCCTAGAACTTCGGTATCAGGTTTGTTGCACCAGTCCAGATAAGCTTGATTAACGATTTGATAAATATAATTACGATTCAGCAGTGCAATACCATCTTTGGTACTAGAGACGATGCGCTCATATTGGCGCAGAATTGCTTCGATGCGTTTGCGTTCGCATAGCGCAGCTTGCTGTTCGCTGATATCAAATACAGTTGAGCGACTCATGACAAAGTTGCCTAGTTCATCTTTGATGGCTGTAGCATTCAAGCTTATCCATCGGATTGCGCCATCTTTGCTGACAATCTCAAACTCCAAATTATTAACCCAACCCTGTTGTTTAAACTTAGGAAAGTTCTCCTGAAAAACCTGTTTACTCTCAGAGGTGATAATATCTAAAAACTTCTTGTGAAACATTTCATCACGGGTATATCCTAGCCAGTTGAGTTCTGTATCGTTAATCCGAATGAAATTCCCATCTCCATCTAGGGAGTGATAACCACAAGGTGCATTGTTGTATAGATCCTCAACTTCGTGTACATAATGCTGTAAAGCGGCTTCTACTTGTTTACCCTCACTAATGTCATTGTTGATTTCTAGGATTTTAATCGGTGTACCAGCATTGTCTTTTTGTAACGCCCAACGGCTAGCTACAGTAATCGGTCGAGCGTCCCGGCTGAAATGGGTAAGTTCTCCTTCCCAGTAACCCTTTTCTAAAAGTTCTGCTTCAATCTCTGCTATGGGTTGAGGAAATTGAGTTTTCAAGAGAATATAAGAAATTTGCCCCAAAGCCTCAGCTTTCGTCCAGCCATACATATACTCAGCTCCCTCATTCCAGAAAGAGATCGCTCCGTTTAAATTGCGGGTGATGATGGTGTCGTGTGCTAAATCCAGTAGTTGCGCCTGTTCTAAAAGCATGAGTTGGGTTTGTTGCTGTTGTATTACCGTTTCGAGCAGGCGATCGTTTGTCTGTGTTAGTTGTGCAGTACGCTCTGCTACTCGTTGCTCAAGTTCGGCATTGAGTTGTTGCAGGGCAATTTGCGCCTGTTTGCGTTGTGTGATATCGTCACCAAAAATGATAATGCCGCCAATCTCACCGATCGCAGTATGCCAGGGGTGAATTTCCCAGTGTATCCACTGCTGGCTGCCATCTGAGCGCACAAATAAATCTTCCTCACATTTTTCGCTTATACCAGCCAAACACCGTTGATGGATTTGTTGCCATTGCTCTGTGATTTCCGGAAAAATCTTGTAGTGCGATCGCCCAATTAACGATTCAACGGAATCGAGATGATAGTCCTCTACCCATCTTTGGCTTGCGATCAAATAGCGCATATCCCGATCAAACATCGCAATCCCAGCAGGTGCGTACTGGGCAAATAAACGCAAGGTTGCTTCTCTTTCCTGCAACGCTATTTCTGCTTGTTTGCGTCGGGTGATATCTTTGAAAACTAGGGCAACTTTTCGGTTTGACGGTTGCCCAACACGGAGCGCATAAACGTCAAGCCAACGGTTCATCGCTTGGGAGCCATGCTCAAAGCGAATTGATTCTCCTGTTAACGCCACTTTGCCATAAATTTCAAACCAATGATTTTCGAGATTTGGGATTAGCTGACGCGCCGTTTTACCCACTGCGTGTTCGAGTCCTGTTTGTTTCTCGAATGCTGGATTAATTTCCAAAAAGCGGTAATCGAAGGGTGTGTCGTTTTGATCAAACAGCATTTCAATGATGCAAAAGCCTTCGTCAATGGACTCAAACAAAGTTCGATAGCGTTCTTCGGATTGGCGCAAGGCAATTTGGGCTTGTTTGCGCTGGCTAATATCTCGACAAACGCAGAATAGCAGAATTTCCCCTTCCCATTCCACAACGCTAGTGCTGATCTCGACATCGTATATCGAGCCATCTTTTCGCCGGTGACGAGTTTCCAAAACTCCACTTTTGATGTTGATGTAGTCACACATTAATTGCTGAAGTTCTTCACGGGTAAACTGAGCATCCCAGTCAAAATTATTGAGCTTTGCAGTTTCCTCTTGTGTATAGCCGAGCATCTGGGCAAATCGGGGATTGGCATCCACCACATTTCCTTGCTCATCTAAAATAACGATACCATCGAATGAGGTATTAAAAAGCGTCTGAATACGGAGGGCTTCTTTTGCTAAACTTTGTTCTGTTTGCTGACGCTCCGCCAGTTCAGTCTGCACTTGTTCAAACAAAGCTGCTTGCTGGATAGCAATGCTCACCTGCGCTGCTAACTGGCGTAGCAACTCAATTTCTGAGGATTGCCATTCACGGGGAGCCGCGCAGTGATGGGCAATTAGTAACCCCCATAATTCATCTCTGTTAAGAATAGGAACAACTAAATTTGCCTTTACCTGAAAACTTGCTAGGAGTTCAAGATGACAAGAGTTGATGCCAGCATGATAAATATCAGATTTGGCAGTAACTAAACCGCTTTTAAAGGGTTCTACATAGTCTTGACCACAGCAGGGATCGTATATCTGGGTAGATAAGATGGCTGTCCAGTTTGCGCCAACAGATTCGACAACAACTGTTCCACTCCAGTCAGGAGAAAATTCAAAGATGGTGACGCGATCGCACCCCAAAAACTGCCGGACTTCATCGACAGTATTTTGCAGAATATCTTGTAAATTGAGCGATCGCCGGATGCGCTGGGTCATCTCCATCACTAAGCGTTGTTGCTCAAATTGTTGTTCCAGCTTTCCTTGTGCTTGTTTGCGCTCGTCAATTGCCATGACAGTTCCCGTCATCCGCACAGGCTGGCCTGCTTCGTTATAAAATGCCTGTCCCCGCCCCTCAATCCAGTGGATGCTACCATCTGCCCAAATAATGCGATACTCGTGATCGTAGATACTATGATTTTGCAGTGCCTGTTCTACTGCTTGGTTAAGGGAAAAGCGATCTTCAGGATGTAGATAGGCATCAAAAGTTTCATAATTACCATCAAAAGTACCAATAGTCAAGCCAAATAACTGTTCGTGTTCTGGCGACCACTTAATTTCGCCTGTGGCAATATTCCAGTCCCACATTCCCATTTGCGCTGCCGAAAGAGCCATCCGCAGTTGCTCGGCATTTTCCTGAAGCAATTTCTGGTTAAGTTGTTTAATTTTTTGTCTGGTGTGCTGAAGATTGCTAGTAATTATGGTGATCGTCAAAGCAACTAACAAGAAAATACTTAGCCGCAAGAATTTTTCTGGTTGCTCGATCCAAAATTGATATCGCGGAGGTATAAATAAATAATTTATTGCCAGCGTCGAAAGGACAACTGTCACAATTCCTGGTCGAAAGCCACCATACCAGGTACTTATAATAATAGCGATGTAAAAAAATGCACCAATGGTTCGAGATATAAGCGTTTCTAGCCAGAGTGACAGCAGCAGGGCGATCGCAGTTGAGCCAACAGCAACACCATAGGTCAATAATCGCGGATAAAGTCTCATAATTCTTTCCTAACCTAACCCTCCCAGCCCTAGCTTTGTTATGTGCTAAGACTTACGCAAACAATAGCCGAAAAGAAAGATTTTTAGGTAGGGGCGATTCATGAATTGCCCCTACCGCTTGTACTTTTGCGTAAGTCCTAATTACATCAGTTTTGAGCTGTAACGTAAGCGCGTTCTTTGAATGCGGCTTAATACCCGTGTAACAAGTTCCGGGCCTAGCACTGGCTTGGTGATAAAATCATCCGCTCCGGCAGCAAAAGCTTGTTGAAGGGATTCTGCATCAGTATGAGCTGTTACTACTAAAACTGGCAAATCCCCCCACTGGGAATCCTGACGCAGGATTTGACACAATTCTAAGCCATTAACTATTGGCATTTCTAAATCTAGCACCACCAAGTTTGGAGATGTTGCAATCAGCATCTCCCAAAATTGCTGTGGTTCTGCCAATGTTGTTACTTCCATCCCCCAAGGAGTTAGCAATGCAGATAATCCAGCCAGCATTACCGGGTCATCATCTACAATTAATACCTTGGCTTCTGAAGTTTGAGGTTTAGTTAGGACACGAGCGATCGCTTGAAAAATCTGCTCGGTTGTCGCCGGTTTATGCAAAAATTGTCTAGCTCCTAAACGGGATACTGCCAGCCTGTCTGCCAGGGTATCTCGTCCTGTAAAAACAATTACTGGGATATTTGGCGATCGCTGTACTATCTCGCTCAATAATATTAATCCATCTTCCTCTATTGTCGGAAAACTCAAATCCAGCAAAACTACGTCAGGAGTCTTTAAAGCAAGACGCGATCTCGCTGTTGCCAAGTTTGGTGCAACCTTCATCCTGATTCCCCATGAGTCGGCTTCTGCCTGCAACTGCTCTGTCAGCGTCGCATCATCATCGATTACTAACAGGCGATATGTTTGGTTCATCGAGAGGCTTTGAGCGGTGGAAGTGACAGCAGGATTGGTTAACTCTTGCTGTAAAGCTGTTACCAGTTGCGAGAAATCAGAGATTTGCTCTGGAGATAGTGAGGAATTTTCAAGCAGCAAATGCTCTATTTTCCGTGCTAGCCGGGAACCTTCTGGATAACCAAACGACCCCATCGAGCCTGCTAGCTTATGGGCTTCTTGCAATGCACTCTGGTGTAACTCTTCATTTAAATTCCCTGCCAAGAGTAGAGTTTTTGCCTGTTCCAGCACTACAACTTGTTGAGCAAACGAATTACGGAATCGCTCTAGCACCAGATTTACAGAAGTTATATTCACGGGGCTTGTTTTTTTCTTACCATCTTGATTTGTTTCCCCAACAGAAATAGAGCGATTAGGTGTAGGCTTGATGCGATAGCCCATGCCATATACCGTTTCTAAAATTTCTTCTGCCAGACCTGCTGTTTTCAGTTTCTTTCGCAAGTCTTTAATATGAGTCGTAACTGCACTTTCAGTCGGTGCATCCCCAAATGCCCAAAGCCGGTCTAGAATCACTGCACGACTAAAAATCCGATCTCGGTTTTCTAAAAACAACTCCAACAGTTTGTATTCTGTTGCTGTGAGGGGAATTTCCTGCTGATTGCAAGTTACTCTACCGGCACTTGGATCTAAACAGAGATTTCCCCAGATTAATGTGGATGATGAGATTGCCGTATTGCGTCGTAATAAAGAACGAATTCTGGCTAGTAATGCTTCTGGGTCGAATGGCTTAATGACGTAATCATCTGCTCCGGCATCTAACCCTGCAATAATATCTGCATTAGAATTTTTCCCGGTTAGCAACAAAATAGATTTACGGTAGCCTTGCGATCGCAGTTGCCGACATAAGCTAATACCATCTAGTTTTGGAATTAGCCAGTCCAGCAAAATCAACTCATATTCAGCCGATATCGCTAATTCTAATCCAGTTTGTCCGTTACTTGCTATGTCGATACTGTAATCATTTGCAGTCAACAACTCTGTTAATGCCGTACTTAGTAATACGTCATCCTCTACCAACAAAATTTTCATAAGTTGTATTAAAAGAAGATGCTTATGACACCTTCGCGATCGCAGCGCACACCATCTGTTCTGTATGGTCAAGCTCCTGTATAATTTTAATATATCAGTACAAAGCTTAAAACAACTTAGTTCAAATGTTTCAGTATGATAGATTTTTTACAATTATTGATAAAAAGTAATATTTAATTTTACTTTGATTGTGAAACAGTTACTTAATTATTTTTTCTGTAAAAACCTAGAATCCTCATCAAATCTTTAGATTTAGAGATTATTTTGTTGAAAGTCTCAATTCTGAATCTAGAAATTATGCAATACCTCTACTATTGCACCCGCAAGCTTAAAGGGATTGCATGATTCATGCTTGATTCAGCAACGCCCCATGATTTTTATCGCAGAATTTTATTACAAATCATTTCGGATTACTACATTTTATTTGCTGTTTCATAAAAATCAACTTTTAAAATGCAACCATCAGACACACTTAATATTACAGAATTTACTACTTCAGAAACGATTGATTTAACCAACTGCGATCGCGAACCGATTCATATACCCGGTTTAATTCAACCACATGGGGTGCTGCTGACATTAAGTGAACCTAAACTTGAGATTTTGCAAGTAAGTGAGAATGTAGATCGAGTGTTAGGCATTACCGTTGAAGAACTCCTTGGACAACCGCTTAGTCGGCTATGCTCTAAAACCAAAGTTAAAGAAATTTCTCAGTATCTAAAATACGATAATTTGGAAGTATTTAGCCCGTTGGAATTGAGAATTCACAGCTTCCTGGCATCCTCAAGTAACCAAAAATCACGCTTTCAGAATTTCCGAGGTATTTTGCACCGCAGTGATGGGGTGTTAGTGATGGAGTTAGAATCTAGCAAAGTAACTAAAAGTAAGCAACATCTGAAGTTTTATTATCTGTTGAAAGAAGCGATCGCCAAAATTCGCCAAACCGAAAGCTTCAATGATTTGGTTGAAACTTTAGTAAAACAAGTTAGACAACTGACTGGGTTTGATCGGGTAATGGTTTACCAGTTTGCTTCTGACAACAGTGGAGTTGTGGTTGCAGAAGACAAAGCCGAACATTTAGAAAGTTATCTGGACTTGCATTATCCAGCTTCCGACATTCCCCAACAAGCCCGCCAACTCTATTATGAAAATTGGTTGCGGCTGATTCCCAATGTCAACTATCAACCAGCGCGGCTGATTCCCACTGCTCATCCTATTAGCGGAAGACCGCTTAATTTGGGTAGTGCCAATTTACGGAGTGTGTCACCTTTACATGTGGAATATCTGCAAAACATGGGCATTACAGCTTCCATGTCAATTTCCTTGATTAACGAAAAACGACTTTGGGGATTGATTGCTTGTCACCATTACACTCCCAACTATGTTGATTATGAAACGCGCAAAGCTTGTGAATTTTTAGGACAGTTTGCCTCAGTGCAATTGATTTATCAACAAGAACAGGAGATGAATCAATATCGCTTACAGGTGAAATCGATTCAAGAACAATTGCGACAGACTTTTTTCCAAGAATTCAGCTTTATTGAAGCAGTGCTACGGCGTAATCAGGTTGAATTATTAAATTTGGTTCGCGCACAGGGAGCTGCACTCATCTTAGATAATGAAGTTTCGGTGCTTGGGCAAACCCCATCCTCAAATGAAGTTCAGGCATTGATGAATTGGCTGTTACAGCAAGAGCGTCAAGGATTGTTTGTGACTGATTCCGTGGCCAAAGTTAATCCACAGGCGAAGCAATTCACAGCCGTTGGCAGTGGGATTTTAGCAATTTCTATTGTTTTGCGCCAAAAGTCCTATCATATTATTTGGTTTAGGCCAGAGCAAATTCAGACAGTGAACTGGGCAGGTGATCCGAATAAACCTGTTTCTATCGGCAGCGATGGAGAACCACGCCTGACACCACGTAAATCCTTTGAACTCTGGAAACAAACAGTTGAAGAAACATCCCTGCCTTGGCAAGCAGCAGAGATTGATGCAGCTTGGGAAATGCGAAACACGCTGATGGTGGCAGTACTGGAGTTTTCGCAACTTGCCCTCGAACAAGCCGCAGAAAGAGCTGCGATCGCTAACCTTGCCAAAAGCCAGTTTCTTGCTAAGATGAGCCACGAGTTGCGTACCCCGTTAAACGCGATTCTGGGATTTACGCAATTAATGACACGGGATCTCGATACACCAAGCGAATTTCGGGAGAATCTCAGCATCATCAGCCGTAGTGGAGAACACTTGCTGACATTAATCAATGATGTTTTAGAGATGTCCAGGATTGAAGCGGGGCAATTGCTACTAACCGAAAGCCACTTTAATTTACATGGGCTGCTTCGTTCTATTAACGATATGTTTACCTTGAAAGCATCTGAGAAAGGATTAAATCTCAAAAGCGAGTGGGATGCTACCGTCCCCCGTTATGTGTGGGGTGATGAAGCAAAACTTCGCCAAATCTTGATTAACCTGCTAGGCAACGCGATTAAATTTACAACAACAGGAAGTATCACGGTGCGGGTACAAGGTTTTTCACCAGGCGATTCTAGAATTAGTCAATCCAGTTCCAGCACTTCTAAACTGCCAATCATTCTGCATATCGAAGTTGAAGATACTGGCTGTGGCATTGCTCCTTCAGACCTGGAATCAATTTTTGAAGCCTTCATGCAAACAGAACGGGGTCGCCATGCCCAAGGTACAGGTTTAGGTTTATCCATCAGTCGTCAATTTGCTCGGTTGATGGATGGTGATATTACAGTGCAAAGCACTTTAAACCGGGGATCGACCTTCACCTGCCGCATATTGCTGCATTTGGCAGACTCGGTAGATTTGGTAGAGACGGAAACAATCCGCCAAATCATTGGTTTAGAACCAGGGCAGACTTACCGTATTCTCGTGGTAGAAGACGTTTTGGAAAATCGTCAACTGCTAATTCAATTACTCGAATCAGTGGGGTTTGAGGTTTGTGCAGTAGAGAATGGTGCAGAAGCGATCGCCCGATGGATGGAATGGCAACCGCACCTCATCTGGATGGATATTCAAATGCCTGTCATGGATGGCTATACAGCTACTCAACAAATCCGAGCAACTGAGGCGGGCAAAAATGTTGTGATTATTGCTCTCACTGCCTCTGCCTTTGAAGAAGACCGCCTGTCCAGTCTGCAAGCAGGTTGCAACGATCACCTGACTAAACCTTTCACAGAAACAGCGCTGTTTGAAAAAATGGCCCGCTACTTAGGAGTACGCTATGTCTACGCCGAAGAAACCATATCAAATTTAGATATAGCAACTTCACAGCAAAAATCCTTGACTTTCCAAGACTTGCAGGTAATGCCGCCAGAGTGGGTAGCCCAGATGCATGAAGCAGCACTGGATCTCAATGATGCAAAACTTTACGAATTGATTGCCCAAATCTCTAGCGAGGAAAAGCCCCTGGCAGATACTCTGAAATCTTTGGTTGATAACTTCCAGTTTGAAGCGATCGCTGCTCTTACTCAGTCTTAATTAAAACTTTTATGAATAACCTACTTAAACCCGCATCTGAAACTAATATTTTGCTCATAGATGACACCCCTGATAATCTACGTTTGCTAGCCAAAATGCTGGAGTTACAGGGTTACACCGTTCGCAAATCGCTCAATGGCAGAATGGCATTACAAGCTGCTGGGCGAGAACCACCGGATTTAATTTTGCTCGACATTAATATGCCAGAAATGAATGGCTATGAAGTTTGTCAGCAGTTGAAGATTTTAGAGACAACACGTAACATTCCGATTATTTTTATTAGTGCCCTCGATCAAGTCAGGGATAAAATCCGAGCTTTTGAAATGGGAGGGCAAGACTATATTACTAAACCATTCCAAGAGTTAGAAGTACTGGCACGAATTAGAAATCAATTGCTCATTCAACAACAGCATCATCAATTAGAGCAGGAAATCCAAGAACGCCAACGCGCCGAAGCCCAAGTCAAAGTTCTGAATGTTGATTTAGAGCGACAGGTACAACTCCGCACCCAACAATTGCAGCAATCGTTAAACTTTGAAGCAACGCTGAAACGCATTTCCGATAAAGTTCGAGATTCTCTCAATCAGCATCAAATCCTCCAAAGTGCTATAGAAGAACTGGCAATAGCTTTAGAAGTTAAATGCTGTGATGCTGTACTTTATACGAGCGATCGCCAATCCTCAGTTATCCGCTACCAATATATTGCATCAGGACAACCTACTAGCCAAGGGCAAATGTTATGTATGGCAGATGCACCAGAAATTTACAATCAATTGCAACAACAGAAATCCTATTTAGCCTTCTGTCAAATTCAACCAATCCCAATCCGTAACCATTCAGCAATTTTAGCTTGTTCCATTTTTGACGAACGAGTGGAAGAAACAGGTATTTTGGGCGATCTGTGGTTATTTAAAAACACCCATTCTCCCTTCAGTGACATGGAAATCCATTTAGTGCAACAAGTGGCAAACCAGTGTGCGATCGC
The DNA here is from genome assembly GCF_014698115.1 of Nostoc sp. FACHB-973. GTDB lineage: Bacteria > Cyanobacteriota > Cyanobacteriia > Cyanobacteriales > Nostocaceae > Nostoc > Nostoc muscorum. The sequence goes on from NZ_JACJSJ010000041.1 coordinate 44,569, forward strand.
CTTGCGCCAAGCCAGTCTTTATGAAGCGGCTCAAGCCCAAGTACAAGAACTTCAGCGACTCAACCAACTCAAAGACGATTTTCTCAACACAATTTCCCATGAATTGCGATCTCCTGTCGCTAATATGAAAATGATGATTCAGCTATTGAAAAGCCTGAATGAGCAGGGAGAGGGACTGATCAAAAATTTTTCTCAATTATCCTCCCAGGATCAGAAAATCATTCAATATCTTGGTGCGTTGCAGGAAGAATGCGATCGCGAACTTAACTTGATTGAAGACATATTAAGCTTGCAACATTTAGAAGCAGGAACATACCCCCAACAACTCACAAGAATTAACCTTCAGGACTTGATTTTACACATCATTGAGCCATTTCAAATCCAAATCCAAAATCACCCACAAACTTTCGACATCGAGCTTGCACCCGACTTACCAACTATTGACATTGATTCATTCAGCCTCAGCCATATTATTACAGAGCTACTTAACAATGCCCATAAATATACTCCCCCAGGTGAAATAATTTCGCTGGCAGTCAGTGTTAGCCAAGACCAAACAGCAGGTCAAGCTTATATTCTAAGTTCCATCGACGACAAGCTCTCCTTTCTACAATTAATTGTGGCCAACACTGGAGTAGAAATTCCCCCAGAAGAACTCCCCCGGATATTTGATAAATTCTATCGCATTCCCACTCAGAATCCCTGGAACCATAGTGGTACTGGCTTAGGGTTAGCATTAGTTAAAAAACTAGTTGAAAAAATGAATGGATATATCTCTGCTGAGAGTATGAATAATCAAACTAAATTCATCATTCAATTTCCAATTATATCGGCTTTTAGAGTAACACCAGAAAGTTAAATATGAAGAAAAATTGGGAGATAAGTCAAGCAGAAGATAAAAAATAAACATTAGAAAAAGTATTTAAAACTGCCCTATGAGAGTTTTACTTATTGAAGATGATGAACCACTCGCTGATATCTTAAAACAGTCTTTAACTTCTCAAAACTACTTAGTCGAGATGGTAGTAGATGGACAAGCCGGATGGAACTTAGTAGAGGTATTTGAATACGACATAATTTTGCTAGATATAATGCTCCCAAGGCTAGATGGAATTAGCTTTTGCCAACGGTTGCGACGTGAAGGCAGTTACCGCTCACAATCACTGAACCGCAATACCCCTATTCTTCTAATGACGGCAACGGATGCTAGTAACAATCGGGTAGCAGGGCTAGATGCTGGAGCAGATGACTATATAGTTAAACCTTTTGATTTAGATGAATTACTAGCACGGGTTCGGGCATTATTACGGAGAAGAAATGGTGAAAGATCGCCCATTTTAGAATGGGAGCAACTGCAACTAAATCCTATTAAGTGTCAAGTTAGTTATCAAGGGCAGCCATTCCACCTCAGTTCAAAGGAATACAAACTGCTAGAAATTTTTTTGCGTCATCAAGAGCGAATTTTCAGCCACGGAACGTTAATTGAACATCTTTGGGCTTTGGAGGACATTCCAACCGAAAACGCAGTTCGAGCGCAAATCAAAGGGTTACGCAAAAGGCTTAAAGAGTTTGGCATTGAAGATTGCATTGAAACCGTTTATGGTTTGGGATATCGGTTGAAAGAAGCGCAGATAAGCAAAGAGGCAAAAGACCAAAAGAATAACAAACAAACAGAGGATATACAGAGGCAATCTGAACAGTCCACTCCCAATCAAGAAATTCAACAGCATGTTGTTTCGGGCATTAATCAGCTTTGGGAGCAATATAGGGGACAATATCTCAATCGCTTGTGTGTGATTGAACAGGCAGTTTCTGCCTTACAAACCGAAACTCTAACTGAAGAATTACAACAGCAGGCAAAACAAGAAGTCCATACCCTTAAGGGTTCATTGGGTTTGTTTGGTTTAGATGGTGTGTCGGAGCTATCTTGTGAAATTGAAGAACTTTTTAATGCAATAGATAATCTCGATCAAAAGCAGAAAGCACAGTTAGCTGAATTAACATTTAGTTTGCGGCAAGCATTAGAGCAATCATCACCTAAGACAGAGTTATCCAATGAAAAAACAAATGATAGTATTCTACCTCAGAAGCTTTTGCTATCCCAGCGATCGCGGTTAATGATTGTGGATGACGATGCCCAACTATTAGATATTCTGCGAGTCATGTTACAGCCTTGGGGTTTTCAGATTACATTGTTGAGTGATTGTCAACAGTTTTGGCAAACTTTAGACAAAGTACGACCAGATTTGCTGATGCTGGATATTGAAATCCCAGAAATTAACGGTATCGACCTTTGCCAACTAATTCGCAACGATCTACATTGGGGAGACTTACCGATTCTAATGATTTCTGCCAATACAGATGATGAAACGATACAACGGGTGTTTATGGCAGGTGCAGATGATTATGTCAGTAAACCGATTCGAGCCGCAGAATTGGTAGCGCGGGTGATACGTCGATTAGAACATGCAAATGTTTTGAAAAAACTACGGGCTTTGGGGGGCTAATCAGTAATGTTGGAGCGAATGTGGTTTCAGATAAACCTCTATGCTGTTGCAGTTTTGTCTGTTTTTGCAGCGACTGTTTTAACGCAGCTATTCCAGTCATTACTATTATCTATTTCTTTCACCTTCTTTTATGCTGCAATAGCTATTAGCGCCTGGTATGGCGGCATGAAACCAGGATTACTAGCAACAGTTCTCTTTATCCTATCAGCCAGCTACTTCTTTTTAGAGCCAATCCATTCGTTAGCAATTGCTGACCAAGGCAATTTTATCCGATTAAGTCTGTCTGTATTAGTTGCGTTTCTCATCAGTTACCTAATTTCAGAACTGAAGAATGCAAAATACCAAATTGAGCGGCTCAACAATCACCATTTACAAGAAAGCAAAGAACAACTGCAACTCGCCATGCAAGCTGCCGAAATGGGTATGTGGAATTGGAATCTAGTGACAGGAGAAATCACTTGGACTCCAGAACATGAAAAGCTATTTGGGTTCGTTCATGGTACATTTAATGGTCGTTATGAAACATTTGATGCCTGTATGCATCCTCAAGATCGCCAAGGAGTGAACCAGGCTGTTCAAAAAGCAATTTTAGAACATAGTATTTATGAGCATGAATACCGCATTATCTGGGCAGATGGCAGTGTTCATTGGGTTGAAGGTAGAGGACAAACTTTTTATAACAAAATTGGCCAGCCAGTGCGGATGACTGGAACGATAATAAATATCGACGAGCGTAAGCGAACAGAAACTGCCTTAATGCAGAGCGAACAGAAACTTCGGGCTATTTTTGAAGCTGAACCCGAATGCGTCAAAGTAATCACGACAGATGGCATTTTGCAGAATATGAATCCTGCTGGTCTGGCGATGATTGAAGCGGATAATTTAGATCAGGTATTTGGACAGTGCATTTATCCACTAATTGAACCCACTCAACAACAGGCATTTTTGGAATTTCTACAAAAGGTAGCACAAGGAGAGATAGGCGCATTCGAGTTTGAAATTACTGGACTCAAAGGCACTCGTCGTTGGTTAGAGTCTCGTGCAGTTCCGTTGCTAACTCCAGATGAAGCAGTGCCTTACGTGCTAGCAGTTACAAGAGATATTACTGAACGCAAACAGACAGAAATACAAATTAGGCAACTTAACGCCGAACTAGAACAACGGGTGGCAGAACGCACGGTAGAGTTGCAACGCAGTAATGATTTTTTGAATAGTTTTTTCAACGGAGCATCTTTAGCAGCGATCGGGTTATGTATTCACGACCGAGAAATGCGATTTGTCCAAATTAATGAATCCTTGGCAAACATTAATGGCTGTTCTGTAGAGGCTCACCTTGGGAAGACGACAACAGAAATATTGCCAGAATTGGCTTCTACCATTAATCCCCTTTTAGAGCAAGTTTTAATCACAGGACAGCCCATCCTCAACTTAGAAATTGCAGCTCCAGTGCCTAGCCAGGTTGGAGTCATGCGGTATTGGTTAGCTTCGTACTTTCCAATTATAGGGAGCAACAGTAGCACTCAAATAATTGGGGTAGGAGTAATTGTAATTGAGATTACCGATCGCAAACGATCTGAGATGGCATTGTTCAAGAGTGAGCAGAAGTTTCGCGCCATCTTTGAACAAACCTTTCAATTCATTGGTCTACTGACAATAGATGGTACTCTACTAGAGATCAATCAAGCACCCCTGGATTTTGCTCATGTTAAGCGTGAAGCAGTAATTGGTCGCCCACTTTGGGAATTTCCGTCTTGGGCAGCTTCAGCCCAAACTCAAGAGATTGCGAAAACAGCGATCGCTCAAGCTGCTTCTGGTAAATTTTATCGTTCTGAGATCACTGTGCAAAGTTCAGATGGAAGCTACGCTACATTTGATTTCTCCGTTAAACCAGTTTTAGATGAGGCAAGTCAGATTGAATTGCTGATTGCAGAAGGACGAGATATTAGCGATCGCAAGCAAGCCGAAGCGATTCTCCAAGAGTCAGATCGGCGCTGGCACTCGCTTCTTAACAACGTAGAACTGATTGTTGTCGGTTTAGACCAAAATGGCAATGTAGATTACATCAATCCTTTTTTCCTACAACTAACTGGATATACACCAGAGGAAGTTTTAGGTAAATACTGGTTTGATTATTTCCTACCACAAAGTCAAAAAAATCCAGTACAGCTTTGCTTTGAGGAAGTGTTAGAAAAAAACTTCCATTCACATTATCAGAACTCGATTGTAACTAAATTAGGTGAGGAGAGGATGATTGCCTGGAGCAATACATTACTGCGAAATGCAAAAGGACAGCCGATTGGTACTATTAGTATTGGTGAAGATATTACTGAACGTTATAAACTAGAGCGGATGAAAGCTGAGTTTATTTCGATTGTTAGTCACGAATTGCGTACCCCGTTGACTTCTATTAGTGGGGCACTAGAATTGCTATCAACAGGGTTAATTCAACCAGAATCAAAACGAGGTCAAGAAACGTTACAAATTGCTGCAACAGAAACTGACCGTCTTACCCGTCTGGTGAACGATATCTTAGATTTGGAACGCTTGGAGTTCGGCAAAATTCGATTGGAATATCAATCTTGGAATTTGGCAGAATTAATGCGTCGGGCAGTAGATTTTATGCAGTTAGCAGCAAATCAGGCAGGCATTACTCTGTCCGTTGAGGTTTTATCTATCATCCTAAAAATTGATGGCGATCGCATCCTCCAGGTAGTTACTAATCTGTTGAGTAACGCGATCAAGTTTTCCCCCAATAACAGCACGATTTGGCTGACTGCTGAGATTTGCAAAGCAGAGAAACAGACAGAATTTCAAGGGACGGCTTCTTTCATTGGTGCAGTCGAATCCAGGCATCAAAACTTTTCCGAGCAAAGAGACTGCGCGAACGCAGGGAGTAAAGAAGGAGAACATTTTTATTTCCGTCATCCAATGGCTCTATCACTCAATACCCTACATTACACTCCCTATATCCTCATCAGTGTGCGCGATCGAGGACGGGGCATCCCGATGAATAAACTAGAGAGTATCTTTGAGCGATTTCAACAGGTTGATGCTTCTGATTCGCGCAAAAAAGGTGGGACAGGCTTAGGATTAGCCATCTGTCGTAATATTGTGCAACAACATGGCGGTCATATTTGGGCAGAAAGTGTTTTAGAACAGGGAAGTTGCTTTTACTTTACGTTACCTTTAACAGCAGAACACTAACAGAGCTATGCCAAAACGGATTCTGCTAATCGATGACGAAGATGGAGCGCGAAGAATCATTCAGTTTAGCTTGGAAGCGGCGGCTGGCTGGGAAGTTTTGACGGCAGCTTCTGGTGCAGAGGGATTGAGCATTGCAGCCACAGAACTACCCGACTTAATTTTGCTAGACGTAATGATGCCCGATCTCGATGGGCCTGCCACCTTTAGGCGATTACAGGAGAATCTGATGACACAATCGATTCCAGTGATTATGCTGACTGCAAAAGCAAGCTCTGTGGAACACCAGATGTTGGCAAAGTTAGGCATCGCAGGGATCATTACCAAACCGTTCAAAATACCTGCTTTAATCGCTGAAATTCGCGCAATGATGAGTTGGCAGAATTAAGTGCAGATTCGCTCCACTGTCACAAAATTTTCACACTTTAGATTTAACTTCAAAGTAGCCACCTAACCGATCGCAGAACAACAGTCAGTTGCGCGATTGAACTGGTTGGTTTATTCATTCATCAGTCTTGCAATTTTGTGTTACATCAATCTTCTATCTCCAAAGCAACCCCACTAAACTCTAATTCGTCCCAGGAGGTTTCATTACGTGACTGGACGAGTTGCACTAGAGCTAAAAGTCTTATATATCCAATTGCTAGCTCTGCTGAAGGAGTTTTAGATGTGTTTAAAACCTTTCCAAATTATGATGCATTTCAAGGAGTAGCTGTCAATGTATTCAAAACTCAAAACTTAGAAGCAATTCGATCGCTCAAGAAGTTTCTAACGGCTCTACCTAGCCCTAGTTATATTAGAATAGCACTGTTACAAGCAGTTTACCAGTTAGCAGAAGAAGATCCAGATGTCTGCCGATGGATTTTACAAAATCGCCATCATTTGGAACCTGAGCTAAACCTAATGGAAGTCACACAACAAGTTGTGATTGGACAACTACAAAGCCAAGGACTAAGGCTGAACCAGGATTTCAGGTTTACTCTCAATGGACAGTTGGATGCAACTGAGTCAATTAATGCAGCACTATTAACAGGAGTTTCACTGGGCGATCGCCTATTAATCGAAGAAATTCTCTTCATTTGTTAGTCAGTTGAGCTTAAATACTGACGATTGAAAGTTACGTCTGATGTGAATTGAAAAATCCTATTGTCCCAAAAAGCTTTCGGGGTTATCGCTCTTCCATCATTCTCAGAAAACAATAATTTAATCAGAAAACTGAAACTATTACTAAATCAAGGTTTGAAGCTTTATTTTCTAATAAAAATTCAAAAATCTAGCCAAAACCCGGAAAGTAGAGTTTCGTAAGCCTTGCAGCGATTATTTTCTCCAAGAGTGATGGAAGAAGATTATACCAAATCTATGTAAGTCATCATAGAATAATTTCTTTGTAAAACATGGAGTTTCGAGTCTTTGATTTTGTGCATATTCATAAAGAATTACTAAATCATCAGTTGGTGGAGTATTTTCAAAGTACTATTGAAGTCACAAATAGTCAGGGCTGGATAAGTTTTACAATCTGTCTACTGTTAAGAGTATCAAAGTGAATGGCGTTATACTTTAGCTCACCTTCATAATTTGATTTAAAATACCATTACAAAATAAGAAGTTATGAAATCTAAAATTTCAGATAAACCTAGTGCATTGGTTGTAGATGATGAAGAAAGCAATCGGACTCTGCTTACTTTAATACTTGAGAATAAAGGTTGGGAGGTAAGTCAAGCCCAGGATGGTAAAGAAGCATTAGAAAAGATATTTGAAAGACAACCAGACTTATTAGTTTTAGATTATCATATGCCAAAGCTAACAGGAGGTAGAGTATACCAATATCTCCAATTACATGGAATCAAATTAGCGGTTGTACTAATTTCATCACACAGCGAACTAGAGGAATTAGCCTCATCTTTAGGTATCACCTATTTTCTTCAGAAACCATTTGACATTTCAAAGTTACTTACAACAATTCAGTCTGCTTACCAGCACTCTCTAAGCTAAAGATAGTGTACTAACGCCTAAAATATAAAAAAAGTTTAAATGGGAATTGCTATAGTTTAAATACTCCTAATTGAAGTTTGATAGCAGCTATTAACGGTTTTTTGTATTCAAATCTCCTTTGGTTCACTTAACTTTACCAATTAGTTCACAAACCCTTTCAGCAAACCTTTGATTAATTAACGAATTAAAAAATGCTTATTACTATGCCAAAATCGCTACGGAAAAATTACTCACAGCAATTTACTTATCAAATTCTTCAAGCAGATATTAATTTAGGACATCAAATGCAAGAGCGTATAGCAAAGCTTGAGCAAGCCTTGAAGTTTGAATCTATGCTGCACCGGATTAGTCAAAAGGTACTAGTTTCATTAGATGAAAACTATATCTTGCAGACTGCTATAAATGAGTTGGCGCTAGAATTAGAAACAGCTTGCTGCGCCACATTACTATTAAACCCAAAACCACACATTTTCACTTCTCATTCTCTAGCTATGCCTATTACGCCAGTTTGTGAAGCTGAAATTATTTCACAAAGTAGCAATCCAGAAATTGACCAACAACTTCGACAAGGAAAATATGTTCAGTTCTGTCCCAATACCAGTTCAAATCAAGGCAGATATACACTGTTTGCTAGCCCAATAGTTAATAATAATGAAATTTTTGGAACTTTGTGGGTTATTTGGGATATATCAAAGATATTAGAAGATTCTGATATTTATGTAGTGCAACAGGTCGCAAATCAATGCGCGATCGCCATTCACCAGTCACGCCTTTACCAAGCAGCCCAAAAACAGGTAGAAGAACTAAAGCGGCTAAATGAGGTAAAGGATGACTTTTTGAATACAGTAACTCATGATTTACGGTCGCCCTTGTCTAATATGCGGCTAGCCGCCGATATGCTAAATCATCAGTTGACTGAAGGAAGGCGCGTTTGTGGACATATTTCACAACAAAATTCTGCTTGTTCCAAAACTCTCACTCATTTGAAAATCTTGCAGGCTGAATGTGAACGCGGTATTACACTAATTAATGATTTGTTGGATTTGCAACGTTTGGAAACGGAGAAAGAACCTTTAAATACAGATGCAATTGATTTAGAAGATTGGCTTCATTACATCATCCAGCCTTTTGAAAAACGCATTGAGGAAAGACAATTAGCTTTGAAACTTGACTTTGCTCCTAATCTACCAACGCTGTTGTCCAATTCTGCTCATTTACAGCGTGTTTTCTCAGAGCTTCTGCATAATGCCTGCAAATACACTCCTCCTCATGAAACAATTTCACTCACTGTTCTAGCCGAGTTAGAGCAGGTGCAGATATGCGTCAGTAATTCTGGTGTTGAAATTCCCAGCAAAGAACTACCTCGTATTTTTGAAAAGTTTTACCGAGTTCCCAGCAGCGATCGCTGGAAACAAGGTGGTACAGGCTTAGGTTTGGCGCTGGTGAAGAACGTAGTAGAGCATTTAAATGGTTCAATCGAAGTTGAAAGCAAAGATGGGCAAACGTCCTTTACAGTAAAATTACCGATTAGCCCTGTTATTTAGCGTTGACTTTAGTTAAGGATATTACTAAATTTTTATCTCTAGCAAGTGCCAAAAAGTTTTCGCTACTTCTCCATCAGTCTTTTAAATTTTATCTCCAATAACGCTTCAATCAGCCTTTTAGGGAAAAGTAAACTATAGTGCAACAAAACGGGGAACAGTGAAAAAACGCTACTTATATTGTTTGTTTAAACCTTTTAAATTCATTTATCGACAAACTACACAGAGCCGTTTTTATCAACAGAATATTGGGCGATCGCTCCCCGTTGCAATTGGCATTATCATTTCAATTGTAGTTTTGTTGCTCTGGCAGAGTTTACTAATATATCAGCACACTGAAGTTACGCATTTAATTGCTCAGGAAGCGACGGCTGTCAAAACTGAGTTAAGCAGCCGACTTGACAGCCGCATTCTCGCCTTAGAACGGATGGCGAAGCGGTGGGAAGCCAGTGAAGGCACTCCTCGGCCAGTATGGGAAGTTGATGCAGCCGCTTATTTAAAGGATCTCAACGGCTATCAGGCCATCGAGTGGGTTGATTCTACCGCTCATGTCCGTTGGATTGCTCCTCTAAAAGGGAATGAGGCTACACTCAATCTGGATCTGAGCCAGAGTGCCCAACGACGAACTGCGCTCTTAACAGCTCGCAATATAAAGCAAACAACCTTGACTCGTACCCTAGAACTAAAACAGGGTGGTAAGGGCTTTTTGGTATTTATTCCTTTGTATGTTGGGGAACGTTTCGATGGCTCCCTTGTAGGAGTTTTCCAAATACAATCACTCCTCGATCGCATTCTACCAGAACAAGTTACCCAAAATTATGAGATTGCAATTTTTGATGGGGATGAACTCATCTACAGGCATGGATCTGCGTCTCTAGCAGCTTCGAGTTGGACACAGAAGGTAACTATTAATTTGTATGGCATGAATTGGCAAGTTCAGATTATCCCTAGTTCGGCTTTATTAGAGCAAAAGCGATCGCATCTTCCGAGCGTTGTCCTGATTGGAGGTCTTTTCATCGCTTGGTCTTTAGCGTTGGCTCTGTATTTTGCTCAAGCTGCTAGATGGCGTAATCGCCGTATTGAGTTCATCAACCAGGAACTCGCTCTCAAAATATCTGAACTTCAGCAAACAGAGATTAATCTCCAGTCAGCGATGACACTCCAGCAAGCCATCTTTGATAGTGCCAACTATACCATTATCTCCACTGACACAAATGGCACAATTTGCACCTTTAATGCAGCAGCTGAAAAATGGTTAGGATATACTGCTGCTGAAGTGATTGGCAAAACAACTCCTGCAATCCTTCACAAACCAGATGAAGTTGTGCAACGAGCCGCAGAACTATCACAAGAACTCAATCGCCAGATTGCACCAGGGTTTGAGGTTTTTGTTGCAAAAGCAAAGCTGGGACAAATTGATGAGCGGGAATGGACATACATTGCTAAAGATGGTTCTCACTTCCCAGTATCTTTGTCGGTAACTGCACTGTACAACCGGACAGGTAAGCTGACCGGGTTTCTGGGTATTGGCACTAATATCACAATGCGTAAACAAGCTGAACAGTCGCTACAAGAAACGCTACGTGAATTGGAATTTCAGAAATTTGCCCTCGATCAGTCAGCGAGCGTTGCAGTCACAGATGATCGTGGAATCATTACCTACGTCAATGATAAATTCTGTGAACTCTCCCAATACACTAGAGAGGAATTGATTGGACAAACCCATCGATTAATCAAATCTGATTATCATCCACCCGCTTTCTTTAAGCAACTTTGGTCAACGATCGCTACTGGTAAGGTTTGGCGAGGAGAAATTCAAAACCGAACTAAAGACGGTTCTCCTTATTGGGTTGATGCGACGATTGTGCCTTTCCTAGATGATAATGGCAAACCCTTCAAATATTTAGCGATCCGTTTTGATATTACCCCAATCAAAAAAGCAAAAGATGAACTCCAAGAAAGCGAAGCAGCCATAAGATCGTTGCATCAAATTACATCTGCCCGCTATCTTAGTTTTGAGTCGCGCATTCAAAAGCTACTGACGATGGGATGCCAAGTATTTAATCTGGAGTTTGGCATTTTGGCGCGGGTAGAAAATAGCCGCTATGAAGTGATGGCTGCTCAATCGCCCAATAATACCCTGAAGAAAGGCGATATTTTTGATATTAAACAGACTCTATGCTGTGAAGTTTTAGATACAAATGAACCTCTCACGATTGAGCATACAGGAGCTTCTAGATGGCATAACCATGCCGCTTACACTGCATTTGGCATGGAGTCTTACATTGGAACGCGAGTTTTAGTCGGCGATCAAGTTTATAGTACCCTCAGTTTCTCTAGCCATGCTCCTCGTACAGAACAATTCAAATCTGGTCATAAAGAACTGCTCAAGCTAATGGCGCAGTGGATTAGGAGCGAAATCGAGCGCCAGCAGGCAGAGGAGACATTACAAAAGGAACGAGAGTTCCTCAAAGTTCTGCTGGACAATGTGGGAGCAGGGATCGTGGCTTGTAATGCTGATGGCATTTTGACGCTTTCCAACCGAACCTTACAAGAGTGGCACAATTTACCAGAACAACTCACCTCAGCAGCAGAATGGGTGCAGCACTACGATCTTTATTTGGCTGATGGTAAAACTCCGATGCTAAAGGAGGATACTCCACTATTTCGAGCTTTACAAGGCGAGCAAGTCCACGATCTAGAAATGGTGATTCTTCCAAAGTATGGATCAGCACGGACGTTAATCGCAGGTGGACAAGCGATTATCGATGCTCAGGGGCGACAATTAGGTGCAGTTTGTGTCCTCAATGATATTAGCGATCGCAAAGCCCTTGAGCAAGAACTGGCTCAACAACATCAGCTACTACACGCATTTATTGCTAGTGCGCCTGTTGGCATTACTTTGCTTGATAGCCAATTGCGTTTTATAGTCATCAATGAAGCATTGGCAGAAATTAATGGAATTTCCGCAGCAGAGCATTTCGGTAAAACACCATACGAAATTGTCCCTGATTTGGCATCTCAGCAGGAACAAGTATTCCAGCGCGTTTTGACTACTGGGGAATCTGTTCTCGATTTTGAAGTGTCTGGAGAAACGGCCAAATTTCCAGGTGTAGAACGAACTTGGTTAGCTTCTTACTTTCCGATTCAATCTGGAACCAGCCAGCCAATGGGAATTGGAATGGTTGTTGTCGAAATTACCGATCGCAAAGCCTCAGAAGAGTCTTTGTTGCAGAGTGAATCCACCCTCCGCAGCTTTTTCAACAGTGGCGCAATGATGATGGGTATTGTCGAGCTACATGACAACGATGTGCGACATCTCTCAGACAATATCACCTCTGCCCAGTTTTTTGGTACTACTCCAGAAGCATTAAAGAATCAGTTTGCCACTGATTTGGGAGTAACGCCATCGCACTTGAACCTCTGGATTGGTCATTACCGGGAGGCGATGCAAACTCAAGCTCCAGTAAAATTTGAGTATCCCCACGCAACTCCTAACGGTCAAAAGTGGCTATCTGCGATCGTTTGTCCAATCGAAAGCCGCCCTGGTGGACAGCCACGACTTTCATACATAGTTGAAGATATTACCGAGCGTAAACAAGCCGAAGTAGAACTGCGGGAAATGAGTACTGCCTTGGAAAACGCAGTTGCAGGAATCTCAAGAATTGATACACAGGGACGCTACATAGCTGTTAACCGAGCCTACGCTAGCATTACAGGCTATCAACCTGAAGAGATGTTAGGGATGGAGTGGCAAAAAACGGTTTATCCTGACGATATTAAACAGATGATAAATGCCTATCATCAAATGCTCAGGGATGGCAGAGTAGAAGCTGAAACCAGAGGAATTAAAAAAGACGGGACTATTTTTTATAAGCAAGTTGTGATGATCTCTGCTTACGATGAACAGCAGCAATTTGTTGGGCATCACTGCTTCATGAAAGATATTAGCGATCGCAAGCAAGCTGAAGACGCACTGCAACGTCAGCTTCAACAAACTCTTCTGCTCAAACAAATCACTCAGCAAATTCGTCAAAGCCTTGACACCAAAAAAATCTTTGAGACGGCTGCCATTCAAATCGGACAAGCATTTCAAGTAGATCGCTGTCTCATTCACTCTTATATTAGCGACCCCACTCCGCGAATTCCCGCAGTCGCCGAATATGTTGTTCCTGGTTACAGTTCCATGCTGGAATTAGAGATTCCCATCGCTGGCAATCCTCATGCTGAGACAATCATCGCCCAGGATGAGGCGATCGCTTCAAATGATGTCTACGCCGACCCTTTACTCCAAGGAATGCAAACAATTTGTCGAAACCTGGACTTAAAATCCATGTTAGTAGTCCGCACCTCCTATCAAGGAAAAACAAATGGAATCATCGGAATCCAACAGTGCAGCCATTTTCGCCAATGGGTTCTAGAAGAAATTGAATTATTGTCAGCAGTTGCAGCCCAAGTAGGCATCGCCTTAGCCCAGGCGGACTTGTTAGAGCAAGAAACTATGCAACTAGAAGAACTCACCTGGAAAAACTGGGCCTTGAAGCAGGCAAAACTGGAAGCAGAAGCGGCAAATCGTGCCAAAAGTGAATTTTTGGCGATGATGAGCCACGAAATTCGCACTCCGATGAATGCCATTATCGGGATGACAGGGCTGCTGCTGGATATGGGACTCAGTTCCCAACAACACGATTTTGTAGAAATCATCCGCAGTAGCAGTGATTCCTTGCTGACTATCATCAATGATATTTTAGACTTCTCTAAGATTGAGTCTAGTAAATTAGATTTAGAGGAACACCCTTTCAACCTCCGCTATTGTGTAGAAGAAGCTCTAGATTTACTCGCTCCTCAAGCTGCTGCTAAAAATCTAGATTTAGCTTACCTAATTGACGATCAAACCCCAAGCACCATCATCAAAGATGTGACGCGAGTCCGACAAATTCTAGTCAATTTGATAGGTAATGCCATCAAATTCACCGCAGTCGGGGAAGTTGTAATTTCTGTAACGGTCAAACAAGTAATCAGCAAAGACGAATACGAAATTCAATTTGCTGTTAAAGATACAGGCATTGGCATACCCCAAGAACGCATGGAGCGACTATTTAAGCCTTTTAGCCAAGTTGATGCCTCAATGACTCGCCAATATGGTGGTACTGGATTGGGTTTAGCAATTAGTAAGCGCTTATGTGAAATCATGGGTGGCAGTATGTGGGTTGAGAGTGCTGTGGGAATTGGCTCCACATTTTATTTCACACTGCTAGCTCAGGCGGCTTCTAGTAGCGAAAACATTGACCTTGGGGTTGTTCAACCAAATTTAATCGGAAAACGCCTGTTAGTGGTCGATGATAATTTTACTAACCGACAATTGATTAGCCTACAAGCCGCTAATTGGGGAATGTTAGTTCACTCACTGGAGTCAGGTTTGTCAGCTTTGGAATTGATTAATTCAGGTGAACAATTTGATATCGCCGTTTTAGATATGCGGATGCCAGATATGGATGGTTTAACTCTGGCAGGACATATTCGCTCCTTAGCAAGCTGTCAAAACCTGGCTTTAGTAATGTTGAGTGACCTTGAAAGATTAATCCACAAAGGGCATGAAGAAAAACTAGGCTTAGTTGCTATCTTAAGTAAACCAATAAAGCGATCGCAACTTTATAACGTATTCATCCATACCTTATGCAAAGAAGAAATTTCTCTATCACCGACGAAATCATTTCCACCAGTATTTTATTCTCAGTTGAGTCAAAAGCTGCCATTACGAATTCTCTTGGTGGAAGATGTTTCTTTAAATCAGAAGGTAGCGCTACTTATGTTAGAGCGGATAGGCTATCGTGCTGACACTGCGAATAATGGATTGGAAGCGCTGTTAGCTTTACGCCAACAATCCTATGATTTAGTTTTCATGGATGTGCAAATGCCAGAAATGGACGGGTTGGAAGCTACTCGGAGAATTTGCCAGGAATGGCCAGACAACAGCCGACCTTGGATTATTGCCATGACCGCTCATGCCATGCAAGGCGACAGAGAAGAATGCCTCAGTGCCGGGATGAATGATTACATTAGCAAACCTATCCGCATGGAAGCTCTCGTCCAAACTTTCAAAAACTATCGAATTTTGCAGCCATCAGCTAATGAAAATCGAGACTTCAAGGTTTTTGTAAAAAAGGACGAGCAAGGTTCTCAATCCGAAATAGAACAACAATTAATCCTAGCTCCAGCTATTGATGCCGAAACCTTTCAAGCTTTAAAAGATATGATAGGTGATACTGAAATTTTAGCGGAGTTTATTGATAACTATTTAGAAGATGCGCCACAAAGGTTATTGGCTATTCATAACGCAATTGACAAAAAAGATGCTGCTGAGCTTCGTAGTGTTGCTCATTCCCTAAAATCATTGAGTGTAACTATCGGAGCTATGCCTTTTGCCGAACTGTGCCAAGAATTAGAAACGATGGGTCGTAATGGTACAACACTCAGTGCTTCTACTCTAGTTCCAAAAATCGAAACAGAGTATCAAAGGGTAGAAGCTGCTTTAGTATTACAACATCCCAATAAACAAAATGAATAATTACGATTTTAAAAATAACCCACCTTCAGTTCTTGTTGTCGATGATGAGAGAGGCTTGCGATTAGTGCTGCATCGAGCGATGGAGAAGGAAGGATATCGAGTTACCGAAGCGTGTAATGGTCAACATTGTTTAGATATTTGTCAGCAGCAAGTGCCAGATCTAATTTTGTTAGATGCAATGATGCCAGGTTTGGATGGCTTCAGTTGTTGCGCCCAGATGCAAACACTTCTAGGTGATAATTGTCCTCCGATTTTAATGATTACTTCTCTCGACGATCAAGAATCTGTTGACCGAGCTTTTGAAGCAGGTGCAACAGACTACATCACAAAACCAATTGATTGGAGTCTACTTAGTCAGCGAGTCAATCGCTTGCTTACATCAAGATGGGCGATGGCAGAACTGCAACAAAAGATTCAAAGAGAATGCTTGCTCACAGCACAGGTAGAAGCTGCAAATCGCGATTTGCAACGCCTCACTTCTGTAGATAGCGTAACTCAAATTGCTAATCGTTACTATTTTGATGAGTATTTACAACGCGAATGGAACCGCTTACAAAAGTATCAATTATCTCTTTCTTTGATTTTGATGTCTGTTCACTTTCCCAAAGCTAATGATGAGTATCAAGCTAGAGACGGATATATGCGCCAAATTGCTAACACTCTAAGGAAGTCCAAACGGCGGGGAGCGGATTTTATAGCTAGTTTTGATGTTGATAAATTTGCTATAGTTTTGCCAAATACTCAAGCTGAAGAAGCTTTGCAGATTGCAGACAATATTCTATCTGCTGTAGAAGCTATTAACATAACCAATGATAATTCAAAAGCCGATGGAGTTATCAAATTCAGCTTAGGTGTGACAAGTGTTATTCCTAGTTTGGATTTATCTTTAAATAAGGTAATTACCATAGCCGAAAAAGCTCTTTTTCAAGCAAAATTGACCCCAGGCGATCGCATTGTTATTTTAAATA
Source organism: Nostoc sp. FACHB-973 (assembly GCF_014698115.1). Classification (GTDB taxonomy): domain Bacteria; phylum Cyanobacteriota; class Cyanobacteriia; order Cyanobacteriales; family Nostocaceae; genus Nostoc; species Nostoc muscorum. The sequence goes on from NZ_JACJSJ010000041.1 coordinate 61,346, forward strand.
AAAATTAATTTAAGCTTTTGTCAAAATATGTGGTTTGAATCCTAGTTTGAGAAAAATTTCACCATTGCTAGTACGAAATGGCGAATTATATTCGCTACTCCTTTAGCTCAGAAAATTCTTCAGATGATATTTCCCACAAATAAGATTGTGCCTTTTTCACCTGATAAGTTTCTCAACGCTGTTTCTTTCCAGCGGGAACTCTCAACCATCCATTATCTGCTTATTAGGAGTCAAAAATGCAAAACAAATCTTCAGGTACAGTCATGAGGAAAGAAGCGATCGCTTAATACTTGCATCTATGCAACAGATTATGCTGGAACATCAACCCGAAAACAGATTTGTACACAATTAATAAATTCTTCTGCAAAGGACTCGTATTTTCCATAGTTTTGCAGTAGAGTGTTTATTCTGTGCAATTATTAATACCTATTTTCTTGCAACTTTACTCAGACAAATTTTAAACCAATGTCTTCCAGGGAACAGCCAATGAAAACTTCTAATGATATAGATACCAAGAAGATTATCAAAAAATCCGACAAGCTTACCCTGAGACAGATGAAGCTAATCGAGGAGGCTGAAGACCAACTTCTTCAAGCTAATACTGTCAATTATACTGCCCCTGTGGTTGAGGTTGAGGAGAAACCAGTAGCGATTTCAGAGCCTAGAGTTCCTGACTATATTCCATTGCTTGACAATCCTCCAGTACAATCGGTGGGCAATTCCGGCTGGCAAGTGTCTGATGTCTGGCGGGATATCCGCGTGGATGATTTTTGTAATTAAAGCAGACAATTTGTATTCCCAGACAGTTCTGCATCAAGGCGGTTGCAGTTATCCACAATCCGAATGTCAGAGATTGAGGGACAGGCACCTGATCAGGGAGAAAAGTTTTCCCGAATGCATTTTTCAGCAGCAATACCTCTGTCTCTTCGCTGAACCAATATTATGGCAACCGCCTGAGCAACTTTTGTAAACTATCTTTGCACTCAGTCAAAGTTATAGTTGCATTGTGCCTATAATCAGTAAACCAAAAAGTTTTTCCAAAAGGGCGATCGCTAAAATACTGATAGCTTATAATACTAGTAAACACAGAATCCTCTAACCAGCAGACATAGTATAGATTATGATTACTTATGATTAGTTGGTCGATAAATTTTCAGTGCTAACCTGTTGGAATATAAATGCTTTCAACTACTTGATATTTGCGCTGTAGGGCTTGAGATAAAAAGGCTAACATCTGTTTAGCTTTTCCTAGAGATAAAACAGTCAAATTTTTCAGCCAATATACGACACACTCCTTTGATCATTTCATATTTTGAAGTGCTGTAAAATATGATAACTATTTTTTATATAATGAGTATTGCATAATACTTGCTTCTCTGTACTCATTTCTTGGTGATATCTCCTGTATCATTAGTGGTTCGACCTTTTAGGAAAACTTTTTGGTTTACTGCTATTCTGTTCCTCCCAGTTTCGCAACACAACTATTTATATCTGCACAGAGCAAATTATTAGGAGTGACTGTATGACTAATCTTGTCCAAAACTTAGAACAGTGCTGGTACAAATTTTTAATTTTTAACTTTCCATACGCGAGTTTGCCTGAGATTGAGCAATCACCCGGCGCAAATGCTCTTGATGATCGTCACCCCATTTTCCCAACGCCTCGATCACCGGCAGTAAAGTTTCTCCAAACTCGGTTAATGTGTATTCAACCTTGGGGGGCAACTCGGCGTAAATCTTTTTGGAAATCAGCCCGTGTCCTTCCAGTTGATTCAACTGCACGTGCAACACCCTACGGGTCACTCCCGGAATCTTTCTTTCTAAGTCGCCGGGGCGCTTAATACCTTGCGAAATAAAATAGATGAGGTGGATTTTCCACTTACCGTACAAGACTTCCCTGACGAGATCGAGCCCGCAATTCAGTTCTATCGGAATCTTTCTTTTGTACATCATCGCCACATCATAAGGGAGATCCAAGAAATAAAATGCCCAGCCGTATCAATAATATTTTTGGTATTTAAAATGTCAAACTCTGGGAGTCCCCCAGCAGAACTGGGGAGGGTACTTAATGTACTAACGCATGAGTGATATTTGATACTTCTAAGACATTCCCTAACAAAATTCATTGTATCAAATTGTCATAGGGATAATTTTATCTCCTTTGGACTTTATTATCAGTATTTTCAGCCTGTTACCACTGCGCGATAATTTCAACATGAACACAAATACAAACATATTCAACATGAATACAAATACAAATATACGAATTGATTCCACCGAACTACTTGGCAAAAAAGTTTTGGTAACAGGCGGGACAAAAGGCATAGGCGAAGCTATCGCTACACGACTGAGGCTTGCCGGTGCAACGGTCATGACTACCGCTCGTTCAATTCCCGAAAACCTTCAATCGCCTGACCTGTTCATAGGGTCTGACCTCAGCACGCCCGATGGCGCGAACAAACTTGTGCAGGAAGTATTCGCTCGTTTCGACAGTGTGGACATCCTAATTAACAATGTCGGCGGCTCCTCTGCGCCAAGCGGCGGCGCGCTTGCCCTGACAGATGGGGATTGGCAGCAGGCATTCAATGACAATTTATTCGCCGCCGTCCGTTTGGATCGGGCATTTCTGCCCCGGATGCTTGAACAGAAGTCAGGTGTCATCATCCATATCTCGTCACTCTCACAAGAGACTGAGCTAGCCTTCATCATAAACACGACTGCGACTTTATAATCTAAAATCTCTAGCAAATGAGGTTTCTGCACCAATGGACTTGCGAACTCGATTTGCTTCAACTGGGCGGTCATCTTCTGCCCTGGCAATTTTGTAGTAATAATGACCAGCTTTCCCAAAATGGTGTGTTAACTCAGTCAGCGATCGCTGCTTCAAATCTGCGCCAGTATGAATGCCGAGCGAGTGCATTTTCGCTGCCGTAACCTCTCCAATGCCGTGGAACTTCTCAATCGGCAGCTGTTCTACAAAGGCGATCGCTTGCTCTGGTAAAATCACTGTCAACCCATTCGGCTTGTTCTGCCCTGATGCCATTTTTGCAAGAAACTTGTTAATCGACACGCCTGCGGTTGCTGTCAACTGAGTTTCCTGGAGAATGGCAGTTTTGATATGTCTTGCGATCGTAGAAGCGTAGGTGATGTTTTGCTTGTTCTCAGTCACATCCAAATATGCTTCATCTAGCGCAACCCCTTCCACTAAATCACTGTAGCGTTTAAAGATAGCGTGGATTGCAGCAGAAATCTCTCGGTAAACGTCGAATCTTGGTCTGACAAAGATAAGCCCAGGGCATTTTGCGATCGCAGTTACTGACGGCATCGCGGAGCGAATCCCAAACTTACGAGCTTCATAACTGGCGGCTGCAACTACACCTCGCTGATTCGGGCTACCACCGACGACTAACGGTTTGCCTCGGTAACTAGAGTTGTCCCTCTGTTCCACCGATGCGTAGAAGGCATCCATGTCTACGTGAACTATCTTTCTCACTTAGAAGCAGAGTGAAGCATTAGGAAGTTAGGCCAACTGGTGCTTAGTAAAATACTATATTACCAGTCTTATAGTATATTAGCACTACTTATTCCCAATACCATATATGCATTACTTAGCACTTGCTATGTGACCAATCGCTACAGTAATGAGCTATGGCATTCGTCATCACAACTCATCTCGGAGCCAACTCAACCCAGTTGTCAACGCCGCCTCCGCCGTGTAATAAATCTTTTGTTCCCGAATATCCCACCCGTGCGGCTGATGATACGGAATTCCCAACAATGCCCTGGCGTGTAAAAAACCATTAGGATACTGCTGTTGACACAGAGTACCGTGTAAACTTTAACTTGTTGGGACATTTACTGCTGTTGTGGGTGTGTGATGATTTTAATAAAAGAACTCAGGAGTCAGGAGTCAGAATTCAGAATGACCCCTGAACGAAAAAGCTCCTGTGTAAAGGGGTTCAAATCCCCACCATCTACACGGTGTCTACAATTGCTTGGGGTTTGAATCTCCACCGATTGTGATTCTGAATTCTGAATTCTGTCTTCTGACTTCTTCAATTGTCTGCAATTTCTCACCCAATCAAACCCAAATGCCGATGAAATGCTTCAACTGCATTCGCTACACCATCTTCAGCCCTAATTTTCTCACCTAACTCCTGGGCTTTACACCGCATGACCTCATCACCCAGAACTACTTCAATTGCTGCTGCTAAAGTTTTATCTGACACTTTCTTATAGGGTATCGGCGCAGGGCTGACTCCCAACCGAGTTAGCTTTTCTCCCCAAACTGGCTGATCTGCAAAAAAGGGTACGGTAACTGATGGTGTTCCCGAACGTAACACTGCCGCCGTTGTACTAGCTCCTCCGTGATGTACTATTGCTGGCACTTGAGGAAATAACCAATCATGAGGGACTTCCTTGATCACAAACACTCGGAGCGAATCTTTTATATTCACTGTTCTTCCAACATTTCCCCAGCCGGATAATATAATCCCGCCTTGACGTGTTTTCTTTAAAGCTTCCACGATGTAGTGTGTGAGATATTCTGGATTGGGCATCGTCATGCTCCCAAATCCAAAACATAAAGGTAATTGCTTTCGCCCAAGAAAATCCTCTAGTTCGATAGGTGGCTCGTATTCGGAGGCTTGGTCAATAAACCAAAAACCAGTTACATACACCCATGCAGGCCAGTCACGGGGTCTTGGGATGACGTGTGAGCTAAATCCATACAACACAGGGATTCGTGATACATTCGCCGGAGTCTTCCGTCTGAAGCGTCTGCCCAAATATGGTAAAGGCGGCAATTTCAAAGTTTCTGTTCTAAAGTGATTGAGCAGTGGACGATATCTTTGCCAGTGCAAAAACTCTACTAGTAAGTAGGTGGCATAGTTGATTAATTTCTTTAGCGGGTTTTTAGTTATTTGAGCAAATCTCAAAAACCCAAACATCCCTGTGGGAGTCAACGGCAGAACTGATGCAAAAAAGCAAGGTACGCCTAATTTCTCTGCAATGTGATATCCAAAGGTCGCTAACGGCGTGTAGATAATTACCTCACTTCCAACACATGCACTCCAAGCTGATTCTAACTGTTGAAGTAAAAGCTTATCTCCTTCTTCTTTTTTCAACTTTTCTCCCGCAATCAATCGCTGCCCTTGCTTGGATTGCAAAAACTCTTCCATATTTCCAGCGATCGGTGCAAACTTTAAATCGAACTTCCTCACAAATGGTTCAAA
>NZ_JACJSJ010000042.1 GCF_014698115.1 Nostoc sp. FACHB-973
GACAATCTACCTTTGTGCATCGACTGGGGTAATTACTCGGCACGGTGGCTTGCTAGATTTAACCTGGGGTTGCATCAGATTCTTAAACGTTTAGTGAGGGGTGATGAAGTTACCGCCTCGGATACTCAATTAGTTAATATGACAGCGATCGCTATACATTGTGCTGCTCACGTCAAAGCAATTCTTGGGTTTACTGTTCCCAGTGAGTGTAAACCTATTTGGTTGCTAGGAACTTTAGTCGAGCAGTTGGGGTTAAAGTTGACTTTCCGTAAGCAGGGTAAGCGGGGTCAACAGGTGAAACTTTTCTCTTTAGATAAAGAACAATTGGAATTTGCAATGCATGTAATTGCTCATCGCGTGGAAAAGCGTAATCAAAAAGAAAATCGAACCTATTATGCTGCTCAAACCCCTGCTGCGTATAATGTAAACCCCAATCAGCAGGCCGTATCCACACCCCCCCTTGATGCTATAGGGAACTCCCATTGCCAAGGGGAGGATACTACCGAATTTGAGTCGCCTCCGACCGATCGCACTACCTTACTCGACTGCGTAGAAATGCTACGAAGAGGCATTTCTCGTGGAGTGGACGCAATTAAAGGCATTCTCAAGCGATGGCAGAGTGATTTGCGCTGGGAGACGGTGCTGGAACTTGAAGCGTTCGCGGCGAGTGAACTGCGACTTGTCGAGGATCAAGTCCCGGAATTTTACGCCTTACTGAATGAAGATGTGTTGCCTGTGGACGGGTAACTTAACCATGAAAACCTCTTATTCGTGCGTTTACCCTCTGCTTGATACCAAAAACCCCAAATCCTTACACTGCCAATGTTTGCTTCAGGAATCGAAAAAATAGGTTATGGAAACTAGAGTTTACCAAAGCTATTTTTTGACTCAAAGCGATCGCTGACGGTAGAGCTGTAGAGGAATAATAAAGTTCAACAATTTCTGTTAGGTGCTTTACCCTGCTCCAAGCATCCGTCCATAAATCGCTTGAAAGAGCCTGTACGCCGCGCCCACGCTACGTTATTACTAGAGCGATCGCCATCGGCTCATGGCGGTTACGCCATCGCTCTTAAGGCGGGGCGTAGCTGATCGCGCCCACATTCGGTTAGCATCACTCTCCTAATTGTTCAACTTTTTTATTTGAGTTTGGTGTCTCTGTGTTGAAAAAGTGGTGTAGTAACCCCTTTTCCAGCCCCAAATTGTTCAACTTATTTTTACGGGACTTGCACCCAACCACTCTAAATCAATGCTTTGAGAGACTAGAATTGTTGAACTTTTTTATATGCTTACAAGAGCTATTTAGGAAATTGGAGTGGATTGGTGAGAGAATAATGATTTAGAAAGACGCTTGACTCAAAAAAGGGCAGGTGTAGTGCTTTTTCGTCATGGCAAGAGAAACGACACCGCTTCTTAACTTAGTGTTGGCAACGCCGCCGCCGTTAACACTTCACCCAGCCGCGGTCTATTTGTCTAGCCTGACATCTTCTTCGCGGCGAACGATGGAAAAAGCACTAAATGTCATCGCCCGAATGCTAACGACTTCGGTTGAGAGTGATGCATTGTCTTTGGATTGGTCGAAGTTGCGTTACCAGCACACGGCAGCAATTCGCTCAGTGTTGATGGAACAGTACTCTCCGGCGACTGTAAATCGGATGCTTTGTGCTTTACGGCGGGTGCTGAAAGAAGCACAGAGGTTGGGGTTAATCAGCGCCGATGATTATGCAACAGCAGTGGATCTCAAGCGTGTAAAGGGGGATTCACCTTTAAGGGGACGGTTGTTAAAACCAAGTGAAATTGCCGCGCTTTTGAGTAATTGCAAAAACGACCAGACTTTAATTGGTGTAAGAGATGCCGCACTGATTGCGATTCTGAGTGGCTCTGGGTTACGTCGGTCGGAGTTAGTAGCATTAGACACAAAAGATTACCAAAATGAATATAGTTCTTTGCTTGTACGCAAGGGCAAAGGGGGAAAGTCTCGGACAGTGTATTTGCCGGATGGGGCAGTGGCAGCTTTGAATGATTGGCTATTTGAGAGAAGTAATGCGCCTGGAGCATTAATTTGTCCTGTACGGCGAGGTGGTCATGTTCAGATCCAACGGATGACTGATCAAGCTGTGATGACAATTCTCCGCAAACGGGCCTTAAGTGCCGAAGTAGCTTCTTTCAGTCCACATGATTTTCGACGCACGTTTATTACTAGTTTGTTGACTGCTGGTGTTGATGTTTTGACGGTGAGCCGACTGGCAGGACACGCCGACCCAGCAACCACGCAGAAATACGATTTGCGTTCTGAGGAATATAAGCGCCAAGCCGTTCAATTGTTGCATATTCCTTACGGCGAATAATGCCATATTGGGTGATGGCGTAACCGCCCACTTTATAGTGATACGCCATCGCTCGTGCTACACAAGCAATAATCACCTTTACATGATGCTGCGGTCTAGTGATTATCAAGATAAGTGATGCGCTGACTCAATCACTTTTCGTTTCAGTTTACCTAAACACTACCTTTCTTCGATGCAGGGTGGGATCTTTTTTTTGTGGTTCCCCCTAAAAATACACCTCTAAAAGAAAAACCTAAAATAGGTGAAAAAAATAAACTTATAATGACTTTATAGTTAATAAGTGATGTATTAGGTCAAAGAGTATACTCTAGCATTTGAGTATACAAATATTACAGGTGTAGGTTTGGGTTAAAGAAAATGGGCAAAGGTGCTTATTTTAAGAAACTTGTACAAAATTCTTCCCTGCTTCTGTTGCTTTCATGCCAAATCAAGCTTATCGGAATAGCCCGCTTTTTAATCGCTATCACGCCATAAAACTATAGAGTCATTTTTAGTTTATTTTTGAGAGTGGTGTGATTGCTCTATAAAAAATTCTTCAAGAAATGGGTAAAACTTGCGTGCCAAAAACTCAAACTGTTCTGCAATTGATTCCGAACTTGTCCTGAATCAATTTTCAGGGTGAACGCCAAGATGCTCCCTGATGGCCGAAGGGACTTTAGCTGATTGCGAGTTAGTTTATGAGGTCGTAAATTATACAGTTAAAAATACAACCTTAAGATCGAACGAAATCCCCGTGCTGTATCATGATAATTGTCTAGGTAAATAAATATGTTGATGGTAGGTTTATTTAGCCTATTTACCTAGATGAGTATAATGCAGAAAGTTTTACTGCATAGCGATGCCTACAGTAATTATAATTGCGTAAAAAAAGTATTTTATATCACAAAAAGCACAGTAATACAGAGGGCATAAGGGAAGGCACAGACATCGTTTGGCATGGTGGTCTGCAAATTCCCGCTCCTTTTAACACCCTCGATCTTGGCTCATATAAAGGATTAGTTTTTCAGAATCATAATTAAGTTTTTGCCGACCAATGGTCGGCAAATTGCGATTTTCATAGAGCGATCAGCTACGCTGGCCGGTTACGCCATCGCTTAGTATAAGCATGAAGTAATCAATGACTGCAAAACTTAAGTATAAAAAACTACAAAACTTTGCTAAATAACTGATGTGCGTGAGCAAAACTATTTACTGGCTGAACGAACTTAGAAACGGCGATCGCTGTTGACTGCGCTGCTCACATCAAAGCAATTTTGGGTTTCACTGTTCCCTCTGACCCCAAACCGATTTGGCTGTTGGGGTTGTTGTTAGACCAACTGGGGTTAAAGTTAACTTACCGCAAGCAGGGGACAAGGGGTCAACAAGTTAAATTATTTTCTTTATCTAAGAAAGAATTAGACTTGAATTGCGTTGGTTGGTTGTGGTGTAGATGGAGGAAGTCGCCGCGACTGAACTGCGATCGCTCAAAGCGACTGTGGCTGATTTTTACGATTGCGTCTTCTTCCATTCTTCGAGAGTCAAGCAAGTTTTCCCAGTGGGTATTAATCCTGTGGTTGCTGACACACCGAAATTTGTCAGCGCATAATTTTCTACTTCTGCGTCCTTGAAGGCAAGTTCTACTACTGTTTGCTTTTCCTGCTTTGACAGAGCTTCAATCTTCACGTTTGCTGCGGTAGGAACAGCATTCGTTTTATCTCTGGTGAAATTTTTTACATTATAAAATTGCTCTTGTTCTGGCTTACCTGAGTTCAAGCATCCTTTAGACTTGACAAACAATCCTGTAGCCCAATAGCTATTAACAAAGTGTTGCTTATTAACAAACTGCACCCCATTAGCTGCCCAGACGTAAACGGGATCAACATATCCTTTAGTTTTGGGAATTTTAGTTTCGCTACATCTTACTCCATCCCGCTTCCTACTTCTATAATCTCCGCATACCTTCCAAGTTATTCTATATAAGTTAGGTGTCTCTTCTACATATTGCCTTATTTGCTCCTGTACTTCCTTATCTTTTTGGCTTTGCTCATCATCACTTGCCGCCGCATAAGCCTGTTTTAAGTCATTCTCTGCCTGAGCAACCTTGTCTCTTTCAGACTGGCAAGCTCCTAAGCATAGTCCTACACCTATTGAAACAAGTGCTGTAAATATTTTTCTTTTATTCATAAATACTCCAACAAATGATGCGTGAAAATTGTAAGAATTCAGCACCCAGAAGTCAGAAGCCAGAATTTAAAAGCAATGAGCGTATAACTCTTCTATTGATTGAAAAGAATTCACTCTTCTGCAACATTCTGGCTCCTGACTCCTGAATTCTGACTCCGGACTGAAAATTAATTTCCAATTTCCTTGCTTGACCAAATATCTACTTCTAACGAATGCTGAAGTACAAGCTGCAAGTATTATACATATTTGTTATATACATGCAATCAAGTTTTAACAGTTTTTAGTTATGATGCAAAACATGGTGAGGTATCGAAGGGAAAGTTGAATTTATGGAAAGCGGCGATACTTAAAGCTAATTTAAATATTTGACATCATAAAGCTAGCCAATAGTCAATCCCCCCTATTTGACACTTACTGAAGAGATAGTACAGATATTTATACTAATAAAAAAATATAAATGTAAGTAAATCAAGCAAAAAGACCGATAATAGAACAAAGAATTTTTATCTATGTAGATTATTAATGTTAGTAATATTACTCCAGTACTACAGTTCTGTTTTTTTCAGTACCAGAGTACGTCGATTTTAGATTTGACTTATTCAAGAATGTGCGTATTCCTCAAGACATCGTTCAGGAGAACGAAAGCAGATGCGTACTGACTACGAATACCCAGAAAGTTTTTCCGCTTCGGCAACAGCAACCCTCTCACCTGACCCAAAGAATGACAGGGCGAAAAAAAACACACTTACACTCATGGGTGTGACTGGTGTGTTGATGATAGCAGAGATGTCCGTCCACAATATATTGATGGGTGGATTTATGATTGCGTCTGCCATCGTCATTGCCTTGCCGAAACAGTCACAAGCATTATTTACTAACTTCGATAAAGTACAACGAAAGTATGGAGTTAATCTCTACGCTGTGTTGTTTGCGCTGTTAGCAGTAATTTGCCTAATTGATTTTGCGGCGGCTCCAGCTAATGCTCAGTTTTTCAATAATGCTCAAACTTGGATGTCCAACACTTTTGGTAATGCCGGCAATGGACAAACAGCAGCAGTTATCGCACTTTTTTTCAATGTATTGAGAGCTTTATTCCTATTGTATGTTGGTATTAGTCTAGTTCGGATTATTCAATCTGCCCGGAATGATGAAGACTGGCAGACGCTAGCAAGAACTCCATTAATCATAGTTATGGCAGTTTTTGTTGGAGATTTAATTACTGGTTTAATTGTTCAGGTTCAGTAAGAAAGCTTTTTAAGTTATCAGTTATTGATAAATACGTATTTAAATTAATAGCTGATAATTTTTTATTAAATCAATAAGTATGTCAACGAAACATGATTTTCGGACAGTAAATAGGATTTTAGGAGAAAGACCAAGACTAGGGCCATTCCCTGCCGACCAAATATTTCCCTGGGCATTAATAGCAGCAGCCAATGTATTTATCTTTAATTATCTACTGAAAACAAGTTGGTTAGGCACAGGATTAAGTATTTTTTGGGGATGGGCAACATGGTGGACAATTTCTACAAATAAAGACTTTTTTGGTAAGTTCGTCAGCGTCCCTCGGATTAGTAGGGGATATATGAGATTTCAATCAATACAACAGAAGTCGGAAGTCGGAAGTCGAAAGCCGGAAGAAAAATAAGTTCTAAGTTCTAAGTTTTAAGTTCTAGTTAAATTTCAGTTATTGATATTATGGCAAAATCTTCTAATCAGGCTAAAGATAAATTAGGTAAAGTCGCATTAGGAAACGAGCAGATTAGTGTTGTCAAAATGCTCACTCCCTTTGAAGATATTATCCATTTAGCGGGAATTTGTGAATTAAACTTAGGAGGTAGGCAGGGCGTAGGCGCATTAATTCTCAAAAAAGGTGAAAATATTCAAATCAAATTCTGCTTTGATTGTTTAGGGATTCATCCGAATTTACAATCAGAGCAAATGCTGCCGATATTTGAGGGCATAGAAGCCGGACTAAAAGAAATTCCAGAAGGCGAAAGCCTCACAATACACTTAGGTTCTTTTACGTCTGATTATCACCGACAACAAGAACTGTCCAAGCTAGAGAGTAATTGTCATATTGACCAATTAAAATTGTTAATACGTAGTGAAAGATTAAGGGCTAAGGAACTAACGCAAAGTGGAGTTAGAAAGAATAAGTTTTTGAGACTCTGGTGTACTTACACTGTTATTGATGACGATGAACAGTCTAAAGATTTTATAGAATCTATTATTAAAAAATTAGAAAAGGGCTGGTTTCGCTTTACAGGTGAAATTCACGCCCAGAACAATACTAGAATTGAAAATATTCTCCAAAATTCCTTTAGCAATGGTTTTTTGCAATGGTCAGCCATACTAAGTAATAAAATGAAACTTGGGATTAGGGTGCTGAGTGCCCAAGAAATATGGGAAATAAATTGGCAGCAATTCAATCTGTCATCGCCACCAGCAATTCCTAATCCTCTAAAGATAGATTCCGCCAATGGACTAGTAGAAACTCAAACTAGTGATTTTCATATCCGCCACCAGATGTTAGAGAATGAGCTATCCGTGCCATTCTTTGATAGGAAATGGGTAAAAATCCAAAATAAATATGTTGGGGCGCTCAACTTCAGCCAAAAACCAGGGGGCTGGTATGACGAACAAGCCCAACTGCGATATCTATGGGAACTAATCTCTAGAGATAGTATTTATGATACAGAGGTTATTTGTCAGCTAACAAAGGCGAATCAAACTATCTCTAAAACAAATCTTCAACGGATTACCAAGCAATCAATTACTAACACTTCTTTATCTACAGGAAAAGGGAACATTGATGTCAAATCAGGTATGAATATTGAGGAATCACTTGAGGCGCAAAAGACAATATACAAAGGGAGTGTAGTTGTGCATACCGCAACAGCTTTTCTGGTTCACCGCCCAACTATTAGGGAATTAGATGAAGCTTGTCGATATCTTGCCAGCTATTTCTTGCGTCCGGCGGTAGTTGACCGGGAGATTGAATACGCTTGGAAGACATGGTTGCAGTGTTGTCCGTTTGTTTGGGAGCCGTTGTTAACCAAGCCTTTTAACCGCAGACTACCATATTTTAGTTCGGAAGCACCAGGGCTGATGCCTTTGATCAGGACTGCCACAGGAGATCGGACTGGGTTTGAGTTAGTTGCAGAAGAGGGCGGCACACCAGTACATCTGGACTTATACCAGAATCATAAGAATTTGGCAGTCTTCGGTGCAACTCGTTCAGGTAAATCAGTGCTGGTGGCAGGTATTCTTACCCCTGCACTTGCACAAGATATTCCGGTAGTAGCACTGGACTATCCCAAACCAGACGGGACATCCACTTTCACTGATTACACTAATCTACTTGGTAAAGATGGGGCATACTTTGACATCTCTAAAGAATCAAACAATCTCTTTGAACTACCTGATTTGCGCTCTTTGGATGCAGAACTGAGAAATGAGCGATTGAACGATTTTAAGGAATTTCTTAAATCAGTGCTGATGACAATGGTGATAGGGACGAGCATGATTGGTGTCAGCCCAACGATTACCACTAATATTGAGTCAATCATTGCTTTAGCTTTAAAAACATTTTTTAATGATGATGAAATTAAATCACGTTACAAGTCAGCAATACATTTTGGATTTGGGACTCAATATTGGAGCGAAACTCCGACGCTCAAAGATTTTTATAATTTTTGTTCTCCAGCTTTTATACAATTAGATTCTATTGCTAGTAAGAGTCAAGAGATTTCCGAAGCATTAAACCAGATTAGGCTGAGAATAAATTATTGGTTGAATACTAGGGTCGGGCAATCCATCTCACGCCCATCCAGTTTTAGAACTAATGCCAAATTGTTAGTATTCGCTTTACGTAATTTATCGAGTGAAGCTGATGCAGCGATTCTTGCTCTTAGTGCCTATGCTGCTGCATTACGTCGCGCATTATCATCAAAAGCTTCGATATTCTTCCTTGATGAAGCACCAATTTTATTCCAATTCGATGCGATCGCTGATTTGATTGGGCGATTGTGTGCCAATGGTGCTAAGTCTGGTATCCGCGTCATTATCTCTGCCCAAGAACCAGAGACTATATATCAGAGCAAAGCTGCACAGAAGATATTTGCTAATATCACTACACGTTTAGTAGGCAGAATTCAATCATCAGCCGTTGACCCGTTTATTGTTCGCTTTAAATATCCAACTGTTATCATCAGGGTCAACAGTACAGAAGCTTTTTATCCAAAAAAGGAGGGAATTTATTCTCAGTGGTTGCTTGACGATAATGGCAAGCTAACTTTTTGTCGCTATTATCCTGCCTACTGTTTATTAGCCTCAGTTGCTAATAATCCCAACGAGCAGGAATTACGCAGTTTGTTTCTTAAACACTATCACAATAATCCTATGCTTGGGTTAGTCAAATTTAGTGAGGATTATATCAGAATGATTCGGGGAGAAGAGTTATCAGATTTGGCTAAAACATTGCTCTCAAATTTACATTTAAAACAGGTGGCGTAAGATGAAACCAATCATGAATAAATTGACTCTTGGTGCGATAACTTCTGCGACTTTTGTCAGCTTATTTATTGCTGCACCTAGCTATGGCATCAGCATCAACGATTTTTTTAGTTCTATCGTATCGGATCTTCAAGGAGAAGTTTCGGAAATTCAAACCTGGGCTAAAGATGAGATTAACAGTGGTTGGGCTGACATCAAAGAAAATGCGTCAGCTGCAATTAATAGTTCTATCGGACAATTGGGTGCGCCCGACCCGATTGCTTCGGCTGAACAATTGAAAAATACGCTCAAAGATGATTATTCTTATCCTGTCGCCCAAGAAAAAGCACAGAAGCTGGAACGTAACCTAGCTTTGGCTTCTGTCGCTAGCGTCGTCAGCGAAAAAGGACAGCAGCAAACTCAAGAAAAAATTGATACTACTGCACAAATCGTTAAGCTTGCAAAAGATATTTCTGATGAAGCTCAGAACATGGATGCCTCTCAAAACGTTCTCAAGGCGATCGCCGCTCAGAACGGCTTAATTGTGTCAATGTTGGCACAGCAGCGTACTGATTCTTTATCAGCCCGACAGGACAATGCTTACTCGAACCTGATGCTGACGCAAGTGGCAGATCATCTTGACTCCCAACGGAAAAAGGAGAACTCCGAAGAAGATGGCAGATTATCTCTAGTACATGAAGTCATACTTAATGCACGGCTAGATCCTACTTCTGCTGACTGATTAAAAGGTATAGAAACGCAGTAGGAGGTAAAGTTACAAGATAAAAATTCAGCACGGGCTAAACGCCCCGCTATCCATGTACAGGAGTCAGAAGTCAGAATTTATAAAAGGTTTGATATTCCAAGTACATTTATGAGTCAAATGAGTTTTTGATTCTTCTACTGTTCTGAATCCTGACTTCTGACTTCAGAATAGCTGAATTCTTACGTTACAAGAGCTTTCTCTTCCTATACAAACAATGAACTAGCGTTCAAATATCTGACCAAATTACTGTATTGAGCAAGGATTTAAATCATGTTTTTACTAGCCCAACTAGATGGTGGCGATTTAGCTGATTTAGCAAAAGAAAATTCAGCTTCAATAGCGCAAGGGTTTGATGAGCTTTGGAACGAGACTATTACAGGTGGTGTTTATTCAGCAATTTGTACAGTTGGTGCTTTATTTGCTGTAGCAACACTAACTTTCTTCGTCGTTGAATGGACAAAGAAGATGATGAATGGGGAAGAGCAAAGAGCTTATACAGACTTCATTTGGCCGTTAATAGTAATTATTTTACTCAGTAATAAGGGGGATGTACTAGGAAAGTCAACTTTGGGGATTAGAAACTATATTAATAATGTAAATAATATAGTTCTTAGCGAAGCAGCGGCAGGAATTGACCTCAAGCAAGCATACGAAAGTGCATTGGGAACTGAAGCAGCACGTAGTGCTATTGGTATTGCTGTAAATAAATGTAGAAATTCATCTTTAAGTCAACAAGAAGAGATCAACTGTTTAGATCAAGCTAAAGAATATTTAACCAAAAAATATCCAGATAAGTTTAAAAAGAATAATGGAGTTTTTTCTTGGTTTGTAAATGCAGTAGATGGTGCAATCGATGCTTTTAATGATGTTAAAGATGGGAAAGCAAATGGACTTGATTTAATTTTATCTCCCATTAATGCTTTTGTTGGGTCTGCTGTTACTGACATAGTTACGATAATTTTAGTCGGAATGAATGGGGCTTATCAATGGGGAATTGAACTGACTATGCTCGTAACAGCACTGCTGGGGCCTATAGCTGTTGGTGGTTCTCTGCTACCTTACGGAGCTAAATCAATTTACAGTTGGTTAGTAGGGTATTTCAGTGTAGGTTTTGGCAAGCTCTGCTTCAATATCATTGTTGGTTTCGCCGGGCAATTAGTCGCTGATTCTAAATCTTATCAGCCAATGTTCTTCCTATTTACAATTGGTATAATTGCGCCATTCTTAGCTACAGGTTTAGCGGCTGGTGGTGGCGTTTCTGTTTTACTTCAAATTAATAAAGCTACTGAAACTTACAGTGGGATTGCCATTGAGATTGCTAAAGGTGTTGCTACTAAAGGTGGTAGTTTAGTCGGGAAATTAGCTAAATAAAACCTATGTTGAATCCCAAAAATAAAACTCAACCAAAAGAACCATTACAATTACTTAGTTACAACAAATATGTAACAACAAGAGTTGGGATAATTTCTCTAGCTGGATTTTCAATGGCTGCGCTTTCTCTGTTATTACAATTTCTAAGTTATGGAGCGATTAGTGTTTTAAATAAAAAACAGTTGGCATTAGTACAACTCTCATCAGGAGAGACAATTGCCGCTAGAGCAGTAGACCCAAAAGAACGGTCTGATGAAGTAATTAAAAAATTTGTATCTGATACATTTATTACTACGTTTAATTGGGATGGATTAGTAAAAGCATTTAATGAGAAAGGAGAACCTATCACTAAGCAAGATACTGGGGTAGAAGTAGGCAGAGTTAATAATAAATCTAATAGTAGGGTTACGACTAGAGCCTATGATGCTGCATTTGCTTTAAGTGAAAATGAAGGATTTCGCCCCGCCTTTCTCAAGAAATTAGCATCAATCACTCCGATAGGTGTATTCAATGGTGATACTCAAGTATCTTTAATTCCTAGATTCATATCCCAACCACGTCAAATTAAATCAGGGAAATGGGAAATAGATTTTATTGGTACGCTGGTAACTTTTGAGCGTGAATATAACTCAGGTAAAGGAATTGCTTTCAACAAAACCGTTACAGTTTCTTCAATTTCTAATCCAGAATATATCCCAGCTAATACCACTGAGTTAGCTAAGAAGATTTATGCAGCCCGTCACGCCGGATTAGAAATTACAGAAATTGTAGATTTAAACTTCGGGAGAAAGAAATGAGTGAAAACAACAGTAAAGGGTCTGGATCAACTATAGACAAATTACTAAGTATGGGTGATGCTGACCATAAAAATAACCCTGACAAACAGCTAGAACCGGAAAGTTTATTAGTTCCTACTAAGCACAATTTTGTTACTTCTCCTTGGTCACGATTAGGGATAATTGCTGTGCCTTTTGGAGTTGGATTTTTAGCTATATTTTTGATACTCAATGGAGTATTTAATCCTTCTCCACCGGAAAAGATTGCTCAAAAGCCAGGGGAAACTATTACTGCTACAGAACAAACACAAGATAGTGAGGGGGATGGTGACGCTCGTGCAAAACTAGCTCTGTCGGATCAAGAAGATGAGTTAGGTCGCATTAACAAAAATAAATTTGACCAACCAGCGCCAGTACCAGTTTCAGTAAACCAAAAGGTCGTGCCATCTAGCCCACCATCTCCACGACCTGCGCCACGTCCTGTTCAAAATATACAACCACGTCGCGTAGTTCAGACTACATCACAACCGATTAGAACCTACACTCAGCCATTAACACGCACGAGTTTTTCTCCAAGACCTTCTATGGGAACGCGGGCAGTAGCGCCCCTAGATCCCCTTGAACAATTGAACAAACTCCGCAGCATCGGTTCTTACGGCAAAATTGCTTATGCCGAAACTAGCACCAGCAAGCAATCTTCATTAGATCCGGATCTTGCTCAAGTAGTTCAAAATCAACCGAATGAACAAACACATACAAATAATCTTGACCAAACCACGCCGCAAAACTCAAGCGGCTCGATTGAAAAGATCCGCCCCAAGTGGAAAGCGATTTCTAAAGTTAACAAGATTACTTTAGCTAACAATTATTTACCTCAAGAAAGCCAAATTCTTCGAGGTAAACAAACTCGTTATTTGACAGTTGGCTCATTTGCTACTGGTGTGATTGTTACCCCATTAGTTCAAACCACAGTTAATAGTTCAGGACTTGGACAGACACAAACACCAACCTCTAATAACACTAAATCTATTGCTAGACTGCAAGAGGATTTACGCGATAACTATGGGCAAGTGGCAATCCCTTCGGGAACAATATTTGCAGTCGAATTAGCTTCGGTTGATGGGGGCAGTTACGCTATCGCCTATGTTCAGGGCATTATCAAAGATAATACAGAATATCCTATTTCTGCGGGTGCGATTTCCGTGACTGGGGAAGGTGGTAGACCCCTGTTGGCTCGGAGATTTCAGGACAGGGGTGGCGAGATTGCCCGTAGTGACTTGTTTGGTGGCGCTGTGTCTGCATTGGGGAAGGTTGGGGAGATTATGAACCAACCGGATAGTGAAGAAGAAATTCTTGATGAATCCACAGGCAGGATTCGCACACGTAGTAGTGGCAATCAGCGCAATATTACTGGTGCGTTAATGTCAGGTTTTTTTGGTCAAGTTAGTCAAAATCTTAGTCAACGCAATCAACGTGCTACTAAA
The DNA here is from genome assembly GCF_014698115.1 of Nostoc sp. FACHB-973. Classification (GTDB taxonomy): domain Bacteria; phylum Cyanobacteriota; class Cyanobacteriia; order Cyanobacteriales; family Nostocaceae; genus Nostoc; species Nostoc muscorum. Next base: position 13,403 of record NZ_JACJSJ010000042.1, read on the forward strand.
GAAATTACTTCTCGCCCTAATACTTGGTTTATTCCACAGGGAACCAAAGTTACCTTTAATGTAAATCGCTCTTTGGAGTTGCCATGAAAAGCGTAATTAACACAGTTACAAGCGGCACTCTAGCGTTGGCTCTCGCCCTGACTCCAATATCCACAATTGCCGCTCCAGTTGTTCGCACCATCTTTCAATCAATGGCTAGTGGAGAGCAGGCCAAACTACAAACTATTAACGTTTGGAATGGTCACGGGGTAGCAATTTCTTTCTATGAAATTGGCGAGACAATTAAAAAGGTTTGGTTAGATGACCCATCGCAAATTCTGCTTGACACAGACGGTTGCTTAGAGGGACTGGATCAGAATTGCTCTAAAGGAGGTGCTGGGCTAATTCATTTGCGGCGGATCAAGAGAGTAAACATTCCCGGAATACCGCAAACATCTACCACTTTGTTAACAGTAGTTACGGAGTCATCCTCTGGTGAACGCAAGACTTACAGTTTTCGACTAGCAACAAGTAATGGCACTCCTAAATATAGTCAGGTGACAATCAAGCTCGATGTGGCACGAGAACAAACAATCCTAAAACCTCAATTGCAATCATTAGTTAAAACACAGCAAACAATTAACCAAATTCGAGGCGGTATTGTTGTTGCTATTAGAAGTGGATGGATGAATCAGCAAGATGAACTACACCAACGCTTGCAAAAGTTAATCGGTTATTTACAAGCAGGGGATGACATTTCTACTGCTGCTAATAAGGCTTCTGTCTCTCAAGACTTAGTTAACAAATTAATTGCTTTGAGCTATAGTTCTGATAATTTAACACGGCGGTAATGGCTTATGAAATCATCTTTACGATCCAATGATAACGCTTTACGTTACTTCATTTTTTTTGGTTTAGTAGGTAGCTTATTTATTCATAGTTTCATAAAGTATGGTCTATTGAACTCTTTTGTAGGGTTTTTGCTGCCCAGGGCTTCGGCACAAGTACCCATTGTAAATTCACCCAATGGGTTTACTCCTGATTGGTCGCGTTTGAAATTCGGCGACATGATTATTTCTGAAAGTAGCAGTGTTACCTACCCAGGTACAAGAGGTACAGAAACTAGAACCTGGACGGCAGGACAAAGCATTAGCGAGTTTATGGAACTGGGGGATTTTGAAACACCTCAATTAGCAATAGAAAATTTAAATCTCTCAACCATAGCTTCAGTACAAGGAATCAGTTTAAGTGGGTTAACATTAGATGATTTTCAATTAACTCAATGGCAAACTTTAGCATCTTTAACCAAAGCGATCCCTGGTTTAGGTAATAGAAATGTCAGAAGTGTTGAACCTGTCAGCGATTTCTTGAGAAGATTTGGAATTACTGGAGGCACAATAGGTAACGCCAGCCGAAATTCTCGTTTACGTGACGTTCCATTAGGAAGAGTAATAAATTTAAAAAATTACTCACTAACATCTATTTCCGACATTCAAAACACATCTATTAATAGATTTGAGAATTGGCAAGACTCCAAAATTAATGGAGTACCTGGATTGTCCACTCTCACCTGGGATAACCTACCAGGACTGCGAACACTTGACCTTTCATTTGTTGCCAAAGTTGATCTGCCATTGGGAGATATTGAAGCTAACCGTACCCGCTCCATATCTGGTAGCTACCAAGATGGCTTTAATGTTCCCTGTCTACAAAATAATTGCGCTCATACGGAAATGTCAGGCATTGGTAAGACTACTGGAACACAGTGGATATCCGGGAATTTCCAAAAGGTTAATGGTGGATTTGGCATTTTAAAAGCTCTTAATAATGGTAAAGAGCCTACTGGCAGGAACCCCTTTGGCTCTAGTTTTAAGCAAGTAGTTTGGAATATTAATGAAGCGAGTGGTTCTGTCGAGACTGCTATGTTTTTCCGCATCTGCAAAACTATACCCTTCATTGGTCGCACTTGCAGCCCCTACTTCATAGGGCCTGTACCTTTTATTGAGTACCAGGAGAAAGACCCTATCGTTCTTGGGCAACCTAATTCTCTACCTTAAATATGAGCAAATCTTTCAAAGTAAATAGCGCTAATCCTCAAGGATTTCGATTTGAGCAATTACAAAATCCTTCAGACGCAATTGGCAAATACACTCATCATTTATTTACCCCCAATGGGCTAACAGTTTTGTCTTTACTTGGTGCTTATATTTTGATGAGGGTATTTTTTGGCGATGGTAACAAGAAGAAAATTGCTACTTCTTATTGGGGTGGAGCTAAAGAAACTGCTACTGCTCAGAAAAAGGCTATCTTGCAAATTGCCAATCCCCAATGTGATAGTGCGGCACTTTACATTGGTAAGCATCAGGGAAAAGGTGGTGGCACTACTTTCTATATCCCTGATGTGCAAAGAGGTACGGCAGTCATCGGCGCTCCTGGTAGTGGAAAAACATTCAGCGCCATTAACCCAATGATTTACTCGGCAATTGATCAGGAATTTCCATGTATAGTCTACGACTTTAAGTATCCTTCTCAAGCGAAAGTTGCTGCCTACGCCAAATACAAGGGCTATGATGTTCACATCTTTGCACCGGGATTCCCTGAATCTGAAGTCTGCAATCCTTTAGATTTTCTCCGGGATAGTAGTGATGCCGAATCGTCCCGACAAATTTCAACCGTCATCAATAAGAATTTCCGACTTCTGGGCAATTCAACTGAAGATGGGTTCTTTGGCCCTTCGGGGGATCAGCTGACTCAGGCAATTCTAATGTTAGCTAAAGAGTTCGGTCAATTCGCAGATGTTATGACTTGCGCCGCGATACTTTCTAGCGAACAAATGGTCAAACGCCTGATGGCTGCTTCTCTCAATCCTTGGGTAAAAATTGCCTTTGGGCAACTGTTCAGTTCTGCTGCATCTGAAAAGACTGTTGCAGGCATTGTTGCAACTGCCAGTATTATGTTTACTCGCTTTATGGCCAAAAACACACTAGGCTGCTTCATTGGAAAGACGACTTTACCTTTAGAAATTAAAGGTAAGCAAATGATTATCTTTGGGTTGGATAGAGAGCGCCGAGATGCAGTAGGGCCTCTCATGACCAGCATTTTACACATGACCATCGCCCGTAACATTGCCAAAAAGCGACTTGATCCACTCATCGTTGCACTGGATGAATTACCCTCGATTTACTTACCTGACCTGTACAGATGGCTCAACGAATCTCGTTCTGAGGGCTTCTGCGGTATTATCGGCTTCCAAAATATGGGGCAGCTTGAGAAAAATTACGGTAAAGATATCGCTAAAGCTATCCTTGGCGCTTGCAGCACTAAGTTTATATTCAATCCTGGTGAGAACGAGTCGGCGCAATTATTCTCCAACTTCTTGGGTGATGAAGAGATTAAGTACAAGCAAAAAAGCCGTTCTACTGGGGGTAAAAATAATAGCACGAGCATCAGCGACCAAGAAAAAACGAGAAAGCTTTTTGAATCGGCTCAATTTCTGAAGTTAATTGCTGGTAAATGCGTTTTCATTAACCCAACTTATGCTAATAAAAAGGAAGGTTCAGTTCCACTGTTGAAAACTATTAAAATTTCTCAGCCTCTCAAAAATATTGAGAAATACAATCAACTAAAATGGGCGAGAATTGTTAGTTTACTAGCTAGGAGAAGTACGCAGAAATTTCCCTCTGGGCAAGATTTAGCTTTGCGAGTTAACCAAGTTGAGTTACGCTTTCCCATTCCCCAAAATCCTCAAGCTGTTTCTAATAATCCCGGTCTGACATCAAAAAAAGTTGGCAGCATGGTTAATCAAGACCAAGTTCCTTCTGATATCGGGTTTTAATATTATGAAAATGACTATTGAAGAATTGAAGATTGATAATTTTGAATTAATTAAAACTTTATCTCAACAGTATATTTTCGCTAATGGTAGTTTCATTGACATTAATCTGACTCCAACTCAAATCATTGACAATTTTAATACCTTGTCTGGAACTAGACCAAGACTTAAGAGTTTGGGAATCTATATTGTCATCAGTTTGAAAAATATTTATATTAACCTAAATCAACAATTATGTATTCAAATTGTTAATCAATATATTCATGGTATTGGCTGGTATGATTTGCAGTACATTTGTTTTTTTGATATTAATCCAAGTAACGTTTACATTCATATTATTTTTAATCGGGTTACTCCCCAAGGTAAGCTCATTGATATAAAATACTTGGGGGCTAACTGGCAACAATATGAGGTTTTACGTCAATCTTGTTCTCGGATCTTAGAAAACCCTGCTAATAATAAATATTTACAGAGACGCTGCAACTGTTGTCCCTAAATAAGAGTACATCACAACGCACAGTATATAAATAACTAACAAAAAATATGTTTGATGAACGACATTTGCAACTTACTTCTGCCTACGCTAGAACTAGTCAGCATTTTATTAGAGCTTTTATTTATCCTTTAGGAGAGTTTATTTACAAATCAATAGAATCAGCTATTGATTTAAAATGTCGAATTGAAATAGGGGAAGAAACTTATTTTCTTACTCCTGATGAGGATGGTGGCTGGAAATGGTCTAAAGGTAACTTTGAAGGTGTAACAGATGAGGAAATAGAACAAGTAGAAGAGATAATGGCATATTTATTGCCTAAACTTCTTCCCGGCAGTAATGATATAACACCGTCGAAATTTCCTCCTGAGCCTGATTTACCTCCAGTTTTACCTAACCCCAATTCCCCCTTAATTCTTCCGCCTTCTGCCACATCTGTTGAGTTTTTAACTATACAGATGTGGCAGAACACCCAGGAATATCTACCTATTCAAGACCAAGATAATGTAGGTTTAAATGCTTCCATCCATAGAAATGTTTTTTTTACAGTTGAAAGCGCCAACAATGGCATAAGTAGTAAAAAACTTGAGCGACAAAATACTCAACATATCCCGCCTCACCCAGAACATATTGATCCGCAACATTGGCACGAACTCGTAGTAGGCAGCGCGATCGCACCAGATATTGCACATCTCAACTTCTCTAGTCTTCATTTTAGCTATGTCGGTGGCGAACATGAAGCTTGGGAACGGCTCATGATCAGCGACAAACTCTCACGTACAAATACAGGTAGCCTCTCTATTAGGCTTTTAGAACTCTATTCCCATCTAGATGCAGGTGGCTGGTGGTGTAATTCAGGAGTAGACCCGCGCACATTTGCTAATCTTACCCCTGGTGAGCAACCTCAAGTTAAAGAATGGGGATGTTATAAGCCAAACCGCCCCAGACCCAAAACCGTGAAAAAAGATGGGTTCACTGTTGCGGTTGAAGGCAAGTTCATCAAATATGAGCATCCACCATCAGTTGATTTGAGTATTTTCTTGCTAGATGTCCCAGGCGTGATTGCCCAAAATATTTACTCAAAAGCTGGAGTAAACCCCAGCGATAGCGATCGCTTGAGTGGTTTTTGGTATTGTGTGTATAAACACAACATTCCCATCACCATTACCGAAGGGGCGAAGAAAGCAGCCAGTCTGTTAAGCCAAGGTCACGCAGCCATCGGACTACCAGGAATTTCCTCCGGCTATCGCTCACCTAAAAACGAGTGGGGCAAGAAAATTGGTGATTCCTATCTGGCTGATGAGTTAGCTGTTTTCGCAACTTCTGGTAGAGAAATCAAAATCTGCTTTGATCATGAAACTAAGCCTGAAACTAAGCTCAATATCCAAAGAGATATTTGTCAGACAGGAAGCTTATTACAAGAATTTGGTGCTGTCGTTAAAGTAATAACGCTGCCAGGGCCGGATAAGGGTGTAGATGATTTTATAGTGGCACAGGGAGGAGAAAGTTTTGAAAAGCTATCTGCCGGGGCTATAGCTCTAGAGTCATGGCATCAAAATCAACTTGATAGAAAACGTTTTACTATCAAGCTCAAAGATGGCACAGTCAAAACAATTGATCAACAAAAAGGAGATTTTACTGTGACAGATGCTCCCGAATTAGAAGCAAACATTGGTGTATTTAAAAAAAGTCGTGCTAAATCACCTATTGACCCTGGTTCACAGATTATAGATATAAAAGTTATTGATTCAGACATTATTCATATAGATGTTACCCCTGAGTCAACCCAACCAACTGAACCGCCTGTGATTCCACAAAACACAAAAAGCATTAGTTCTTGGGCTAAAAAAGAAAATGTTACACTTTATGAGCCTAATTTTTTTAGAAAGCGCCTAGAAGCTAGCGAGAATAAACAAATAGCTTTTGCTGCTTATACTTTGTTAAAAAAATATGGTGTTGAGGCTAAAGATGAACAACAGCAGACCAGTGGCAAAATCTACCATGCTGATGCTTTTGTAATCAAGAATCATGGTGCTGATAAATACAGTATCTATCGTCGTCATAATAATGTAGAGTTAATAACTTTTCAAGCTGATAAATGGGGACATGTAGGCAATATTAAACTTTCTTACACAGAAATAGAGTCTGAGCCAAAAATTTGGAGAGAAAAACAAAGTAAAGAAGGCAGGAGGCAGAAGGCAGAAGGCAGAAGGGATAGCGAAGCGTTAGCGAGTCCGCGAGCGTCAGAATTTGACCCTGGCTCTAACCCCGCTCAATTCTTGTCCACCAAATCAGAGATTATGGTGGGGGACTCAGACCCATGTTCCCTCTGGTCACGGGCAGAGAGCGAAAACAGTATTCCTTCTGCCTCCTGCCCTCTGCCCTCTGCCTTTCTTGTTAACATTCTGCCTATTGAAAGGCAGGAGTTTTTGTTAGTGGCTGACTACCTCAAAGCTGGTAAAGAATTGCCCTCTGTTGATGAAGACCCTCGCAAAATAGCCTCTGTCGTTGGTTCAGTCTCTCCTAAAGGCACACACAATATTTTAGAAAGTTTCAAAGAAAACGAGGTATTAAAAATTCTCACACAAACTATTACTAGCTTCGAGAAAGACGATTTAACCTTGGGCAATTACCGGATTCTTTTTCAGCAAACCAGTGACAATACATCTACTCTGCAATTACTCAAAACTGAACACAATGGTACAAATCGGGAAGCTGTTCGCTTTCAGTTTGAGAAAACTGACACTGGGATGACTCATCAAGTCCAAGCGATGGCTATCACTGAAGCTGATTTGGAGAAGTTAAGACTATTAGCTCAAAAACTGCATATTAATTACAAAGCATTATTTGGCAACCCGACAGACACCCGTGACATCGACTTGCCCGTTCATCCCGAAATTACCCGTAATTTAGACAAAGAGCAGTCATATCAATCTACTCAATCTACGTCCAACGTACCAGATCGCAAGACACAATCAAACCTACAAGAAGCAAGCTCTAATTCTCCTTCTGCAAAACAACACAACGCTGTATCACACTCAACTACACCAACACCATCACAACCAACAAAACGACCCAAATTTTCTTCTGGATTAGATAACGCTGTGCTACCACTACATCCAGTTTTGAAACAATATTGGGAGCAGTTAGAAAAGGATGGTTCAAGTCATGAGACTGTAGCGCAAGGACATTTAGAATTTCAATCTAAAATTCAGCAAACTGGAAAATTAACTGTTGGTGAACAACGTGAACTTTACCAGCAGATTCAAAATCTTGCCTGGAGCGAGATCAATCATTTTGGGCGTACTGATATTGTGCTTCCACCATTAGCTTACATTGTTAATGATTTGCGTTCGCACGTTCTTACAGAACCACAGCCACAGTTTTCTTCTGACCCAAAACGTGATAGGCTTATGCCTCTTCACCCTGACATCGCCTCTCATTGGCACGGTTTAGAAACTAATAATGCTTGGTCTAGTGTTGCCAATCAGTACAACAACCCTTTACGGGAAAAACTTTCAAAAACTGGCAAGCTGACTATTGGGGAGCAGCGTGAACTTTACCAGAAAATTCTCCTTCAAAGTCAATTCGAGCAGCACAACAAAGGGCAAACGAATATCTCACTTCCTCCTTTGAGTGATGTGATTCAGGATTTGCTCAATACTCGTAGCCAGGTTATTAACAATACTTATACGCCCAAGGTTAAAGTACATTCCCAAAAATCTCACACTCCACCACAACCTACTACTAATTCAGAGGAATTAGAATTATGAAAAGGAGTCAGAAGTCAGAATTCAGGAGTCAGAATACCCCATGTCTGTTCGCGCAGCGTCTCCAAGAGTTGTCGGGGGCTTTAGACCATGATTCAGACGCTCTCTACGTTCGCGCAGCGTGTCGCAGACAGACGCTAAAAGCGTAGCTTGCTTCCCCGTAGGGGTACGCGGACTCGCTTGCCACCGGCGCTATCCACTAAATCGATTCAGAATTCAATTCTGTTAGCGGTAGCGGGGCGTTTAGCCCATTCTGGCTCCTTATTCCTGAATTCTTCTTCTGTAATACCTATGCAATCTAGCTCAGTAGCCGAAACCATCACTATCATCAACCGCAACAGTGGCTTTTCTGACAACCAATTGGCCTACAGACTGGCGCTGATGATGGAGAAACACCCACCTTCACCGTCAATAACCCCCGCACTAGACACTACAGAGCGCGAAAATATTATTGGTGAGGTGAGAAATACTCTATCTCTTACGCAAAATGCTCAAAGTACTGAAGATTACAGGCAATCCCTTAAGAAAAAATACTACCAAGAGTACGCCCAAAAATTTGGTTTAAATAAATCTGAGGAAACACCTGATATAGATAATTCAACAAGAGTTGAAGATTTGATCAATGAAAAGAAAAAGACATTCTTGCAGCAGATATTAGAAACTAAAGGGCGCAAACTGCCTTTTGTTGACAGTCAACAGTCAAAATCGGTTGAAACTGAAAATAATCAGGTTGTTAAAAAGTCTCTCATTCCTGCACTAATGAATATTATCGTTACAAAGGGACAAGATACTATTGGTGGTCGAGTCTATGAAGGCATGGCTTATCAATTAAATTTGTTGATGAGAGAAGGTATGCAGCGTCTGACTGTTTGGCGCAAAAGTGATAATCAAAGTGCTTTTAGTGCTTATAAAGTAGAAGAAGAGGAAGAATACAAAGTAATACACAATCACCTTTCACCACAAGAAACACAAAAGCTGATCAACTTTGATATTAAACAGCAACAGCAACAGCCACCGCAACAACAAAACGAGCGATCTTCTGACGGCCTAGAGTTAGACTAACTAAAATACCCAACAAACAACCCAAGAATGTACGCACTTACTAAGACATATCGCTTAGTTACCCGCTCGAATTGTGACCAGGGTGAGATGATGACAGCTAATACTATGTAAAACAATGCTTGTAGAAAATCGTTGTGCCCCAGTTTGATGATTGCCGCTATCATCAAAGCCACAAAAATTAGAAAATCCACCCCTGTTTCAATCCTGTCCCAAAGTTTCACATCATATAGGTAACGCATCTTGTAACCTCTGTGACTTGGGCAACATCCTATCATCAACCCCATAGATCCCGTCATCTTTGTAAGGAAATATAATGGTGAATTTAGTTCCTTGTCTAACTACCGAGTTTACGCTTATCCTCAAACCATGAGCATGAGCCACACATAAGGCGATGTACAGTCCTAGTCCCATCCCTGATTGATGTAATAAATTGCTATTTGGCGCTCGCCATAATGGGATAAATATATTAGAAATTTGTTCGGCGGCAATCCCACAGCCGGTATCTTCAATCTCGATGGCTAGATCATCTTCTTGATTGAGCAGCCTTAAAAAGATATCTCCGGTAAGAGTGTACTTAATAGCATTTGTTACAAGATTACACAGCATTCTGTCAATACTTATGCTGTCACCCCGTACTTGCGTTCCATGCTTGTACGATGATTGAGTTTCATAGTGGAGATTCAAGGAATGATACTGTGCTATTAGTTTGAATCGAGAATAAGTTGTTTGTAAAAAACTTAACATATCAAACTGTTCCACTGTGACTGGATTTAGTTCAAAAAAAGCAGTTCTTTTAGATTGAATCAAACTCACCCCTCGCTCATTCGTTTGTTGTAAAGCGATCAGCAACGGTTTGATCTCTTCTAAAGACTGTCCATAAGCACCATCAATTATCTGATTCAAAACTAACGATGCTCCTTGATAGTTGTTTGAAACATCGTGTAACAAACCTAAGATGCTTAAAACTTCCTGTTGCATAACTATGTTTCCAACGACAGATGGTTATTTTGGCTACTTTTATGAATAAATGCTAATTATGTCTATCGAACAGAATAAAGGCGTCAGTCGTCAGAATTCAGCAATGTTTTCGGTACGACTGGCGGATGAATAACCGGCGTTTTTGCACCCCCACTAAATTTTCTTGTTTTGTGGTCAACAATTCCTGCGCGGTCTGAATCCCCGACTGATTGATTCAGAAGGACTGAATTCAGAATACCTGAATTCTTCTTCAAAAAATTTGAGAATGCTTTTATTTTAGTTCTAAAAGAAATATCCAATCAAGCTTTAGTACTAAACTTTCTTTCATTTATCTGGAAAGATTTTTCTTACTTATATGTTATAATACATCAGCCAAAAGTAAAAGACTTAATACCAATAACTATGTTATAAATATTGAGTCATCTTATAATCGAAGTGATTTATGATTCGATTAGCGCTCATTGAGGATGAAGAACTTATTAGGTTGGGGATCACTACTGCTATCAATCAACAACCAGATATGGAAATGGTCGGCGTTGCTCGTACTGGTATTGAAGGGATTAATTTAGTTAAGGAATTAAATCCCGATGTGATTTTGGTGGATATTGGTTTACCCGACATATCGGGGCTAGAAGTGATCAAAGAGGTCAAAGTCAATAGCAAGACTAAAATTGTTGTTCTTTCTTCCCATTCTTCTCAAGGCACTGTTCAATCAGCTTTAAATGCCGGCGCTGATTCTTACATTCTCAAAAAGAATAATGTTCCTTTGATTTTAGAAGCAATTAAAACCACATTCTACGATAACAAGTCTTTTTTTGACCCTGATATTAGCCGACATAATTTTTTCTTCCAGCAGAAAATTAAGGGGAAGAGTTACCAAGATAATCTTAGTGCCACTGAAATGCAAATTATCTCTTTGATGGCAGATGGTTCTTCTAATAAGCTGATTGCCGAGCGGTTATTTATTACTGAAAGTACCGTTAAAGGCCATATTAACAAGATTTTTGCGAAGTTAGATGTCAAGGATCGCGTCAATGCTCTGATTGAAGCTAGTAAACTTGGGTACATCGAACAAGATTACTTGAAAGTAGGTTAGCTACTCACTTACCTACTTGAATTAAACAATAGCCTTGGGTTTTACTCTGCTGTGTTTGACAGGCTTCAATCGCTGCTTGATTCTTCAAGATTATTTGATACATTTGCTTACCCTCTTGGGATTTTGCCCATTGGAGAATCTTTATCTCGTTACGTGAGACTACTACTGACTGATTCGTTCCTATATTTTGCACCAGATTCCATGTGGTCAGCGAACCCAGCAAGGTACTGCCAGCCGCTACTAATCCACACACAAGAGATACTGTCCCCAATCCCCAGCCTGCCTGCACTTTCATGCCTGTGCCGATGGGCTTGATTTTTTTGATCTCATCACGTACAGCATTTGACACAACTGTATAATGCATTGACTCGGCTTGTTTGCTTGTCTTATCCAGTTTTTGGTCTATCAGTGCTGCCCACGCTTCTATCATTGCCTCCATTCTTGCCTGGAGGTCTATGATCGTTTCTTCATATCTGCCCAGTGTAGCCATCATCCTAAAAACTGGATCGTCTGGTGTAATTCCTAGTTGATATGCCCCTTCAACTATGCGTTTTTGTTCTGATGGGGAATAACCTTGTAATGTGTCTTGTAGTGTCATAAAGTAGGGGGTTGGGTGTAGGGTGTAGGGTGTAGGAAAAATTAGTGGGGGCTTGTACGAATGGCACGCTTGTTAAGCTGAAATCTGGTCAGGGCAGGGGGTAGAGTTGCATGTTCGTTTTAAGACAATTAAATTTTAGTTGCGTCAAGGAGTTCAACATCTTCTTAATTCCCTACACCCCACACCCCAATACCTGCAACCCTAATTTTTGTCATCAATCAAGCCCTAGATATTTAATAGCCAAATTGTTATTCATTACTGAATGACGAAACTTTTTAATCCACTGAAAAATGAAGCTTCTCCAAAATAAAATTATCGATAGATCCTGGCAAACTTGTGAATATGGTTTACCAGTCTTTTCCATCGCTTGATAATGATTTCGATGTAGAGCCATTAATTCTACTTCTGTCCCTCCTATTATTAACAGCTTTTTCCGTATCTTATCCTCATATTCTCTAAATTCTGGCGCAAAATGGTAATTTTTCACTACCACGTAGTTAGCGTTATTGGTCGCGTTCTGGATGATTGCATTTAAGTAATATATACAGTCTTGCCTGTGAGAAATAGGTTGAAGAAATGTTAAATTCCAACCAAATTTTACTACAACCTCAAATAAGCTAGCACTCTCTATATATTGAATTACTTTTTCAATATCTTGTCCGGGCATATCAACAATCATCACATCTAAATCAGGATGATTTAAGTCATCTGTTATTGCATCAGCATCGTCATTTGATAAATCAAACTTCTTAATGGTTGCTATATGTTCATAAGCCTGAAATACAGGGAATGATTCTTGGTTATAAACCTTTATCCGTTTTCCTTGTTGGGCTAACATTTCTAGTAATAGCTTAATAACTGTAGACTTACCCACCCGCGCATCTCCTACAGTTATAATAATTCTCTTTGACATCTTTATTCCTATTCAGATAACATCTTCTCCATGCCAAATAAATCTTTTTTTTGCTTTATTTGCCCTTTAAAATTGTTCAGCCAGCTTAAGACTCTACCAAATACAGACGGATATTCATCTTGTTCAAGTCCTTGTCTAAATGTCAAATTTTTCACATCTAAATAATCGTAGGATTTTTTCGCTAGTTTTGGCATAGTTATACTTGTGAAATCATGCGCTGTTGCTTTTACTTGCTGTTCAATTGCTTTTATTTCTTGGGAACCATCATAAAAAGTAAATTGTTCTGTCTCTCCGTAAAACAAGTTTTTTACTATTACATAATCAACCCGATCGCCGCAGAAACTATATAGTTCTAGTAGTTGAGTTATACAATCAATTATTGTGCTAATAACTACTACTATCGTCACCCGCATTTTACATTTATTATTTACTACATCTAAAAATCCCATCTCAGTTATTAAAATTTTTAAAGTTGGTAGAAATTGTGATGGCGTTTCTAGTAGTATCAAAGATTGTTCATCTTGATTTTCCCCAGATTCATTTGATTTGGGATAGACTAATTCTTTTAAATTATCTACAAATTCATCTAATTTATCTGAGTTAGATATATCTAAACGATGAATGTTTGCAGCTTTTTCATAAAATCTGATCAAGTGTGGATTAGAATTATCCGCGTCTAACCCAACAAATTTTACTGCGTTATCTATGTAAGTTTGCGCTAAACCTCTCGCAAACGTGGACTTACCAACACCTCCTTTATCTCCTGTCACCATTACTAATCTTCTTAGTTGTTGGGGATTATTTTTATTGTCGTTATTCCCATTCTTGTCTGTGGTTACTGAACTTTTAGGCTTTGTATCAATAGGGACTTTTTCTGTCGTATCGTTAGACAATGGCTTACTTGGCTCTATGTTACTAGTGCTTATTTCTGGCAACGTGCTATTCATATCTTGGTTGTTTTCTTCAATGTGAAATGTCATTTTCCTTGATTCCTTTTGATGTTTATTATTTTTTACAGATACTGTCTTTGAAATATTGGTCGGATTGTAGTTCTGACCCAATGCAAAAATTTATTAATCAAGTCCGCTTTGACAATCGTCTTCAAGCTATTGATGGCTGTAAAATTTAAAGTTTTTATTTTTACTACCTCTTCTTCAATAACTACATAACGTTCTTGACTGTGAATATTCATCAGTACTATTTTTTCGTTATTTAATTCTGCTGCAACGACGTTGAACACATCTTCGGCAAATATCTCTAGCCCTAATGGGGTAGAGATTACTCGCACCGTGCTACCCAAAGGATGATCAAATTCCCAATATGTCCATACTCTTCCCATAAATAGATTGCCATATTTGATTCAACACATGAAGCTATTTAGGTACTGTTTTTTTCAGTACTATAGTTTCTTGATTTTTCAAAAATACGTTATACAATTACTAGCGATTATTTTTGATTTTCAAAGAATTGCCGCTATAAATACCAATATTATTCTTAGGCAAAACTGATAACGGTTGAATGTTAAGCCGATCGCCAACCTTGATATTGGCAGCGCCTTTTACTAGCTCTAGCACTTGATTGGCAACTTTCCCCTTGTAAATGGGACAAGGGGTTTTGTAGCACGGTTTGGCATTGTAAACCGCAGTTGTCACCACATTATCCTTGATATAAAAGATGTCTAATGGAAAATTTACCTTGTACATCCAGAAAGGCACGTTGTAAATTTCTCCTCCCAGGTTGAATAACATCCCGCCATCGCCGTTTAAGGATGCTCGAAATTTCAGCCCTTTCTCTAATTGCTCTGGTGTAGAAGCAACTTCCAACTTAAATGTGCGATCGCTGTGAGTGAGAATGTGCGTAACTGGTAAGTCCTGGGGACGAGTTTGGACGTAACTGAGCGCCACAGTGCCAACGATAATTGATACGCCAGCAACAGGGCCTAGTATGTTCAGTAACTTGAAAGCAGCAGCGTATAAATCTTTCTCGTTAGGAATTTTCAGAATTTGCATAATTATCCAAAAATATCAACATTGCCGAGACTATATATAGATGAATCAATCGGGCTAGATGGAAGGCCATGCAAAGCCGCAATGTTACGCATACTTTCAACTCGGTCAGCTTCGCGGATGGCCAGAGGATTCATACTCTGCCTTGCAGCCAGCAATGCCGATAATGTAATCTCAAGTGATGGCAGTTCGCTAGCTGGTGCAACATCATCACCAAACATTTCACAGAAAGTAGAGATGGCCGCACGTTCTACAATGGCTTGAATCTCCGCCCCCACACATCGCTGTGTAGCTTTGAGTAACCTTTTCCATTCTTCTTCGCTGTACCCATCGCCCTTGTTACGAAAACGAGGATCGAAACGGGCTAAGTGAATCTTGAATATTTCGTGCCGTTCGCCGTAATTTGGGAGATCCACCTTGAAAATCTCATCGAAGCGTCCGCTTCTGGTTAGCTCTGGTGGTAGCCATTGAATATTGTTAGCCGAAGCGATAATTAAAACCTCACTAGTACGTTCTTGCATCCAGGTCAAAAGCATACCAGCTAGGCGTTTGGATAAATCATCATCCCCAGCAAATCCTTTGTCGAAGTCGTCCAAATACAGGATTACACGGTTAATTCGGTCTACCAGTGCGAGTAAATTCTTGAGCTTATATTCAGCCAAATTACCGTAACTGCGGAAACTACCCCACTCCAAAATAATCAGAGGTAGCCCCAATTGTGCAGAACTTGCTTTAGCCGAGTAAGATTTTCCTGTTCCCGGTGGGCCGATTAGTAAAATCCCCTTGGGTAAACGAAGATTGTAAGCTTTAGCCAATGAGGATAGAAGGCGCTTATAAGTTTTAAACGCTTGCTGGATCAGTTCTAAACCACCAATGGGTGTGCTTGGAGGTTGAAGGAACTGAATGTTATAAATCCGTTTAAATAGGTCAATTTTGTAAGCGGACAGTTGAGACACTAACTCATCCGGTTTAATTTCACCAGGAGCGCTTGCCTGTCTGATTCCATAGTCAATGTCTGCCAAGTACATGCCTATTGAGGCGTTCGCCGTTGCATGAATATCGCTGTGACTGTAATCCGGTAATACTTGGGCTAAATAACTGCTTATTTCCTCTATAGCTGGCAGTTGTTGCACAATGGTGGGAACTTCGGGGGCAATGTCAGATGACACAGTGGCATTTGACCCTAAGAGAATCGCTGTTTTGTTGCAAGAGTGATTGTACAGCTTCAGGTTAATGAGGGCTGACTTAATCCACTCGGAAGTCAGAAAGAAATCTGGGGCAGTGGTAGCTTCGCCCAGCCAGGGGAATATACCTTCTAGTATGAGAATCCCTTGTAAATCGGTAGTTTTCCAAAATCGGAGAATCTCAAAGTAATGTTCGCGTCTGCTTTTAGCGATCGCTTGATACTGGTCAACACTTTGTAAAGTTAATCCCTCATTACTGGATAACTGGTGTAGCGCATCATCTTCCAGTGTCCACAGGTAACAGTTAATGTTGTATTGCTGGCATTCACTGGCGAGATTTGTCAAAAGTTTGAGTCTTTCTTGTAATGGAGACTCGACAGCTATCAGCTTATTGTTAAGTTTGATTAGAGAGAATATTTGCTTTGTTAACTCATTACTCATCAGGATTTTAACTAAATTTCACACCAATATTATTGATAGCTAAAACTCTTTACTAGCTACTTTGGTACTGAAAAAATCGGTACTAGAGTAGCTTGACTTTTTTGCAACTATAGCTCTAATTCCTCGTGATTTTGTTGTGAATAACGTTGTTGCAATTGATGAGAGAAATTGACTAACTGCGTATTCCAATCCCTACTTTCGCACTTGAGTTGAGTCGAGTGTGGCAATAGTTCTTTAATAGCCCGTGCCACAGTTAGTTGACTAAAAGCTACCTGTACATGAGTCACATTACGTAATCTTTCAACAGGTAAATTTGAAGTGTCGTCTACTGCCATGTAAACTGTTCTGTTTTCTGGTATTCCTTTAACCTGATATTCGAGCATGGCTACTGAAATGGCATCAATGGGAGAGTCAGACAGTACAGCAGTGCTAGCTTTATCACTAGGCTTTTTCCCTAAAGTAAAGTAAAACCAGCTATCACGGCGAACTGTACCTAATTCATAACCAGAGAATGTATTGGTTGTACCTTCTAAAAATGCTCCTTTGGTCTTTCCGTCGAGATCCCGCATCACAAACACAACATTTGCTTTTGAGTCGGCATAAACTAGCCCCTGGTTATGTAACATTTGTACGCAATCAGAAGGTATGCCTCGTTTCTGTTTGAGGTAATGTTCAACGCCTGACCAGTTAGCTTTATCCTCAACGGGTAGCGTAAATTGGGGTGCTGGTTGAGTTTGGATAATAAGAGCCGCAACTTTTTGAGCATGAGCGATCGCTGCACGTTGGGTCCCAGCTTCACCAAATCGCTCCCCGATCCATGCGATCGCTTGGGTTTGGTTGCATTGATTAACGTGCTTGACTAAATCAATAGCACTATTACCCCCTAACGAAGAACCATTGCCAAAGTCAGTAAATTGAGAGGCATCTATATTAATGATGTGGTTTCCTCCTACCCATTCATTCCCTTTACGCCACAGTCCCAACTCCCAAGCAACATCATCCAAAGCTAAATCAGTTGACCACTCGGTAAGCTTTTTTATTGATTGATTATCTTGCTCCAATTGCTCTATCCGCCGCCGTAACTGTTCATTTTCAAGAGCTAGAGCTTTGGCTGTAGCTTCCATCTCTTGCTTACGCTGATTCGCCCTGTCTCGGTCGGCAGCCTTGGCCTTCAATTGCGCTGCACTTAGCTCATCAACTTCTAAGTCGCGCCCCTCCTCCACAATGCGGTAAAAGTCCTTGATGTCCTGGTGCTGGGCTTTGCTTCCCTTGATACCTCGCTCTAGCCCAATTAGCCGCATCGTGTTGTAGTACGAATCCTGAAACTCATGAATTTTGTGCCGTCCATCAAAGAAATGATTGCACCGTAGCTGTCCCTCATCATCCAAAGGCACAAAATAAGCGTGAATATGAGGTGTGGCTTCATCTAAATGTAATTCGGCGCGGACAATGCGAGATCCATATTCATCCGCTAACCACTGATGAGTCGCTTCTAGCCATTCATCCAGCTTTTGTGGTTCATAGTAACCGGCTTGAGTGGGGCAGTTGGGACGGAAATAACTGGGCGATGCACTCAACAGTAACTCCACGCAGTACACCGCATCAGTGCGAATCTTCCGCTTCTGCTCCGAGTCCCCTATCTTGGCTAAGACTAAATCCTCTAGTCGTTCCTCTGGGTTGAGACTACCGATGAACCGAATATTTTTTTGAGTGGGATCTGCATTAGGGGTTTCTCTTTCTCGTGCGGTGTGAGATGCACTCCCTGATATATTACCCCGCTTTAATTTTTTTAATCGCGCGATCGCGTATGCCATTTTTTCTTTACGCTAAAAATTGGAAATACAAGTTTTTGGGCTGACTGACTGAGAAACAAATATTACTCAAATTATTGCTATTTTTTCTCGATTTCACGCTTTTTTAAAGCCAAATCGCTCAAATGCGAAAATGGGAAAATAACCGTAGTAGGTACGACTATTCTAAGCCGCCCTACAGCATTTCACAGGCAATTCTCCCGCTATCCCCAAGATTACCTTAGTAATATAGTCGCTTTTAGCACAATACCACCCTAAGTAGAAAATATTCTATTTTCTAGGTTTTGGACTAAAAAACCACGCAATAGCAAGGCTTTCGGGCTATTTTACTGTCAATAACCCTTAATTAATGAGAATTAATGGGCTGCTCACAGAATTTTTCGAGATTACTCAAGAGTAAACTAACTGCTCACGGATTTTTTCAGGGATAACTCAAGAATAAAATGGTTTATAACGGAATTTTTCAGTAGTCGCTCAAAGTTAATCAGCGCTAAATTGTAATTTTTAGTAGTGTTTCGTAGCACAAACAGAAAAAAACTGTTTTTTTGAAGTGCAATTGCAACAAAGTTGTAGTACGCATTCTCAATAATTTTGAAGTTATTGAGAATAAAAATAGAGTAAAAAAGTAGCTCAAAAGCAGTAATGGTAAGGCTTAAACCCTATTTTATTTCTCAAAATCTGATGCAAGACTGGTAGCTGTAGAGCTACCCAACAGCTACCAGTTGGGAAGTCATGAAACTATAACAAACTGATTTTTTTGTGTCATAACAGGTAGCTGTTTATCACCTGTAGAGCTACCCAACAGCTACCAGTTGAGTAAAGTATTCAGAGATACTTTTTCAGCACTGAGAAAGTCTCCTAAATTGTGTGCCTTAGTAGATTTAAAAGAGAAGATAAATTCACCTGACTTTTCAGAGTATGTTGAAAGGGTAGACGGTGTAAAGCGTGAGGTTTAGGGTGTGGGGTGAGCGGGGTAGTAAGGCTTTCTTGAGGAACTTAAACTCAAAGAGCGTTTCACCATCCCCAATCTTGATGTTCGTGTAGCGTGTCGTAGGCAAAGGTTGCGGACTTAGGGTGAAAAATCGGGAATTTCGCCAAGAATTTAGATATGAAGACATCTAAAGATTCAATGATTGCAAAATTAATTTTAATCAACAGCAAATGAAAAATAAAAAATATTTGTTTTAAAATGAGACGAGAAAGGTTTAACCTTTTAAATGTGCTTAAGTAAAAAATGGAACTGCTTTACCTAAAAATGTTTGACTCCAGTAATTGGAATTTTTGGGAATAAGCATGAATGAAATAAAACAGGAAATAATTTCCATTAGAAGGGTAGCCGAGACTATAGATGGAAAGATAATCAGCTATCTAAAATCTACGCCACTAGCGTTAGAGGAAGATTTCTCAGAATTGGTCATGGCTACGCTCAAGAAGCACTGGCTACCTTTAGCATTATTGTCATCAGGGGTCAGGGATGAAAGGCTAAGGCAGAATGGTATTTGGGCAATTGGAGAGTTAGAAGCACAAATAAGCTGTATACGGCGGATTTGTGGAATAGAGAATGACCCAGTAGCAATTAATTCATTAATTAAGCCTCAAATAACAGTGACAACATCATCCGAGAACGCATCCATCTTAGGAAAAATGTCACAAACAGGACAGTTAAACGCGGATGAAGATGAAGAATGGATGCAAATGGAAATTCCAGAAGAGGTAAAACAGGCTAATCAGATGTTGGGCTGGAACGGTTAAAACAATTCGCAATGGGCTAACGCCCCGCTCCGCTAACGCAATTCGCAATTCGCAATTACGTTTTGTGATGGAGATTTAGCTTAGGCATCAAAACACGCTGCTTGATAGAAGCTCTTGACTTAAACCCCCACTACTTGTTAGAGCGTAGGCGCAAGCCAAGTCGTAGACATCGCCTGATTCGCAATCATGTTTTTAAGCTGGGCTTGATCCAGATACAAATTTTGTTGCCTTTTGAGATAGAGAAAGTAATAACGGGACGAAAACAAGGAATAAAACATGAATAGAAAGAGCATTTCGGACTCTGCCGAGTCCACAAAAGTTGTCCTCACGTTGGATTTAGGGGCAAGTACAACCAAGGCGATAGCACAGGTATACCCAGACGGAGTGCCAATAGTAATAACGATGGAACCAGAGATAGCAGATGTGGGCTATGGTTCAATAGAGTTTTTATCAAGCCAATCCTCGGTACAAGACAATACAGTATGGATAGGTATTGGTGAAGAATATTATGTTTTAGGCGCATTATCGAAAAGTATGTTTGCTGGGACATCAGCAATCAAGGACTTGAAATACAGTTATGCACTACCGAAGATAACAGCATTGATGTGGTTGGCAATTCGACGGTTGGGATTGGGGGGAAAAGTTGATTTGGGGATTTATTTACAAATATTGTTGCCACCAGGAGAAATAGCTCATGCCAATCATTTGGGTAAACAATTAACACAGAGATTAAAAACAGGTGTCAAAACACCAACAGGGAAGTTCAAATGTAAAATCAGAAGTTTTAATGCGGCACTAGAAGGGGCTGCACTATTGACGTATCGCAGCCGTAATGTCAATGTCAACTATTTCCAAAAAAATATAGGAATGTTGATGTTGGGGTATAGGAATGCTAGTTTTACCCTCTCAATGAAAGGCAATTCATCAAAAGCGGAATCAACGGATTTAGGGATGAATTGGCTTGTGAGTCAGTTTGTTGAAAGAACTGCGGTAGGTTTGTCCAAAGAAGATTCACGCTTAGTTAAAGCAATAGTAGAAGCCAGAGATGGGGATTTTGACTCATTACGTCGATTATCACGGAAAAATAAACCAGAGCAAATACAATTGGATGTAGATTTATTCGCGAAGATATTACCCCTAGTTCGTGAAGAATACACCCGTGCCTTATTACGATGGGTAAAAGGTATAGCTGTTATGGATGAGGTGCTAATTTGTGGGGGAACAGCAACTTTTGTACGTCACGAGCTAACCCAACATTTTGAAAATGTTGGCATTCCCATTTGCTGGAATGGTGGGATGGAGCTTCCTAAATATCTAGACACAATGGGATTAGGAGATAGAGTATGTGATGTTTGGGGATCTCACATTAGCCATATCAAAATGCTGGATTTTAATTTAAAATATGACCGCCAAGATAAACCTTTAGTCCCTGATTATTATGTTCAGCCACCTTCTCCTTTGTCGGTAGCCGAGATGAGGGCTAAAAATGGATATTTAACTAGCAAGTTCTTCTAACCCCAAGGCTTGCAATTGAAAAATAGCTACCCCATACTCGCCTCGACAACGTTACTCAATGAAATCTAGCTGTCGTTCTTACCTAACGAGTTTATTGTGATTGCTGGGGTGAGTGGTGGTAGGAAATCAACCTTGATGGATGCACTCAACGGACAACGGCCCACCAAAGGGAAGTGTTTGTTAAGTATGTTGACCTATACAAGAACAAGAATATGCCCAAGAATTGGACTTTGAAAATAGACCAGTACATCAATGCAAATTCTAACTGCATTATTGCTACCGCCTATGTAGATAGTTTTCCCTCCGACCTACCCCTAGAACCAAATATCCGCGAACCTAATCCTAAAACCTCAACGTACAAACAACTATTTGATTCACTCACCACCCAGCCGGAAAAATTCTTTCAAAGAAATAACGGAATTGTACTGTGTGTTAACAAGGTTTTGCCCAAAAATAAAACTGAACTGGAGTTAGAGGTACTACAGGCTAATGAAGGCGGCAACGATGGCATTATCAACGGTGGGCATACAGTATTAGCATTTAAGCAAGCTAGAGCAAACAAGCATGACCTCTCTCTAGCCAGGGTTAAAGTCACAATCCACATTGGGCTAAGTGAAGATGAAGCGAAAGATATAGCTCTGGCATCCAATACATCTGCCCCAGTGGATGCGCGATCAAAGGTAAACGCCAGAGGTGATTATAATTTTCTCAAACAGTTTTTAGCAAAATTAGAGATGGAGTCAGAAACGAAATTCCGCATTGCTTACTATCAACATCAAAGTGGTGCGCCCAAAAATCCACAGTGCAATGTTAACCATTTAATTAAGTTAGTAAATTGCCTAGATAGAAACAAATACAACCCCCAAACTAAAACTAAAGGTAAGCACCCACCTGTCAGCAATAACCCCTCTTTAACTGATGCAGAAAGAGAAAGGCTGTCAAGATTGTTGCCACTATTACCCGCATCTTTGTGGATTGAGCAAAGGCTGTTTAAGACTATTGAGGAACACATCACCAACCCACGCAAGAAAGGAGTCATTGACCTAGCTTCAATTGATGCACGAAAGAATACCCTTTTGCCCGACAGCCGCTACTCATTTGGGTTTAGTGCGCCGGCTGATATTGCTATGCCCATCGTTGCCGCCTATCGAGTCTTTTTGGATGAGAACTACAACTGGTTAATTCCTTTTGATGATTTCGCGGAAGATTTTCTACAGCATTTATGGGCAAACTATTACAAGAAATACTTGGTGTCGGAAAAACTGGCTGGCAATACAGTTGGTAGCAAAATCTGTCGTAATCCAGTGATTTGGGATAATCTTTACGTTTCGGCTCAAAACTATCTTAATCAACAATTGCTCAAGATGGTTGAGTCAAGCAATAAACGTGAACAATTAAAGAAGAATTCAGAAGTCAGAATTCAGGAATCAGAATTAATGAGTGGGGGATTCAGACCCACCGCTTGATTATTGCACCACCGAATCTCTGATTTAGTGGGTGTCTTAAACGCCGTTTATTTATCCGCCACTCGCTTAACCTTCTTCTGAATTCTGGCTCCTGGCTCCTGACTCCTGTTCATTAACCTTGGTCAATTGATATGTTAGAGACGACACATTTGCAGGTACAAGAATTATCACGATTTGCCCAAGAGCAAGACTTTAATCAGCAATATCGACAGTATTTTGGCGATGTCTGGGAAGAAGTTGGAGTTAGAGATATCTCGAAAATGACCATCCAAGATGCCGAGCAAACCTTGAAGGTACTAGCTCAGGGTGAAGCATCTCCCCAATTCATCAAATCTCTACTAGCACAAGCAGCAATTGATGGTGCGTCACCGCAGGTTTTAGAGTATTTCCTAGCAAGTGACATTGACTCAGATGGGCGGACTCTGGCACAAGAATTATTTCAGGATGGGACGAACCCATTGCAGCCGGATACACCCCAGCCACCACTCAAGGCACAGGTTTTATCTCCATCTCCAACTGAAGATTTGGACTGGGAAATATAGCATATATCCTCAAACTTTACTAGCAACCTGAGTTTTGATTTTTTCAGTACTCAAGTTGCTAGTTCTTTTTAGAAAGCATATCTAAACTTCTTAAGTTAGGTATAAGTTCCATTTTTCAAAAAGCACACTAGGGTGTAATTGACTTATCAATTGCACCTGTTCCCTCAACTAACCCAACAATTAAATGAGGACATATTTATGACTTTATTAGGTATTGATAGACCTTTAGATGCAACCCAAGTAAAACTGTGGGACGAGCGCGATTTATCTACAAGCGATCGTCGCCAAGAGCATCTAGAAATTCTCCTGTGCCAAAAAGTCCAAAAAGGAGAAGACCCTGCCTTATGCGAACAAGTTTTGAATTATCTGTACTTCTCCATATATCAACAGAAGCTCAATCGCATTGCTGTCCAAAAGGAGAAAGAAAAGTCGGTCTTTGCATCCGTACAGCAAGTGATTATTACGTCCTTTGCTATTTTAGGAATGTTTGCGTTCCTTGCCGCCGCTTCCAACAAATCAGTTGTGCTTACGCCTGGGGTAATCCCTCCAGCAATAGAACGGCAAGCCAATTAACCAAACAATCTGCTTTTTCGCCCAGTCGCAATACAACTCTTGGAGAGGCTATGCTCAGTGCAAGGGGAGCAATTGCAGATGTAAAAGAATGCCACTAAAAAGCTGAGAGCGTTGTTTGATAATACTTTCAGCTTATATTGTCACTCACTCGGCATCGCTCCCGCCTAATATACTGTGTCCTTGTCGAAAGGCAAACTGTCTTCCGGCTCAAAGTTACGCAAGTCTTGCTCCATCTGCTGCCGACGTTGGACGTATGTTCTGCTAGCGCCAATCCGAGCATTCATTTTCTGCTCACCAAAGTTAATACCTTGTTCTGCGTAATCAGCAGACACAGCATCATAATTCTCGACTTCTATTTTCTTGCGCCACTCAAGCTGTTCGAGGGCACTTTCACTGATACCAATTTTCTGAGCGTACTCTACATATTCAGGTCTGAGAGAACCATCTGGGTTAAATTCCTTTTTTTCTTGTTCAGTAAAGAAATCGTAGGCTGTGTAGATTGGCCACGGTTCTGGATCAATCTCATCCAGGTGCTTCCACTCGTCGTATCTTGCTTTTAGCCTAGAGGCATAATCATCAATTGCCTCGTTACTCATTCCCACAGATAACATTTCTTGTCGAGCTTCATTTTTCAAGCTGCCATCTGGATGGAACTCTTTCTTGTGCATATTTATCCAACGCTTAATCCTTGACATATAAATCTCCTCAGAAATTGATTAAATTTCATCAATTTACTTAGCATTTATGACTTTGGAATTGAAACATTTTGATCCTCGTTTAAATCAGTGGATCTATACAGACGATAACAAAACTGGTTCTCAATCAATTTTAACTGAAAAGCTCAGTAATACCTTATTAGAATTTTACTTTCCTGGCAAAGAATTCTCGTTTGGACACTCAGATGAATACAGTACTGCTGAAGAGTTAAAGAATCATCCAGATGGACAGATTTTATTGCTATCTTCTAAGACTCGCTTACTTTATGGAGATAAAGAATGTTTAGAAACGATTCAAAAAATTTGTCCAGATAGTAAAGACCGTGGGGCTTATGGTTCAATCTTCCTTGGGGCTTGTAAAAATGCGATTCACGAAAATTTAAGCATTCTGGTAGTAGATGATTCTACTGAAAAGGCTGGTGAAAATGGAGGGATATTATCGAATGATTTGGCATATAAATTAGTTGGTGACTGTTATGGGCAGATTTCAACACAACTTTATGACAAAGTAACCTTAAGAGAATCCCAAGCAGATAAAAGCTATCGTGTAATTCAGCATCGATTTGGTTGGGTGGATGGAGTTGGAGAGGATACTACTAAATACCGTTTTGGCAAAGGAACATTGCGACCATACAGGTTAGACGAAATCAAATATGCAGATCCAAATAACAAACCAGAAATAGACATAATTCTCCCCGTAAGCAGTTTTAAGGGAACAGACAAAGATAGACCCAAAGGCCCCACTAAACCGCAGATTAAGCCAGGATTATATCAGCAAAATATTTGGTTAGCTGAAAAAGGGCAATCTCAGCAAGGTCAGATGTCTATCTCCCAACTGCTGGCATCTTTCCCCCAAGGAATTAAAGATTTTGTCGAGGAACTAGAGGTACAAGCTGAAAAACTAGCCTCTATTCAAGATGACCCAAGAATTGTTGCTGCTTACTATTGTGAAAGATATGAAAAGCGTAAAGAATCATTGAGCCAAAATAAATTAAAAACACGAGAAGTCATCAATCAAGAAATAGATGTTAAAAACTTAGAGAGAAATGATGACTTAAATGCAGATCAGGACTTGGATGATGACTCCGCTAAAGATGATTTGTTCATGTACAAACTCATTAAAGCCGATTTACTAGGGCATCAGCAGTTATTAGAAACTGAGAAGGTCAAACAGGAATTAAGTCGGTTTGTACAAAGTGAGTGGCGAGATATTGCTGTTGGGAAAACGCTTACTTTTGACCGAGGGATGATTATTCCATCCAAGGAACTCAAAAATGGTGAAATTTGTGTCCCTTGGCTGAAGCTTGGAGAAAAAGTTCTTAACTTTCGCTCTCCTTTTCTGAATTCTAACGGATTGTGTGTGTCTACCAACAAGCACGTTGAAGACCAAATCGCGCCAGATGGGAAGGTTTTAGAAGGCATAATTGTAGTCAATGACGAAGACCACAAGCGCATACAAGCCAGAATTACAGAGTTAGAAGCACTCTTGGTTGATGTTGATTTTATCGACCCAGCAGAAACCGAATCAGAACGCCAAGCACGAGACTACGATGGTGATTGCATTGGTGTAGCAAGAGCTAGCTTATATCCCAATCTGACAGCAGAGGCAGAGCGAAGAAATCTTCCTCAAAACGCCTATTCGCCCACAGTTAAGCTCAAAAAGCAATCATTTTATTTGGAAGATGGAACCCAGCCCCCATTTGAAAAAATTGCTATCCACATGAGCGATAGCATCAGCGTGGGCATAATCAACAATCAAGTGACAGCACTGGAAGCATTAGAATCAGAAATTGAGGTACTAAAGACTTACGGTACTTTTGAGCAGAAATCAAATTATCTAGACCAAGTTTCTAACCATTACGAAACCCTGTTTGAGCAAGAACGCCAGAAAGATCCAAAGTTAATTCGAGAAGAATACAAGCCTTATATGCAAGGGGTTGTTGAAATTGCTCATTCTCAAAGAACTCCCGAAATGATCCAGAAAGCAATGGACATTAACCGTCAAATGTACCGGAGCATGATTGAAGAAGGATGTTATCAAAACCAAATAGCGGTTGATTTATTCAAAAGTGCTAAAAAACCTGAGATGGATAAAATCAGGGAAAATAGTCGCTACTTATATCGTGATGTTAATTATATTAAAGATAAAAAGTCGCGTTCAGTTTATTTAAACACGGGGATAACACCAAAGGGCTAC
Organism: Nostoc sp. FACHB-973; assembly: GCF_014698115.1. Classification (GTDB taxonomy): domain Bacteria; phylum Cyanobacteriota; class Cyanobacteriia; order Cyanobacteriales; family Nostocaceae; genus Nostoc; species Nostoc muscorum. The sequence continues at coordinate 40,327 of NZ_JACJSJ010000042.1, forward strand.
TCACCAGTAGAATTATTGATTAGCCAAACCAATAAATATTTCCAAGAATCACAGTTAGAATCGCGCCCCATCGTTCAGTTTAAAGACTTGTTCAAAGGGGTAGAATTTACACCACAGCAAAAATTTGCAGCGATCGCCGCGAAGTACGAGTTCGATCAGAAATTCAACGCTGCGGTTCGGATGTCCCAACGGCGTGAAACTGAGAAAGGGCCATCTGCAATTATCCAAACTCCACAGGGGGCGAAACTAGAAATCACCAATCTCACCCGTTACGGACACCCCTTAATCTGGAAAGCCCAGACGTTGAACATTCGCTTAGATGAAATAAGAGAGAAATTCAGAAGTTTTGAACGCCCTCACCGATTATTAGCAGTTGCACAGATAGATGGTGAGAAAGGTTCGGATGGAAAACCTGCATACCGTCATCTTGGAACAGTTAGCCAACAATCTGTGACTGACCACAACCTCAAGGCGGGGATGGCCATGCAGGGAGCTAAACTATTAGAACTAAAACCAGAACTTACTAGAAGCCAAACTAAACTACTCTTTGCCTTGGCAAATGATGCAGCAGAAGCATTTTACGCGAAAATCCCAGAGTCAGAAAAACTTGCATCCGCCGCCGCCGCTTGGAATATCTGTGCATCCCGTCAGGATGAACTCGAAGTTGCAAGGAAAGAAAACGCAAACCCCCAGGCTTACGCTAAAAAAGTCTCTAATTTTGCCTTCGCTGCTTTCCCCAATGAGATTATTTCTCGCTTAGATAAATTGCAATTTACTGAACCGAAGTTAGTCACACTGAATAATGAAGCGAATCAATTTTTGGGTCGAGACTGGAATCCCACCGAAAAACACCCGATAGAAATTAGAGCTTCTCACCACCCAGTTGGGCATGAGCGCCACGTTTCCAGACTAATGTTTGTCCAGGATAGTGACGGCGAATATAAGGAATTCGCCATGCTCGAAACCAGAACTGCACAGCTTGCCATTGGTACGAAAGCGCTCTCTTGTATGGTTGGAGTAGAACCTGCTACCGCCAAAGCAACTATTGGACTGCCAGGAAACGAGCCGATTGAAATTACTATCCGCGAACTCAAGAACTTCTCTTATGCAGGACTTGTTTTTAACGCCGAACCGGTCAACTTAGAATTTGGCACTGTGCCGGTGACTGACAAAACAGTAAAAATCAAAATTGATGCTTTGACTCTGGGTGAGTTAGACAGTGATTCGCTCCTTCAGTTGAAACAAATTGATTACCTGAAAAATGGTAATCCCCTAAAATTAAAGCTCACGTCAATCTCCGAAACTGGAGATCAAGCTTTTGTGCTGGGTGAGTCTCCTAATGGGAATCTCCTCAAAATTAATAAAATTAACTTTTATGATTTTTCTGGTCAGACATTCAGTGATCAAGATTACCGAAAACTGACTATCGAAACCTCAGCTTCTAAAACTAGAGATGTCGTATTTTTGAATGGTGAACCCTTGGGAGTGTTGCACTTTAAAAAAGACAAAGACGCGCTCAGACAGCTTGGACTACTCAAAACCGGACAACTTACACCCGCCCCCGCAATCATTAAAAGTAATTTTTCTGTTATTTGCGCTCAAATTGATCCTAATACCGTTGAATATCCTCAGAAATGGACGAAGGAACTTCAGGCTTTTGGAACTCAATCAGTTAACCCTCAACAACTGTATATGATTGATAGTACTGCGCCGATACTGCAAAAAATTAAAGAACGTCCCACATTCCTATTTTCTACCCAATCAAACAAAAAACTTGGAGTTATGGGCTTGGCAGTTGACAATCACAAAGTCGAATCTGTAACCTTATGGTTAAAGAATCAAAATGTTGAATATCAGCAAGTACCAATAGAAGATGTTATCAGGGAAACCAAAAAAGGTTTAGCAGTATTTCACTTAGTCAGCAGTTCAATTCCCCCCAAAACTTTGGAGAACATGACCAAGAAATTTGGTGCTGTGATTGAATCAAGTACTGAATATCAACAAAAAATTAAATCTTTGGCCACGCGTTCGCAATTATTGAAATCTCCAGAACAACCGCCACTACACTCATCTCAACAAAGTACTCAAACTGCACCTACTACTAATCAAGCTACAAAGCCGTCATTGACGACTAGCTCTTACACACCAGATATTACTAATAGTGTAAAAACCGAACCTCTAGGTGTAGAGAAGCCCCCGACAGTTACTATTGATGACTTGAGAAATTGGTACAATGCCGCAGATAAGTTAGGGAAGTCGGAGAATTACAAAAAACGCATTGTGGAAGTGGCAAATGGGTTTAAAGCTGGTGAGCAATTATCAGAGTCAGGGTTGGCAGTAATGAATAAAGATACATCTGAGCTTGAAGGAATTAGTCGGTTGACTCAAATTGCTCAAAGGATTGGCATGGTCTGGGGTAAGTCTGATGGAAATGGGACTCAAGTCCAAGGAAAGATTTATGACTTGGCTTTCAATACTCAGCAAAGGGATTTAACTATTTCGCAGAAAGATGGAGAGGTAATTTTAAACTTGCAATCTGGCAAAGTGCAGACTAATAAAGTAACTCCACAGATATTGCAAACTTTTGAGGATGCGAATAGCCAGATAGATAAAATTTTAGCGAAAAATAAAAGCCAAGAATTAGAAATACAAGGATAAATTAGTCAGATTCCATCTGGGCAATATTGAGGGCGCTAAAAAAGATTTATTTAAAGCTTTTGGTTTGTATGAGGCGCGAGGGAATATGATTTACTGTGCTTTTACTCGAAGTTTGATTATGGAGCTTTTTCGAGATCATGAAGTTTACAAAGACAGCGATCGCGTTTTATCCACGCTGCATCTGGAGAACGCACCGCACCGTTCGGCAAAGTAAATCCACCACTGGAACCAAACCCTACACCTGTACCATCTTGCTTTGTCCATAGCCACAACTGCCCAACGAAGTTAAAGTTGCGTTCATCAGTTTCGGAACCAGTAGGGGGCATAATGACTAATTCTCCAGCAGCATTACGTTCGATGCGAAAATCACTGTTTAGCTGACAAAACTCATAAAACTGATCTTCGGTTAGTGCGTAGGCGTAGCCCGTCGTAGACATCGCAGGTTGCAATTGCAAAACCACTGGTATAATCTCTGTGGCTACAGGTAAATTGGTGGTCATAATCGCTTTGTGGCTACTTCACCTGCTTTAACTATAATCTTTTCACAATCTACGGTGGAATGAGGGTTAACTCATGAAGATTGGAATTATTGGCAGTGGAAACATGGGGCGCTCTCTAGGTATACTCTGGGCAGAGCAGGGGCATGAAGTTTTTTTTGGCTCTCGTGATGCCGAAAAAGGAAAAGCAACGGCAGAGTTCGCCGGACGCGGAACGCAAGGTGGAACAAATGATCAGGCGGCGGCGTTTGCTGATGTAATTTTGTGGACAGTACGCAACATTATGCCAAAACAGTTACTTTCTCATCCTGAAGTTCTCGACAGTAAAATTATTATTGATTGTAATAATCAGGATATTCCTGAAGGATTTGCTTATCCACCAATAGTAGAATCTCTAGCCGAAAAGCTTGCTAAAGATATACCTCAAGCGCGGGTGGTAAAAGCTTTTAATACTATGGCGCAGGAAGTTTTTGAATTAGCACCTGAACCACTAAAGGATTATGGAGTTTCTGTTTTTGTTGCAGGAGATGATGAACAAGCCAGAAAAACAGTGATGGGGCTTGCTGAAGAAATCGGATTTTTAGCAGTAGATTCTGGTGTTTTACGTAATGCTCGATTGGTAGAAGGCTTGGGAGATTTTATTCGCCTGATTATAGGTGGTCAAAAACAAGGTGTTTATGCAACTATCTCTGTCAATGTCTTACCTACAGCGTCAGAACAACGCTTAGGTGGACGGCAAGCTTCAAGTTTGAAGTAAGTCAGAATCATTGATTGAATATATTGCTGCAATCAACTTGCTTAATTCATTGCATCTCAGTACAGTACAATCAAAAGCAGTTTCAAGGTCATAAAAATGACGACTGAAAAAAGGATTGCTGTGGTAACAGGCAGCAATCGAGGGCTAGGATATGCTATTTCCCGTCAATTATCCCAAATTGGCAACCGCGTAATTCTGACGAGTCGTAATGAAACACATGGTCTTGCTGCTAAAGGGCAGCTTACCAATGAAGGGCTTGATGTTGACTATCACACGCTAGATGTCAGCAATGACAGAAGTGTGCAGCAGTTTACAGAGTGGCTGCGTGAAACTTACGGCAAGGTAGATATTCTGGTCAATAATGCAGGCGTGAATCCCACAACTAAGCCGGAGGAGTCCAGCTTACTAACTGTGCAACTGGAAACGATGCGATTGACCTTTGAAACCAATGTTCTAGCGGTACTCAGAATTTCTCAAGCATTAATTCCGTTGATGAAGGTGCAAAACTATGGTCGCATTGTCAATATATCTACGGAAATGGCATCTCTAACATCAGTTTCCACTGATTACTACCCTTTAGCGCCTTCTTATCGACTCTCAAAGGTGGGAGTAAATGGACTAACCGTGCTTCTCGCCAAGGAACTCCAAGGTACTAATATTCTCGTAAATACCTATTCTCCAGGTTGGATGAAGACAGACATGGGGGGAGATGATGCCCCGTTTACGGCAGAAGAAGGAGCCGAAACTGCTGTCTATTTAGCAACACTTCCCGATGGAGGAGCGCAAGGACTGTTTTTTGCAGAGATGCGAAAGTTTGGTGGCCCCATTCAATTACAATGGTAGGTTAATATGGGAAATTCCGCAGATTTACCGTCTATTTACGCAGATAAGCCGATTGAATTAGCACCTGCTAAAATTATCACCTCGTTCCCGGTCAATACTTTTTTGGAAAATCTAGCGATACCTGCGGCGGGCTACGCCTACGCATCAGATGGCACAATTTTTGTAAGTAATCATGAGGTCGGCGAGATTGTTAGCATTACCCCAGATGGCAATCAGCAAATTCATGCCACTGTTGAAGGCAAAGTAAGTGGTCTTGCTTTCACTACCAACGGCGATCTGGTGGCAACAGGCTGGAATGGTGATTCTATACCCGTCGTTTCTCTAGTTAAAAGTGATGGCACGGTGGAAACGTTGCTGACACTGCCAGACGCAATATTTCTCAATGGCATCACTCCACTTTCTGGCACTCAGTATTTGACAGCAGATTCCTATCGTGGTGCAATCTGGCTGATTGATGTTGCTCAACCCAGTGGATCAATTTGGCTAGAACATCCAATGCTTGCTCGTAGCAATTCGGAGAGCGTGTTTCCTGCTGCTAATGGCTTGAAGCGTTTTGGTGATTTCCTCTACGTTTCAAATACGGAAAAAATGTTGCTGTTGCGGATTCCTATTGATAGTACTAATAAACCAGGTGAGCCGGAAATTTTTGTTGAGCAGACCAATATTTGTCACTTAAAGGATAATGTGGCCGTTTTTAAAGCATACAGTGGCCGCAGGACAGAACCTATGACACAAGCGTATTTGAAAGAATTGAATGCGATCGCTTCTAAAGTATAGCGAAAGTAGGGCGACAGAAAAATAAGCATTCCAGCTTTTTAGGGCGGCCACATTATCCTTTAATTCCGGCCATCTTTTCCTTTAAGTGACAAAACAAACCAGAAGATTTGAATTCACAAGCAGTACCATTCTTTGCCCGATTCTTGGAAGGGCAAAGCTTTGAAGACCTTTCTGATGAAGAATCAGAAGGCTTTAGCGGTGGTGGATGCACAAGCAAGAAGAATGATGAACTTGTCCAAACCTTGAAGTTTCCATCTGATCAAGAAGATGGAGTAACCAAGAAGTATCCTTCTGATAATGACGAGTACGCTGTTACTCAGAAGTACCCTTCAGATGGTGATGACACTTCGCCGATTTTACCTGCATAGCTACATAGTTTTGAGTACACCAGAGATGCAGTTTTAAAAACTATTGTCAGAATAAAAATACTGTTAGTTTTGCCAACTCCATCTAGGGGTTGGCTTCCCATTAAAATAATTCGTAATGGGCAACTCTTAGAGACGCTAAACGCGAACGCCCCGCTACGCTAACGTAATTCGTAATACTCGCCTTTGGCGAGAAGCAAGCTACGTAATTCGTAATTAAGTTTTGCAACTGCGATTTAGAAAGAGTCAGATAAACTTGCCGCTTGTTAGTTGCTCTTTACTTAAGCCCCCATAATTAGTTAAAGTTAATTTCAAGTTTTTGAAAATTTTGTTTTCTCAATAGTTGCAAAAACCGAATGAAGAGATTTTATGCACCTTGAGCGTGATGTGGTTTTATTAATTACCCACAGTGGTGATTTCTTCACAATAGATAGAGTTGCAGAGGCGGTATCAAAACGAGGGGCACAGCCATTTCGCCTTGATACTGATCAGTTTCCGCTCGCAGTCCAACTCCAGGCTAATTTCAGTAACTCTGGTAGCAATCATACACTGAAATATGGCGATGTCTTACGACAAGCTGCTCCGCATCTACGCTCCCTCAACAGCGAGCAAGTGCAAGCAGTATGGATGCGGCGTATTTGGCAACCCGATCTCGGTAAAGAATTGGCTCCCCAATTTCAAGCAGCCTGTTCTAGTGAATCACTTGCAGTTTTAGATGGCTTTTGGGACAGCATGAGGGGAGCTAGGTGGGTGGATGATTTACACCGGATAAGTGCAGCTGAAAACAAGTTACGCCAACTGCGGGTTGCATCGGAAGTAGGTCTTATCATACCTCAGACTCTCGTCACCAACAATCCTCAAGAAGCACGAGAATTTTTCCAGCAAGTTAAGGGGAAAATGATTGTCAAGCTGCTCAGACCTCTTTCTTATGGTATGCAAGCCTCCTCTTTTTTTATGTATACCAGTGCTGTTAAAGAAGAAGATTTACTTGATGCTGAAACACTGCGCTATTGTCCAGTTGTATTTCAAGAACAAATCCCCAAACACCAAGAATTACGGGCAGTGTATGTAAATGGTAATCTCTTTGTGGGGGCGCTAGATGCGTCTGAGTATGCAGCATCCACCCAGGATTGGCGACGTGATACAAAAGAGGTTATTACCTGGCAACCATATCAATTACCTGATAAACTAATCCGTTGTTTGGATGCTTTTATGGCTAGGTTTGGACTGGTTTTTGGAGCATTTGACTTCATTAAAACGCCATCGGGAGAATATGTTTTTTTAGAAATTAATCCTACAGGAGAGTGGGGGATGCTGGAGAGAGATTTGGACTATCCGATCGCAGATGCGATCGCATCTGCACTACTTTCAACTAGGGTATTTTGAATTTTGAATTCGGAGCGAAGCAACGTGACTGTTTTAATTATTACTCACAGCCAAGACAACGAAAGTATTCCTCTAGTTATCCAAGCAATTGAAGCCCAAGGAAAGAAAGCATTTCGTTTTGACACAGACCGATTTCCCACAGAAATGCAGTTAGATGTTTACTATGGTAAAACCGAAAGAGTTACTCTGAGCGTTGATGACCAAATATTAGATTTGAATGAAGTATCAGCAGTTTGGTATCGGCGGATTGCAATTGGATCAAAAATTCCTGACTCAATGGATAAGCAACTCAGACAAGCCTCAATGAAAGAATCTCGCATCACTATTGAGGGAATGATTGCCAGTATCAACGGGTTTCATCTCGACCCTCTGCCAAATATTCGCCAAGCCGAAAATAAGCAGTTGCAATTACAAATAGCCCGAAAGCTAGGTCTAGATACGCCACGCACCCTAACTACAAATAATCCAGTGGCAGTGAAGCAATTCGCCCAAGAATGTCACCAAGGAATAATTACAAAAATGCTCTCTTCCTTCGCTATTTACGATGAACAAGGACGAGAAAAAGTTGTGTTTACAAATCCAATTTCATCTGAGGATCTAGACAACCTTGATGGATTAAATTTCTGTCCAATGACATTTCAGGAGAAAATTCCTAAGGCATTGGAATTACGGACAATTATTGTAGGTAAGCGCGTACTGACCGCTGCGGTTGACTCTCAAGCTTTGGATAAAGCACGTTACGATTGGCGAAAACAGGGAGTCGCTTTACTCAATGCTTGGGAAACATACACTTTGCCCGGAGATGTCGAAGAAAAATTGCTCAAACTCATGGCACAATTCTGTTTAAACTACGGAGCTATTGATATTATTTTGACTCCTGATGGTCGTTATATATTCCTTGAAGTCAATCCAGTGGGCGAGTTCTTCTGGCTGGAACGCTGTCCTGGCTTACCGATTTCGGAAGCGCTCGCGGAGGTTTTAAATAATTCAGCTAATCATAATAATCACAGTTGAAGTAGTGAATTTAAAAATGGCTGATGCAAACTTACCTTCACCTGATGCTTCTTACCCCAACCGAGAGAAGGTAACTAATCCAGACTTTCTCCGCCCAGCTACACCTAATGAATTCTTGCCCCCCATTAGTAACTGGACAACTATCGGCGGCATAGTTCTCCTGATCATCTTTGCTGCTAGCATTATCCTGGCAAGCGTTCTTAAATATAAAATTACAGTCAAAGTCTCGGCGAGTGTTCGCCCTGCTGGAGAACTGCGCCTAGTACAAGCAGCAACAGAAGGAATGATTAAAAGTATTGCTGTGCAGGTAAATCAGCCAGTGAAAAAAGGAGATGTGATCGCTCTGGTAGATGATAATCGTCTTCAGACTCAAAAAAGCCAACTGCAAACGAATATTCGGCAAGCTAAACTGCAACTATCTCAACTTGATGCCCAAATTCTGGCTTTAGATGGGCAAATAGCAGCAGAAAGCGATCGTGCCAGCCGAGTGATTGTCTCAGCAAAAGCTGAACTTAATCGCAGTCAACGCGACATCCAAGACAAGCGAATCACCTCAATTGCCCAAGTTAGGGAAGCTAAAGCCGATTTCAGGCAAGCTCAGAAGGAATTACAAAAAGCTCAAACACATTTAAAATCAGCAATAGCGAATTTCAAGTCTAGCGATGCTTCCTTAAGGGCAGCAAAAGCCAAGCGAGACAGATATCAACCTTTACTCCAAACTGGATCGATTTCTCAAGATCAATTCCAAGAAGTGCAGCTAGCTGTTGAACAACAAGAACAACTCTTAGAATCTCAAAAAGCTAATGTAGAAGAACAACAACAAGCAATCCAACAACAACAACTTGCAGTAGAAGCAGCAACAGCGAGACTACAAAGCACTTTTGTTAATCTCAATCCTAGCGATGCTAATGTGGCAATTTCTCAAGAGAAAATTGCTGCTGAAAGTGCTACAGGTAAAGTCAGTTTGGGAAAATTAAATCAAGAACGAGAGCAATTATTACAACAACAAGTAGAAATTCAAAAGCAATTTAGCCGCGATCAACAAGAACTTCAACAAATTCTCCGAGACATTGCAAATACAGTGATTCGGGCTTCGGCATCTGGTATTATCCAGGAATTAAGTTTGCGTAATCCTTCCCAAGTCTTGCGTTCTGGTGATATTGTTGCTCAAATTTCTCCCAATGATTCACCTTTAATAATTAAGGCATTAGTGCCATCTCAAGATATCCGCAAAGTCAAAGCAGGTCAAGAAGTACAACTGCGAGTTTCAGGTTGTTCCTATACTGAATATGGAACTCTCAAAGGCAAAGTCAGTGCTATTTCTCCCGATGCGATAGCGTCTGAAAATAAAGATAAAAATGCTGGGAATTACGATGTAACTATCCAGCCCGAAAAGCTAGTATTAAGTGTTGGCGATCACCAGTGTACAATTCAATCTGGCATGGAAGGCAGAGCAGACATTATTTCTTCTCAAGAAACAGTGCTACAGTTTATCCTTAGAAAAGCAAGACTTTTAACAGATTTATGATCAGTTAAGGTAAGAGACACGATGAACCGCCGTCAAGACGAAAGAAGGATTATTGTCTTGACGGCGATTCATCGCATCTTTATGAGAATTTATCGCGTCTTTATGATCTAGAATTTTCATCAAAAAACCTTAACCGAACTGTATTGAACAAACATCGCTTGACTTACGCACTATAGAAGCAGCAGTCCCATACTTCCCTTACAACTCAAAATCAAGAGTGAAGGTTTGGTCATCAGAATCCTCTTGGTTTTCGATAGTAGATGGCTCTTGAGTCATTGAAGGAAGTTTGTTATCTTCAGTATTAATCGGCATGAAAGCTACTTGTTGTGTGGGAAATGTACCCTTCCTGAAAGCAAAATAACAATCAATAATAAAGTAAAGCGTCTCTAGGTAACTCTTGCCTAGTTGCTGTGATTCGGCAAATATCCGCTCTCGGTAGCTATCTTTGATCCGAACTTTTTCTGGGGTTAAGTCAAGTTTGTCTGCCATTGTTATAACTTAAGAGATATAGATGCTGGATTCTTACTGCTGATGGTTTTTGCCATTTCTAGAAGCCCAAAGACATTGGCTTCCACCGGGTTGTCCAGGATTTTGAAGCCATTCTTTTCTAACAATTTTTTAAATCCTGGTAAAAGGCAGCCTCCACCAATCGCCCAGATTTCATCCCCTTGGTGTTTGGCATCAAGCGTGAGATTCACCACTTTCTTCAAGTATTTTTCATACCAATCTTTCAAACAAGCGCTGTATATATCTTTGATATCAATGTCACGGCTGTATCGGGTATGCCCCATCTCTAGACAAAATCGGATTTTGGAAGCATCCCCAATTTTTCCCCCATTTAGATGTTTCATCTTTTGGGAGATATCATCGATGAGAACTTCTACACCAATGGGGTAGGCAGTATGAACTTCTCGTTGACCCCGGTTGTAACGAGAATACAGGGTCGTACCATTGCCAAAATCTAATATGGTTAGCTTTTTCGGTAGTGGATGCCCGAATAATGCACCCATCCCCTCTAGCACAACTTTCAGGACTTCTACTTTTACTTCTGATTGCTTGCCAGCAAGTATTGGCTGATATTCTCCATTGAGTACTTTTTGTAGTTCATTAGCCAGAGCAACATCATGTAAACTGACGACTAATTTTAAGTGCCAAGCCTTACGGTGTGGTAGATGTGCCAATGCACCCAATAAAGTCAACAATGCGTTGTTGACTTTGTTTTCATTATTGTCTGTGTTGCGGTCAAAATAATTTCCTGTCCGGTAAGCAGACTCTCCAACTGTGTAAGCACTACCGTTAAAAACTACACGCCCTGGAACATCTTCCATGTCGGCATTGGTTATATAGCTGGGGACACGAACTACTTCAAAGCCATCGACTAAAAGTTTGAGACTTCCGTAACCGTTATCGAAACCCGCAGGAAAAATTTTTTGCAATGTGTGAATGTTTGACATAGGCTCTAAGTAATACACTTTAAGTTGTGAAAATTATCTGTTCAAGTGATCTGCAAGAGCAAGAGAAAGAAGAATAAAATAACTTCACCTTCTTTTCCTAATCTCAAGAGTTTATCATAACCTCTTGGGGGCTAAGTGGGGTACAAAATGTTAATTAGTCAAATATACCCCATTTAGCACCTATATACACCCTATATAGGGGTCAAAATATCCCAAAAGTCCTGAGATATTGTTGGGGTATATATAGCCCCCATATAGCCCCCAATAGGATTTTTTGAAATCTTTTTTATCAACGCAGCAGAAATTAAATTAGATCATTTTTGACTCTTTGATTTATACTTTACTGTCAATAAGATTGTTGAAAAGCAATTCAGTCTTTCACTCTAACTTCTTGCTGAATACGTAATTTAGGTTTCTCTGCTGGTTTATAAGCAACAAGGTCAAGCTTTGGGCTTTGGTCGTTAGGTTTTGACTGTTGTTTATATGGCTTGGGCGAACGCTCGGTAGACTTCATCAGAACTTTCTTTCCTGAACTTTAGCAAATGAGTGTATTTTAACTAGCAGTTCACCTTTTAAACATTTTTACTAAGTCACAGATGAGTTTATGCACTAAAGCGTATAGTTGCCACTATTCATCAGCTTTTCCTACCAACTCTTCTAGTTGAGAGAGTAGTTTATCTAACTTGACTCGTTTGTTGGGATCATTCCAAACAGATGTTTTTTTTAGTTGTTTTCCAATTTTAGAATATCTCTGAACATAGATTTTACTAGGTAGATTGTCTTGTTCAATGACATTGAGTTCCTGGATTTTTTGCTTAATTTCTCTGAAACTCAAGTTTTGGGATACTGCTAGGTTGAGCAAGGTTTTTCGCTGTTCTTCATTTTTAACTTGGGCGATCGCTCTAGCCTTTGTAAACTCTATTTTACCTTCACGGAGTGCTGTCAAAATATCAATAGGCAGATTTAGCAATGGTAAACGACTGGTACGAAAGGATTCTGACGAAAATTTCCCTAACCCAGATAAGACCGATTCGATAACTTGAAGTTGGAGGAAAACGTTTTCCTCCAATTGTTGATGACGGTTTTTTGCGTGATTAGCACGATTCAATATAGAACTAACCTCTTCAGTGCTGATCTTGAGTTTGAGTGAAAGAAGCTCAAGAATTGCCTCGGTTTCTTCAATTGGGTTAAGATCCTCACGTTGAAGGTTTTCTATAAGAGCAATTTGGAGAGCTTGTTGCTCATCTAAGTCTCTAAAAACGACAGGAAGCTCACTCAATCCAATTTCCTGGGCTGCTCGATATCGCCTTTCTCCAGCAACTAACTCATAAGTTCCATTCTTTAATGGACGAACTAGTAAAGGTTCTAGAATCCCATGATCTTTAATTGATTGGACTAATTGAGATTGCTTGTCTGGAGCAAAGTAACGACGGGGTTGCTTGGCAGGAAGTTGAATTTGTTGAATAGATAATGTTTGAGAAGATTCGACACTTTTTGGATCAGTGATGAATTTTTGGGCAATGGAGGCAGAGAGTCCTTGAGTTAGTGATTGTCTTGGTTTATTCATTCAAAACCTCCAAGGATTTTTTGAATAATTGTTCAATTTCGCGTCTAGCAATTCCGGCTGTTGATCCAGGTAAATCAAAGATAGTAGAATTTTGTCCATAGCAGTCGGCGATGATCTGTCGTTGATGAACTACATTTTCTAAAACTGTGACATTTGGCATCAATTGAAGTACTTCTACTGCTTCATCTTTCAATTTAGTTCCTTTAACTGCACGATTAACAAACATTACGGCTTTAGGTTCTCCTCGCCGAATCCTTTGCGCTTGTTGAATCAAATGTACAGTATCAGAAGCACTTTCAAGGTCAATACCAGCAGGTTGGCATGGAATAATTGCTAAATCAGCAGTTAAAACTAATGCCCTGGTTGTTTCAGAGAGGGCAGCAGGGCCATCAGCAATAATCCATGTATATGATTCATTTAGCTTAGGTAACTCATCCAATAGTGCATCAGGCGCTTGAATAATCTGACAAGGAATAACTTGTTCTAATCGTTTTAGCCACTTAGAAGATGAGCATTGAGCATCAGCATCTACAAGTAGCACTGATTTACCTTGTTTTTGTAGCCATCGTGCAAGATGAACAGAAACTGTTGATTTACCTGCTCCTCCTTTTTGATTGATAATTGCGATGATCGGCATAAGTAGGATCTAAATTACACAGTATAGTTTATGGTAGATTTTTAGCTTATACAGGCTTTCAGGCAAAACAAGCAAGCATCAAACACCACATATATAAGTATCAGTGTTCATAAGCAGAACTTCTGAAATTCTCCTTTATATTCAAGTTGAACTTAAAAATTCATATCAATTTAACACGATTGCAAAAATCCCATTACACCGTCAGAGCGCATAAGCGGGAAATTCACACCCGCGTTTTCAACTTCGTATGTAAAGTGTAAGCAACCGACCCCTAGAGTTACTTTTGGCGACCGCAAGACTTGTGAAACATGCCGTCCGCCACAAGCACCCAAGAAATCAGTAGTCCCTCTCAAGAAGAGAAAACCCAGAGCTATGACTTACAAGAGTGGTAAAGGCATAGCTGGATGATTTGTTGTCTCAAGGTTAAGAGGGATCGCACTTTCTGAATGAAGCAGTGCGCTGACTCGCCCAACCTAACTCAAACTGGTCAAAAGTAACTCCAATGTGCAATATTTAGATTAGACATATTATTTGCTCCAATTCCACGCAGGCGCTCCAATTGCTCACATTTTCCCCTATTTCATACTGGAAATGCCAAGAATAAGTGCATCTATCTTCGTTTTTGAAGTTCTTATGAAATACTTTCACTTTACCGAAACTTTTTAGATGAACTATTAAGCCATTATCTGGTATGTCTAGATTCTGGATTTGAGTATAATCTCGACCATTGATTGAACATGAGCGATTCTTGGCTACTCCTACCAAAAACCCTAAGTCCTTGTTTCTAAAGAATTTCAGGTTTTCTTTACTGGCGTACCAAGCGTCTGTAGTCACGGTCTTCGGTTTTAATCCTCAATCCATAACCTCAGTAATCATCTCTCTTAAGCCCACCATAGGCGATCGCTCTGCTGCGATATTTCCTCGCTTGAACGGGGAGCGATCGCCCAATACTATTGTAATACCAGCTATAACGTGCCTTCTCTGTTAACATATCAAATCGCGTACAAGCGTCATACACTGCCGAAAGCAAGCGGCCATCACTGGCATAAACGCTATGTAACCCACCTTCCGCACCCCAAGTGTCACACATGAATAAAAAGCTGACAAAGTAGTACACAGGAACTAAGATAGATTCAATATAAAGTAGATTTAATGAAAATAAATAGCATTAAGCTGGGGATTTGCTCAGTAAAGTGAAGTTTTGTAATGAGGACAGAAAAAAGAGAGAACTTCATAGTAAAAAATAATTGAAAACAAAAAGATAAATGAGAGAATTGCAACAGAAGTCGTGGAGAATACTGTTGTAATGTTGAATAACGAAGACATTGAAATTCAGAATATAGACCATTTAGGGATAGTAGCAGGAATCATAGACGCGATAGGATTAGTAGAAATAATCAATGAATTAATAGGTGAAGAGAAAGGAGAAAAAGTCAGTCCAGGTCATGTAGTTAAAGCCATGATATTGAATGGGTTAGGATTTGTATCCAAACCTTTGTATATGTTCCCCCAATATTTTGAAACAATAGCCTGTGAGCGCTTGTGAAGCCGATGCTATCAAAGCATTATCAAAACTATCAAAACAATTTAAATATCACGAAATTCAGGAGAGTAAAGTTAGGGAAATCATATCTAATAAAAAAGATAATCAACCGGGAAGATATTACCAAATTTCAGCTACAGTATCTAAGAATGAAAGTAAAATTAATACAGAAACTTTGAGTGCAGGGCGCTTCATTATTGCCACAAATGTTTTAGAGTCAAAGCAGCTAGGTGAAGATTTAATGCTGAGTGAATATAAAGCCCAGCAGTCCTGTGAGAGAGGATTTGGTTTTCTGAAAGACCCATTATTTTTTGCCGATAGTATTTTCCTTAAAAGCCCTGAGAGAATCGAGTCATTAGGAATGATTATGGGTTTATGTTTGCTAGTCTATACATTGCCTCAACGTCAAATTAGAGCCGCACTCAGAGAGTCTAAATCAACAATTAAGAATCAGTTAGGTAAAGCAACTCACCGCCCCACATTACGTTGGATATTTCAACGGTTTCAGTGTATTCATTTAGTTGAATTTAACAACGAAAAACACGTCTCTAACTGGACTAAAGATAGGGATTTTATCTTGAATCTTTTACCAGATGATTGTCTCCGTTATTATCAATTAATCAGATAGTTCTTATCTTTATTAATTTAATATAGACTTTACATGAGCTAATCGTTTTAATTCATAGCTTTAATTTACTATGTAAAATATCTAATTTTGCCACTTCAATTCATTATTTTAATTTATGATTTCAGTCTTTAACATCTTCTTTTAGTTATCTCATCCAAATCTATCTGCCATTAATTCTTATTGCTCCTTATTGACACTCTTACTTGGGTTCGATTCACTGACCACCGAACCTGGAAAATTCTTCTCTCGTCACAGTGGAATCGTTCTGTCAGCTAATAAAACTAAAGCTGTCAAGAACAAAACTGAGCTAGAGCTAGAAGTCTTAGAAGCTAACGAGGGGGGTAGCGATGGTATTATTAACGGGGGGCATACAGTTTTAGCTTTTGAGCAAGCGAAAAATTACCTACAGTGGTAAAACTTGCTAGAGTAGATTTTTAATGATTGAAATAGGCGTAAATAGGTAAACCAAAATTTTCAATAATAACGAATTTACTACGTTTAAGTTTCTGCTCTAGCTAGCTTTGCCACGCTAGGTAATTTTATAACTGTTTTACGCCGCGTCCAAAACAACAGAATATGTATCTGAGCGCAACTTGATGCCAAATATTTATTTCTTTAACCTTTTGCTAGCTGTTTCTTAAACTTATCGGGATAAGTTGAAGTTGATGAATACGAATTAATACTAGTCTAGTATGTAACTCTTTTGCTCTATATACTTAGCTTTTTCATAGCGATCTCGTCTTGCGTTCGCTCAAGCCGTGAAACAAGTTTTTGCATCCATCCTTTTGTAGTTATGGGAGGCGATCGCCCCACTAATGAGTCTAATCGCTCTGGTGGAGATGGCGATCGCTTTTCGACTGGCACGAAGTACGACCAACTTTGGATAACTACCAATGGCGATGTTTTTGGCCAACTTAGCGATACTCAACAGATATTCCCAAGCGAATTAAGCATTTTGGGCATCATCATCAATTTATCAAGGAGTCTTAGATATGGCACTTAATTCTGGCGACATTGCATTTGTAGGTATCAATACTGCGGGTGGACCCGACGACTGGGTAGCTTTTGTGACGCTAGCCGCCATTCCACCGGGAACGGTCATTTATTTTACCGACAACGAACTGACAACAGGGACGGCAACGGCTTTTAACACTGGTGAATCCTATAGCAAATGGACTGCTCCAGTAGACGGTGTTGCCGCAGGGACTATCGTCACTTTGACCAATTTTGATGTGAGTGGTGGACCGATCGCCAATGTCGGGACGGCTGCTGTGGTCACCTTCTCAGGGTCTAGCAATCGCGGCTTTAGCCAAACCGCCGACTCGGTATATGCCTATCTTGCCGCCAGTGATGCGACGGCAGACACGCCGACAACACAGCTCGCGCGAATTAATATCGGCAATGCAGAGGATGGTGTCGCACCTAACTCGCTGCCTGCTGACAGCCGTATAAGCTTCTTGACGGGGGAGGAATCGGCAGTCTACACCGGTCCTCGCACAGCAAATACCTTTGCCGAATTCAAGGCGATCGTTAACAATCCTGCTAATTGGACGCTGACGACTGGGGCGACTCTTATTACAGGGCTGAACCAAACCGCCTTCACTATCAATGCAACCCCCACTGTGACGATCGCAGCCCAAGACGCCAACGCCGCTGAAGCTAGCAGTGACCCTGGAACCTTCCGCATCTCTCGCACAGGCAGTACCACCAATGCCCTGACGGTAAATTACAATGTTGCCACGGGTGCTGGACAAGCCACAAGCGCAGATTATACACCAACCCTAACAGGCACAGCAACCATCGCTGCCGGACAATCCTTTGTCGATATCACCATTACACCTGCGGATGATACCACAGTTGAAGGAAATGAAACCGTCACTCTGAATCTGAATAGCAGCGCCAACTATACTCTCGGTGCTGCTACTACTGCAACAGTGGCGATCGCTGACAACGATACGGGTGTAACTTCCATCGATCTCTCCACCTACGTCCGCATCGGACGTTATGACCTACCCGAACCGACGCGAACCACTCCGCCACTTAACAGCTTGTTGGCTCAAGAAGCCTCAGCAGTGACCTACAACAAGGATACCGACACACTGTTTGTTGTTGGCGATGGCGGCAGAGCGATCGTGCAAGTATCGAAGACAGGACAATTAATCGACTCCATGACGCTAGCTCTTGGCAACAGTCCCCAAGGAACGGAATTCTACGATACAGAAGGACTTACCTATGTCGGCAACGGCAAGTTTGTCTTGATTGAGGAGCGAGACAGACAGGCGAATTTGTTTACCTATGCCCCAGGAACCACCCTTACCAGAAGTGACTTACAAACCGTAAAGCTTGGTACAACGGTCGGAAATATTGGGATTGAAGGTATCTCCTATGACCCACAGACTGGTGGCTTCATCGCAGTTAAGGAGATTACACCCGAAGGCATTTTTCAAACAAACATCGATTTTGCGGCGGGAACTGCTAGCAATGGTTCGCCGACCACAGTCAACTCTACCAACCTTTTCGATCCAGCTTTAGCTGGGCTGGCGGACTTCGCGGATGTTTTCGCATTGTCAAATGTATCAGCCTTGAACGGGCAACCCGACTCCAGCCACCTGCTGATCTTGAGCCAAGAATCGGGACAGATCGTCAACATCGATCGCACTGGGAATATCTCTAGCTCATTAACCATCGTCTCCGATGCGGGTAATCCTTTATCCGTTGTGGATCAGGGAAATGAAGGAATCACGGTGGACAAGGATGGATTAATTTATGTCGTTAACGAGAATGGCGGAGGTGATATCGATCACCCTCAAGTTTGGGTATATGCACCGTCCTCATTTACCTATGCCAATCAAGCCCCTGTAGCCGTCAGCCTTGCGAATACCATCACCAGCTTGTCCGAAAACACCAGTACTGCAACTCCCTTTAAAGTTGCCAACATTATCGTCAGTGATGACGCTCTGGGAACAAATACCCTCAGCTTGACTGGTGCAGATGCCAACTCCTTTGAGATTACGGGTAATGCTTTGTTCATCAAAGCGGGAACCACCCTAGATTTTGAAACTAAGAGCAGCTACAGCGTCAGCGTCAATGTAAATGACACCACCGTTGGCAATAACCCAGATGCAACTACGGCATTTACCTTATCAGTCACCGATGTCAATGAGAATCCCACCACCAGCAGTATCTTCATCACTGAAGTAGCTCCTTGGAGCAGTGGCGACTCACCTGTGGCCGCAGACTGGTTTGAACTGACCAACAAGGGTTTGAGCGCCGTGGATATCACGGGCTGGAAAATTGACGACAACTCGAATAGTTTCGCCGCCTCTGTCGCCTTGAATGGTGTTGCCAGCATCGGCGCAGGTGAATCGGTAATCTTCATCGAAGGAGCTACCGTCAACACTACTTTCCTATCCAACTGGTTCGGTGCGAACCCACCAGCCGGCTTGAAGATCGGCAACTACTCTGGTTCGGGCGTGGGCTTGAGTACGAGTGGAGATGCCGTAAATATCTATAATTCCACTGGTGCTTTACAGGCTAATGTCGTCTTCGGAGCATCTCCAGCCGCAGCCCCATTTGCGACCTTCGACAATGCCGCCTTGTCAAACAATGCCACCATCGCCACACTGAGCGCTGTGGGAGTCAACGGCGCCTTCGTAGCTGCAAATTCCAGCACAGAAATCGGCTCTCCAGGGACTATTGCCACGCCTCTACCCACGATCGCCATCGCAGCCCAAGATGCCAACGCCGCCGAAGCTGGCAGTGACCCTGGCACCTTCCGCATCTCTCGCACAGGCAGTACCACCAATGCCCTGACGGTAAATTACAATGTTGCCACGGGGGCTGGACAAGCCACAAGCGCAGATTATACACCAACCCTAACAGGCACAGCAACCATCGCTGCCGGACAATCCTTTGTGGATATCACCATTACACCTATTGATGATACGACAATTGAAGGAAATGAAACCGTCAGTTTGACTCTGAATAGCAGCGCCAACTATACTCTGGGTACTGCTACTGCAACAGTGGCGATCGCTGATAACGATACTGCCTTTAACTTTAGTAACGCCAACTACAGTGTTATCGAAGGCAACACCCCTGGTTTTACCACCAATGCCACTGTCAGAGTAACTCGCACAGGTAGTACCACTGGTACAAACACAGTGCAACTGCAATTGAGTGATGGTACAGCAAAAGGTAGTGCTGCTGCTCCTACCCAAGCTACAATCCAAGGGTCGAACAGTTCTGCAACCCCTTATATAATTCCCGCAATATCCGGATCAGGTGTCAGTTTGACCTCGATCTTGAGCGTCGGTGACAGCATAAATGGTTATAAAATGGTCGGGATTCCCGATGGTTTGGGAGCCTTCGACAATGGTGATGGTACCTTCACCTTGTTGATGAACCACGAACTTGGCAGTACGTCTGGTATTACTCGCGCTCACGGCGGTACAGGTGCATTCGTTTCTAGTTGGGTGATTGATAAGTCCAATCTGTCAGTTGTTGGTGGTGGCGATCTGATCCAGAAGGTCTACAACTGGAACACTGCCACCCAAGGCTCTAATACTACCACCAGCACCATTAACTTTAGCCGATTTTGCTCCGCCGATCTGGCTACTCCCACAGCTTATTACAACGCGGCTACAGGACTCGGCTCCCAAGAACGTATTTTCATGCACGGCGAAGAAGGCGGTACTACTGGTTATCAATTAGCCACGATCGCCACTGGTGCTAACAAGGGTAATAGCTATGTCCTCGGCAAGTTCAATCTCAGTACCAATGCCTCCGGTCTTACTGGCGTTGGTGGTTGGGAAAACGCCCTCGCCAATCCCTTAGCACAAGACAAGACCATTGTCATCGGCAATAACGACGGTGGTACGGGCATTATGAGCAACGCTGTTGCAGTATACGTCGGCACTAAAACAAACACTGGCACTGAGATTGATAAAGCGGGTTTGACTAATGGCACGCTGAAGTTTATTAATGTAACTGGCAACAGTGCGGAAATTGCCAACGCGACTACCCGCGCCACAAATATCACCAGTGGCACAGCTTTCACCCTCAGCGGCACAGCTTCAACCACCTTTTCACGTCCTGAAGACGGCGCGTGGAATCCTCTCAATCCTAGTCAGTACTTTTTCGCCACCACAGACCGTATTGACCAAGTATCCGACGGCGTTGGCACTCAGGTTGGCCGTAGCCGCCTCTGGCGCTTGAATTTCACCGATATTACCAACCCAGATGCAGGTGGAACTATCGATTTGCTACTCGATGGTACTGAGGGTGGCAATATGTTCGACAACATCACCACAGATAAGTTTGGTAATATTCTGCTCCAAGAAGACGTAGGAGGTGCTGCTCACAACGGTAAAGTTTGGCAGTACAATATCGCCACTGACACCTTGAAACTGCTGGCTAAACACGATCCTGCCCGCTTTGGTGATATTGGGGTTGCTGCAACTGCACCATTCACCAATGATGAGGAATCATCTGGGATTATTGATGCTCAAGATATCCTGGGGCCAGGTTGGTTCTTGCTGGACACCCAAGCTCACTACGGCATTACAGGGGAACTGGTAGAAGGTGGGCAATTACAAGCACTCTTCAATCCAGACACTTACAAAGCTTACCAAGCAGATTACAACAACACCCCAATTACCGTTACCTTCAATCCCGGTGAAACTTTCAAAGATGTAGTGATTCCTGTTGCTGGGGATACGAATTTTGAAAGTAATGAAACGGTAAACCTCACCTTGGCGAATCCCAGTGCTGGCACTGTAGTGGGAACCACCCAACCCAACGCTGTGCTGACGATTCAAAATGATGACGCAATTCGGATTCATGACATTCAAGGAACAGGGCATATCTCAGCCTTGAGAGGTCAAACCGTCAGCAATGTAGCGGGAATTGTCACGGCTACAGCTAGTAACGGTTTTTACTTGCAAGACCCCAACCCAGATAGCGACGATCGCACTTCTGAAGGTATTTTCGTCTTCACCTCATCAGCACCAACGGTAGCCGTCGGCGATTCCATATTAGTCAGTGGAACAGTTGCGGAGTTTCGTCCAGGGAGTAATGCCAATAACCTGACGGTAACAGAAATTACTGGCCCCACAATTGTCAAAATCTCCAGTGGCAATGCTTTACCAACTGCCACGATTCTAGGTAATGGCGGCAGAACTATCCCAACATCGGTAATCGATAACGATACTACTGGTGGTAATATCGAAACTGGAACGACCACCTTTGACCCTGCCCAAGATGGCATCGACTTCTACGAAAGTTTGGAAGGAATGCGAGTACAGGTCAATAACCCCATCGCTACTTCACCCACTGCAACCTTTGGTACATCACAGGAAATTTGGGTATTAGCAGACAATGGAGCAAATGCCACTGGGCGGACAGCTCGTGGTGGTAGCCTAATTAGTGCCTCAGACTTCAATCCTGAGCGGATTCAGATCGACGATCTCAACAATGCCTTAGTGCTACCTGAGGTTAATGTTGGTACACAGCTTAGCACTGTTGTTGGTGTCGTTAACTACGACTTTAGCAACTATGAAGTTTTAGTCTCGGCTGCTCCCACAGTAGTACAGAACAGTACTCTGCAAAAAGAAGTCACCAATTTAACTCCCACCACTGACCAACTGACAGTTGCTACCTTCAACGTCGAAAATCTTGACCCCAGCGATGGGGCAACCAAGTTTAACAACCTTGCCAGCCGCATTGTCAATAATCTGAAATCACCAGATATCATTAGTCTGGAAGAAATTCAGGACAATAACGGGGCGACGAATGATAGCGTAGTTGATGCCAGCACCACCTTCCAGACATTAATTAATGCGATCGCTGCTGCTGGTGGCCCCACATATGAATATCGCCAAATTAACCCAGTGGACGATACTAATGGCGGTGAACCTGGTGGCAATATCCGGGTGGGTTTCTTGTTTAATCCCAATCGCGTCAGTTTTGTAGATCGTCCCGGTGGTACTTCCACCTCCAGCACCACAGTCACCAACGTCTCTGGTGTTCCCACAGTTTCTAATAGTCCTGGTTTGATTGACCCCACCAACTCGGCCTTTAATGCCAGTCGTAAACCGTTAGTTGGTGAATTTACTTTCAAAGGTGAAACTGTTTATGTAATTGGTAACCACTTCAATTCTAAAGGTGGCGACCAACCATTATTCGGCGTCAATCAACCGCCAACCCTCACCAGCGAAACCCAGCGTCAGCAACAAGCGACACTGGTGAAAAACTTTGTCCAAAGTATTTTAGCGATCGACTCCAAGGCCAATATAGTAGTAGCAGGTGACTTGAATGACTTTGAGTTCTCCAACCCTGTCACTACCTTAGAAAGCGCTGGGCTAACTTCCCTAATTGAAACTCTCCCTGCAAATGAGCGTTATACCTACAACTTTGAAGGCAATGCCCAAACCCTTGACCATATTTTAGTCAGTAGCAACTTGCTCAATAAGCTGGATGCATATGATGTAGTTCACGTCAACTCTGAGTTTGCCGATCAAGATAGCGATCATGACCCTAGTGTGGCTCGGTTTAATCTAAACGATGCTCCCACAGCTATAGCATTGAGTGCGACCAGTGTCAATGAAAATGTTCCAGCTAACACAGTGGTGGGTACATTTACCACTACTGACCCAGACACAGGCAACACTTTCACTTACAGCTTGGTTTCTGGAACTGGTGATGCAGATAATGCTGCTTTTGCGATCGCAAACAACACCTTAAAAATCAACGCCTCCCCGAACTTTGAAACCCAATCCTCCTACAGCATTCGGGTACGCAGCACCGATAACGGTGGGCTTTCCGTGGACAAGGTGTTAACTATCCAAGTTAACGATGTCAACGAAGCACCTACAGCCGTAGGTGATACAATCAACGTTGCCGAAGACGCAACTACACTTAATCTCCGTAGTATCTTACTGAGTAACGATACTGACCCTGATGCTGGAGACACTAAAAACATCATTGCTGTTAACACGACAGGCACAAAAGGTACAGTCACCTTTAACCCAACCACACAAAACCTGACTTATACAGCCTCCAGTTTTAACTCTCTACCCCAAGGGCAGACTGCAACTGATAGTTTTAGTTATGCGATCGCTGACAGTCAAGGTTTACAATCTACTGCTACTGTTAACATCACCGTCACTGGTGTCAACGATGCTCCGACAGTAGTGCAACCCCTTGAAGACAGAATCATCTCTACAAGCAAGCTTTTCTCTTTCAACGTCGGTGACAAATTTACTGACATCGATCAAGGCGACACCCTTACCTACACTGCTACGAGCTTACCCACTGGATCTGATATCGCTAACACAGGTCTGATATTCGGCAATATCTCCGAAGCTGGAATTTTTGCAGTCACTGTTACCGCTGCTGATGGCAAAGGTGGCAGTGTTAGCGATACCTTTGACTTGACTGTTGCCAATAACAAGGCGACATCTGGCAACGACATTATCTTTATCGACCAACTTGTTGGTGTGAGCGTACTCAATGCTCTAGGCGGCAACGATCGCGTCATCGGCACTGATGCCAATGAAACACTCACTGGTGCAGCAGGCAATGATTACATTGATACCAAGGGCGGTAATGACTCTCTCTTGGGGAACGATGGCATTGACACACTTTTAGGTGGGGCAGGTAATGACATCCTCGATGGTGGAGCAGCTGATGACATACTTCTAGGTGAACTTGACAATGACACACTTCTAGGTGGAGCAGGTAATGATAGCCTCGATGGTGGAGCAGGTAATGATAACCTCGATGGTGGAACAGGTAATGACAACCTCAATGGTGGAGCAGGTAATGACACCATTCTAGGTGGACTTGGCAATGACATCCTGGCTGGAGGTGGTGGCAATGACCACCTGATTGGTTGGGGAGGTGGTACAAACGAAATTGACCAACTCAACGGCGCTCAAAGTGCAGATAATTACATTTTGGGTGATGCTAGTTCAGTTTTCTATGCCAAATCTGGCAATGGTGACTACGCCGATATTGTTAACTTCAAAGCAAGCGATCGGATTCAGCTTAAAGGATCTGCTGACAATTACTTCTTGGGGTCAGCATCAGTATCTGGATTTAGTAGTTCAGCTGTGGGCATTTTCGCCAATAATGGGACGGAATTAGAATTAATTGCGGTTGTGGAAAGCGGATTAAACCGCAATTTGGCAACAGATACTCGTTTCGTGTTTGTTTAATGCAGATTCAAGCGATCGCTCTTTGGGAAACTAGAGGGCGATCGTTCAAGGGGCGACAATCGCCTCTAAACCGAGAGTCCTCAAATTTTCTCCCATAACGTTCATACCACTCTGGACTAGCCCTCTTGTGTCACTATCGCGGTAGTATAATAATGTACAAAACCTAGAACGAAGACACAGAGCATGGTAGAGCCTCGTTCACCCATAAAAACCGTCAAGTTTGTG
>NZ_JACJSJ010000043.1 GCF_014698115.1 Nostoc sp. FACHB-973
ATCCTTAGACAAGAGTTCTTTGATTAGAGATAAGCTAATTTACGTGTTAGCAAAAGAATCGATTTATTCTGTTTATCTGTTTTGTCAAGTTTTGCACTTATATAAATGATTTTGAAATCCTTATAGTTTTTGTTAGGAAATAAGGTGCGTTTCCCCTGGTTCCTGAATCTAGTCCTATATTGGGTATTCTGATTTTGGGTGCAGCGGGAATTACTTTCCAAGTTAAGCGGCAATTCAAGCACTAGGATAAAAAAAAGTGTGTAGGTTGGACAAATATTTGTCCAACCTACAAGCAGAAAATGTCAAGCAAAACTAGAAAAACCTAAATTGGGCGGTATATCCTGAATCCGTCCAGGACCGATCGCTTGTAATGCTTCTTTGAGTAAAATATCCCCAGTATACAAGGCACGTCCGACAATCACACCAGTCACACCTTGTGGTTCTAACGCCAGCAAACTCAACAAATCGGTAACAGAACTCACTCCACCAGAAGCAATTACTGGTATGGAAATTGCACCAGCTATTTCTCGCAAAGCTTCTAAATTCGGCCCTATCAGTGTACCATCACGGTGTATATCTGTATAAATAATAGCTGCTGCGCCCAATTCCTGCATTGTGACAGCGAGTTGGGTTGCTAAAACTTCCGAGGTTTCTAACCAACCGCGAGTAGCTACGCGGCCATCACGGGCGTCAATACCAATAATAATTTGTTCGGGAAATTCTTGGCAGAGTTCTTGTACTAGTTGGGGTTGTTCTACGGCAACGGTGCCGAGAATTGCCCATTGTACACCCAGATTAAACACTTGTTGGACGCTGGTGCGATCGCGCAATCCTCCACCAATTTCAATGGGCACCGATACCACTTGAGCGATCGCTTCAATTGCCTGGAGATTTACTACTTTACCTGCTTTGGCACCATCTAAATCAACTATATGCAATCTGGTGGCACCTTGATCTACCCACTGTTGAGCAACATCAGCCGGGTTTTCGCTAAAAACTTGCGAGCGATCGTAGTCTCCTTGATAAAGTCGCACACAACGACCCTCTAGTAAATCTATTGCTGGAATTACATCCATTTACTTGTCCTCATACTCAATGCGGTAGATGTCTGGTTTGAAAATAGGGAGTGGGGAGTGGGGAGTGGGGAGATGAGGGGGATGAGGGGGATGGGGGAGTGTGGGGGGAGAATATAAAAAAGCTTCCCACACCTCCCATACTCCCCATTCCCTATTCCCTACTCCCCACTCCCTACTCCCCATTTTTCATTCTCAATTCCTTGACTGCTTGCCGAAAACCCAAGACAATCAAGATGTTCGTCAGCGTCAAAAATACTTCTGCACCACCGTGTAACCAATCTACATTGGCTAAAGACTTCCCATAATGCAATTGGGCATAAATTCCTGCGGGAATGGTGACGAAAACGAATACAAGAGTACCGTAAAATCCATATAGCGCTAAACGCGGCATTTGCGGACTGCGGCTGATAAACCACAAGAAACCCAAATAGGGAAACAGTGAAAGCGCAAACAGGGTTTCTTTAGAGATCATTGCTTTGATTTAATAGGTTCGGGTGCAACAGTATTAGTAGACTTTGTGGAACGCCAAATCAAAAACGCCGCTGCCCAAACTGTAAAATTACCAACTAAGGTCATGGTAGCTTGAAGCGTTACTAGCCATTCCAGAGATTCGGCGTTGTCGAAATAATGCCAGGTACAAGCACACATGGCACTAACCAAAGCTGGTAACATGGCAAATGATAATGCCCACCAATTGCGGTTACCAGTGAGTTCGCCATAAGTCCAAACTAACCAAATGGCAATAATCCACTCGATAACGCTAGAAATATGAATAATCCAGGTGGGAATTGAAAGAACGTGCATAGAAGTGGGGAGTTGGGAGTTAGGAGTTGGGAGTTGAGAATTGGGAGTTGGGGGTTGGGGGTTAGGAGTTAGGAGTTGGGAGTTATACCATTTCACGAAAACCTTGATACAGAAGATAGATTTCTCGTAGGGGCACGGCAGTGCCGTGCCCTAACCTAAACAACTTCCCCCGCCTCCCCTGCCTCCCCTGCTTCCCCTGCCTAGTTTTGTTGTCTTTCTACTAAGATCATCTTCCCACAAGAAAATTCATCTTTTGTTGGCAGGGTGGTTGAAATCACGTCAACTATTTAGAAAAAAGTTGATTGTCTAAAATCCAAAATTCAAAATCTAAAATCCAAAATGGCAAAGATGCGGGCGTTATTGTCTGGATATTACGGTAAAGGTAATGGTGGTGACGAAGCTTTGTTGGCAACGCTTTTGCAAATGTTACCACCTGATGTGACGCCTGTGGTGCTTTCGGGTAATCCAGAGGAAACCCGCGATCGCTACAATGTAGAAACCCACGATCGTATGGCTGTTTTACCTGTTATCCAAGCTTTACGCTCTTGCGATGCCTTAATTTGGGGTGGTGGGAGTTTGATTCAAGACGTTACCAGTATTATTAGCCCATTTTATTATGGCGGACTGATGTCATTGGCACAGAATTTGGGTTTGAAAACTGTAGCTTGGGCACAGGGTATCGGCCCTTTGCTGCGTCCCCAAACTCGCTACTTGGCAAGGCAAACCTTTAGTCATTGTACCAAAGTCAGTGTCCGCGATCGCGCCAGTGCTGCTTTATTATCTGATTGGCAAATTCCTTGTATCATAGCTCCTGACCCTGTTTGGGCATTGGAATCTAAACCAGTACCAGGGCTTTGGGATTTACCGGCGCCCAGAGTTGCGGTAACGTTGCGATCGCATCCCCAACTTACAGAAGCACGTTTGGCTAACTTGACTCGTGCTTTAGTGGATTTCCAAAAAGCCACCCAAGCGTTTATTTTACTGCTGCCATTTCAAAAAAGTGAAGATTTAAGTATTGCCCAAGCTATTCAACCCCATCTCAAAGATGTTAGCCAGATTTTGTCTCTGGAAGATCCGCAACTTTTAAAAGGTGTGTTTCGCGGTGTGGAAATGGCAATTGGGATGCGCCTGCACAGTTTAATTATGGCTGCTGCTGAAGGTTGTCGCTGTTTTGCTCTGAGTTATGACCCCAAGATAAATCGTCTCATGGAAGACTTAAAAATGCCTGGGTGGGATTTAGCAAGTTTACCCGATGACCCCAATTTGATTAGTCTAACTTGGATGGAGCATTATGCTAATGGCGATCCACTGTCACCTGAGCAAATACAATCTTTAGTGGATCGTGCCTTGATGCATCGTGAAATTTTGTATGACGCATTAACTTGACTAAAACTCAAGAAATTTTAGATTTTAGATTTGAAATTGACTCCATAATTATGATCGCACTAGCGCATACATTTTATTGATATGAGACATGTATCCCACCCACGACGCACCCGGATTCTACAAGCATCATTAGCACCTGAAGAAGTACGTAACCGTCAAAAACAACGCAATGATCTTGCTATCCAGTGTCGTGCTATTTTTGAGCGCTTACGTCCAAGTCTTATTGAAACACATTACAACTGGCATATTGCCATTGACTCGGAAACAGAAGAATACCTTATTGACCCAACGCTCTTGGGGATAATGCAAAAAATCCACGAAGCTTATGGCAACATCAACAAAGTAAAACTTACCATATTCCGACTCAACGATACAGGAACCTGCGGCAGGTTATGATTGCAGGTTCATTTGGCGATAATGGCGAGCTATTATTTGAAATTCAGCTTGTTGCTGCTAATGATGAGGAATTTTTCGTTGAAGCTTTACTCGATACTGGGTTTACAGATGGGTGGTTAGCTATTAATAGTCAAGACTTGGAAGTATTAGCGTGGTCACTCGATTTTAGATTTTGGATTTGCGATTTTAGATTAACCTCTTCTTTAAAGAAGAGGCTTGAACAACGAATTTTTTCCTTTTTTTTATCCCTGAATGGAGAGGCTTGAAACCCAATATGTTTAGATTTCAGATTTTCATTTTAATCCAAAATCTAAAATCTAAAATCTAAAATTGTTCGGTCATTGATGGCCGCACAAATTGAAATGCGAACAGCACGATTCGATATCTATGAAGGTAAACTAATCATAGATGGAACTGAAGTCATAATTCCTGTCCATGTTGGAGATGAAATTCCTGATACCATAATCGGTTCATTGTGGCTGGAAACTATGCAGTTGATCGTTAATAAACCAAAAGGAATATTAACCCTTGAAATGGTAGATAGTATTAACACTATCCTCTGATGAGAATATAGACTACTCACTCATTTTACCGCTGACAATGCCTGACCATTGGACTTTTTTCTCTTGTTCGCGGCGGTAAGAAAAGAAATGTTCTGGAGTTTGAAAAGTACAATAAGGTGCGATCGCAATTTGTTCTGCACTAATCCCCAAACTTTCTAGTTGTAAGGCATTTACTCGCCGGACATCAAGTTTTACCTTTCCAGGATTGGGGTCTTCTAATAAAGGTGAATTAGGCAGATTTTGTAATGCTTGGACAATTTTTTGGTCGTCATTATGTGGTATAATGCTGGCTCCGATTTGGGCAGCTACCTCTAAAGAAACTTGGTAAACTTCACCTGCGATCGCTGGCCCCATCGCAATACGTAAATCATGAAGTTTGCTGCCTTGGGATTGTAAGCGGGCGATCGCTTGGGGGACAATTTTCTTGGCAGTACCCCGCCATCCGGCGTGTATTGCTGACACCTGTCCAGTTTTCACATCGCCAATTAGCACGGGTGTACAATCTGCACTAGCGACCCAGACAGCTTGTAGAGGCTGTTCGCTAATTAAACCATCTGCCGATGCTAAACCATCCTCAAGAGTGCTGGTGGCAATTTCTTGGGGGGTGAGAACAGTATTGCCATGTACCTGCTTTAAGCGATAGACTGATGCCTCTGGTTGCAGTATTAATGTCAGGTCTTGTGGCGATCGCGGCCAAAACTGCCCAGTAAAGAAACCGTGATGCCAATTTTCCAGAATACTGCAAGTTAAATAGGCCAGTCCTTCCCAATTGCGCCAGTGCCAAGTGTGCATCTTCAACCAAACCTAAACAGAAAATCACTCATCAGCCAATTAATGCTAACTTGAACAATGCAATTTGGGTTACTGCTGTGGGATTAGATCTG
This sequence comes from Nostoc sp. FACHB-973, assembly GCF_014698115.1. Lineage (GTDB taxonomy): Bacteria > Cyanobacteriota > Cyanobacteriia > Cyanobacteriales > Nostocaceae > Nostoc > Nostoc muscorum. The sequence continues at coordinate 5,110 of NZ_JACJSJ010000043.1, forward strand.
CAAAATTTAGAAGCAGCCTTGCAAGCAGGGCGCAAGTATCCATATTTACCATTTTCCCTGCATTTTTTGGAAAGTGTCTCCTCAACCAACCAAACCCTCTGGGACATGCTCAACCTTGGGGCTACTTCAGGAACAGTAGTAATTGCAACATCACAAACTGCTGGACGCGGACAATGGGGACGCCAATGGATTTCTCCTGTTGGGGGATTGTATCTTTCGCTAGCAATTTCTTTCGAGCAGAAAATAGAAGCTACTGAGAGTTACCAGCTAACTTTCGCTAGTGCTTGGGGGATTGCGTCTCAATTGCGGCAGCACAACGTGAACGTTGGGATAAAATGGCCCAATGATTTAGTTTTAAACGGTCGCAAGCTAGGCGGCATTTTGACAGAAACCAAAGTAAACAAAGGACAAATTACCCAAGCAGTAATTGGTGTTGGTATTAACTGGGCCAACCCAGTACCAGAAACAGGAATTAATCTGGAATCTTGGCAAGCTTCCCAAAATTCCACACCAATTTCTTGTCTGGAAATGCTCACCTGTAAGGTTTTACTAGGAATAGAATCCGGTATACAGTGCCTCTTCCAAGAAGGAATAAGTATACTCTTATCTCGCTATTTAGACTTGCTTACAAACATGGGTGATAAGGTCTACGTCAATAATCTTTCAGGTACTGTAGTCGGGGTGACTCCTCAAGGAAATTTACGAGTTGATTTAGAAACTTATGGCACAAAAGAACTAATCACACCGGAAATTTATATTGAACCCGGTACAATCGGTTTGGGATACCATAAATCTTCCGTTTAAATTTGAGGTTTGTTCAAAATTTCGCTCTTTGGGCAAGACAAACCACTAGCATCATCTCTTTAGGCTAATTACACACAACTGAGAGAACAAATGACGCAGCGCAAAAATTCTGCCCATCATCGTTTGCACTACTTATGGCAGCGAGGTCTGACAAAAAAACGTTTTGCCTCGACGCTACCAGCACAGAGTCTCTGTTGGCTAAGCAGCGTCAGTCTCCTGAGCGGCGGCTTCGTGTCTGCCCAAACGGAAACACAAATAGACAATATTGTTCCCACTGTTGAAAGTTCCCAGCCAACAGTGTTTACAAACCCAGTTAAAAAACAGACTGTTGCGCCCGAAACAGCTCAAACACAACCAGACTTTGCTCAAAGGCGAGCCAGACTCAGACAGAGACTACGCAAGCCAGAAGTTGCTCAATCAAAAGAGCCAATTAGGCAGTCTCAGCCCAAAATCGAAGCTGCTCAACCTGTTGTGATTATCAGACAGTCAAAGCCCAAGCCAGAAACTTCTCAGGTTACTCCTGCAAGGGTAAGAGAGGAAAAGCCTAATACCCCTCCCCGCTCATTGCCTGAAAAACTGCCAGAAGTTGCTCAACCAGCAAATAACTCAAACAACACCGTCAGGGCAACGACGGAGAAAACCAAGGATTATAATAACGCCTATATTGACCCCAATAGTTATGATGCCAGCGCAACGGGCACTTATCAAGCACCGAATTCCGTAATTCTCACAGAACGCTCTAGCGGTTGCCGAGCCGTTTTGCCTTCAGGGCAAGGCGTATCAGGTGGGGTTTGTGCTAAAGCACCCCAAACAGGGCGCGTAGCGGATTCTAATGGTAAATCAGCACCTAGTTGGCTGAGAAGAAGTGAAAATGCCCAATTGCCAGTTGTTCCACCAGTGCGACAAGTTGCAAGCTCTGGTAACAATAGCAGATGGCGTTCTGTTCAAAGTGTTTCTGGCGGTGACAACAAGACCGCATTCCGTCAAAATAGGTTTATTCCTAATCCCAGCGATTTCGGCACCACCAGAGTGAGTGCAACTCCCATCGCCCCTAGTGGTGGTACTTTGCCCCCACCAATGGCAGATGGTAACATTGCACCCCGCCCTAGCAGTGTAAGTTACGACTTCTCACTGGCATCAGTATTGCCGCAAATCCCCTACAGTCCTAGAATCGCCTATGGCGGTAGTGGAATGATGTACCCGCTCTCTATTCCTGCTTCCATTACCTCTGTGTTTGGTTGGCGAATTCATCCCATCACAGGTAACCAACGCTTCCATGCTGGTACAGACTTGGGTGCGCCTACGGGAACACCAGTTTTGGCTGCTGCTGCTGGTCAAGTGGAGACTGCTAACTGGTTGGGTGGTTATGGTTTAGCCGTTATCGTCAATCACAAATCTGCTGAACAGACTCTCTACGGTCACATGTCAGAAATCTTTGTTCAACCCGGTCAGTGGGTACAGGCAGGGACTATGCTCGGTCGAGTTGGTAGTACAGGAAACTCTACAGGCCCTCACCTGCACTTTGAAGTCCGCCACCTAACACCCAATGGGTGGGTTGCTGCTGACCCAGGCGTGGAATTACAAAGTGGACTGGCCCAGTTACTTCAATCCCTGCGAACTGCCCAAGTAAGTCAGGAACCAGGGAGTTAAAAAAGTTAGGAGTTAGGAGTGAAGAGTTAGGAGTGAAGAGTTGTGAGTTTTGAATTTAAAACTCCAAACTCCAAACTCCAAACTCCTAACTCCTAACTCCAAACTCCTAACTCTAAACTCCAAACTCCAAACTCCAAACTCCTAACTCCAAACTCCAAACTCCAAACTCCTAACTCCTAACTCCTAACTCCTAACTTTTTGAATTACAAATACCCGTGTTCTGCTAAGAATGCGGGTGTAATGTCGTTTATACTATTGTTATCAGGGTCTGTGGTGTGCGGTTTGCCAGAATAGAGGAATTTTTCCACGTATTTGCCGAGAATATCTCCTTCTAGATTTACCAAACTGCCAGGGGTCAAATAGCGAAGATTTGTCTCGGCATAAGTGAGGGGAATTACCGCTACCGTGAATTGGGAAAATTCTGGCTCATATGCGGCTACTGTGAGGCTGATGCCATTGACGGCGATGCTACCTTTGGGGACAATGTAACGTGCGATCGCCTCTGATGCACTAAAGGTCATTTCCCAAGAACTAGCGGTTTGTTCTGCCACTAGCAATCGCCCAATGCCATCTACATGACCCATGACAAAATGACCACCGACTTTGCTGCCAACTCTGAGCGACGCTTCTAAATTGACATATGGCTGTTGGGTTTGCTCTCCTCCCAAACTTGTGCGCCGTAGCGTTTCCGGTGAAGCAGTGGCGATAAATCCATCTTTTAAAACTTTTTCCACCGTCAAACAAACGCCATCTACCGCAACACTGTCACCATAAGCCAAATCTTGCATAATTACTTCACCAGACTGGCCAAGACAAGTAATTTGCCAAGAATCGCCCCCTAAGGGTTTCATCGTTCCTAAAGCTTGGATTAATCCTGTAAACACCGCTTTTTTGCCAAACTAACTCTATTTATTGCCTAATTTTGGCTCAAATGAATTGGTAATTGTCACAGAAATTGAGAATATTTGAGTATATTTTCTGACTTTTTTTTCTATGAGGAATATTAACACATTATCATCCTTCACAAGGCATACTTGGGTAAGAAGCTTATTGTTTAAGCAGACCCATTTGAATTACTCTGGTGTTCACCACAAGTTCGGAGTTTAATAGAAGCAATTATAGAGAACGAATGCTTATGTTTATTACTGTCGCCAAACTGCCCCAAAAAGGGTACTATTTGTTACACAGCATCCAAGGCTCTCAAAAAATTGTAGAGGCTTAGCCAATGATTGAAATGAAAGTCGCTGGCATAGCATTAGATGCCATAACCCGTAGCCCGATCGTACTTTTGAAAGATTCTTCAGATCGGCGGGCTTTGCCAATTTACATCGGTCAGGAACAAGCTAGGGCAATTATGGGGGCACTGGAAAATCAGAAGCCTCCTAGACCCTTGACCCACGATTTGATGGTGAATCTTCTAGAAACCTGGAACATGACTCTAGAGAAGGTGATTATTCACTCCTTACAAAAGGATACATTTTATGCAGCCTTAATTGTCCAGCAAGGTGAGATCAAAAAGGAAATTGACGCCCGTCCTAGTGATGCGATCGCCATTGCCCTCCGTACAAATACTCCTATTTGGGTAATGGAAGAAGTCATCGCTGATGCTTCTATACCTGTTGACCGCGATGCAGATGAAGCCGAACAACAAGCCTTCCGTGAATTTGTTTCCAATCTCCGCCCTGAAGATTTGATCAAGCGCTTTGGTAATGGTGACAGCTAGAAAAGTTATGAGCTCAGAGTTATGAGTTAAGAGTTATTTTAGTTCAACTCCTAACTCCTAACTCCTAACTATTAACTCCTAACTCTCTTAACGATGCAATACCGACGCTTTGGGAAAACAAATTTGCGGCTCTCGGTTTTTTCCTTGGGAACAATGCGCTACCTGGCTGATTTTGAAAATGCCCAGCAAACCATCGAACAAGCCTTAGCCTTAGGAATTAATCATCTAGAAACTGCCAAAGGTTACGGCAAAAGTCAGGAATATCTTGGTAGGGCGCTAAAAGCTGGTTTATCAGTACCCCGAACGAAGCTGCACGTTACTACTAAAATCCCAGCCACAGCAGATGCTGACACCATGCGTCGGTGCATCGACGAATCCCTAGAACAATTACAAATAGATTATCTAGATTGCTTAGGCATTCATGGCTTGAACACCTGGCAACATTTGGAATGGGTGCAAGCCAAAAATGGCTGTATGCAAGCTGTCGAAGAAGCTATTGCTGATGGTCGAGTGCGACACGTTGGTTTTTCTACCCACGGTTCGTTAGAACTAATTCAGGCAATTGTAAATACAGATTTTTTTGAATTTGTCAATCTGCATTATTACTATTTTTTCCAACGGCACGCCCCAGCGATTCAACTAGCTGCCGAAAAAGATATGGGGATTTTCATAATTTCCCCTGCCGATAAGGGAGGACGCCTCTACACACCACCCCAAACCCTTAAAGATTTGTGTCAGCCGTATTCACCCTTAGAATTAAACTATCGATTTTTACTTGCAGACGACCGTATTACTACTTTAAGCGTAGGGCCAGCCAACCCAGAAGAATTAATCGAACCTCTGCAAGTTACTGAGCGAGATCATCAACTCACACTAGAAGAAATTTCTGCATTTGAGCGATTAGAAAATCAGCAAAAAATTGCATTAGGAATTGATAAGTGTAGCCAATGTTATGCTTGTTTGCCCTGCCCAGAAAATATCAATATTCCAGAGGTATTGCGGTTACGTAATCTCGCAGTGGCATATGATATGAAAGAGTATGGAGAATATCGTTACGGAATGTTTGAAAATGCCGGTCACTGGTTCCCTGGCATGAAAGGCGATCGGTGTACAGAATGTGGTGACTGTTTGCCAAGATGTCCAGAAAACTTAGATATTCCAACTTTATTGGAAGATGCTCACCAGAGATTAAGCGGGAAGGCAGGTAGGAGATTGTGGGGATAAAAATGTAAAATTTATAAAGATTAAATAGAGTTAGGAAGATCCACCCAACCAGGGGTATCTCGCGCAAAAAAAGATGAAAATTAAAAAAAAAGAAATACCCTACGTCAATCACTGAGGGTTTTCCGTTACAGTGGACGGGCTGTAAGCTTAGTATGGACTACTAGCCGATCGCTGACTATTTTTCTGGCTAGTTTAACAATAGTTGCTGGTGTTTTACCGGCGGCAATATCCTACATCAGTAAGTTAATTGTTGATGCGGTAGTATTTGCCTCTCAAGTTAACTCAGAAAACAATGCTGCTGTCAATATTTATCCTTCTCTGTTGTATGTAGGATTAGAAGCGATCGCTGTCATTTTACTAGCAGGTAGTCAGCGGGGAATCATTATTTGTCAGTCGTTATTGCGGGCACTAATGGGTCAACGCGTGAATGTGCTGATCTTGGAAAAGGCGCTAACACTGGATCTTAGGCAGTTTGAAGACTCAGAATTTTATGACAAATTGACCAATGCCCGACGAGAAGCATCAGTTCGTCCCCTTTCGCTAGTAAACCGCACTTTTGGGTTAGTGCAAAATGCCCTTTCCCTGACCGCCTACGGTATTTTGCTAGTAAATTTCTCAGTTTGGGCGGTAGTGGTACTGATTTTGGCAGCTATGCCTGTATTTATTGCGGAAACCAAGTTTGCTGGGGAAGCCTTTCGCTTGTTTAGTTGGCGTGCCCCAGAAACTCGTCAACAGCACTACTTAGAAAATCTGCTAGCAAGAGAAGATTTTGTCACAGAAGTCAAACTCTACCAGCTAGGAGAGATGTTGCTAGGACGTTACCGCAACCTGTTCAATCAACTCTATGATGAAGACCGCGATTTGACTCTGCGGCGAGGATTATGGGGATATCTCCTGAGTTTAGTCAGTACTGGTGCTTTTTACCTAGCATACGCTTGGATCGTGCTGGAAACAGTGCTAGGTAAGATTTCCTTGGGAGATATGACAATGTATCTCACTGTGTTTCGCCAAGGACAGTCCACTTTCTCTAATGCCCTCACTTCTATTGGAGGGATGTATGAAGACAACCTATATCTATCAAATCTCTACGATTTCCTCGAAGAGAAAGTACCAAAGTCTTGGGGTAAGGCAAGCATTGGTTTAAATCCCCAAGATGGTATCCGTTTTGAGAACGTATCATTTACTTATCCGGGAAGTTCCAAGCCAGCCTTGAGAAACATTTCACTGCACTTGAAACCCAGAGAGAAACTGGCAATAGTGGGTGAAAACGGTTCCGGTAAGACTACCTTAATCAAACTACTTACCCGACTCTACACCCCTGACTCTGGGCGAATTTTCTTAGATGGCTTGGACTTGCAGGAATGGGATGTGGATGTGTTGCGGCGTCGCATTGGTGTGATTTTTCAGAACTTTGTCCGCTACCAGTTCACTGTGGGTGAGAATATTGGCGTCGGCGATGTAGAACATCTCGAAAACAAAACCCAGTGGGAAACTGCTGCCCAAAAAGGCATGGCACAATCTTTTATCGACCAATTACCCCAAAGCTTCCAAACTCAGCTTGGTCGTTGGTTTAAGGGAGGACAGGAACTTTCTGGGGGACAGTGGCAGAAAATTGCCTTGTCTCGTGCTTTTATGCGATCGCAAGCAGATATCTTGGTGTTAGATGAACCAACATCAGCAATAGATGCCCAAGCTGAGTTTGAGATTTTCAATCATTTTCGGACTATTACTCAAAATCAGATGGTACTTTTGATTTCCCATCGCTTCTCAACGGTACGAATGGCTGACAAAATCGTAGTTATAGAAAACGGGGAAGTTATAGAACAGGGAACTCACGAAGAACTGTTACAGCTAGGGGGACGTTATGCCAAATTGTTTCTGTTACAAGCAGCCGGTTATCAATAGGAAAGGAAGCTAACAGACTTTGTGAATTGAGATAGCGATGTCTAGGTTGGGCTGCGCCTACGAATATCTCTATCTAACCACGTTAAACTGTTCAATAAATATAGGTCACTAGACGCTCCGTATCCTTAAACATTGCTACCTGATAAAATTATGCAAATAACAAAACAGCGATACTATACCCCAGAGGAATATTTAGAGCTAGAAGAAGCTGCTGAGTACAAAAGTGAATACATTGATGGGCAAATAATTCCTATGGCAGGTGGAACAGCAAATCACAATCGAATCTCCCTAAATTTTAGTGCTGGCTTAAATTTTGCATTTCGACAGCAAGATTACGAAGTTTTCATGGCTGATGTTCGTCTATGGATACCCCAAAAGCGTACCTATACGTATCCAGATGTAATGATTCTGGCGGGTAAACCAGAGTTTTTTAACAACCGAAAAGATATAATTCTGAATCCACAGATTATTGTTGAGGTTTTATCAAAATCTACCAAAGGATACGATCGCGAAGATGAATTTCAGGCTTACCGGACTATTTCCACTTTCCAAGAATATCTATTAATTGACCAAACTCGGATTCATGTAGAGCAATTTTCTAAAACTGGAAAAAAGCAATGGGCGCTTCGTGAATATGATGAAGAAGATGAAGCGATCGCACTTACAACTGTACCCTTTGAGATTTCATTGCAGGATTTATATAACAAGGTAAACTTTGACCTTGTTGAATCCGAAGGGGAAAGTGCTGATGTTGAGAGATTGGGGTAAGGTGCGATCGCTTAATTTATCTCAATTGACAAAGGCGATCACTTGCTTGAATTTAGCAATGCGTAGCCTGTGTAAGGTACGTATTACATAAGAGCATCCACTTGCTGTACGATCTTCACTCCCGACTTGCCTTTTACAGTTGAAGTTGAGTAATGACAACTGTGGTTATTACCTGAACTTTTTTCTCCTATGGAATAAATTTTTACTTTTTACTAAGTAGAGTTAAAATGTGGCATTGCCCATTGCTTCTAGCTAGGGGGCATTGTCTAACCTACTTTTAGATAACACAGCAATGATGGATTGGAAGAAACTTCTGACACCAAAAAGACTTGGCAAGACTGAACCAGAAAATCCCCAGTTTGATCGTACTCCTTTTCTGAGAGACTATGATCGCCTAGTATTTTCCTCACCTTTTCGTCGCCTTAAAGATAAAACCCAGGTTTTTTCCTTGTCTACAAATGATTACATTCGTACTCGTCTGATTCACAGCCTCGAAGTTTCCTGTGTTGGTCGATCCCTTGGTAGAATTGTGGGTGAGAAAATTGTAAACACACACAAGCTTAATGATTATGGGTTCAGTGCTTCAGACTTTGGTGATATTGTCTCTGCTGCTTGTCTAGCTCATGATATCGGTAATCCTCCCTTCGGTCATTCTGGAGAGGATGCTATCCGTACAGGATTTGAATCCTGGTACAACACTGTTAACCATGTAGGAGAAGAACTTCTCAGTAAGTCTCAAAAAGCTGACTTTGATTTATTTGAGGGCAATGCACAGGGGTTTCGTATTCTAACCAAGCTTGAAATGCCCCCCACAAAAGGCGGAATGCAACTAACCTGCCCAACTTTAGCTGCTTTTACAAAGTACCCCAGAGAATCATTACTATCAGAATCTACCTTAAACGGTTACTCAGGTAGAAGTGCTAAAAAATATGGTTTCTTTCAGGCAGAAAAAGATTTATTTGCTGAGGTAGCAGAGACAGTTGGCCTAATTCGCCGTCGTGATAATTCAGCATGGTGGTCTCGACATCCGCTTGCTTTTCTTGTTGAAGCAGCAGATGACATTTGTTACTCAATTGTTGATGTAGAAGATGCCCATCGTATGGGTTACATCCCATTTGAAAAAACCAAATACTTGCTTAATAAAATTGCAGATATTGATATTAACAAAAATGATGAAAGCGATGTAGAAAAAGTTAAGCGACTGCGTGCAAAAGCTATCCATAATCTGATAGGGCAGGCAACTGAAATTTTCTTTGCAAACGAGCAAGAAATACTTTCTGGAGAGTTTGACGAAGATTTATTATCCCGAAGCCGTTATGGAAATGACCTAGAGGAAATTGGCAAGATAACCCGATCATCTGTTTTCCAGCATCGTAATGTCGTTAATATCCAAATAGCTGGTTATGAAGTTTTAGGAAAACTATTTTCCGAGTTTGTTAATGCTATCCTGCATGACAGCAAAAAAGCAAAGTTAATTTATCATATGCTTCCCAAGGAATATCACCCGAATTCGGATGAAGATACCTATAACAAAATTCTTAGAATTACAGACTATATCTCTGGTATGACCGATTCTTATGCTACCAGTTTATTCCAACAATTTAGTGGGATTTCATTGGGATAAAGTGACAGCGATCGCTCCCACCATCCCCACCAACTTAGATAAAATCACTATGGTGCTACTTAACCCTAAGTCTAATGAAAAGCGATCGCCCCGTTTCCCCACTCTCCCTTCAACGTCCCGAACTACTTGCGCCAGCAGGTAATTGGGAATGTGCTAAAGCTGCTGTAGAAAATGGGGCAGATGCGATTTACTTCGGTTTGGATCGCTTCAACGCCAGAATGCGGGCACAAAATTTCACAGAAGCAGACTTACCCAGCTTGATGACATTTCTGCATTGTCGGGGCGTGAAGGGTTATGTCACTGTAAATACACTAATCTTTCCCAAAGAACTAGCAGAAGCCCAGCAATATCTCCGCACTATTATTGCTGCGGGTGTGGATGCGGTGATTGTTCAAGATATTGGTATATGTCGCCTCATCCGTCACCTTTCGCCTGATTTTCCCATCCATGCTTCCACGCAAATGACCATTACTAGTGCGGCTGGGGTGGAGTTTGCCAAATCCCTTGGCTGTCAATTGGTGGTGCTGGCGCGTGAATGTTCTCTCAAGGAAATCAATAAAATTCAGCAGCAGATTACCCAACAGCAAACTTCGCTGCCTTTGGAAGTTTTTGTTCACGGTGCTTTGTGTGTGGCGTATTCCGGTCAGTGTTTGACGAGTGAGGCTTTAGGCGGACGTTCTGCCAACCGAGGTGAATGTGCCCAAGCTTGCCGGATGCCCTATGATTTAATGGCTGATGGGGAAATTGTAGATTTAGGCGATCGCAAATATTTACTCAGTCCTCAAGACTTAGCAGGGTTGGATGTTTTGCCAGATTTGGTGAAATCAGGCGTAACTTCTCTCAAAATTGAAGGTCGCCTAAAAGCCCCGGAGTATGTTGCTAATGTCATGCGTGTTTATCGCCAAGCCCTAGATCGGGTGATGGAGGAATTGGAAAGACCTAACCCCCTAGCCCCCTTCCCTACGAGGGAAGGGGGGATAAAAGCTCCCCTCTCCGCTTCGGAGAAGGGCTGGAGGAGAGGTCAATCAAACCAGGAACACTACAACCTGGAGATGGCATTTTCTCGTGGACTCTACACAGGCTGGTTTGAGGGGATTAATAATCAGGAATTAGTTCATGCGCGTTTTGGTAAAAAACGCGGCGTTTATTTAGGTGAAGTTACTCGCATCCAGAATGAACAGATAGCCATCAAACTGGAAGCGCCTGTTAAACCGGGAGATGGAATTGTGTTTGACTGCGGTCATCCAGAGGCAAAGGAAGAAGGCGGGCGGGTGTATGGGGTGGTATCCAAAGGTAAGGAAACTGTGCTGACCTTTGGTAGAAGCGATTTAAACTTACGTCGGGTGCATGTGGGCGATAAGCTGTGGAAAACCAGTGACCCAGAACTTGATAAACAACTGCGTCAAACTTTTGCAGGTGAAAACCCCCAATTTCAGCGCCCGATTGACTTAGAGGTTTATGGAGAAGTTGGTCAACCGTTGATTGCGATCGCCCGCGATCGATTTGGCAATATCATACAAGTAGAGTCTGCAATTTCACTGGTAGAAGCCCACACCAAACCCCTAGATACAGACCGTTTACAAGAACAATTAGGTCGTCTCGGTAACACCCCCTTTTGTTTGGGAACCCTAACCAACCACCTCAGCGGTGCCATCATGCTACCCGTAAGCGAATTAAATCGGATGCGGCGAGAAATCGTGACACAGTTGGAAGAATTGCGAAGTCAACCCAAACGTTGGGAATTACGTTCTCATGTCTCCTTCCAAGACTTACTTCCCTTCCCTTCTCCCTCATCTACGTCATCTCCCTCTCTCATCGTCTTAGTACGCAATCTCAAGCAACTCCAAGCCGCACTGCAAGCAGGTGTTGAAACACTCTACTGCGAATTTGAAAACCCCCGCGCCTACCGAGAAGCCGTACAGTTGGTACGCCAACAAGCCCAGAAAGACAACACAAACAAAGAAAAATTTCTCCCTCATCCCCCCCATCTCCCTACTCCCCACTCCCCACTCCCCACCATCTGGGTTACACCACCACGAATTGCCAAACCTGGGGAAAACTGGATTTTGCAGCAAGTACGTGCCTCTGAAGCAGACGGTTATCTGGTGCGAAACTATGACCAACTGCAATTTTTTGCCCAAGACCGTTGTATCGGAGATTTTTCACTCAACGTTGCGAACCCTTTAACAGCAGACTACTTTCAGCAGCGTTTTGGTTTGGAAAGGTTGACCGCATCCTATGATTTGAATATTACTCAACTGGAAGACCTGCTTACAAGTTCCCCACCCCAGTGGTTTGAAGTGACAATCCATCAACATATGCCAATGTTCCACATGGAACACTGTGTATTTTGTGCCTTCCTCTCTCAGGGAACAGACTACACTAACTGTGGACGACCTTGCGAAAAGCATGAAGTGAAATTAAAAGACCGCGTTGGTAGCGAACACGTCCTCAAAGCAGATATTGGTTGCCGCAATACTGTATTTAATGGCACTGCTCAAACTGGAGCCGAATACGTGCAGCGTCTCATGGAATTGGGATTACGTCACTTTCGCATCGAATTTGTCAATGAAACACCAGAGCAAGTGAGTAAAACAATACATTGCTACAGTCAATTATTACAAGGTGAGATTACAGGTTCCCAACTGTGGCGAGAGTTGAAACTGCAAAATCAGTTGGGTGTGACTCGTGGCCCTATGGGAGTATCTGCATTGCGGTCAACTTATCCTTGAGTCTCACGCCCTTTCCGTATTCCCGCCTACGCAAATAATTTCAAAAATCAAAGCGGATTACTATATGTTTGCTAAAAGTTTTGTCTTTTTAATTCTTGTATCAACAATTGGCAACGTTTACTAGCCTCTTTGGCTTGTCTCATCAAACTTTTACTTTGTTCTCGGTTAGTAATACTAATTTCAACCGCTTGCTGACTGAACTGTGCAGCTTGTCTACCTAGTTCTTGAATACGAGTTTTTAATTGTTCTACAGTTTTCATTCGCCCTTCAGTTCAATTATCAAGGTGTCCAGATTTTCAGCCTCTTCATAGTACACTTCTAATACCAATTCTCTATGAACATGCGCCTAATTCTTTTGCGACATAGCGAATTTTCTCTAGAAAACCTCTGCGTACCTTTGCGTTAACCTCCGCGTACCTTTGCGTTGAAAAAAAAGTTAGGATTTGGCGCAGCTTCACAAAGAAACGGTATAAGTCAGTAGGCTTAACTAGCCAGCTTTGATCTGTGCGGGAACCGCTATAATCAAATACGTTATCACCTACCAGAACACAAGGCGCGTTCGCCCTTGGCGTTGGCGAAGCCATCGCTTTTTATCACTTTCTGATTAGTCTGCAAATAATCATGCAGCAAATCGCAACCCCGTGTCAGTAATTTCTCCAGTTTAATATCTGCCAAATCCTGGAAAATCACCGTACCACTGGCACTTCCCACAGCTAAAGTCTTGCCATCAGGGCTAAAACTGATGCTCGTTAACTCATCTTTATAACCTTTCAAAGCAATCAACAATGTGCCATCGCGGTTCCAAATCCTCACTTTGTCGTCACTAGAGGCTGCTAAAGTCTTACCATCTGGACTAAAACTGACACTAATAAAACTATCGCCATCCCCAGCAAGATTACTTAGCAACTCACCCGTTCGATTCCAAATCTTTACTGTACTATCAATACTAACCGAGGCAAGAATTTGACTATCAGGTGACCAAGCTACCCCATTTACCCGCCTACTATGACCAGTTAATGTCTGTAGCAATTTACCATCTTTACTCCAGATTTTCACTGTTTTATCATCACTGGCTGAGGCTAGCAGATTGCCATCGGGACTAAAACTTACCCAATTGACTGCATCTTGATGTCCCTGCAATGTGTTCAACAGTATACCGTTGCGACTCCAAAGCTTTACTGTTTTATCTTTACTCGCTGAGGCAATTACTTGACCATCAGGTGACCAAGCTACACCCAATACTGTATTATTATGACCCTGTAAGATGTGGAGCAATTTACCACCCCGACTCCACAATTTTACTGATTTATCTTTACTCCCTGAGGCAATTATTTTACCATCTGGACTAAAACTAACTCCCCAAACTTGACTCTGATGGCCAGTGAAAGTACGGAGTATTTTACCCTCTCGATTGAAAAGTTTTACAGTTTTGTCTCGACTGGCGGCGGCTAAGGTGCGACCTCCAGGGCTAAAACTGATACTCGTCACCCAATCATCGTTATCGGCTTTGGGTTTTCGCAGCAGCACATCATCCCAACGCCAGAGTTTAATAGTTTTGTCCCGACTCGCAGAAGCAAGGGTGCGCCCGTCTGGGCTGAAACTAACGCTATTCACCCAATTATTATGTCCCTTCAGGGTGCCAAGCAACACACCTTGGGAACTCCAAAGTTTGAGCGTTTCGTCGGTACTTGCGGAAGCAATGGTGTTACCGTCGGGGCTGAAACTGACGCTGGTAACTCCAGCACTATGTCCTGATAAGGTTCTCAGTAACTTACCTTCTAAACTCCACAATTTGATAGTCTGGTCTAAGCTAGCGGAAGCAATTGTTTTACCATCGGGTGACCAAGCTACACTCAAGACTGCATCATTATGACCTGAGTAGGTTTTCAGCAACTTACCGTCTCGACTCCAAAGCTTGATGGTGTTGTCAGCACTCCCGGAAGCAATGTTTTGTCCATCGGGTGACCAAGCAATACTCAAAACTGCACTGCTATGCCCGTCTAAGGTTTTGAGTAATTTACCGTCCTGAGTCCAAAGTTTTATCGTCTTGTCTGTACTCGTCGAAGCAATAAGTTGACCATCGGGGCTGAAACTAACACTATTCACCACAGCTTGATGTCCTAATAGAGTCGCAAGCTGTTGACCCTGCTGGTTCCACAGTTTCACTGTTTTATCTTGACTGGCGGAAGCAATAATTTGACTATCGGGGCTAAAACTGATGCTATTGACTACATCTTCATGTCCTGACAAGGTTTTGACCAAGCTACCATCAAGACGCCAGAGTTTAATTGTAGTGTCTGCACTGGCTGAGGCAATTAAAGAACTATTGCGGCTAAATATAACACTATTTACCCCAGATATATGCCCGTCGAAACGATTATATTCTCTCACCCCAGAAACCGCTTGATAAAGAGCCGTCAGCACTTGTTCTTTTGTATTGGAATCTACCCAGATTGTTTGTTGTAATTTTTTCCCTGCTTTTAAACCTTCTTTTAAAGCATCAATACCTTTTTGTGAGGCAAATAAAGCTTCACTAGATACACTCAAGGTTTTAATTTCGCTATCTATTGCTGTAACTATGGAAACACTTAACCCAAATATCGCCAGCACAGAAGCAGTCAAAGCAATTTTCAGCGAACGATTTAATTTAGCTTCACTGACTCTTTGTTTTTCTTGGCTTTCTGCTAGTTTCGCTGTTAACTCTTTTTCTTTAAGTTCAGCCCGCAATTGCTCAATTTCTAACTGACTTAATTCTTCCCGCTTTTGTAATTCCCGCAATTCTGTTAAGAAGCCCAATCCCTGTTGGGGATGAGTATCTATCAATTTGGTTCGCTGCTTTTTTTGGCTCAATTCGCTTTTAAGTCGCTCAATTTCAGCTTGACTTTGTTCTACTTTTTGACGTAGCTGGTTGAGTTGTACTTGTAAGCTTGATTCCTGTTGTTGCAAATGGCGAATTAAGTCCACTAAATAATCGTGAATTAGTTGATAGCGTTCTGGCACATCGGGAAAGATAACCACTAACCCAGAACGGACTAAAATATCTAAAACTAACTCTAATTTACTAGCATCTTCTAATTCTGTTAACTGCGCGGCTAATTCAGCACGAGTTTTAAAAGGTCGGTTGTTGCTTTCATCTGTTAATAAATATAAAACGAGTAAAGCTGCTCGTTCGTTTTCTGGTCCACAGTCTTTTATTAGTTCCTTAATATATCGTTCAATGAGTTTGTTGGGTCTATACGGTTGATATTCTTCTAAGGTAGTAATTCGCTCATCTTGAATTTGCGCTCCTACAACTTGCAATTCAATGGGGCGTACTTCTCCAAATTCTGTAGATAAATCTTCAATTAAGGCATCAATTAATCCAGGCTCTAGGTGAAATTGAGAACGCTCTGTCAAATTTTTGATAATAGCTTTTGCATATTCTGGGGAAAAATTATTTAACTGGTAGCGGATATTTTTATCCAGAATATTGTTGTTAATTGCTTCCAGTGCTGAGAGATGTTTAAAGTCTAATAAACGATGTAAATAATCTTCTCGCAAAGAAAGAATAACTTTGACAAAAGGTATCTGGAGACAGTCGCTAATAAATTTATCAAATGCTTGCTTTTGATTGCGATCGCTATATCCAAAGAAAAATTCTTCAAACTGGTCAAAAATTAAAACTGTGATTAAATGATTATCAGCATTTTTTTGTAATTGTTGTACAATATTGACGACAGTGCTAGGTGTAACAGAGTCCGGTAAAACCTCTGTTTCAATAGTTGCTTCTACCTTAATTTCAGACATCGCCTCACTTAAAGATTTGCCTAATTCCCTAGCCCAATCTGTATAAACTTGCAGCACCACAGGCACCGCAATTTGATCGCCAATAGCTCGATTTTGCAATGCTGGAACTAAGCCCGCAGTTACCGTAGAACTCTTACCCACTCCTGATTGACCATGAATTACCGTCAACTTTTGGTCAGCGCGGCTAATTCTGCCAATTAAATTATTAATATCTCGTTCTCGACCAGAAGCTGCAATTTCTAAAGCAACACTGCTACTTCCAGCAGGTGACATTAATGCTGGGTTTGTCGCCTGTCTTTGGGGTTGCAAGCGTCCGGCACCGATAAAAGCCCGAAACCCATACTGCTGCTCAACAGAACGGCGTTTCTGACGAATGTAATAAGCTTCCAAATATCGCCCTTCTTCAAAATAAAGCGATCGCAATGTCCGCAACAGACGAATATAACGATGGGCATCATATTGATGAGCGCTGTATTCTAACGCTTCTGGTAGTTCTTTTGTCGCCTTTTGTAAATATTCACGGGCGACTTCTTGCTCACCTAAATTACGCTGTGCCTTCGCTAATATTAAATAGTAAATTTGTGCCAATAATAAGGGAAATAAACAGTTATAAGGGTCATTCTGCTTTTGCGCCTCACCTAATTTCAGCAGTGACACATGTGCTAAGATACTCGCCTGTACCCAGCGTGATTCCTGCACAGCTGCTTGTGCAAGAAAGCCGTAGTCAGAAGCAAGTTGGATTTGACTACCATAAATTTGATGCAACTCCAAAGACTTTTGAGCAACAATTTGCAATTGTTCCCACTCTTGGAGATTTTGCAAAACTTCAGCAAGTTGATTAATAAATTCAGCAACTATATTTAGACATCCAGCTAGCTGCAAAATATTCAAACATTGCTGAAAATAAGATTTTGCTGCTAACCAATGACGGCGATTTTCTGCTTGATTTTGCTCAGCTAAACGACAACAACATAGCCCAATATAAAACAGCAAAACTCCCTGTCGCAGAAGTAGGGGAGATGGGGGAGAGGGGGGAGATGGGGAAGAAAAGGGAGATGAGGGAGATGAGGAAGTAGGGGGAGATGAGGGAGCAATATTGTTTTTATCTCCCTCATCCCCCTCATCCCCCTCATCTCCCTCATCCCCCTCATCCCCACTCTCGACCAACTTTTCCCAAACCTGCAAGCTTTTCTGAAAATGATTTAAAGCTATATTAATGCGATCGCTAACATAATTATCTAAGCCAAAAACAAATTCTAAACTAGCGTGCAATTCCGGTTCTAAGGTAATGCCACGATTTTGTAATTCTCTAATGGCAAAGTGCAGTTCATAGTTATGTTCCCAGACTTGCTCTAGGGTAGAATAATTTTCGGTAAACTTAGGTGCTTGGGTTTGTGCAGTGTTCTTGGGCAATACTCTGGCAAATAAAGCATCAGTTTCTTGTTGGAGAAATTCCAGCAACGAGCGAGTTGTCATTTCAAATTCAATCGGTGTCGCCGCCCAACTCGCAAAATCTGGTGCTAAACGTACCACTTTTTGCAAAACTTCATCATTCATCCACACAATTATCGGAAATGGATGGCGCTTGCGAAATTCATCACGAATATGATTAACTGATCTGAGGAAATCGTCAAGTTCATCCACAGACTCTAAACCCAAAATCATCAATGCCGATGGGGGTCGATCGCGAGTAACTAACTGTAAATGAATAGTTGTGTAAAGACTTCTGGCGTTATGGGGTAAAACTACTTTTTGAATGTGATATAATCCTGAAGAAATTTCTTCGAGTCGTTGCAACATTTCTTCTTGCAAAACTCGATAATTGCAGGATACT
This sequence comes from Nostoc sp. FACHB-973, assembly GCF_014698115.1. Classification (GTDB taxonomy): domain Bacteria; phylum Cyanobacteriota; class Cyanobacteriia; order Cyanobacteriales; family Nostocaceae; genus Nostoc; species Nostoc muscorum. Next base: position 23,160 of record NZ_JACJSJ010000043.1, read on the forward strand.
AAAACTAGGGAAAATTGACCGTTAGAAAGTGCGATCGCTCTCCCTAAACTCCGCAATGCCCGCTCGTTATTTGCTCTTATATCTGCTTGTGGGTGTCGTTCAACCATGATTTAAATTTTTGCGTTTCTGCTAAAACTGGGTTGACGGCAAACCAAGCCCCCTCCCGATCGCGGTATTCAAATACAAATAAACTCCGCAATAGGGTGTGATACTCAATATCACCTCTGACCCTCTGTTGTTGCACCACCTGAAAGATGAGTTCCCACTCATGGGGGTCAATGGCGTTGGCTCGGTAATCTCGCTGTCTTTGAATCACCAATTCGACACACTCCCGCTCGAAGGGTGGATCTTGTTCACGCAAACAATCAAACAACAACCCCAGCAAGTCGCGCACATGACCACCACTAATCAGACACAACCGATCTAAGGTTTCCAAATTATCAAACACCTCTGTAATTAAGCCTAACCGATCGCTAGGTAAAATGTCGGGAAAAGCTCTCGCTAGCACCATTTGTCGCATCATTGCTAGCCCTTGGGGGAAAATCTCTCCAGAGCGTAAACGCACAGGTATCATCGGTAATACTTTTGGTGCTACTCCTCCCCCCAAACGATGCTGAAGTTCGGCGCTATCGTTGGAGAAAGTCAAGGCTAGGGGAATAGTGTAGACGACATGACAATTTAGTTTGCGTAACTGTTCGCCCCGTTGAATAAACAAGTATTCTGGTAGCGATCGCCCCGATGGTAAAGGTCGAATTGCCACTCTATCTAAATTATCAACAATTACTACCAGTCCTCTTTTGCCTCTGGTTTTGAGTTCTTTGTTGGCACGTTCTAATAGTTCTTGATTAATTGACTGTAAAATATTTGCCGTTCGGGGTTCTAGATAATCTCTTAACCGCCGTCGCAATTGGGGGCTTTCTTTGGTTTTAGCCGTAATTTTGCCAATCCCCACAGATAACTCGGCTTCAACTCCCAGTTCAATTGGTGTTTGCAAAAAATCGACAATTTCGCCAAACAATTTGGTAAAATAGGCAGGTTTGAGCCTGATTTTCATCGCTTCTAGGCTTTCACTTACCTGACCAGCGATCGCCAATAAAACATCAGTCACATCCACATCTGCCATTTCTAAGACATGGGTGGACTCAAAGTAAACCACATGAAATTGCTGCACTTCTAACTCAGCTTTCAGGCGCAACAATTCCGTTGATTTTCCACAGCCGAGATGTCCGGTAAATAGCTGACAAGTTGGTGAATCTGGGGATATGCGAGTGATGGTACGCTGTAAAGCTTCAATGATTTTGCCACCCCGCACCACCGCAAAATCGATATAATATCGGCGATCGCTTGCATCTCCTATCATTAGAGGTCTACTTGGATTGCAAGCCTGATAAAATCTTTCTAAATCTAGGAGCATAACTAACCGAGTTCATTCACGAATAGGGATGACAAAATTTATATTGGGCAATTTATCTCTTAATTTAAGTAAATCTCACTTAAATTACTAACTAAGTTAGCAATATTCCGGATGATTTTTCATATATACGTTTTATATAGCACACCGCAATGCTAACATTTGATTTTAACTAAGCAGAAATACTGCTATAAGTACAAATAGCAAAAAGCTCTAATACTAAATAAGCTACTCTTATCAATATTAAAAATATTCAACACAAAAAAAGGTACTGTTAAGTACAATCTGTCTGTTCGCTTATTTTGAAATGACAAAAGGAATTAAAAAAGTAAGCAAGTAATAATCATGCCTTCGTAGGGGCGGGCTGGTCTAAAAGTTTGCTGACATTGTGCCGTAGTAATATCCCAAAAGTTGATTGTTTCATCCCACCTACCACTCAGGAAAGTTTGAGCATCTGGGCTAAGACTCAGCGACCACACCCAATTGAAATTAGGACTTACGCATTGACACAAAATACAAAATATGTATTTTGGGAAAAACCAGATATGTTGTAGAGAACACTGCTATGCCCTCCATAGCGCCAGGGCTGTTTCATTGCCCAAAGAGCTTTAAAAATCAAGGGTTCTAGCAATTAAAAATTGGTTATTTCGTTATAGCGGTTCCCATTCAGATGCGGTACAACATTATATCCCCAGGTGTAGGGGCACGGCACTGCCGTGCCCCTACAGGTGTATCTCAGTAGGTCGGGAAACGCTATACCAGCGTGCCCAGAAAATGAACTATTTTACTGATATTTTAATGTTTAAATGTTCATCTCATCGTCACCCTGACTTACAATTTTCTCGCTAACCATCTTGACAAATCCTGTTTGAAATGGAATGAAACAGCCCTGCGGATTTATTTATCCGTGGGGAATGCGTTACAAGCCTGACCTTGATAAACAAAAGAGAAACATTACTGCAACCAATGCCGTAGTGATTATTTATGCATCACTCATCTGTCGGCGAATATTTTCACAGTGTCCAATCGCTTTGGACAAGGTGTCGATGATAGCATAGATCCCAACTGTTTAATTTAAGAACAGACCTATCGGAATTTTCTGACTGGAGGGAATTTTATTGCGTGGCTGCCTGCGATCGCACTCCCACCTACTTAGCAACTTAGGTTAATAATACTCAATGGAGTTTCTTGCTGCGATCGCCCTAACCAAAGAATCAACATTTCAAAGTTCGTCTTGGTCAACTAATGGTTGTTGTCGCATAATTGCCCAGTGGTGATTAGCGATTAGCTGTTTTTAACATTATCTATTTATACTTTTGTACTGAGCTAGTAGCAAAAATCGGGTAAACCTTAACTAGGATTAATAATTTTCTACTTTGTAGAAAATTAATTTTCATCTAGAGTAGGACAAAGATACCTGCTGTTGACCACATAAACAAAAGCTAGATCAAGCCTCTGGCTTCTAGCTATAGGAAACCAACTTTAATTATTGAGAGTCTGGTTTCAAAATGGGTAACAGCACCATTCCCCATCAGCTTGATCACCTATGCTAAAAGTTATGCACTCGGCCACCAACTCAGCCACTCCAAATGCCCAGTGGGAGGATTTAATCAAGCTTCCAGCCCCAAACACAGTCCAATGGGAAAATATCAAAACCCAATTAGACTTGGTGCTGTTGGCGCTAGAAACCTTAACTGGGATTGGTTCTGAGGCTATGCTTTCGGCGGCAACTGATTTGAATTTAGAGTCAAGAGTGCCAGACCGCGTAGCTTTATGGCGACTACGCCAATCAAATCCCCTACGCAAAGGTCAAGGAGGGCGAAAAAAGCTAGATGTAGAAGAAGCGCGATCGCTTGTTCTTATCACCTGCTACCTAGCCAAACAGCACCAGGAATTAATTCGCCGTGCTGTTGGCTTGTTAGAACAAATGGCAGAAAGTAACCGGGAACCTCACCAGGCTGCTTTACTTGGAGATTATATTGATGCTTTTTGCAACACCTACCAAGAGCGGATGGAAGAGGACGAGCAAATCTCAACGGATTTACTTACCAACCTGGCACTAAAACTGCTTGTAGATTTACTTTTTTACAGTGCCCCTGGTGGGCATCGCCGTCTTTGGCTAGCACTTATAGACCGTTCTACAAAATTTTAAATTTGACATTTGAGATTCCTCAACCACAATTCGCCGATGTAAGTTTGCTAGATCAAGAAACCCTTTTGACGATCGCTAGCCCTTGGGCAATGCCCTATCAACATTGGTTCTTCCTTGCACATCAGTTTGCACAAACAAAAGAATCTTCTACAGTTCTGAGTTGCAACTGACTCAACTTTTATCTCCGACACGCTACGCGTAGCTTGCTTCGACTTAGGAGTACGCAAAATCCCAAATAGTCTTCCTCGCAGTTCCTGCCATGCCTCTATCAAATACTGTGATTCGTCGCTACACACCCCCTACTTGTACGCTAGAAGTATTCGCCCAAAGCTCACCTTTGTCGCGGTGGATGGGGAAAACTGTCCTTAAGCAGCTCAGCTTTGAGCTACGTTTTGACGATCCCCGACTACCAGAAGAACACAAAGTTCCCATTCGGGGCGATCGCAACCAACTAGAAGCTTTATGTGATGCAGTCACCAGCTATGTACAACAATTCCTCCAACAGTCTCCAGAAAGCTTTTGGGTCAGTTTCTCAGGTACCCAACAGTCAAACATAGCGCTGGATGAGCCAGAATTAGAACTATCAACAAAAACATTAAATTCTTTTAATACCCAACTTCCAGGGGCAAATATACATTTAGAACCCAGCAGCTATTTAACTCACAATCTATTTCTCGGTTCTCTCGCCAACCAAACATCTGGTCCAGTGATTCAACTGAGTTTGTTGCAACTATTCGATTTGGCAACGGCTTTAGATGAATACTCAACCGATGTTATGGCACTACCAACTCTTAACAGTAGGAGTTCAGATATGAGCTTCCCCGCTTGGGCACCTATTGCCGCAGTATTAGTATTAGCCGTCGGCTTTTTACCAGTTACCTGGCAATATGCCAACAACATCAGGCAAAAACAACAGCAGACAGCCAAAACAACAGATTCAACAGAGGTAAAGACTGCGCTACAACCTTCACCCTCTTTAACCTTTCCCACACCCCAATCCGGACTCACCACCCCAGCAGATAATTTGCTCGGTTCCACTCCTCCACCCCCAGCATCTAGTTTGCCCCAAACACCTCTAAAATCAACTGGTTCCAGTTTGTCTACGGCACCATCTGTATTGCCAAATAATGCACTGGCCATACCTCCCATACCTCAGGAAACGACAGCAACTGCACCCAAGAATTCAGCCATCGCACCATCCAGTAAAATCCCCGGACAGGAAATCGCCATACTACCAAATCTGGGACAAAATCTCACAGCCTCAAATCCCCAAGCTGATGCTCTCCCTAAAAGGCGGAATTTACCCTCCAATCTATCTTCTACCACACCCAAGTTCTCACCCAACACCTCGCCAATAGTCCCCCCGTCTCTTGACACCATACCCAATAATCCCCGTGTCAATACTTCCACCCAAGCTTCCCCATTAACATCACAACAACTGGACGAAACAATCAGTGCCCTAGAGGCAAATTCTGCAAGAAATAAACCCTCCTCGCAACTGCCTTCCTCTGGGACTGCTAACAGTAATCCATTTATCGATCAATTAGGAGACGGAGGCAAAACCCCTACATCCAGAGAAGTGGCAACAGGCACATTATTTGATACACCTCAAGTAGCAGAAGCCAGACAATACCTCACAAAGCGCTGGCAACCACCTGCGGGATTGGGACAAACATTAGAATACAGTTTGCTAGTCAGTGTTGACGGCACAGTTGAACGAATTTTGCCTCTGAATAAAGCAGCCAGAGAATACGTTGATAGCGCTGGAATGCCGGAAGTTGGTCAACCTTTTGTTTCCGCCAATAGACGCGGACAAAACGTCAGAATTCGAGTTGTTCTCAGTCCTGATGGCAAGGTACAGACTTTTCCAGATGAATAAGTAAACTCATTCCTTTGTTGACACTTCTATAACTGGTACAAACTTTGTGCCAGTTTTTATTTGCTCCAATTGCTCTGAAGCTAGGCTTTTTGAGTCCAGTTAGCAAACTGGTCTGACTATTGATAGCAGTAAAACTACGAATGAATACAATTATTTTTAACAGCAATTAACCGAAATAAAACTGAAAATACAGGTCTTAAAACTCACATGAATATGAGTTGATGGAACCTAACCCAAACCTCTTTTCTATAAATAAAGAGACAAAAAATCTACTCCATAATTAATTGGAGAATTCTTTTTCAAAAATTAGTATTAATTACTCAAGAAAAAGGTAGGAAATATGCAATCAGTTGGTAATCAAAAAGACAGTCAAGCTTGGATTATTCAAACATGGGCAGCTTTTGTGTTTTCTATTTCTATGACTACTTTTGGCATTGTGAATTTACCTGTAGATAGCTGGGTAAAAGGCTTTATGGGTATGGGTTTAGCTTTTTCTGTTGGCTCAACTTTTACTTTAGCAAAAACCACTAGAGACCTGCATGAAACTAGAAAATTAACCGCTAGAATCGACGAAGCAAAAGTAGAAAAATTGCTTTCACAACACGATCCTCTCAATTTCAAATAAAGGCAACCAGAGAAATTTTACATTTTGGATTAAAAAGCTTTTATCAAAAAGCTGTTTCAGGAATATCAAACAACAGCATCCATTCCAATTTCTTTTTAATTCAGAATTCAGGAGTCAGAATTCTGAATTATAGCGTTTTCCCACAAGCGTGAGATACACCTGTAGGGGCACGGCAATGCCGTGCCCCTACACCTTGCGATAGATGTTGTACTGCATCTGAATGGGAACCGCTATATGCTGTATAACAAAAAATAAAAGGACTGATTCTACCAGTCCTTTATTAATTCGATTAAAATTTTTATTTTAATAACGGGATTTTTTGGTCTTTAACTTTTGCTTTTTACGTCGCCGTTCGCTAGCAGCAACTGCCTGTTCTACCGGATAACCCACAACAGGAATTACCTGATATTTGCGTTCTTCTTCTAAATTTTTGAGTTCAGTGTAATCAACCCAGTGAATGCAATCAACCGGACAAGTGTCAATTGCTTCTTGGATAATTTCTTCGGCGTCCCCATCTTGGCGAATCACTCGCGATCGCCCATAATCTGGTTCAATGTAAAAAGTATTACGCGCAACATGAGCGCAGTGCTTACAACCAATACAGGTGATTTCATCAACATAAACACCGTTTTGGCGAAGCACACCGCCCAATTCCGGTTCTAAACCAGAACGTTCTGGGGCATCCCGTAAAAAACCCCCTAATTCTGGTTCCAAACCGGAACGGTTGTCTTCTTGTTCTTCCGGCGAAGGCAGAAAATCAGCCATTACGCACTCCAGCGTTGTACTACCAGGCGTATAGAACCATCTTCATTTTTTTGCTCTTCAGCGACTTGAAAGCCAACACGAGCAGTTTCTTTCATGACTGTTTGGTAAGCATAGCGCTGTGTTACCTGGCGCAAAAATCCATCCACAGAAAGATTTTGCTGCCAATATTGCAAGTCAGCCACCAGTTCATATTCTTTGCCATTCCATCTAAAGCCGATGTCGTAGCCATTTTCCTGCTCGATACTAACTTCCGCAGGATGAGTTTGACCGCGATAGCCGCGTACTTCGCGTGGGCCTGGTTTCCAGTCTATGCCTAATTCAGTCAGAGCATCTTTCAAAGAATCAAGGTTACGGATTTGAGTCTTAATTTGGCTAAAGTGTGACATGGTGGTTTGAATTAAATGACACTAAACTACTGTGAAAACTTACCAATCGCTGTAAGTGTTTTGGGTATTCGCCACGTTCGATTGCTGCACCTTGGCGGCGAAGTATTCTGAGGTTGGCTCATGCTTAAGTACTTGCCCCAGCTGTGCCTCTATTGCTGCTGTAACCTCAGCGCAAGAAGCACCCACAATGCCAGTGACTTTTTCCTGTACCCGACCATCTGGATAAATTATGAATTCTAATGTCTCCATGCTCTTGGCCAACCACGATAAGTACGTTTGAATTGTACTGCCTTAGCAGAAGGCTACAAATATAGCCATCGGAACATTTTTACTTAGATACAAACTTGCCATTTGTTAACTAATGTTCCATCTTTCAATATATATATCTCAGAATCTTTACAAAAATTATTAATTTTGCTATCACACACATCAGTCTTTAGTTAGTGTCTCTTAACCTCATTAATTAGTCAAGGTAGGCTATGAGTGTGCTAGGTAAGCGCCAAAAGTCCTAAAAATAAGCATTATACGTAGTATGGCCAGCCAGTAGAGTTACAAAAGTATAAAATTTCTTGAAAAACTTTATCATTACAATTAACCTGTCCCTATTCTTGCAAAGGTTACCCACAGGTAGATATTGGTGTATGCGATCGCAGTCCTAAACCTTTTGACCCTGGTCTGGTTACTACCAAGCTGATAATTGTCAAAATAAGCACTCAATCTGTTTATATGCGATCGCTATCATTGGAAGATTCACCAAGAGTTTGCTGTGCAGCGTGACGTAGCTGAATACCCTTGATAGCCTCTTGTGAGTCTTGCAACTCCCACTCTAGAGCGCTAGCTAGTAATTGAGCAGCAACAAAACTAACGTCTTGCCCCGCTCTGGGTGCGATCGCTTAAGCTGTCACCATTTCCGGGAGTGATTCAGGGGATGCTGGCTCAAAATGTAACACCATAATTTGCTCTGGGCGTAAACCGATAGATTCGTAAGTGCGGCCAGAGCGATCGCTAAATTCAACCTCAAATGCAGCGCCGCTAGCTAATAATTCGACTACTGTACCAACTTGACCACGGTACAGGTTGTATTCAGGTAGATCAACTGTCAGTGCTACTACATCCAGCAACTTGACTCTATTTTTGGTCATCTTTTATGATTTCCAGCCAGATATTACAGTGAATAGCAGTTTGTTAAACTTGGGACATCAGAACCTTCTTCGATAATCCAAGCACTCAGAATGGTCATACTTTTATTTTGCAATTTTAGGCTTAAATCGTAGTATGTAGTGTTGTCTAAATTGATTACGTCGTCCCAAGCTAACTTCACAAGTTTTGACAAATTTGAGAATAATCAGTGTGTTAACATGTATTTTAGCTGCTGAAAACTATGTAGCAACAGCTTGAGCATTTTCATAAGCAGCCACAATTGCTTTGAATTTATCAGCGTACTGATAAATTTCATTGAGGTTATTGATAGACACTTTATCCGAAACTCTATTGCCATTTACATCTTTCGAGAAGATTTCTAACTTCTTAGAATTTTGGTCGTTAAAATACAAACGAACAATCGGTCTCCAAGTATTACCATCAAGCAGAATATTACAGTAGCTCGCTGTATCTTTATATGTTACCCTTGCTGGGTCTAATATCTGACGTAAAATCGACTTAATAATGTAATACCCATCACGCTCGTCATCTGTAAATTCAGGTTCTTTTATAGTCTGTTCTGGTTTGATTTCTGGTACCGAAGTTGCAGATTCTTGCTTCGTTTTTGAGCGCCCTGCTGCTTCATCTAAAAGGGTTTCAATCTCCTCACGAATAAATTCTTTAATAGCCCTTTGTGTATACCCAACAAACTCATTTTTTAATTGCCCTACGAAATTATTACCAGGGCATAAATCTTTAAAAAAATATTTAACAAACTCATCATTGGGCACTTCAACCTGCTTTTTAAGCAGAGCTTTGATACCACCGACATACTTTAATTCTGAGGCTGCTGTAATAGCTTCATCAATATTAAATGCCGATTTTGTTAATTTAGTCAATTCACGGATTGCTGAGTCATTCAAATTGAGTAAATCTAATTCTAAGAATGGAGTTTTATCCATCTTATTGGGTTTTTCCAAGTCAGCATAAAATTTGTATTTTACTCCATCAGTTAATATACCAATTCGAGCTTCAGTTGCCATGAAATAAGCAAACAACTGGCTCCATTCACGATCATTCTTAAAATCAGTACCGTAACGTTTACACTCAATCAGAATTGCGGGTTGACCGTTTTGGAATATTGCATAGTCTAGCTTGTAATTTGTGCTAGCTCCCACATTTGCATCATACTCAGGCATAACTTCATTCGGGTTAAAGGCGTCATACCCCAAGATTTGCTGAATAAAAGGCATAATTAGGAAGTGCTTTGTAGCTTCTTCAGTCTTGATGCTACCTAATTTTGTAGGGATTGTAGATCCAAAGGCTTTGACTTGATCAACGAAATCCATAATGCCATACTCCAATACTTTTGATTATGACTATGTAGGCTATCAAGTTATAATTCACACAAAATCTCAAGAACTAACAGCATTTTGAAGTAAAACAATAATTTACACCCATGTCCTTAAGCGCGCTGATTGTGATATTCCCAGTCCTCTAGATTTTTGACGTTATGCCTGGTGAAAATTTGCCCAAGCCCAAATCACTCAGCAATAATTTCTGGTAAAAAATGCATCTGTAGTGGAAGAACCAAGGATAATGAAGCATAATTAACCTCCATAGCTTTTAGCTATTAGCCGGAAGCTGAGATGCCGAATGCTAAAGGCTTTTAACTCAACTCAACAAATTGACTATGAACACAGAACAAGCGAACAAAACAATCCGCGTCGGAGTACTGGGGTTTGGCGGACTAGGACAAGCCGCCGCCAAGCTACTTGCTGCCAAACGCGAAATGATTTTAGTCGCAGCCGCAGATCAAAAAGGCTACGCTTACGCCGCTGAAGGTTTAAATACTCAAGAATGCATCGCCACCTATCAGTCCCAAGGCTCAGTAGGTTATCTAGAGCCAGTTGGGACATTAAGCAATAACAGTATTCAAGATTTAATCGCTACCAGTCAGCCTGTAGATGGCTATTTTCTGGCTTTACCCAACCTACCCAATGATTTTATTCCCTCTGTTGCCAAGCAGTTTATCGAATCCGGTTGGCGGGGTGTGCTAGTGGATGCAATCAAGCGCACCAGTGCTGTAGAACAATTACTGGCGATGAAAGAAGAACTGCAAGCCGCTGGAATTACCTACATGACAGGATGCGGTGCCACGCCTGGACTGTTAACCGCCGCAGCCGCTTTAGCCGCCCAAAGCTATGCCGAAATTCACAAGGTAGAAATTACCTTTGGTGTGGGAATTGCCAACTGGGAAGCTTACCGCGCCACAGTTCGGGAAGATATCGGCCATATGCCTGGTTATACAGTGGAAACTGCTAGGGCGATGACTGATGCAGAGGTAGAAGCACTACTAGATAAAACTAATGGCGTGCTTACCCTAGAGAATATGGAACACGCCGATGACGTGATGTTAGAAGTAGCAGGAATAGTGGGGCGCGATCGCGTTACTGTTGGTGGTGTAGTCGATACTCGCAATCCTAAAAAACCTCTTAGCACCAACGTTAAGGTTACAGGACGCACCTTTGAAGGGAAAATTTCCACCCATACCTTTACTTTGGGAGATGAAACCAGCATGGCAGCCAATGTCTGCGGACCTGCTTTCGGCTATCTCAAAGCTGGTAGACAATTGCACCAACGCGGCATTCATGGCATATTTACCGCTGCGGAAATTATGCCCCAGTTTGTGAAATAAAAAGTAGAGACGCGATTAATCGCGTCTCTACAAAAGTAAAAAGGCAAAACGAAGAATTTATCTCTGTCTTTTGCCTTTTTACTTTTGCCTTGGTTAAGCTGGTGGAATTTCTGGAGAAAAAGTGTCTGTATAATTCTCTTCAATTAATAAATTTGATGTTTCCATAATAAATGGAAGTTCTGCTCCTACCAAACCTCTTTGAATACGTTCTGATCTCTCACTAAAAACTACGAATAAAGGATATATGCTATTAGCTCCCTCACTCAAAATATGGCTGTGGCGGAAAGGCATTAACCATTCATAATCATTGTCTAAAAAAACTTGGGATTGTCGCCAACGTCCTAACAAATCAGAAAAATCTTCATGGGGACGATGGATAAAGATTAAAATCTCTACTCCCGTTTTGATTTTCCACTCTGGATCGCACATCAAAAGTGCCACATCACAGGGTAAACAAATTGCTTGTGGCTCTGTTATGGCAGTTTTGCGAAGACGAACAATTGGTAAAGGGATGGCGATTACACTCTCATCTGGACGGCGGAGACTGGGAAGCATCTCCAAGTATGGACGGTGTTGCTTTAGTAAGGCGATCGCAGCCTGATGATTACTGTACTCTGCCAAGCTCGCTTCGTACTGAGATTTTTGTACAGTCATAGTAAATTAGTTACCAATGAGGAGTTAAGAAAAAATTAGTTAGTTTATAGTTGGAATTGAAGAGTTAAGAATAAAAATAATTACTTTAAAATTAAAAATCCATCAATCAAGAGTTTTCACTCCTAACTCATAACTCTTAATTCCTAACTTTTAACTCCTAACTCTTAATCCTCTATCCCAGTTTTTCAAACACCTTAAACATGGGTAAATACATTGCCAGCAAAATTGTACCAACCATTCCTCCTAGTACCAAAATCATGATTGGTTCCAAAACGCTAGTAAGTGCTTTTACTGCTTGCTCAACTTCATCTTCATAGAAATCAGCAACTTTCATCAACATCCCATCTAATTCTCCAGTTTCCTCACCGATACTAATCATCTGAATTGCCATAGCCGGAAAAACTTTGTCTTTTTGTAAAGCAATGCTAATCATGCCTCCTTGTTGAATCTCCATGCGGGCTGCATCTATAGCATTAGCAATTACTTGGTTTCCTGATGTATCTCGGACAATTTCCAAGCAAGTTAAAATTGGTACGCCTGAACGAGTCAAAGATCCAAAAGTTCTGCTAAAGCGGGCAACCGAAGATTTTTGAATTAAGTCACCAAATAAAGGCATCTTGAGGGAAAGACGATCAAGTGTTATGCGACCAACAGGAGTTTTACCGTATTGTGTAAAGCCAATTTTCAGTCCTACAAGAGCGCCGATAAGCACGAAAACCTTCGGACTTCTCAAAAATAGACTAGCATCCATCAAAAATTGCGTTAGAGGTGGTAATTCAGTTCCGATTTCTGTAAAAATCTTCGCAAAAACCGGAATCAGAAAAATGGTCATACCGAGAAAGATAGCAACTGCTATAAAACCCACCACCGTTGGATAAGATAATGCTGATTTAATTTGGTTTTGTAAACGGGCAACATCTTCTAACAACTTGGCTAAACGATTCAATACTTCGTCTAAAACACCACCAACTTCGCCAGCTTGAATCATACTCACATATAATCCATCAAAGCAGTCAGGATGCTTCCGCATTGCCTCTGAAAGATTCATTCCGCTTTGCACATCGTTGCTAATGTCTACGAGAGCTTGTTTCAGTTTAGTATTACTACACTGTTCAGAAAGTACCCCCAAACTTCTAACGATCGCAACTCCCGCATTCATCAAAACGGCAAATTGACGGGAAAAAACCGCCTTGTCTTTAACAGATACCTTAACTAAGGAATTCTGGAATTTTTTTAAGGCAACATCTGGCTGAAATCCTTGAGATTGCTTGAGGTCTTGGACTACAAATCCTTGATCTCTCAGATTAGTACGAGCTTGCGTCAAGGATTCAGCAACAATTTTTTCTGTTCGGGATTTTCCTTGCGAGTCCCGAACACGGGCAACGTAGGTTGGCATAAATCAATTCAAAATAATCATTGGGCATTGGGCATTGGGCATGGGGCATTGGGTATGGGGTATGGGGCATTGGGCATTGGTTATTTCTCCCCCTGCCTCCCCTGCCTCCCCTGCTCCCTCATCTCCCGAATCTCTCCTATTGGTCTAATGCGCTTTAGCAGCCACACCTGGTTTTGCCCCTGCTGCCTGGGGTGGTGTGGAAGTACCGATGAGACGTTGGATTTCATCTGGTTTGGAAGTCTTAGACATTGCTGCTTCAAAGGAAATCGTTCCTGCTTTGTAAAAATCGGCTAAAACCTTCTCCAGAGTTTGCATTCCCAATTTGCCACCAGTTTGAATAGCTGAATAAATTTGCGAGGTTTTGCCTTCTCGAATTAAGTTAGAAATAGCGGGAGTAACAATCAGAATTTCTTGAGCCATCACCCGACCATACTCACCGGGTTTAGGGTTTTTCTTAGATACTAATGTTTGGCTAAATACTGCTACGAGTGAGTTTGATAATTGCACCCGCACTTGAGTTTGTCTTTCATGGGGGAAAACATCGATAATCCGGTCAACAGTTTGGGCGGCAGAACTGGTGTGTAGCGTACCAAATACCAAGTGTCCTGTTTCCGCAGCAGAAATCGCCAAAGAAATCGTTTCCAAATCGCGCATTTCCCCCACCAGAATAATATCTGGATCTTCCCGCAAGGCTGCTTTCAAAGCATTAGCAAAACTCTTGGTATCTTCACCCAATTGTCGTTGGTGAACCAAGCTTTTAATTGGTTCGTAAACAAATTCAATTGGATCTTCCACCGTTAAAATATGCTCTGCTTTGGTGCGGTTAATCAAGTCAATCATTGCCGCGAGGGTTGTTGTCTTGCCGGAACCTGTGGGGCCTGTTACCAGAATTAGTCCTCTAGGCTTATCGCACATTTCCCGCACTATATCTGGCAGACCTAATTTTTCAAAGTTAGGAATTTTAGAACTTAATGCCCGTAAGCAAGCAGCATAAGCACCACGATCTTTATAGACATTCACCCGGAAACGAGCCAGACCTTTAACACCATAAGAACAATCTAATTCCCAGGTCTGCTCTAAGGTTTTACGTTGGGTGTTATTGAGCATACTAAAAATCAGCCTTTGACACTGATCTGCCGTCAAGATATTTTCACCGATGGGAGTCAGTTTGCCACTGATGCGGAAATAGGGCGGCAAACCTGCGGATAAATGCATATCCGAACCTCCCATTTCAATCATCTGCTCCATCAAGTCTTCAATCATCATTTCCATAGTTTTGCTTCCTTAATTAATGTTTGTTATTTGTCATTTGTCAGTTGTCTTTTGTCAGTTGTTTAAAGTTACTAACCATCGACCAATGACTAATGACTAATCTTGAAAACGAGATGTCAGACAGTAGGGACAATCTAGCCATTCAGGTTTCAAGGTGGCATCACAAGTCCGGCAGGTAAGACCTGTCTTGCGTTTGGCTTTTAACTCTGCTTCCAAACCAGTATCTGTAAAGGTCACCCGTTCTACTTCTTCGAGGGTAGTGGAACCTTGGCGTACTAAGTCCAGACTGTAAGCCAGCAAGGTTTTCATCCCTTCTTCTACCGCCACTTCCTTGATGCGTTCCGTGGGTGCTTCTTCGTTGATTAGGGTTTGGAGGTTTTCAGTGACTCGCATGACTTCATAAACACCACAACGCCCTTTGTAGCCGACGCCATTACAAGCTGGGCAAAGGTGATTTTTGGCTTTGGCTTCTGCGATCGCTTCTAATGTCAAAGTGTTAGCTTTGTAGAAGGTGATATCCACTTCAGAGGAAGCTGATAGACCATAACGTGCCAATTCCTCGGTTGTGGGAGTATAGGGAATCCGACATTCAGAACATACCCGCCGCACCAGACGTTGAGCCAAAACGCCAATTAAAGAACTAGAAACCATGAAAGGCTCAATTCCCATTTCTCCCAAACGAGCGATCGCTCCTGGGGCATCATTGGTATGTAAGGTGGTTAATACTAAGTGACCAGTCAAGGCAGCCTCAATCGCTGTTTTTGCCGTTTCCTTGTCCCGCGTTTCACCCACCAGTAACACATCTGGATCTTGTCGCAAGAAAGCCCGCAACGCTGTAGCAAAATCCAGCCCTTTTTCCCGAATTACTTGTACTTGCGTAATGCCTGGAAGACTGTATTCAATTGGGTCTTCCACAGTACTGATATTAATTCCGGGGTCATTCTTTTCCGCTAGTGCCGAATACAACGAAGTTGTTTTACCGGAACCAGTCGGCCCAGTCACCAAAATCAGACCAAAGGGACGGCTTACCATATCCTGGACAATATGTAAAGTCTCTGGATCGGTAATTAACTTATTCAATCCGAGTTGGGTGGAAGAATTATCCAAAATCCGCAGTACCACCTTTTCGCCGTAGCGACTGGGTAAGGTATTTACACGGAAGTCTACTTTGCGACCCTCAAACATCCGGCGGATACGTCCATCTTGGGGTAAACGCCTCTCGGCAATGTCTAGATTGGAGATGATTTTAAACCGGGCTGTCACCGCTGGAATGATTTTTTTCGGCATCACGGGGAAAGCTTCACGCAGCACTCCATCTTTACGGAAGCGAATACGTAAGTTTTCTTCTTGTGGTTCCACATGAATATCGGAAACTTTTTCATGCAGGGCTTTAGCCAGGATTCTGTTGACAAGGTTAATAACTGGGGCATCTTCAGCGCCCTTCATCGCTGCCCCTAAATCAGCCTCCATCTCCTCAGGGGCATCTTCAATGTCAAGATTTCCGAGATTTTCTAAATCCTGACTAATATCTGTAGAGTTTTCTCGTTCTAGGTGCTTTTGCCGCACAGCCAGATCATCCAAGTATTGGTTGATTAGCTGTTGGTAGTCCTCCTGTGTAATCACCATGCGCTGCAATGCCAAGCCTTGGGGGCGCAAGATGCGATTCAGATCATCGGAAGCCTCCAGATTATCCGGAGCAACCATCGCCACTAAAACTGAGGGTGGGGTTTGGTCTTCGTGTTTTGACAGTGGTACCAAACGATGGCGACGGCAGATATCCACTGGGATCAGGGTATCAATCAGGGTTCCCACCATTGTGTTACCAACGGAGTTAACTTCCGGATCGAGGAATTCAACTCCGTAGAGTATTTTTAATTCAAATAGCTGTTGTTTTTTGTATTGCCTGAGCAGCTCAGGTGATAATTGTTGTCCAGTAATTGACTCTAATACTTCCGTTAGCGGTCTGCCAGATTTGCGGCTTTCAATTAGCGCCTGTCTCATCTGTTCGGTATTAACATAGCCAGACTGCACTAACTTGTTGCCAAAGGGCGAAAACTCTGTTCTGGTAGTTAGAGCGGTACTGCGCCGTTGTGGTGACGAGTAAGTCATAAATCAGCAATTGATTTGGGGAAACCTCTGGTTAAAGTATTCCCAGCATCTGACACAGAATTCTCATCCATTAAAAAAAGTCCTCACCAGAAGAGGACAAGGGAATGGAGTTTCATGTTGATGGTTGACTGTTGACGGTTAACACTCAACAGTTAACACCTTTTTAGAAATCATTAAATTTTGAGTAGTAAGCTAATCGTCATTTAAATTGCACCATTTTCATGGTAATAAAAGCTGCAAACCCTCTCCCTTGCTCCCTGCCCCCTGCCCCCCTGCGATCTCAATGTGCAAATTAAATGCTTAACAGCTTAACTCATTAAAAACCCGATCCATAAATTCAGATGAAGGTTTGAAACTGTCAGATAAAATATACCCAAATATAGACAAAATTAGAGGAATGTACACATAATAGAGTGTATACAGTTATGTAACCTCTATTATGGAATCCAATGAAGTGACTATTTCAATCGGTGACGCTGCCAAAGAGCTTGGCGTGTCGGTCAAAACTGTTAGACGTTGGGCGGATGCCGGAAAACTTAAATATGAGAGAACGCCCACGGGACATAGAAGATTTTTCATCTCAGACATCAAGAAAATCACGCCTAGAGACATCAGCAAGTTGGAAGAGAGAATAACAATCAATTATGCGCGTGTCTCCAGTCATGACCAAAAAGAAGATTTAACCAGACAAATACAGGTTTTAGAGGCTTTTAGCTCTGCCAATGGTTGGCAATTTGAAACCATTTCTGATTTAGGTTCTGGTTTGAATTATCAGAAAAAAGGTCTTCAAAAGCTGTTAAAACGTATCATGCAAGGTGATGTAGGTAGATTAGTTTTAACCCACAAAGACAGACTTTTGAGATTTGGATCAGAGCTAGTTTTTTCAATGTGTGAAGAGTTTGAGACTGAGGTTGTAATTATCAATAAGTCCAGTGATGAAGTTAGCTTTGAGCAGGAGTTAGTCACTGACATGATTGAGTTAATCACAGTATTTTCAGCAAGGCTGTATGGTTCTCGCAGTCGCAAAAACAAAAAATTGCTTGATAATGTAGCCAAAGCTGTAAAAGATGCCGGGAAATCTTCCTAATAATGTTGATACTAGGGAGATTTGGATATATATTTAGAGAGCAATCAAAAACATTGGAGGTCGAGCAATGTTACTTAGTTTCAAAACGGCATTGATACCAAATAACAAGCAACAAACATCATTTAAAAAAGCTTGTGGTGTAGCGCGTCATGCTTATAATTGGGCGAATGCTCACATTAAAGAAGTATTAGAACTTCGCAAGGATGACAAGTCAATTAAAATACCATCAGCAATTGATTTACACAAAAAGTTAATTGCTGAGGTTAAATCTGTTAATAATTGGTATTATGAAACTAACAAAAACGTACCGCAAAAAGCATTAGCAGATTTCCGCCAAGCTTGGGATAGATGCCTTAAAAAGATATCAAAACAACCCAGATTCAAAAAGAAAGGTCAGCGTGATTCTTTCTATTTAGAGGCGGGAACCAAAGCAAAACCATTAATTAAAAATGATGGTAAGCGTGTTAAATTGCCATCTATTGGATGGGTTAAATTAGCTGAACCATTACCAGTTACAGCAATTCATAATTGTGTAATTTCATGCCAAGCTGATAGATGGTTTATTGCTATTAAATATGAGATAGAAAAGCCCAGTGTTGAGGCTGAACGCCCTACCGTTGGCGTTGATATAGGCATCAAAGAATTAGCTGTAACTAGCACTGGTAAAGTGTTTTCCAATCCGAAAGCTTACCGTCGTATTCGTTTGCGTTTAAAGCGTTCCCAGCGTCGTGTAAGCAAGAAAGTTAAAGGTTCCAAGAATCGCGTCAAAGCTGTCAAAAGACTGGCTAAACTACACGCTAAAGTTGCAAATATCCGTAAAGATTCAATCCACAAATTGACACACTATCTAGCTAAAAACCACAGCGTTATAAAGATAGAAGATTTGCACCTCAAAGCGTTCTTAAAGAACCATAAATTAGCAGGTGCAATTGCTGATTGTGGTATGTACGAGTTTCGCCGTCAGCTAGAGTATAAGACTGAGAAATTTCAAAGTAAACTAATCTTTGTAGATAGGATGTTTCCAAGCTCTCAGATTTGCTCTAATTGCGGTATGCATCGTCATAAGATGCCTTTAAAAAACCGCGTTTATGTCTGTCCTGACTGCGGTCACATTGAGGACAGAGATTTAAACGCAGCTAAAAACATAGACCGATGGTTTGAGAATATTTTTATTCCTGATAGCGAAGCTGTAGCGAGTCTTCTCCCAAGGGGAGACGCTAAGAGCGAACGAGCGTCACGGTCAGAAACGGTAAGCTCTACCGGGATAGCCTGCGGAGTGGACAAACCTCTTAGGAGTCATCCTAAGACCACGATGAAACAGGAAGTTAACGCCAAAACTTCTAATGTCCAGTTAAGTCTAGACTTAGGTAGTTTTGGGTAGGTTTAACAGAGCGGGTGAATCAGATTCAGCGCCACTCTTGCAAAATACTTACTCCTAGAGTTACGCTAGCGAAAACCTGGGGTTAGAGCCTCGCCCTTAAGCGGGCGACTTTATTCTACTAACCGAGCAAGCGATTTTTAGAATTGTGATAAAATAGAGTCAGGAGGTAACAAGCGTGTTTAACCTGACTTACGAATTCAAGCTAAAACCAACACAAAAACAAATATTACTGTTTGAAGAATGGATAGAAACTCATAGACGGGTTTACAACCATGCTTTAGCTGAACGCAAGGACTGGTATAAGTCCCGTAGTTGTCAGGTAAATGCTTGTAGCCTCCATAGCTGCTATATCATTCCTGCTGAGGCACCGCGCCCAACATTTGCAAGCCAGTGCAAATCTTTAACTGCTGCACGTCAAGAAAATGAATATTTAAAACGAGTTAATGCTCAGTCTTTACAGCAAACATTGAGGCGACTTGAAAAGGCTTTTGTGAGTATGTGGGAACAAAATCATGGGTTCCCAAGATTTAAAAAGCCAGGACGGATGCGGTCTTTTTCTTTCCCGCAATTAGGGCAAAATCCGCTAACCAATAGTCAGGTAAAATTGCCTGTAATTGGTGCTGTAAAAGTGCGTCAATCACGAAGCATTCCTGATGGTGGAATAATTAAGCAAGCGCGTGTGGCAAGAAAAGTTTCTGGATGGTATGTGATGCTAACTATTCAATGGGATGTATCCATACCAGAAAGGTTGCCACACGGAGAAGCGGTAGGAATTGATGTCGGTTTAACTAATTTTGTTGCAACTTCTAATGGTCTTTTAGTTAAGCGTCCAAAGTTTTTTGTTGATGCCGAACGCAAGCTTAAATTGCTGCAACAGCGCGTTAAGAGAAAACCTATAGGCTCGAACAATTGGCGTAAAGCACAAAGGAAAGTTGCTTCACTGTATGAATACGTTGCCAACTGCCGCAAGGATTGGCACACAAAGCTATCTCATCAAATCTGCAACGATACTGAGATGGTTTTTATTGAGGACTTAAACCTTGTCGGACTATCCCGTGGAATGTTGGGCAAGCACTGTCTAGATGCGGGATTTGGGCAATTCTTCAGTATTTTGGATCAGATTTGTTTTAAGCGTAGTGTCTATTTTCAAAAAGTAGATAGCCGTAAAACAAGCCAAATCTGCCCAAACTGCCAAAGCGTGACAGGCAAAAAAGATTTGTCAGAGCGTATTCATAATTGCTCAAATTGCGGCTATACAACCCATAGGGATGTCGCCGCCGCACAAGTAGTTCTCCAGAGGGGACTTGCAGCCGTGGGGCACACGGTCAAGATGCTTGCTGAGGGTAAATTCGTCGGAATCCCTGTGAAGCAAGAATCCTCAGCATAACGGCTCAGGAGTGTCAATCGTTCGGGTTACCGCACTAGAAGCGTATCAACTAGCGTGTTCACCATTTGTCACAATAAGATGACGGTGACATTACTCCAGGAACTTGTCGGCAATAAAATCAGCCTTAGTTGCAAGCCGCGAATGACGACGGTTGCAAGCTATGGAGATGTACTGCCATAAAAAGCATCTGGAATCAGTAGACAATAATGGATGAAAATAAACAGATAAACGATACAAGCCAGCAATTGGGTGAACCAACAGAGGTAAAGCAAGCAATGAAGAGCGACTCCCCAGCCCAAATCAATTCCAATGAATCTGGCAGCGAAGTTACTGAGCAAGTGGCAGCCCAAACCAATGTAACGGCGGATACGGCTACTCTTAATCAAGAAAATGGCGGCGCTGCAAGCGAGAAAGCTGAACTGGAAACGGCAGCTTTGGCAGAACTGACTCAACAAAACGAGTCTCTCAAAGTGCAACTAGAAGAACGTAGTACTCAATATATGCGGATTGCCGCTGATTTTGAGAATTACCGTAAACGCACTATCAAAGAAAAAGAAGAACTAGAAGCCCAGATGAAGCGGAACACGATTCTGGAATTGCTACCAGTGGTCGATAACTTTGAGCGGGCGCGATCGCACCTCAAACCGCAATCTGATGGCGAAATGACCATCCATAAAAGTTACCAAGGCGTTTACAAACAATTAGTAGATACCCTTAAACGTTTGGGTGTTTCACCAATGCGTCCTGAAGGTCAAGAATTCGATCCTAACCTGCACGAAGCAGTAATGCGGGAACCTACGGATGAACATCCTGAAGGAACAGTGTTAGAAGAGTTAGTGCGCGGATATTACTTGGGCGATCGCGTGCTACGCCATGCAATGGTCAAAGTCGCTGCTCCCAAGGAAGATACACCTGCTGCACTAGAAGATCAGTCGAGTCCAGCCGACAGTTAAACTGTAACCGCTCGCCTCGCTGACCAAAAGTGCCTGGTTCTAGCAGAGGCGAGCATCGTTATTGAGTATTGGGAAGATGAGGGAGATGAGGGAGATGAGGGAGCAGGAGAGGCAGGGGAGGCAGGGGGAGAAATAACCAATGCCCAATGCCCAATGCCCCATGCCCAATGCCCCATGCCCTATTCCCAATTCCCCATTTCTAGATGCTGAAGTTTTGAGCTAGCCTTGGTTCGGTGCAAAACAAGTTAGTCCGCGACATCATAATTACAGCATAAAGACTCAGTAAAAATACTGGAAAGTATGGGAAAAGTTATTGGGATCGACTTAGGCACTACTAACAGTTGCGTCGCAGTTTTGGAGGGCGGTCAACCACTTGTGATCTCCAATTCTGAAGGTGGACGAACTACTCCAAGTATTGTGGGATTTGGTAAGAGTGGCGATCGCTTGGTCGGTCAACTGGCAAAGCGCCAAGCCGTAACCAATGCCGAAAACACAATTTACAGTATTAAACGATTCATCGGTAGGCGTTGGGAAGATACTGAAGTGGAACGCAATCGCGTGCCCTACAACTGCGTCAAAGGTCGAGATGATACCGTTGATGTTCAAATTCGCTCAAAAAATTTCACGCCACAAGAAATATCTGCCATGATCCTGCAAAAGCTGAAGCAGGATGCGGAAAATTTCTTGGGTGAAACTGTCACTCAGGCAGTGATCACCGTACCAGCATATTTCACAGATGCCCAAAGACAAGCCACTAAAGATGCTGGCACCATTGCCGGACTCGAAGTCCTACGAATTATCAATGAACCAACGGCTGCGGCTTTAGCTTTCGGATTAGATAAACAAGAGCAAGAACAGTTAATTTTAGTCTTCGACTTGGGAGGAGGTACCTTCGACGTGTCGATTCTGCAACTTGGGGATGGTGTTTTTGAAGTTAAGGCTACTTGTGGTAACAACCATTTGGGTGGAGACGACTTTGATAATGCGATCGTGCGTTGGATGATCGAACGCTTCCAGCAACAGGAAAAAATCGACCTTTCCCAAGATAAAATGGCACTCCAACGCCTGCGGGAAGCAGCGGAAAAGGCAAAAATTGAACTCTCCACTATGGTGAATACCTCCATCAACTTGCCGTTTATCACCGCCGATGACAGCGGTCCGAAACATCTGGAGATGGAACTCAGCCGCTCTAAATTTGAAGAACTTTCAGGGCAATTAATAGAAGCTACCATCGAACCGATGATCCAAGCCCTCAAAGACGCAGCTCTCAAACCGCAAAACATAGATCGGATTATTTTGGTAGGTGGTTCTACACGCATTCCCGCAGTCCAAAATGCGCTGATCAAATTTTTCAATGGCAAAGCTCCCGATCGCTCTATCAATCCTGATGAAGCTGTAGCACTAGGAGCTGCTATCCAAGCAGGGGTTTTAGGTGGCGAAGTCGATAATCTCTTACTATTGGATGTCACCCCCTTGTCTTTAGGGATTGAAACCTTGGGTGAAGTGTTCACCAAAATCATTGAACGCAACACCACAATTCCTACTAGTAAGTCACAAATATTTTCCACAGCAGTTGATGGGCAAACCTCGGTGGAAATTCATGTCCTCCAAGGTGAACGCGCAATGGCACGAGATAACAAGAGTCTCGGCAAGTTTCTCTTAGCAGGAATTCCCCCATCCCCCCGTGGTGTACCGCAAATTGAAGTATCTTTTGAAATTGATGTCAACGGCATCCTCAAGGTTGCTGCCCAAGACAAAGGTACAGGCAGAGAACAAAGTATCAGGATTACCAATACAGGTGGTTTAAGTACCAACGAAGTCGAACGGATGCGCCAAGAGGCCGAATTATTTGCCGAAGAAGACAGAAGACGTAAAGAACTCGTCGAACTCAGAAACCAAGCAGATAATCTGTTGTTCAGTTACGAATCCACCATCAAGGATAATGGCAACTTTATCGGCGAGCAGATGAAAACCTTGGCTAGTGAAAAAGTTTCACAACTCCAAGCAGCAATGACTGACACCAGCATCTCCACAACGGAATTTAGGCAGCGCTTAGACGACTTCCAACAAACCCTATTTGCCATTGGTGCCGATGTCTACAACCGAGCAAACAGCCAAACCGATGAAATTGAGGAAGTTTCAGCTGGCGCGTTTACCCCAGAACTAGACTCAGCTATGAATGGCACACTCATACCCCAATTCAACTTTGATTTTGACGAAGAAAGTACTGCACAAGCTGATTATGAGGCGATAGATTAAACGTTGGGCATGGGGAAGAGGATGGGAAAGACTTGTTGCAATTTGTCACCTTGTCGCCTTGTCTCCCCATTACCCCATCTTGCTCATCCCCCTTATCTCCCCCACTCCCCACTCCCCATTCCCTACTCCCTTATTTGGAGATTTTTGTTAAAACACTTTAATATATCTAAATATATTGATGCTAAATTTAGCGAAGTTTCACAAGACCCCAGCGGTTTGCTAGATTGTAGAAGCAAATTACTGTGGGCTAAACGGTGTGCTAGTTGAGATGCGATCCAAAGCATATGGGTGGTTTTCCACACCTGATGGTGCGGCTAGCCCCTCTGGTTGATGGGCGGGGTTTTCCTCTCCTACGTAGCACAATTGTAAAAGAGACAGCAAACTCGGCAGCGAGAAGTTTGAGCAGAGGTTTTCTCTGTTTGTAACTGCTTCTGCAACTTTTGTCGTCTCCCACGAGGAAAGCACCTGTTGCTTAAGATTTGTCGGTGATTTTTGTAAAAGGTAAAGGGTAAAATCAATTATTAACAAAAATTTATTTTATCTTCTGCCTGTCTTCCGGCAACCCGCCCTCCCAAAGACGCTTTCTAGATAAAACGCCTTTTTGTAGGGTAGCAAGTAACCGTAACGTTCTACTGCCTGCTGCTTTGTTCCTTCTAACTTTTACCTTTGCTATATGGCCCGCGACTATTATGAAATCCTGGGTGTCTCTCGTGACGCCGACAAAGAAGAAATCAAACAAGCCTATCGCCGTTTAGCCCGGAAGTATCACCCAGACGTGAACAAAGAACCGGGAGCGGAAGAGCGCTTTAAAGAAATTAACCGCGCTTATGAGGTACTCTCGGAACCAGAAATCCGCGCTCGTTACGATCGCTTTGGTCCAGAGGGCGTGTCAAGTGGAGCTGGTGCAGGCTTCCAAGATATTGGCGATATGGGTGGCTTTGCCGATATCTTTGAAAGTATTTTTAGCGGCTTTGCTGGGGGTATGGGTGGCCCGGCGCAACAACAAAGACGCCGCAGCGGCCCCGCGCGAGGTGATGACCTGCGGCTAGACCTGAAGTTAGACTTTCGGGAAGCAGTATTTGGCGGTGAAAAAGAAATCCGCATTTCGCATTTAGAAAATTGTGAAGTTTGTAATGGTTCTGGTGCTAAGCCAGGAACGCGTCCGCGTACTTGTTCAACTTGTAGCGGTTCGGGTCAAGTTCGTCGTGTTACCAGAACACCCTTCGGTAGTTTCACCCAAGTCTCGACTTGTCCCACTTGTAATGGAACAGGGATGGTAATTGAAGATAAGTGTGATGCGTGTGATGGTAAGGGCGCAAATCAAGTAACAAAAAAACTCAAAATTACCATTCCCGCTGGGGTAGATAATGGTACACGCTTGCGGATTTCCAATGAAGGGGATGCCGGTCAACGCGGCGGTCCTCCTGGGGATTTGTACGTTTACTTGTTCGTCAATGAGGATGCGGAATTCCAACGGGATGGCATCAATATTCTCTCGGAAATCAAAATTAGCTACTTGCAAGCAATTTTAGGTTGTCGGTTAGAGGTCGATACGGTAGATGGACCAGTGGAACTAATCATTCCTGCGGGAACCCAGCCGAATACGGTGATGAAGTTGGAAAATCGCGGCGTACCCAGATTGGGAAATCCCGTAAGTCGCGGCGATCATATGCTGACGGTATTAATTGATATTCCCAACAAGATAGCCCCAGAGGAGAGGGAACTGTTGGAGAAGCTGGCTAAAATTAAAGGAGATCGCACTGGCAAAGGCGGTCTTGAAGGATTCTTGGGAAATTTGTTTAAGTAATGAAGTCCTCTTCTATTTCAACTCCCGATGCTCAGCTTGATTTACGCGGCACCCCTTGCCCAATAAATTTCGTGCGGACAAAACTACGTTTAGAGAAAATGCCACTGGGAGGTTTGCTAGAAGTCTGGCTAGACCCAGGAGAGCCAATTGAGCAGGTTCCCGATAGTTTGACAATGGCAGGTTATCAGGTGGAAAAAATTACAGACTGTAGTAGTTATTTTTCTCTGTTAGTGCGCCGTCCAGTTAACAACAAATGATAGCGGAAAGTTTTACCGCAACTGGACAGTTATTGGGTACTGTGGTGGCCGTGCAGGCTAATTTTTATCGGGTACAGCTGGATCAAGAGGATGGGGAGATGAGGGGGATGAGGGAAATGGGGGAGCAAAATCTCCCTCATCCTCCTCATCCTCCTCATCCCCTTCTCCTGCTCTGTACTCGCAGAACACGGCTGAAAAAAATCGGACAACAGGTGATGGTGGGCGATCGCGTTGTTGTAGAGGAGCCAGATTGGGCTGGAGGACGGGGAGCGATCGCTGAGGTTTTACCCCGCCAAAGTGAATTAGATCGTCCTGCGATCGCCAATGTCAACCAAATTTTATTGGTATTTGCTGTTGCCGATCCACCTTTGGAACCTTTTCAATTGAGTCGATTTCTGATTAAGGCTGAGTCTACTGGCTTGGATGTACTTTTATGCTTGAATAAAAGTGATTTAATTTCACCGCAGGAACAGCAACAAATTAGCGATCGCCTACTCGGTTGGGGTTATCGACCGTTATTTATCAGCGTGAAAAGTGGTATAAATATTGACCAAGCTGCGACCTATCTAAACCATAAAATTACTGTAATTGCTGGGGCTTCTGGCGTGGGCAAATCTAGCTTGATTAATGGGCTAATTCCCAACGCTAACCTGCGAGTGGCGGAGGTTTCTGGTAAATTGGCTCGTGGTCGTCATACCACCCGCCATGTAGAATTATTTGAATTGCCTAGCGGTGGAATGCTTGCAGATACTCCGGGTTTTAATCAGCCTGACATGGATTGTAACCCAGAGGAATTAATACATTATTTCCCAGAAGCAAGAAAGCGGTTAGCAGTTGCTAGCTGTCGATTTAGTGATTGTCTGCACCGAGATGAGCCAGAGTGTGCAGTACGGGGAGAATGGGAACGATACGAACATTATTTGGAATTTTTGGATGCAGCGATCGCTCGTCAAACACAACTCCACCAACAAGCCGATCCGGAATCCACTCTCAAGTTAAAAAGTAAAGGCAAAGGGCAGAGTCAATACGAACCCAAGTTGGAAACTAAAAAATATCGTCGTGTTTCCCGAAAGACTCAGTTACAGGACTTACAACAGCTGTATCAAGAAAGCGAAGAATAGGAGAACAAACCGTCACGATAGCATAGATAGAAATAGAAAAATTCTCTTGTATGTCTCAGCCCCTTGCCACCACCCCTAGTGTAAAAGATGTCACTGAGAGTATAATTTTCCCACCAGGTGATATTTACAGTGACGAACCCCCCTTGGAATCCGATTTACACCGCGAACAAATTGATTTACTGATTCGCTTGATTAAGTGGTGGTGGCGCGATCGCGAAGATTTCTATGCTACCGGTAACCTGACTATTTATTTCAGTCCTAACCAAAAAAAGTCAGAAGAATTTCGAGGCCCTGATTTTTTTGTAGTTTTAGATGCAGAAAAAAAAGACCGCAAAAGCTGGGTTGTGTGGCAAGAAAACGGCAAATATCCCAACGTGATTATAGAACTGTTATCTGATTCCACAGCCTCGGTTGATAAAGGTTTGAAAAAGCAAATATACCAAAATACATTTCGGACTCCGGATTACTTTTGGTTTGACCCCAATAACTTAGAATTGCAGGGATTTCACTTACTTGATGGACAATATCAAGACCTTGTACCTACTGAGTCAGGTTGGTTGTGGAGTCAACAATTAGGGCTGTATTTAGCAGTACATTTAGGTAAATTACGCTTTTTTACACCAGATGGACAGCTGGTGATGTTACCAGAGGAAGAAGCAAATCAACAGTTAGAGCAAGCAAACCAACAACTAGAAGAAGAACGTCAACGGGCTGCAATGTTGGCAGAACGCTTGCGAGCCGCAGGTATTGACCCTGAGTAAATATTCTCAAAATAGAATTTCATTTCTCAAGTAGACATGGAAAGATAGTCCTATGAACCAAACAATATCCGATGGAGTCCGTTGGACAACCTCAGACTTAGAATTACTCGCTACTGACGAATGGAAGCGCTATGAAATTATTGACGGAGAACTATTTGTGACGAGAGCGCCTCACTGGAGACATCAGCGAACTGGTGGTAATGTTTATTTTGAATTAGAAATTTGGTCTCGCTTGACTCAACTAGGTGAACCTATTGCAACTCCTTGGATAATTTTTACAAATGCTGATAATGTCATACCCGATGTAGTTTGGATCAGTAATGAGCGTTTAGCAAAATTGCTAGATGACGAAGGACATTTGAGAGGAGCGCCAGAACTGATTGTGGAAGTGCTTTCTCCTGGGACAATCAACGAACGTCGAGACCGAGAAGCCAAGCTGAAACTATACTCATCCACAGGAGTCCAAGAATATTGGATTGCAAATTGGCAATTACAGCAGCTAGAAGTTTATCGCAGAGAAAGTGCCCAATTAAAACTGATAGAAACCTTGCTGGCTGATGACGAAATCACATCGCTACTGTTGCCAGGTTTTAGCGTTCGAGTTCAGCGCTTTTTTGTATAATTCTGGCGTAGGCGTAGCCTAACCTAGACATCGCTGTTCAAACTCAACTTCAGAAACAAGCTGATCCAGAATCCACCTTGATGTGAATGCGTAAGTCCTATATTTCTTTGAAGGGTAAGGACAACTAGCGATATCGACCGTAATCTAAAATTTAGTAGTACTTTGGTGACCTCTGTGATTTTGCCGAAATGTCCAGATAGCGAGACTGAAAAAAACTTGGCGATCTACTGACCCCATAGATTGAGAAAAAATCATTAAGTATTCTTAGATCCCCATAAAGTCTTAAAATATTGTTAATTTCAGCCCAACCTCTCGACCTTCAACTTACAAGTATCACCCCAAAATCACTATGGCTATTGGCTATGTCGCGCTTGTCCTTCATGCACATCTACCCTTCGTTCGTCACCCGGAAAGTGACTATGTGCTGGAGGAAGAATGGCTCTATGAAGCCATCACAGAAACCTACATCCCTTTATTAAAAGTATTTGAAGGCTTAAAGCGAGACGGTATCGACTTTAAAATCACGATGAGTATGACACCACCTCTAGTGTCGATGCTTCGTGACCCCCTGCTGCAAGAACGCTATGACGCCCACTTAGCGCAACTAGAAGAACTTATAGAACTGGAGGCTGAGCGTAACGTCCACAACGGACATATTCGTTATTTAGCGGAACATTATGCCGCTGAATTTAACGAAGCGCGTCAAATATGGGAACGCTACAAGGGTGACTTGGTGACGGCTTTTAAGCAGTTCCAAGACAGCAATAACCTAGAAATTATCACTTGCGGTGCTACCCACGGCTACTTGCCGTTAATGAAAATGTATCCGCAAGCAGTGTGGGCGCAAATTCAGGTAGCTTGTGAACACTACGAGGAAACTTTTGGACAAGCACCGAGAGGTATTTGGTTACCTGAATGTGCTTACTATGAAGGTGTAGACCGGATGCTAGCAGATGCTGGATTACGCTACTTCCTCACCGACGGACATGGCATTCTTTACGCCCGCCCACGTCCCCGTTTTGGCACTTATGCACCTATTTTCACTGAAACTGGTGTTGCTGCCTTTGGCCGAGATCATGAATCATCTCAACAGGTATGGTCTTCTGAAGTTGGCTATCCTGGAGCGGCGGAATATCGAGAATTTTATAAAGATTTGGGCTGGGAAGCAGAATACGAGTACATCAAGCCCTACATTATGCCCAATGGTCAGCGAAAAAACACGGGCATTAAATATCACAAAATTACTGGACGTGGTTTAGGGTTGTCAGATAAGGCACTCTACGATCCTTATTGGGCTAAGGAAAAGGCCGCAGAACACGCTGCTAACTTTATGTATAATCGAGAGCGCCAATCTGAACATCTTTATGGTATAATGCAGCGCCCGCCGATTATCGTTTCGCCCTATGATGCGGAATTATTTGGACATTGGTGGTATGAAGGCCCTTGGTTCATCGATTTCCTGTTCCGCAAGTCATGGTATGACCAAGGAACCTATGCAATGACGCACTTGGGAGATTATCTGCGATCGCATCCAGTGCAGCAAGTCTGTCGTCCTTCCCAGTCAAGTTGGGGTTTCAAAGGTTTCCACGAGTATTGGTTGAACGAAACAAACGCCTGGATTTACCCACACTTGCACAAAGCTGCTGAGCGAATGATTGAAATATCCCAGTTGGAACCTGAGGATGAACTGGGCTGGCGAGCATTAAATCAAGCAGCACGGGAGTTATTGTTGGCACAATCTTCTGACTGGGCTTTTATTATGCGGACGGGAACGATGGTACCCTATGCAGTGAGACGGACGCGATCGCACCTGATGCGGTTTAATAAGCTCTACGAAGACGTGAAAATCGGCAAAATTGACAGCGGTTGGCTGCAAAAAGTCGAGGTAATGGATAATATTTTCCCCAACATCAACTATCGCGTCTACCGTCCGTTGTAGTAATAGGGCGGGCAATGCCCGCCTTATATTAGTAGTGAGGAGTGTTTATTTTACCAACAACAGAGCAAGCCTTAGCGTGTGTACGGGTTTGTCAAATGTTACCAAATCTGTATAAAGATATCCGCTTATTTCGATTTGACGACAGAACAGGACAGGTTTACATCCTAGCTGGAGACGAACTCCAAATCATTGTATTGAGTAATGGTATCTGGGATTTTGTCAATGAACCCGAATTATGAGCAAATGAGTTTTCAAGAGTTGAGAGCTTATGTAGTGGAAAACCGCGAAGACATTGAAGCTCTACGTTTTTTAATGAGCAAACGTGACCCTAATTCTCCAAAGTATCCTATGCCTTTAACAGAAGCCGATATGCAAGCCCAGATGGAAATCATCAGGCGCAAGATTAACGGAGAACTTTGAAATTCTTATCCAAGTTAAGTAAGCAAGAGTAGGGTGGGTAAATAACACCCACCCTAATATTTTATCGACATTCTACTAAGCTGCCTTTATTGCTATTGGGGCAGGTTGCGGCTGGTGTAAGCATCTATCGCATATGCAGGAGTGCGATTTGTGTAGTCTATATCCAGGCCAGTGAAAGATTTAGCCAACTTTTCAAAAGACTCAGAACGCCAGTTACGTTCGTGGATAGGCTTGCTCTGTTCTCCCAGGAAATAAGCCAAAGAGCCTAAAACTGAAGCAGCTACCCAGCCCACAACTATTAATGCAATTAAGATAGTCATCGCAAAACCTCTGTTTTAAGTTTTGTAACTTTATGTAAATAAATATAACGTTATTGATCTAAAACTTGCAACATACCTATATGGTGTGCTGACCGATGGGCGAGGTAGGGTATTCCACACCGAACAGGGGTGAAGCATCAAAAGTTATGCAAAAAAACCCCTCCTCACTTAAGAGTAGGACAGGAATAACGCCAAACTATTCTGTTAGAGGCTATTTGGATCAATATTTAATTCTCGGAGTTTAGCAGCTAATCTTTGTGCCTTTTCTTCTGCGGCTTGTCTTACAGCTACTTCTTCTTCGTGAGTTAGAAGTATTTGATCTGTAGCTGGATTGTAAAAACGCAATTTTCCCTCTTGTAAACGCAACTCAAGCCCTAAAACTTCACTGGGTAGGGATACGGTATCATTTGATAAGCTATTGGTTGGTACTGGAAAATAATTGTCTTCAACCAAGCGTAAACCTTGGAGTTGGGGATTAAGATAATCGCCTGTAGGATCATACTGGAAATATTCACGCACCCCCAGAAAGGCGTAGATTCCTTTCTTTGCACCTTGGTCTTTGCTGCGTGTAGTTTTTGAGGTAATCTCTAGAACAAAATCTGGGGTTTTATCATTTTCTTCCCAGGTTTTGTAAGAACCGCGATCGCGGTTTTCTACTCCAAACACCACAAATACATCTGGTGCGACAACTGATTCTGGATTACCTTTTTCGTAATAGATAAATAAATTACCAGCTACGTAGACATTTGGACGATTTCGGAAATAAATTTCCAGCACGGTGGTAGCGTATACAAGACACTTGCGCTGTAAATCACCTTCAGCCATTGGCTTACCATCCTCATCTGGATATTCAATTGGGGTAACGGGGATATACTCTACTGAGGTTTTCATGGTCGGATGCCTCAACTCAACTAGGGCTAGATTCAATAATATCGCTCATTATTACTCCATACATAATGCTCGGCAGTTTGTTTACTAATCATTTGCTCTGTGGTTTAAGTTTTGCTAGCATTAGCTGTATTTTAATCTTCACTTTTGTCATCAGAATCTTCTAGCCCACATTCTGCAAGCAGATTATCAATACTTTCAGGAAAATCGCCATTTTCAACTTTTTTATTAAAAACTTGATAACAATCTTTTTTATCGCCTTCCTTCCGAGGAAAGCCTAGCCAAAGAATAATAATAATTTTTTGTTTTTTGAATGCTCTAAAAAACAATCTATATCGTTCAGGTAACCCCATTTTTTTGAGACGACCGTACTTTTGCAAAGGTTTTTGCAAAGCAAAGTGACTAGCAAAAGGATCTTGAGTAATTTTTTCTTTAATGCCAATATTCAATACTTTTAATAATTTGACATCTGAATGTGTAATAAATTCTTCTTTAGATAACTCATTTTTTAAAATACGAACCCTATTACGCAATTCTACCCATTGTTCGTTAAACAATGGGTAGAAAAAAATCTGCCAACCATTACAAGTAAATGCAGCCATTAATCTATAACTACATCAGCTAATAAATCATCCATTTCATCGCTCATTTCTTGGGTATAAGGAACGAGTTTAGAAGGGTTTTGCATAGCATCCTTCATCAAAAAGTCAAGAAAAAGGCTCATCATAATGCCCTCATCTTCATCAACTTCATCAACATTATCAGTTTCTAATCTAACTAAGAACGTGTTATCAGATAGGACTTCGATACGGCCTGAAGCATTAGCTAAATGAGGATAGTCCCTAGAGAATGCGCGAGGTAAGCGAAACCCATCTTGATTTCCTACCTTTGCATGAGTCACAGAATAACTTTTTACAGCCATGAGCTAATTCCTAAGTAGGAGATGTTAGGCATTTAAATGTAATACCTAGACACCATAAATTTGACATGAGAAGTTATATTTTTGTTATAACAACTGTTATAACTTACAACTAAACTATAACAGATTCCGCAAAAAGAGACTATAAGTTAATATAAAAATTTCTGATTAAGTACATATACTTTGAAAGCAAATTGCATATCAAGCTGAGAGTCTGATAGATAGGCTTAGAACCATAATTAAGGTATAAAAAAGACAGGCTTATTGCCTGTCTTGTAAATAATGATTTAGCAAAGATTTTAGAAATTCATCTCAGCAGCTTGGACTCTCTCAACCTGCTTCTTCTTCAGCACTAGCATCACTTGAGCTAGCATCACAAGAGCGATGAATGCAATTAACCCTTTGACTCTGCCGGCGTCTTGGAGTACAATTTCTGCATCTTTTTGACCGAATCCACCGACGTTGGGGTTATTGGTCAAAGCTTCACCAGCCTTAACTGCTTGTCCTTCGGAAACAATCAATTCTGGACCAGCGGGAACTGTATCAACGACAACATCACCAGACTCAGGTTGGATGTTTACTTGATATTTAACATTACCGTCTTCATCTTCCTCTTTGGCAATTTTGGTAATTGTGCCAGTGGCGGAAGCATTGTAAAGGTTGTTGTTGCTCTTTTCACCAGTGGGATAAACTTGTCCGCGTCCGCGATTACCACCTACGTGAACTGAATATTTACCGAAGTGGATGTTTTTGTCGGTTGCGGGGTTGGGAGAAAGAACTGGGAAGACGATTTCTTGGTACTGTTCGCCGGGTAAGGGACCGACGATGACGATATTTTCTTTGTCTTCGCTGTAGGGTTGGAAGTAAGTGTCGCCGATTTCTTCTTGAAGTTCCTCGGAAATGCGTTCTGGAGGAGCAATCTTAAAGCCTTCGGGTAACATCAGCACAGCGCCAACGTTCAAGCCAACTTTAGAACCATCGGCACCAACTTGCTGGGCGCTGGTATCGTAGGGAATTTTCACCACAGCTTTGAACACAGTATCAGGTAGTACTGATTGGGGAACTTCCACTTCTGTGGGCTTGGCTGCTAGGTGACAGTTGGCACAAACAATCCGCCCGGTTGGTTCGCGGGGGGTTTCAGGATAGGTTTGCTGCGCCCAAAAAGGATAGGCGGCAGCAGATTGGGGAAGGGCAAGATCGCAACTGAAGTAAAATGTCACGGTGGCGATCGCTATGAGCAATGTTTTTACAATTGCTCTAGCACTGCGAGTTAACCTCGCTTTGACAGAAGCATTTCTCATCTCTGTAAGGACAATCATTGAATTAGTCATTGGTCATTAGTCATTAGTCATTAGTCATTGGTCATTAGTCTAAGGACAATGGACAAATGACTAAGGACAAAAGACAAAATTATTAAGCCCACCAAGGTGCATCGCCGGTGCGGAAGTCGGTTTCAGTCCAAGGACTCAAGACAATTTTGTCGTCTGCTGAACTGGCGTGGGCTAAAGCCAAAGACAGTGGTGCTGGACCCCGAACAACCTTACCAGTTTCGTCATACTGAGAACCGTGACAAGGACACTTAAATTTGTTCTCAGCAACGTTCCAAGGAACGACACAACCTAAGTGGGTGCAGATAGCATTAATGCCATAATCTTTGATGGCCTCTTTGTTTTCTACCACAATATAGGTGGGGTCACCCTTAAGCCCTTGAACTAAAGTGCGATCGCCTGCATTTCGGTTTTCGAGAAATTTGGCCAGACTAACATCGTTGCCCAACTCATCTTTTGCCGTTGCACCGCCGCCAGCACCACCGCTAGCAGGTGGAATAAAGTAATTGACAACGGGATACAATGCACCCAGAGCTACTCCAGTGACAGTCCCAAAAGTGAGCAGATTCATGAACTGACGACGCCCCATATCTGGCACGTCTGCTGATTCTGAAAATTGAGCCATAATCTACGCGCTCTTTGTGTATTTTGTTAAGCATTTTGACAGGAGTACTTGTACTTGAGCAACTCTTGTCTAAGTCGAAATGCTAACGCTTACGGCGATGCCATAATTCTCTGTTCCAAGATATATTTAGCATCTTTTCTGTTAGCATTACATTTCTTTATATCCTTATCATACTGGAGTTACGGAACTTAACATCATAACTAAATGTAAAATCTGATTGAGAAAAGCTATGACAGGACAGGAATTACGTCAACTGCTGGTTGAGAAGTGGGGATACTCTTACGATGTCCAGTTGCGGCGGGCACAGGGGAAGATATTTTTGCAAGTAATGTGGAAATATTTGGAGCAAGCTTCTTTTCCCTTGACTGAGGCAGAGTACCAAGAACATCTTGATAGCATCGCCAGTTATCTTCATGCCTTGGGTGGAACAACACAAGTGCAAACATTTATCACTCAAACACGCGATCGCCCCCGACTGGGCAAAGCCGTCAGCATTCCTCTAGATCTGGGTGAACGAGCTTCCGAATGGATCTTATAACCTGTTGTTACTTGAACATTAATCAATCTCTCAGTCATTACATTTTCTATCTAAATCTAAGTTTATGACCTCAAACGTGCTATGAAATTCTTTTGCCAAGGGCTACATCTTTATCTGGCTGAATTAACACAACCTCCCCATCATCTAGAACCACTCCCAAGACTAAAACTTCCGAGATGAAATCAGCAATTTGACGGGGTGGAAAGTTAGTAACAGCTAATATTAATCTGTTGATTAATTCCCTCGGTTCATAAAGTTTAGTAATTTGGGCGCTAGATTTTTTGATGCCCAAATTCCCAAAATCTATCCACAATTTATAAGCTGGTTTCTTAGCTTTCGGAAATTCTTCAACTTTGATAATTTTGCCAACATGAATTTCGACTTTTTCAAAATCCTCAAAGCTAATTTGTGCCATTGAATTTTAGATTTGAGATTTTAGATTGACCCTATGCCTGTTCGCGCAGCGTTGCCGCAGGGTAACCAGTGGTTTGAATGAATAATTTGGGATTTTAGATTTTCCCTGGTAGGTTGATTATCGCAGAGCAAGTAGACATTCACCTGGTCTTAGACATGTTTAAACTTTGAATTTTAAATCCAAAATCCAAAATTTAAAATCTAAAATTCCGTGGGTTTACATTTTAATTTTTTAATTTTTTCTTGAGCGTGGCGATCGCTATTTTCCTGTAAGTTTCACCAAACCAATCCCGCCAAAGTAAAGTCCCAGAACTGCACCAGCTAAAAGACTTTGGGTGAGGGGGTCAGTAGAAGGTGTGAGAATAGCTCCTAAAATCACTGCTCCCATAATCACGTAACGCCAACCAGAAACCATCTTCTCGGACGAGACAATATTCAAGTTACCGAGTAACAGTTGAATGATGGGAATTTGAAATGCTAAGCCAGTGCTGAATAAAAGTAGCAGCACAAATTCAAAATATTTGTCAATTGACCAAAGTTGTTCAACTACATCTGCTCCGTAGCTGATGAAAAATTTCAAAGCTGCGGGAATCAGAAGCAAATAGGCAAATACTAAACCAGCAGCAAATAAAACACTCGACCCTAAAACCACAGGCCCCAATAAACCGCGTTCGCGGCGAGTCAATCCGGGAAGCACAAACTGGATAATTTGGTAAAGAATGAAAGGACTAGCAAGTACCAAGCCAGTGTAAGCTGCAACTTTGAAGGAGACAAAGAAATATTCTCCAGGTGCAAGTTGAAGAAATTTTACTCCTTGTGCTGGAACCTCAAGTAGTTGGACAATCGGCTTCACGGCAAAGAAACAGCCGATAATGCCTATTGCCACAGCAATCAACGAATAAAAAATTCGCTGTCGCAACTCTTCTAGGTGGTCGAAAAGTGACATTTCGACTTCACCTGGCAACTCATCTAAAGGATCTGTTTGTGAGTTGCCATTTGCTTCTGGGTTGATATCAGGAGCGGTTACAGTATCTACGTCTTGTGAAGGCGTCATGAGTCAGTTTATTAGGCAGGCAACATTTGTTAACTATTTTATCTGGCTAATGTAGCTAGCAAGATATGTTTTTGAGTGTTGTGGGTTTTTTGTCCTGTTTTTTGGGGTTGCATCTGCATAAGTTAGTAGGAAGCCATCTTGTAGGCAATGCCTAACCTCAAAAAGGGTGGAACCGATAATTTGTAAATCACGTCTCTGCGGCTAGTAGGACTGAGTAAATTAACACAACATAACAATGCTCAGTTTTTCAACTCCGGTTCATCAAGGTGGCATCTAAGTTTAGCGTAATCGGAAATTTTTAGCTGAGGTTGTATGAACCGGACAATTTGCATTGGTCTGATGGCATTGCCTATTTATTTATCCAATGCTGAGCTAGGAAATGTTTGTGGTAATCTGTCAATTGTCAAAAACCAGCTTCCTAAGATAGCTGCTCTCGTGGTTTACACCACAAATGCTCCCTCAGGTATATTGCCGTGGCAAATATCGGCTAGAGATGACCAAACCGAAGATTGTCTGCGCTCTGGTATCTGCAAGGATTGATACCAAGTGACTAATATCTTGAGGAAAAAATCTAACGTCTAGGTGCGTTAGCTTAATTTAATTAGGACACATAGAGAAATATTACAGCAGTTTCATAATCAAAAAAACTAATGGTTGCAGGAGATTATCAAGGTACAGTCCTGATTACAGGAGCATCAACAGGAATTGGTCAGGCCTGTGCTTTGCTTTTAGACAGGTTGGGATTTTCTGTTTTTGCTGGTGTGCGTCAAGATATTGATGCTCAAACACTCCAGGAAAAAGCTTCACAAAGACTGATTCCGATTTTTTTAGATGTTACTGATGCTGAATCCATCGCCTCTGTAGTTAATAGGGTAACAAATACAGTTGGTGATGCTGGGATTTCAGGTTTAGTAAATAATGCCGGAATTGCTGTGCCAGGTCCTTTAGAATTATTAGCGATCGCTGAATTTCAACATCAGATGAATGTTAATGTCACTGGACAATTAGCTGTGACGCAAGCATTTCTTGGTTTATTACGTCAAGGCCGTGGTCGAATTGTCAATATGGGTTCCATTTCTGGTATAAGTCCTACCCCGTTTTTGGGCGCTTACAATGCTTCAAAGTTTGCCTTGGAAGCACTCACTGATGTGATGCGTATGGAATTACGACCTTGGGGAATCTCTGTTTCAATTATTGAACCTGGTTCCGTCGCTACACCTATTTGGGATAAATCCCTGACTCAAGCTGAACTCGGACAGGAAAGTTTACTACAACCGGCACTCAATCTTTACGGTCAGGCGATGAGTATTGTACGTCAGAAAATGCAAATTATTGCATCTAAAGGAATTTCTGCGGATATTGTTGCTCAAACTGTTGTCCATGCGCTGACTGCAAAACAGCCAAAGACACGCTATCTCGTTGGACAAGATGCCAAAATTGGAGCAGTGCTGAAGCATATTTTGCCCGATCGGCTACATGACCGTCTAATTCTATATTCGATGGGTTTGTAGATTACTTCCGGTTTTTCAGAGGTCGTTACTCTGAATTGCGTGTTTGGTGCGGATGGCTGAAATCTATACAGAGAATATAATATTTCCCAGGTGTATTGGAAGCATAGGCTTTCCGTGACGGAAAAGTTATGCTTCCAGTGACAAAACAGATAGCTAGATGTTTAAGATATCAATGGAGCTAAGCGGATTCGAACCGCTGACCCCCTCAATGCCATTGAGGTGCGCTACCAACTGCGCTATAACCCCTTAAAAATCCACTATATATTATCGCTTAATTATTGATACTTTGTCAAGTTTTTTGTGGAAAGTGAATTTTACGTATCTCCTTTGCCACTCAGCAGTCTCTAGGATACTTGCAACAAATAGGTCATGCAATGACCCATTAAAAAGTAAACTACTAACATGGCAGCAGCCGCCAAAGCAACCAATGTACCAGCCAGCATCAAAGAAAATTCCTTATTTTCGTAGGCTCTTTCCATGAGGTGTAGCGACCATGCAACTAGGGCTACATCAAAAAGTAAAATAGGAAGCAACATATTTCTTAATATTTCTTAATACATGTAAACTAATATTAACACCCTTTTGAAGAAGTGTGTCTAACCAAAGACAGATGCCATTGATTAACAAACAACCATTCATTGGAACAAGCGTACTGGCACATGGCGATCGCGTAGATAATTTTTGATTTGAGCTACGCTTAATTGACCGTAATGTAAGAGGGATGCTAGTAGTGCTGCTTCAGCTTTACCTTCAGTTACGGCTTCGTATATATGCTCACAATTGCCTGCGCCGCCAGAAGCAATAACTGGAATTTCTACAGCTTCTGCAATTCTCCGGGTTAACTCTAGGTCATATCCGGCTTGGGTTCCGTCAGCATCCATACTTGTAACTAGCAGTTCTCCGGCCCCCCGTTTTTCAACTTCTTGTGCCCACAGTAGGGCATCTAAGCCTGTATTTTCCCTGCCACCGCGTACATACACATCCCAACCTGGGTTTTCCGGGTCAATTCTGCGTCTGGCGTCAATAGCAACAACTATGCATTGATTACCAAAGCGATCGCTTGCCCGATTAATCAAGTCTGGTTCACGCACTGCCGCAGAATTAATACTAACCTTGTCTGCTCCAACTCGTAACAAAGCTTTAACATTTTCTAAGGATTGAATACCCCCACCCACAGTCAATGGAATGAAGACCTGTTCAGCAGTGCGGTAAACCACATCTAAAATAGTAGCTCGGTCTTCATGAGTCGCCGTAATATCCAGAAACACTAACTCATCAGCACCGGCTTCGTTGTAAACCTTTGCCAGTTCTACAGGATCGCCTGCATCTTGGAGGTTGACAAAATTAACTCCTTTTACAACCCGTCCCGCCTTCACATCTAAGCACGGTAAGATTCTTTTAGATAACATAATTATTTTTGTACTTCTAGGTAATTGACCGGAATTTAAATTTTAAATTGGCGCGGGTATTTGCAAACGAAAATTTTCACAAGTATGGGGAATGGGGTATGGGGCATGGGGCATGGGAGGTGTGGGAGGTGTGTCCGGTGTGGGAGGATGGGGAAGAAATCTTTCCCCCCTCTCTCCCCACACTCCCCACACTCCCCCATCTCCCCATCTCCCCCTGCCTCCCCTGCCTCCCCTGCTTCTCCAGCCCCCACTCCCCAGTCCCCTAAAAAGTAGATAGCTGAATTATGGCGATAATCTCCTCGAAAAAACAGCCTCCAGAACCCAACGGAGAACCAAAACAGCGTCGGGAATCGGCGAAAGCAGCATCCACAGACAATATTTTGCTACCTGAAGCTGCTATTGATGAACAAGACAGACAGGAAGAAAGTATTCGACCCCAGCGATTTGCTGATTACATAGGGCAAAAGGATTTAAAAGATGTACTAGATATTGCCATTAAAGCAGCCAAGTCTCGTGGTGAGGTGCTGGATCACTTGCTGCTGTATGGACCGCCAGGATTGGGTAAAACCACAATGGCAATGATTTTAGCATCGGAAATGGGGGTAAGTTACAAAATTACCAGTGCCCCAGCACTGGAACGTCCACGAGATATTGTCGGCCTACTGGTGAACATGAAACCAGGTGATATTTTATTTGTGGATGAAATTCATCGCCTCTCCCGGATGACAGAAGAAATTCTCTATCCGGCGATGGAAGATTATCGTTTAGATATTACTATTGGTAAGGGTTCCAGCGCTCGGATTAGAAGTTTGCCGCTGTCAAAATTTACCCTGGTGGGAGCTACAACCCGCGTAGGTGCTTTAACTTCACCACTGCGCGATCGCTTCGGGTTAATTCAAAAACTGCGATTTTATGAAGTTGATGAACTGAGTAAAATTGTACTGCGAACTGCTGAATTACTAAAAACTCCAATTACAGAAGATGGTGCCACAGAAATTGCCCGGCGATCGCGGGGAACGCCACGCATAGCCAATAGATTACTAAAAAGAGTACGTGATTATGCGGAAGTAAAGTTATCTGGAAAAATTAACGAAAGCATTGCATCTGAAGCATTGCAACTATTTCAAGTAGATCCGTGTGGTTTAGATTGGACAGATCGTCAGATGCTGAGTGTAATTATTGAACAATTTAACGGCGGGCCAGTGGGGTTAGAAACAATGGCAGCCGCAACAGGTGAAGATACACAAACAATTGAAGAGGTGTACGAA
Organism: Nostoc sp. FACHB-973; assembly: GCF_014698115.1. Classification (GTDB taxonomy): domain Bacteria; phylum Cyanobacteriota; class Cyanobacteriia; order Cyanobacteriales; family Nostocaceae; genus Nostoc; species Nostoc muscorum. The sequence continues at coordinate 63,915 of NZ_JACJSJ010000043.1, forward strand.
CCTTACCTGATGCAGATTGGGTATTTAACCAGGACTCCCCGTGGCAGGATGGCAACAAAAGCAGCATACAAGCATTTGGGATTTACGCCGCCTAGCGGACAGTTGTCGTTATTGTAAATTGGGCATTGGGCATTGGGCATTGGGAATTGGTTATTCTTTCTCCCCTTGCCTCCCCTGCTCCCCCTACT
>NZ_JACJSJ010000044.1 GCF_014698115.1 Nostoc sp. FACHB-973
GAATTTGCCGTACTACAACTGACTGACCATACAGTGGGTGAATCGGATTGGTGATGGTGACACTACTTCCCAAAAGAGACTTGAAGTTATGTGCAGTTTTATTATATCGTTCCGACTATCGCGGATAGAACTTGGCAATGCCTAGCAAAATACGCACTTGAACCAGCACACGAAGCGACCTTCCACGCTAGAAGTTATGGGTTCAGAACTGGGCGCTCCGCCCATGATGCACAAAAGTACATCTTCTTAAACCTTAGCTCCAAAGTCAATGGAATAAAAAAACGAGTAATCGAACTCGACATCGAGAAGTGCTTTGATTAGACATCTTGATACTCCTATCAAAAACGCAAGTTGTAGACGAGTCCAGCCTTGAATTTTTGGAATTGCTCTAGCGTACTAGGCACATCAGGGAAAAGATAAAGCCCGGTTGATTTATCCTTGCTGATAGCGATCGTTCCCTTGTGAATGCGATCGTAGATCCAGTGCGGTGAAAGTTCTAAAGACTGGGCAACTTGAGGAACTGTGAGATAACCCGAAATCTGGCGGGGATGAGACTGGCTCGGCGAGTGAAAAATATGATGCTTGAGCCTCAAAGTTTTGACCGTACTGGGCAACAGAGTTTTGCAAAGTGGTGAGCGATAACCAAGTGTAGTCAGTGTAAGAGCAATAGCCTGGTCGTCAATACCTTGTTGACTCATAGCGATGATGCGGTTTTCTAATTCAGTCGCTCCCGTCATTTCTAAAAACGAACCAACCGGAATAGGAAGATCAACAGTAGTAGTGTCGCCACCTTTCCAAATAATCCGAGTCTGGACTGTATCACGGACAACACGATGAATGACAACCTTATCAATGAGGCAGCGGAGTAAAGATTTTTTTTGGACTTGGGTTAAGGTGCCACTGTGCCAAAGTTCAGGGAGCTTTTGCCCAATGGTAACGAAAGCTGCTTTGAGTTCTTTTGGGATTTGATCTACTGTTTGAGGTCGCTGGCGTTGAGCATAATTTTCTTGGGCAAGCTTTAGTTCGCGTAAAGCGTTCTCCCAACGTTGTTCTAGTTCGGCAGCCACCAATCGATTATCCGGGTCAACTCGATTAAACTGTCTAGAGGCTAGTGCTACTTGATACTGCAAACGCTGTATTTGCTGAGAATGCGCCCGTTCCACTGTCTCTTGTGACTGCTGTTGGGTTTTGATAGCTTTGTGATAAGCATCTAGTTCTACAGCAGACATTGCTTCTAAAAAGGCATTGACTACGTACTCATCAATTGCATCAGCAGGAATATACTGACAAACAGGCACACGATATTGCTGCCGTAAGGAGTTACAAATATAGCGAGTTGCGCCTTTGTACTGGACAAGCATCTTGTGGCCACATTCGCCACAGTAAACTATGCCATGCAATAATGCTGCACCAGGGCGAGGAATACCACGGGTTTTATTACGGTCATACTCAGCATAGTTGTCCATAAGCTGTGCCTGATTACGCTCGTAGGTTTGCCAACTGATGTAAGCCGGATATATGTCATTGACTCGTATTTTCCATTCTGCCATTGGCAAATGCTTTTGTTGTGGCTGATTTGAAACCAAACCACGTTTTAGAGTACGTGTACGTCCATAGACAAACGCACCAGCATAGGCAGGGTTTTTCAGGATTGATATGATACTTGCCACGCTTGGATTACGCCAGACAATATCACCGAATCGATTCCTTCGCGGCAGCAACAGCCCTTCACGGTTGAACGTCTCCAACACTTTGGATGCTGACTTGCGTTGTCCAAAAATTTCAAACACTAAGTTAATTCGGTCAATCACTTCACGATTTGGGTCTTTCTGTACCACTCCCAGTTCATCCCGAACCAAACCCACGGGTAAGGTCAGTGCCAGTTCACCACGCTGGGCTTTGCTCAGAATCCCAGCATTTAAGCGGGAACGAATCGTATGCAACTCTACTTCGGAAATTTGTCCTTTGAGTCCCAGTAACAATCGACCATTAGCACTACTTGGATCATAAACCCCATCTCTGTCGGCAATCAAACAACCTCTGTAACCGCACAAGTCCAGCAGGGGATACCAGTCTGAGCAATTACGTGACAGGCGAGTAACATCATAAGAGAGGATAATTCCTACTAATCCCAGGGTTACTTGGGCTAACAGTTCTTTAAAACCTGGTCGTTGCTCTGCACTTGCTGCGGTAATTCCTAAATCACTGTCAATTACTTCAATGTTATTATCCGACCAGCCCAGTTCTATAGCTCGCTGACGCAGAGCGTATTGGAGACGCAGACTCTCCTGATTGCTGATTAATTGATGTGGGGTAGACTGACGAATGTAGATTATCGCTTTGCGGTTCAGGTGTTGGAGTGTTACTAGCTCTGAGGTACTCATAAATTACCTCCTGGAAGACCGTTTGCAGTTCGCCTGTGATTACTTCTTGGAGTGCTGGGGTGAGGCGTTCCCAGATTTCACGGGGTGGGATTGACATAAAACCTCACATTCTTTGGCTAACGTGACTAACTCAGTCACACTCTCTAATGTGAGCTTAGTACATAAATACTGTTTTGGGACGGCTAATTGGGTTGCCGATAACGGAATGCGTAAGCGCATATGACCTCGATAAGCTACTACCACATGTCCCTCACCGCTTGGCGGGGTTGATATAGATATCACTGCAAACCTTCGCCCAAATAATGGGTGCATCACATCAGTTACTTCGATCTGGGTTAAGTCTACTGGTGGGTTATTGAGATGGGCATTAAGTAATGGTTTCGTTCGACAGGATTAACCACTCGGCAATAATGGACGAACTCATCGCCCCCAAAGGCTTAAAACTCGGAATATACCGATGCCTCAAGGCAGGGGTAAATCCAGAATTTCCCCAACAAGGAACCCCACAAGGGGGAGTGGTCAGCCCATTACTAGCTAACATTGCGCTCAACGGGATTGAGAGTATACACAGACACCACAAGAACCCAGGATACAAAATCACTGAGAAAACCTCACCCAGTGATATTGCAGAACCATCAATCCGTTATGCGGATGACATGGTTATTATACTTCGACCCAAAGATGATGCAACAGAGATACTTGAAAGAATCAGCGAGTTCCTCCGCAAACGCGGAATGAATGTAAGCCAAAAGAAAACCAAAGTAACCGCCGCGACAGATGGGTTTGATTTTCTCGGCTGGCACTTCAAAGTCCAGAAAAACGGAAAGCTCAAAAGCATTCCTTCAGTGGATAACTTCAAAGCACTTCGTAAGAAAGTAAAACACATCGTCAACAACTCGAATTATGGTGCTAATGAAAAAGCCACAAGGCTGGCTCCAATAGTTAGAGGCTGGAGAAATTACCATAAGTACTGCAAGATGGACGGGGCAAGAAACTCGTTATGCCACATCGGAACAAGAGCTTATAGGGTATTCAACAGGGAAACCAAACAAAACCGCTATTCTAGCAAGAAATTACTAGACAAAGCATTTCCAAAGGTTCCTTACTCCGAAAGTAAACACGTCATGGTTAAAGGAACAAAATCCCCCTATGACGGAGATACAGCCTACTGGAGTGAACGTAACAGCAAACTCTACAACGGCGAAACCTCTATTGCTCTCAAGAAGCAAAGCCATAAATGTGCTTCCTGCGGTCTGAAATTTATCGATGAAGAACGGATTCATCTGCATCACATCGACGGAAATCACGCCAACTGGAAGAAAAACAATCTTGAAGCAATTCACGAGAGTTGCCACGATTACAAGCACATGAGCAAAAGCGCAAGCTAAGAACATCGGGAGCCGTGTACACGGAAACGGGTATGCACGGATCTAACTGAGAGGTGCGGGAGATAATACTCCCCATCGACTCAACCAAACTCCTTCAGCGATTGATTGCGGGAGAAAAGTTGAAAAAAGAAGAAGGAGATAAGCTTTTACTTCAACAGTTGGAATCAGCTTGGAGTGCGTGTCAGGGAAGTGAGGTAATTATCTATACCCCACTAGCTACCTTTGGATATCATATCGCAGAGAAATTAGGCGTACCTTGCTTTTTTGCATCAGTTCTGCCGTTGACTCCTACAGGGATGTTTGGGTTTTTGAGATTTGCTCAAACAACTAAAAACCCGTTAAAGAAAGCGATTAATTATGCCAGCTACATGAAGAGTAGAGTTCTTGTACTGGCAAAGATATCGAAAACTGCTCAATCACTTCAGAACAGAAACTTTGAAATTGCCGCCTTTACCATATTTGGGCAGACGCTTCAGACAGAAGACTCCGGCAAATGTATCACGAATCCCTGTATTGTATGGATTTAGCTCACACGTCATCCCAAGACCCCGTGACTGGCCTGCATGGGCGTATGTGACTGGTTTTTGGTTTATTGACCAAGCCTCCGAATACGAGCCACCTATGGAACTAGAGGATTTTCTTGGACGAAAGCAATTGCCTTTATGTTTTGGATTTGGGAGCATGACGATGCCCAATCCAGAATATCTCACACATTACATCGTGGAAGCCTTAAAGAAAACCCATCAAGGCGGGATTATATTGTCAGGCTGGGGGGACGTTGGAAGAACGGTAAATATAAAAGATTCGCTACGAGTGTTTGTGATCAAGGAAGTTCCGCATGATTGGTTATTTCCTCAAGTGCCAGCAGTAGTACATCACGGAGGAGCTAGTACAACGGCAGCAGTGTTACGTGCAGGGACACCATCAGTTACCGTACCCTTTTTTGCAGATCAGCCAGTTTGGGGAGAAAAGCTAACTCGGTTGGGAGTCAGCCCTGCGCCGATACCGTACCAGAAGGTATCAGAAAAAACTTTAGCAGCAGCGATTGAAGTTGTACTAGGCGATGAGGTGATGCGGAAGAAAGCACAAGAGTTAGGTGAGAAGATTCGGGGTGAAGATGGTGTAGCGAATGCTGTTGAAGTTTTCCATCGGCATTTGGGTTTGATTGGGTAAAATCATTACACCCACAACAGCAGCAAATGTCACAAGTTAAAGTTTACACGGTACTCTGTGTCAACAGCAGTATCCTAATGGTTTTTTACACGCCAGGGCATTGTTGGGAATTCCGTATCATTAGCCGCACGGGTGGCATATTTGGAGAACAAAAGATTTATTACAGCACTGCATAGCCTTAACTTACCAGTATTGCCTTATACAGAAGTAATCTGTTTAGCCTGTATCATGCCTGGTGTTGGACTTTTAACATCCCAAGCCATACCTGTTACTTCAAGAGACCGGATAACCCAGTAACCTAGATCAAATTGCCACCATTTCATACCAAACTTTGCCGAGTTTGGGAAAGCATGATGGTTGTTATGCCACCCTTCTCCAAGAGTTAGAATGGCAAGCCAAATAATATTTCCGCTTTGATCAGCGTTTTCAAAACGATAGCGACCAAAGACGTGGGTAATGGAATTGATGCACCAAGTCGTGTGGTGAGATAAGAAGATTCGGACAATTCCTCCCCACATAAACCCTTGGAATGCTCCAATACTACTTCCTGTAAGAATCCCTTCTATAGCCGTAGGAATAGCAAGACCTAGTATTATCCAAATTAGGTAAAGCTGATTAATTTTGACAATGGTAGGGTTGTGAACCAAGTCTTTGGCAAAAATTAATGGATTCACAATCAAGCTCTCAAACAGCCAGCCAATATGGGCATAGTATAGTCCGCGTAATTGATTATAAATTCCGTTTCCATGAAGACGAGGTGAATGAGGATCGTTGGGCTGATCGCTGTACTGATGATGGCATCTATGAGTAGCTACCCAAAAAATTACAGGTCCTTGAGCAGCCATAGAGCCAAGAATGGCTAGAGTGATCTCTATCACTTTGTTAGACTTGAAAGCTCTGTGTGCAAAGTATCTATGAAAGCCGACAGTAATTCCAAGCCCCGTTAAAATGTACATACTAACCAACAACGATAATTCGATCAAACCAATCCCTAATAGCGGCAATAATCCAATGGCGAGAACTGAGCCAAGAAAAGGGATTAATACAGTAGTCCTAGCTATATACCTTTGTTGATTTTGTAACTCTTTATTCGCCAAGGTTATTCGGCTTCTAGGAGTTAAAGCTGTAGAAAACTCAAGTTCTTTTGTGGTATTTGGTTGCATATGTATCTGGTAAGCTACTTACAAGAAAGGCAGAGGACAGAAGGCAGAAGGCAGAAGGCAGAAAGAAAGAAGTATTAATAAAAACTTTAGTTCTGGGTCTAAAGCCCAGTTTAAAAAAAGAATTGTATCGAGATGCGTAGCACGAGATACAAAGCGTCCTTGCTTCAATCCCACGTTTTTAAACGTGGGTTCCTTCTGCCTCCTGCCTTCGTACTTCTGCCTTCTGAATTCTAAACAAACGTAGTTGTCATTAATCACAAGGGGATTAGGATCTGGCTTCATTACTCGAGTTAGGGAAGTAGCCTTGAAGTGGACTATGTTGATAAGTATTTCAAGTGAAGGCAGAAAAGAAAAAACCCGAACTACAAGCTAGTGGTCTGTTAATTTTCTATTTGTGGATAAAGATGCTTGAGACGGATACGGGCATCCGCTGTTGTGAACTGCCAATCTACGGATTTTTGCGAATGATTACGATGCCCGTATCCGGTTGAATGTACCAAGCCGATTGGTGAAGCGAGGTAACTTTGGCTGTAGTATGACCGCTAACCCCAGTAGATATTTGTTGCGATTCAATTACCGCAACGGTTTTACCTGCACGTTTAAGTAGTCTTGCAGCAGTGATTCCCGCAATACCTGCGCCGACAATTGCAACATCTACAGATAGATTATTGCTAAGTGGTGGAAAATTAGCTGTAGGTGTCGAGTCAATCCAGTAAGAAATGTGCTTTCCTGATAGATTAGACATATTTTTTCCTTGATAATGTTCGAGAAATGCAATACTTTGATAACAAAAATAGTCTTCAAAACAAGATTTAAAGAGTTAGTTTTAGTTGCTATTTAACTTTTAAGGAATGAACCACAATTTTCATCAATTACGATTTATACAAATATTTTTCATGTTCATCTTCAAAATAGACGTTTTAAGATAGAAAACAAAAGTATCTTACGGATAAGTTTTATTGACAGATTAGAAAATATATATCAACCTTAAGGCATAGAGCAGCATTATTCTAATTTTTAGACTGAATATGTTGAAATTTCATGAATACTCAAGAAAGGGGATATTTTATTTGTGGGTATGATATTCAAGTAGAAAATTGATTTTAATTTTATATATATCGACGGCCAGATGTAAGATTATGATATTCCAGTCTTTGCCAAGGTGATTGGTAAGGGCTGGCTAGTTTTACGCAGTGATCTACTTATAGGCGTGATGCCGCCTACTTAAAGATTTTGACTACTGTTGTATATGAAAATCTTCAAAAGTTTTTACCGACCATTGGTCGGCAAATTCCAATGCCGACCAACGAACGACAATTGCGCTAATACCAATTTAATATGAAGCTGCATAGAAAAGAGCTTCTAAAATAAAGTTATAAGAAGAGATGGAAATCACCTGTTCAGATGTTAATTGCTCGAACAATTGTTGTAGGCGAGTGCGTAAGTCTTGCAAGTCAGAAAACAGTTCATTCTTGAGAGATTTTTTGAGAAACTGCCACAGCCTTTCAATGGGATTAAGCTCAGGAGCATGAGGTGGTTGCAGCAGGGGAATAATATTTTCAGGCCAATTAATCGCACTACTGATATGAGCAGGAGCTTGGTCTATTTGTAAAATTGCATAATCTGAACCTAATTGTTGCGATAACCAGTCTAAAAACTGTTGAAAATAGTCACCATTGAGCTGCGGGTATTCTTGCTGAAAATGTTGTCCTGTTAATGGTTCAATTGCACCATAAATCCAAAAATTTTCTCTTTCCCATTTCACCGCTACAGTTGGTTTGACTCCAGGGGCCGTAATTACTTTTCCCGTTAAAGTTTTTAATCCCACCCTGGTTTCATCCTGACACAGATAATGAATACACTTTCCTGGTGCTAGATGTTTTTCTAGCCTCTCGATAATGATACCGAGTTTTTTTTAAACTCAGATACTAACTTCTCATCCTGCTTATGGCTTTGCGGACGTGGTACTTTGAGTTTTGCTCCTAATTTATATCTCACTAACGCATATACTGTTGCATACTCTACTTCCAGCCCCTGTTCTTTTTTTAACCACTCCACTATTGCACCATAGCTACTAAAGCCTTTTCCTGTTTTTAACTCCTCTGTTAGTGCCGCGATCGCTACCTCATCAATTTTTCGTTTTGCTCCCGGAGCTTTTTTAATTTCTAATAATTCATCTAGTCCACCGACTCTATATCTTTGTAACCACCTTGTGACAGTTGATGTATCTAGAGCCAAGCGTTTTCCAATTTCTTGCTGTTCATGAACCTGCCCGTTTTTTATCCACCACAGCATCATCAGTTTTTCTTTCTGGTTTCCTACGTTGGCTGTTTGTAGACGTTTCTTTAGTTCTGCTTCGCTTTCTGCAATTTCAATCTTAAAAGGGCGGCTCATGCTTATTTTTATTTATCCAGTTTATTCACTCTATTATATGCAGCTTCATATAAAATTGGTATCACTTACATGAGTTGGCTGATTATTATTGTAATTTACAAGTTCATAAACACGTCAAAGTTGAAGAGCGAGTTCCTCGTTTAAAAGCATGGTTTGAAGAACATCGCCACAAAATTCCAGAAATGAAGTGGTATGAATTTTCAGCTTGTACTGGCTCAACGTTAGGAATTTTTTGTCTTATAGCGTATGCCTCCGATCCAAATTGTTCTAAAGAACTAGCTATAAAGGTTAAAAGCAGCTACTTCCCTTGGGTTCAAGGACTTCATATCCTACTTGACTATTTTATTGATCAAGAAGAAGACAGGATGGGTGGTGATTTAAATTTTTGTACTTACTACAATAGTGAACAAGAAATAACTGAACGGTTCATTTATTTTCTAAAGGAGGCTGATAAAGCTGTTTCTCAGTTACCAGATAAAAACTTTCATCGAATGATTAATCGAGCTTTACTAGGTGTTTATCTAGCCGATCAAAAAGTGAATGAACAGATAAATGTGAGAAAAGCTGCTAGACAAATTCTACGTTCATGTGGTGGGTCAGCACTCTTTTTTCTTTGGAATGGTCTAATTATGGCTCGGATTCGGTATCAACAAATATTTGTATAATTTTGCACCATGACTGTCTGATTAGACATCTCCAAAATAGTATCATTCTGTGATCAGAGAATATAAAAGATCGCAAACTAGAATTTATAATGAGGAGATTAACTTGTGATTGTAAACGCTACACCAAATGGTTGGGAAATTATTTATCATCGCGCTCATGCTTTGTTAGCAGCTCAACTAGCAGGACAATGGCGACGCCAAGATTCTCCAGTCAGGTTATATGAAACAATAACTGCAATTTCCCAGCATGATGATTTAGAAAAAGAGTGGGAAGAAGACATTCTGACTGAAGCGGGTGCGCCAAAGGACTTCACTCTCAGCACAAATAAAGATATAGAGATTGGTATTAATAAATTGGCTGAACTGGCAAAGAATGCCCTCTATCGTGGACGGTGGGTGGCTCTCTTAATTTCCATGTACATTAGCCATTTAAATGAGCCACAACGAGGTCAGTCTTCAAAAATGGACAATTTTCTGGATGAGCAACTTCAAAATCAGCAACGTTGGCACTCCGAACTGGGCATCGAAAAGGATGAAGTTGATGCAGCCTATGCATTTATGCAATGGTGCGATCGCCTTTCCCTCATCCTTTGTCAGCAGGAACTACCTGCTGATGAGCGCTTTTTAGAAATTAGCAACGGCCCTGATGGTCAGCGCTACGACATCAAGCAGCGTCGGGATCACTTGGTTACTGTCAAACCGTGGCCGTTTCAGGAAGAAAAATTTACGGTCAACGTCGAAGCCTGTGACATATTCCAGGTAAAATTTGAGAGCAACGCCGAACTGAGTCAAGCACTTCAAAAAGCTCCCATCAACGTGCTGGAGTGGACATTTGTTAAGAGCTAGATGCACGCTCTTTTAAAATCTATGTCATGCATTCACCTCAATTTAGCCCAACGTCACATCAATATATAAGGCAATCCCTTTTCTCTTATTAGCGTGACGCGATCGCTTTCATCAGAAGTAGGATAAGCCCATAGCTGTCACCATCAACGTGGTGGGGTTAGCCACGGAATGGTTGTGGCGAGCAGCCCTTGGAAAAACAGCTAGGCTAATACATCCTGATGGGGTTATTTTTCTAGCTAAATTTGTTTAATTAGACTGAAGGCTTATTCTGCTCTCTACGTTGCAATATAAGAGGTAAGCTATATCAGCAAACTATAGAACGGCATGAGGACGAATCAAACGAGCAATCGAGAAAGTAAGTTAAATTCACGACAGCGCCTTGTTGGAATCAGGATCTTGCTGGTAGAGGATGAGCCAGATATTGCAGACCTGCTCATCTTCATTCTGGAAACAGCAGGTGCAGAGGTAATGGCTTTTATCAACGCAGAAACAGCCTTCGCTATCCTCGAATCTTTTCATCCCGATATTCTGGTATCCGATGTCAAGTTACCTTACCATAATGGAAATTGGTTGATTAAGCAAATTCGGGGACATTCCAGCCCATACTTCCGGCAGTTGCCAGCAATCGCTATTACTTCTTATACACGGGAATTTTCCGAAAGTAAGGCTTTAAATGCAGGCTTTGATCGATTTTTAGTCAAGCTTGAAAATCTAGAGTCAATAGAGGGTGTGATAGTTGAGTTACTATCCACCCGTGATTATATGGACTAAAGTCAGCAACAAGCGTGCGAAAGTTATGAACCTGTGGTTTACCTCTATCTAATGGCTCTTAAGTTCTAAAGCTATGAGTTGAACTTAATGAGCTTATCAAGTTTGGTTTTATTTATCTTGCTAGTTTCTAACAATATTAGGTTAACTTTATACACAACCGTAAAGGAGTGGTACAATAATAGCGACTATTTAATCTTACATAAAGCTTAGATTGCCGCAGCACTATAGTTACTAAATATACCACAATTTCCTAATACACAAAATAAAAAGTTAAAAATAACACTAAAACCAATCATGTTTAACTGAGAACAATGCAATGAGAGGATATTAGCGGAAGATGCTTTAAATAAATCATTAGCATTTAAAAAAAACTCAAATAGTTTCTAAGTAGTTCCGAAACTGTATGTTGCAATAATGTCAAGTTGAAGAATTCTTATTTGATGTGTGTAAGCTTCTATGGTCAAGCGATCGCTCCAAGCATCACTCCCTGGGATTGAACAAGCTAAAAAAGCGTTCGCTCATAAGGGGTGGACACAAGACAACTTGGCTTTTGAAGTTAACTTAAAGACTCGCCAACCAATTTGGCGATTTTTTACTGGGCGTCCAGTTGAGCGTCATATCTTTATAGAAATTTGTTCTTTGTTGTCGTTGAATTGGCGGGAGATTGCGGATAATCCTCCAGAAGAATTCCCTGAATCAAAAGAACTTGGTGCTGCTGAATTTTTAGATATTGATGCTCTAGTACAACAAGTGCGATCGCAACGCTTTGACAAAATTCAAGACCAGTGTGGCACTTTGCAGTTATTAGATGTTAGTCGCCCTGTTAGAATCGACGACATTTACATCGATGTCAACATTTTAGAGGAGATTGCAAGCTTTCAGTGGTTAGAGTTTGCTGACTTGCAAAAGTTTACATCAAAAGAATTCGATCACTTTGGTCTAGGTGAAGTATCCCAAATAGAAATCGCGGGGATCACGGCAGTTCAAACTTACTCAAAGCTACGGGTGTTGGGTAAACCGGGAGCAGGTAAAACCACTTTTTTACAACATCTGGCGATTCAATGCAACCGAGGGAGATTTGCTGCAAATCGGGTTCCTATTTTTGTCACCTTAAGAGATTTTGCCGATGAATCTAGAGAAGCAGAAGAGTTCAATTTACTCAACTATATTTGCAAAGAATTCCTCACCTGTGGAATTTCAGATCCATCTGTGCTGGAAAGTTTGTTGTTAGAGGGCAGAGTGTTGCTGTTGCTGGATGGATTAGATGAAGTACTCCATCAACAGAGCATTGTTGTCGTCAATGAGATTCGCAGATTCTCTGAAAAGTATCAAAAGAATATGTTTGTCGTCACCTGCCGCACGGCAGCTAAAGCTTTCAACCTTAGACGCTTTACAGATGTTGAAATTGCTCCATTTAGTCAAGACCAAATTGTTACTTTTGCTCAGAAGTGGTTTACAGCAGTTACAAAAACGAACATCCAGAATAAGCAAGAACAGGCATTTGAGTTTATTGAGAAACTAAATTTGTCCGAAAATTTGCAATTTCAAAGACTTGCTGTCACTCCCTTGTTTTTGCATCTCGCCTGCTGGGTTTTTCATCACCAGAACAAATTCCCAAACCAAAAATCTGCGTTTTATAAGCAGTGTTTAGACCTGCTCCTGGGTAAATGGGACGAGAGTAAAGGAATTGAGCGGGATGAGATGTACGAAGGTTTTTTATTACCACAAAAGCTGAAGTTGCTGAGTCAGTTTGCTAGCGCGACATTTGAGCAGGGTAATTACTTTTTTGAACAACGCATTGTTGAACAATACATTAGCGATTATATCTGTGATTTACCGAATGCTTCCATAGAACCAGAGCAATTGCAATTAGATAGTGAAGAGGTACTTCAGGCGATAGAGTTACAACATGGATTACTAGCAGAACGAGTGCGGGGGATTTTCTCTTTCTCTTATTTGACGTTTCAAGAATACCTAACTGCGAGAAAAATCGTTGCCAGTTATAATTTACAAGCATTAGAACAACCTTTAGAACGTCTGGTGACTCATATTACTGAACCCAGGTGGCGCGAAATCTTTTTGTTAACGGTTGCTATGCTACGGAGTGCAGATTTCTTAGTACTGTTGATGAAGCAAGAAGTTGATGCGCTAGTGGCTGAAGATCCATATTTGCAAAAATTTCTAACTTGGGCAAATCACAAGTCTTTTGCTGCTCATGAGTCTGCTGCAATTCGGGCGTTTTATCTTGCTCTGGCTAAGACTCCTCACCTTACCCCATACTTTGCCCTTGTCTGCATCTTCGATCAAGATATTTTTTTGGATGCGGCATTAGATAACCTAGTAATGGAATGCAAATCTAATTTTGCCGATGCCCATGCCTGCGACGATGCTTTGAGTTATGCTTTAGCGATCGCTCAAGATGCTGGCTTACATCAAGCTTTACAACAACTTAAAGACCTACTGCCCGATCCAGAACAAAGTAGAGAAAAGTTTCAAACATGGTGGCAAACAAGTTATCCTGCTTGGATGGAACAGTTAAAAACTGCGATCGCCAAGCATCGAAACCTTGAGCATCACTGGTACTTCAGCCCACAGCAACAGCAAGTATTGCAACAATATTACGATGCCAATCAGTTGCTTCTCGATTGCCTCAATAGCAGCTGTGAGATCACAGACGTTGTGCGCCAGGAGATTGAAGCCAGTTTATTGCCGATAGAAGAACTCTCCAAGCAGGAATGGCAGGGATTCTGATCGAGTGGGAAGCAGTAGTCTACAATCAGTGGTGGGTACAAGCCCCCACTGATAGCGCAGCGTAAAGCCTTCTCTACGAGAGGCTCCGCCAACGGCATGGCTTCTCTACGAGAGGCTGCGCCAACGCTTAGAGCGAGTATTCGAGCGTCGCGTCTTGCAATTTTTAATTAATAATTTTTAATTTTTAATTGGAGCGAAGCGACTTGACCCTAGCTACAGAGATTTCTGGTGGTTCAATGGGAACTTGGACAGGTGTAGGTGAGCCTTTCAACCACAGCAGAACTGCGGGAGTTACACCCAGTAACAAGCCTAGTAACACGGGTACAAAGAATCCAGCTGTTAAGCTCATGACTGTAGCGAAACCAAAGTTACTTAAATAAACTGCAAAAGGTATATTAAGTTGCGATCGCTCCCAGTTAATGGGATTATTTCCCCACAACAGTGCAGTCACAGCCATAAATACTGAGCTAGTACCCAGCCACCCCGCAAAGTTTTGGTAAGGCATTCCAAAGAAGGGGCCTGGTTGTTGCCAATACCAAAAGGGTAGAGAAGTTTGACTCATTGCAGGATCAAGAACAAAATCCCAGGAGGTTAGTAATAAAGCACCCAAAGCGATCGCACTTATATGACGCCACAAGTTGGGTTTTTTGTCCACTTCTAAACCTGCACGTGCCAGCAGGTAAGAAACAAATCCCAAATAAAACCACGACAAGGGAATTGTAAATGGGACTAAACCCGCAATCTTATAACCTAAACCGCTTAGGTAACTATAATGACCAAATGGAAAACCAGTACTGGTTCCTAGTAATTCACTTCCTAGAGAAATAAATACTGATGGCAACAGAAATGCTAAGGCGCGACCTAAACCCAAAATCCGCGTGGCATACAAGAAAACACCTGCCGCGCCTAAAATCATATAAACTACACCGCCTCCTGCCATACTCCATTGCATGGCAGTTTGTCCAACCTGGGATAAGTTAAAAATTACTTGGGCATTAGGTACAACCAGTAGTATTCCTACCAATCCAAATACTGTTGACACGATATGACCAATGAGGCTTACGCGTTCAGCAATAACAAGTTGTCTCATGGTAATTCCTTTTTACTCGCTGCTGATGAAGCGCTATTCATCCTAGCCATTGTTTAAAAATCTCCTAGCATTTATTAGGGACGAGTACTTGATTTATAATCAGCTAAAATGAGCATTAATGATATTGAAGTCTTGCTCTAATTGTTTGTCAAAATTGGATTTTTGGATAACTTCATCTCAGGAGTAACTATAAGTTTTGAAGTCTTTGATTTGTTTGACTAAATCAGAGTTGTCTTGCTGCATGAAGCTTCCCTTACTGTTCTGCTAGTACTCTGATTTCATAAAGTTCTCGCTGAATGAAATCGGATGTAAACATCAAGCGCTTACCACTACTCTTTACAAAGAAGAATCTCTGATTACGAGATTGATGGCTAAATTTGATTTGTTCCCCTCGGTAAGAGTAGATTTTACCCCGAATTAAATCGGTATATTTAAACATTTTCCACCTCCTCATCCTCCTTATCAAAAACCTACTTACAGCATAATTCAGAAGTCAGAATTGGCTACGCCCCACTGCGCTAACAGAAGTAAAACAGCCTTTACGCCGGGGTTTGAGACTTAGATTGTTTACTTCATCAGCTTGAAATTCGCTGTATGTCATAAGTAAATCTGCCTCGGGAAGGAATATCATCGTTTCTGCACCAACTCTGCCAAAATCAGGCTCTAGCCCTAATACCATCTCAATGAGATACATCCATCTGCCATATTCAGGTGTGTAGCTCCGTACAATCCCTTCTCCACCAACAAAGCTCACCCATTGGGCATTGCGAAACTTAGGCCTCCTCATGAAGGTTGCAGCCATGCGTAAGACTCCTCTAATTAATAGTTGATACCTTCTGTTTTATTAAAAAAAATCAAATACACTCTGTATCTTTTTAAGTAAAAATGTAAGATATAACCTGTACCTTTGGAATGTTTTAGGTGCAGATTATACAATTTATACGTAATTAAAACGTTTATTCAAACATTTGATATGGCACTCCTAAATCATTCGTGAAAAATTAAATCCCCGACTTCGTAAAAGTTGTCGGGGATCTGGACACCGCACATTTTTTAATTTTTCATAATTAAAATTAGTTGCTCTGTACCTCAATTACGAATTACGAACTTGTACTGAGCGTAGCCGAAGTATTACGAATTATCTGTGCCTCGTCCGCTCAAATTTGCAATCATCAATACCAATTCACTAAGCTCAATCGGTTTAGCTAGATGCATTTGGAAACCAGCATCAATTGCCCTTTGCCGCTCTTGCTCGGTGGCATAGGCAGTGATTGCTGCTGCTGGAATTTGTCCCCCAGCTTCAGCTTCAAGCGCTCTCACCTGACGAATCAGGGAAAAACCATCCTCCTCTGGCATCCCAATATCTGCTAGAAGCACATCATATTTGCCAGGAAATTCAGTTAAAGTAGCGATCGCTTCCCTTGCCGATGTCACAATTACTACTTCAGCCCCAAAGTCTTCTAACATCCACTTAATTAAGTCGCGGCTATCCGCTTGATCGTCTACAGCCAAGATGCATAACCCTTCAAGGGTAAGGGGTGGATTTTTACCATCTAATGTGTGCTGAGTCTCTGACAAAACGCTCGGCTCTAAATAAGTTGGTGGTGTAATCTCCGGTGGCATTAAGCGCAGAGGCAGCCTGACAATGATCGTGGTTCCTAGTCCCTCACCTGGACTTTGCGCTTGAACTGTTCCACCGTGAAGTTCTATCAGATGACGGACGATTGACAAGCCTAATCCAAGTCCCTGACTTGTTTTGCTGCTGCTGGAATCTCCTTGACGGAAGCGATCGAAAACATAGGGCAGCAAGTCTTCCCGGATGCCAATTCCTGTGTCGCTGACTCGAAGTTCAGCGTGAGTAGATCCAGCTTCGAGCATAATTCCCACTCGCCCACCGGCTGGAGTGAACTTAATGGCATTAGAAAGTAAATTCCACAGAACTTGCTGTAAACGGTCAAAATCTCCGACAACCGTCGCCGAGTTCAACTGTGAAACAATTTCAATGCTTTTCGCCTCTGCGGAAAATTGGATAGACTCAATGGCGGCATCCACTACTGAAACTAGATCGATTAGACGAGTATTTAAATGAAGCTTGCCACTCGTAATTCGTGAGACATCCAGCATATCATCGATTAACTGACCTTGCACCTTAGCACTCCGCTCCACCACTTCCCAGGCACGAATGACTGCTGAAGAATCTAAATTGCGGGTGCGGAAAAGTTGCGCCCAGCCCAGTATAGTATTAAGCGGGTTACGAAGTTCATGGGAGAGGTTCGACAGGAATTCATCTTTGGCTCGGTTGGCAATTTCCGCTTGTTGACGGGCTGACTGCTCCTGTTCTAGTAGCTTAGATCGCTCTAACTCTAACTGTTTGCGATCGCTAATATCTTCAATCGCCAGCAAAATCATTTGAGCCTCTCCCTGCTCAATAATTTTCCAACCATTGAGCAGCATGGTTTTCTGTCCAATCCGCTCAAAACTATGCTCTACTTCCCAGTTGTTAATACTGGTATCGTTGGCGAGAATTTCTTCTAAGAGCGATCGCAGTCCGGGCAGGTTCCATTGACCGTTCCCTAATTCAAAAATCAGAGATTGCGCTGTCTCTGATGGTGAAACCTGAAATGTTTCATAAAACGAGCGATTGGCTTTGTTCACCCGGAAATCAGAATCAAGGACGATTAACGGCACTTGTACCGTCTCCACAATCCCTTCAGCGTAATTCCGGGCTTGTTCTAACGTTGCGGCACTGCGTTTAAGAACATCAATATCTATTAACACCAACACTACACCGTCAATCTTGTTTTCTGTGGTGCGATAAGGACGGATGCGGAGGTTGTACCAATGTCCCCCCAGAGTTTGGACTTCTAATTCTTTGATGCTGAGTGTGTCCAGAACCTCCAAAATTAGAGTTTCTAACTCAGGAACATCGAGATTTGCTCTGATGTCGCTCAAAGGTCGTCCAGCATCGGCAGGAATCAAATTGAAAAGTCGCTGCGCCATTGGCGTAAAACGTCGAATGCGTAAGTCCAAAGTCAATATCAAAATGGGAATATTAATACTGGCAAGTAAATTCGTGAGATCGTTATTAACTTGGTGTAATTCCAGATTTCGACTACGAAGTTCTTCATTAGTTGTGTTGAGTTCTTCGTTAGTTGCCTGAATCTCTTCTTTGGCAGTTTCTAGCTCCTCATTGGTGCTTTGCAACTCTTCATTACTAGAGAGGATTTCTTCATTGGCAACTTTCAGGTCTTGATTGATATGCTCTTGCTCTTGGATCACCGCTTGCAGATATTCTTGAGTTGCAGCCCGCTCTTTGATGGCGGTTGCAAGTTCAAGCCTTAGCCGAACAATCTCCTGCGTTAAGTCTGACTGCACTTCGCTCTCAGGGTTTACTGTGCTGGGGTTGTTAATTGTGGGTGGGGCTGATTCAAATAAAACTAGAAAGTAGAGTTCTTCGCCAGTCCCAGGGTTGAATGGAATCACCTCAAGATTGATGATTTTTGCAAGATCGCCCTCTTCAATTCGTAACCCTTCTCTTCTAACTAGAATTTTTTGCCGTTGTGCCTGATAAATTGTGGCGCGTAGCTCGATGAGCAAACCCTCGCGCACCATTTTGAATAAGTTAAGACTCGGTTTCCCCGGTACAAGTTTGAGGTAGAGATCGATTTCTCCCCGAAATTGCAGCACGTCCATCTTGTCGTTAATTACTACACCCACTGGGGCATAGCGATTCAAGATTAGTTGGTCAGTTTTTTTCTCTAAGTCCAACTCATCCGATAAATTCTCATCAGTCGGCTTTGATTCGTCCACTTTTACTATCGGATAATTGCTGGTAATGAACGAAAAAGTTGGACGAATTGCAGTTAGCTTTTTGGTGTATATTTTATACTTTTTGTCAATCTGAATAAACAAGTCCGAATATTTACCTGTGCTTTCTGAAGTCCCTAGCAGCAAGAAGCCAGTCGGATTAAGACTGTAATGAAAGATGGGCAATATCCGTTTTTGCAACGTTTCGTCCAAGTAAATCAGTACATTCCGGCAGCTAATTAAATCTAAGTTAGAAAAAGGGGGATCGCTGCCCAAGTCTTGTCGGGCAAACACACACAGTTCGCGCACAGCTTTGCTAATTTGATATCCACCGCCCTCAAGGGCATTAAAAAATCTGCGGCGGCTCTCTGGTGAGACTTCCACCATTTGATTCTCTGCATAAATACCCGTTCTCGCTTTATCAATCGCTATCTCGCTGATGTCTGTGGCAAAAATTTGGATCGGCGGTGGGGTTACTTTATTTGACAAAAACTCCAGCAAGGAGATAGCGATGGAATACACTTCTTCGCCCGTCGAACACCCAGCTACCCAAATCCGAATCGGCAACTCTGCTGATTTGTTTTCGATGATGGTGGGAAAGACTCGCTCTTTCAACAGTTCAAATGCTTCGGGATCGCGGAAAAAATGGGTGACGTGGATCAGAATTTCTTCATAGAGCGCCTTGACTTCACTCGGATTGTTTTGCAAATACTGGGCATAATCCTCCAAGCGTTCTAGTTTATACAACAGCATTCGCCGCTGGATTCGGCGATCGAGGGTGTTGGGCTTGTAGTGGCTGAAGTCAACGCCAGTTTGCGATCGCAATAATACAAATATAGCCGCCAGGGCATCTCCCTGTTCGGGCAACTTCTCAACCGCGATCAGTGGCAATGACTTAGAAATAAAAGGATTGCGACTGAGGTTTACCAGTTCCTCGGCGATTTTTTGCGGCGGTAGCACAAAATCCACGTTCCCGGTGGCAACAGCAGTATTGGGCATACTATCGAATTTTGCCGTGTCTTCACACTGAGCAAAAGTCACGCCTCCAGCTGCCTTGATTGCCTTCAGCCCTAGTGAACCGTCTCCATCCGCCCCAGATAAAACTACTGCGATCGCTTTGTGCCCTCGATCTGCTGCCAATGAAGTAAAGAACGCATCAGCAGGCATATATTTACCATGAACTTTTTCTCGCGGCGTGAGTTGCAACACCCCACCAGACAGCATCATCTTAGTGTTGGGCGGAATAATGTAGACCTGGTTAGGTTCCACAGTCACGCCGTCTCGCACTTCATTGACGGGCATTGAAGTTGTTCTTCCTAGAATCTCGCTCAACAGACTCTTGTGGTTAGGATCTAAGTGTTGAATCAGCACAAATGCCATCCCTGTATCGGTAAGCAAATGTTTGAGTACCTGCGTAAATGCCTCTAATCCACCCGCAGAGGCGGCAATGCCAACGATGGGAAATAAAGCATCTTTATTGTCTTGCTGCTCTACGTCGAACGCTTCATTCGCGGTAGATTCAGATACAGGTCGTTCAGAGGGTTGATCGGATGTCATAAGACGCAGTTTAGTACCGCAATGCTTTGGCGGCTAAGGTTTATATTTTAAGTTGGTTTACCAAATAAAAGTAGGAGGCAGGAAGAAAATATATATTTTTACCTTCGCTACTTTCTTTACAGCACCCTAATTTAATTTATGAAAAACAAAAAAATTGCTTATTTTTTGAACCGGGGGATTTAAACCCACGGTACTTGGTTAAAGGGGAAAGTTTTGAATACATCCTTTACCCCTTGACCTTTCCCCAGATATAAGGAAAGTGAAAAATGCTGATCCGAACTGTCATTACTTGTCAAAATTTAGACTACTATATTTAAGACATTAATTAGAGCTAGTTAGCATCAGCGCAAATGAAGATTATCGGCAATTGCTAAAATGCCAAGCACAGCAACAAAATCGTCAATAACTACAGGTTTAGCAAAGCATAGACTAAACCCAGCTAAAAGAGAACGTTGATACATATCTTCAGTTACAGCGCCTGTCAGAGCGATGGCTGGCACTGCTTTGCCTCGCTCTCCCGCAAGTGTTCTTACTTGGTGAATCAGAGTATAACCATCCTCTTTTGATGAGGAAATACCATTCAAGAGGACATCCGGTTGCCATTGAAAAATATTTCCATAGCTTGCTCTCCTAAAAATGTCGCTTGCACATTCACACCATAATACCACTTTTATATGAAGCTGCATATAATAGAGAAAACAAACTCGATAAATTAAAAGAACAATGAGCCGCCCTTTTAAGATTGAAATCGCAGAGAGCGAAGAAGAACTTAAAAAACGTCTACAAACAGCCAACTTAGGGAATCAAAAAGAAAAACTACAGATGCTGTGGTGGATAAAAAGTGGGCAGGTTAAAGAGCAGCAAGACATTGGAAAACGCTTGGCAAAAGATACTTCAACGGTCACAAGATGGTTGCAGAAGTATAGAACTGATGGGATATCAGGCTTATTAGAAATCAAAAAGGCACCAGGAGCAAAACGGAAAATCGATGATGCTGCGATCGCAGCACTTGAGGAGGAGTTAAAAACAGGAAAAGGCTTTAGTAGCTATGGTGCAATAGTTGAGTGGTTAAAAGAAGAACATGCACAAGATATAGAGTATGCAACGGTTTATGCCTGGGTTCGATATCGATTAGGGGCAAAACTAAAAGTGCCTCGCCCTCAAAGCCATAACCAAGACGAGAAATTGGTATCTGAATTTAAAAAAAACTCGGAATCATTCTTAATTGTCTAGAAAAACATCTAGCACCCGGCAAGTGTGTTCGCTACCTGTGCCAGGATGAAACTAGGGTTGGACTGAAAACTCTTACAGGAAAAGTGATTACAGCTTCCGGAGTTAAGCCTACTGTTAAGGTGATATGGCCAAGAGATAACTTTTGGATTTATGGTGCAATTGAACCATTGACTGGAGACCATTTCCTTTATGAGTATCCGAAGTTGAATGGCGAGTGTTTTCAACAGTTTTTGGACTGGCTATCTCAACAATTAGGTGGAGATTACGCTATTTTACAGGTTGACCAAGCACCTGCTCATACAAGTTCAGCGATTCGTTGGCCAGAAAATATTATTCCTCTGTTTCAACCACCTTCAGCCCCTGAACTCAATCCCATTGAAAGGCTTTGGCAGCTCCTTAAGAAACCACTCAAAAATCAACTTTTCTCTTCTTTACAGACTTTACGCGATCGCATCCAAGAAATATTTGACCAACTTACACTTGAGCAGGTAATATCTGTCTCTTCTTATAACTTTATTTTAGAGGCTCTTTTCTATGCAGCTTCATATTAAATTGGTATCAAATGATTTTTGAGTACCACATTCTCCGTCAGGTCATATTTGAAATTTTAGAAGAAGAAGCGGCTTTAGAGGTCAGGGAACGAGATATTATTATCGATTCCATTGAGCAAGCCGTTAACGATGCAGCTACTGAATTTTCGCAGACGTTGCGAGATATTCAAGAGTTATTTATAGTGACACTGACTCACGATCTTAGAAACCCACTCAATGTCATAAAAATGGGTACTCACCTGACTCTGCGTCGGCTTGAACAAGGAGACACTCATGCGAATATCGCGGCGAAAATGCTAAAAGCAGTCGAGCGTTTGAATTCGATGATTCAAAATTTGCTCGATGCTAGTCGGCTGCGGGCAGGTCAGAGCTTAAAGTTTGAATTTGAAGAATGCAATTTAGACAGCATTGTTCAGGACGTAGTAGAGGATTTGAACTTTGCTTATGGAGAGCGGTTTATTGTAGTTTCTGATACTGCTATCAGGAGCAATTGCAGCCGTAAAGAGATACGACGGGTAATTGAAAACTTAGCTATTAACGCCGTGAAGTATGGTGCTGCTGATACACCAATTACACTCACGCTTGAGCAAATTGAAACGCATATCAGCCTGACCATCCACAACGAAGGTGATCCGATTTCTTCAGAAGCTCAATCAATCTTATTTCAACAATTTCGTCGAACCATCTCTGCTGAGGATCAAACAGGATGGGGGTTAGGATTATTTTTAGCAAAGAGCATTATTGAAGCGCATCAGGGAACGATTGAAGTTGAAAGTGCCGAGGGCAAGGGGACGAGCTTTATTGTTAAGTTGCCTAAACTTTCCTATTAGAGGATGTTTTAAAAGTCGAAACCAGTCAAAATTTTGCCCTTGTTCACCTATTACTAAATAAATCTCCTGCTTTGGTTTCTATACAAATATTGAAATTGCCTCTTAAAGCTTTGCACAGACTGATTTATAAGTTTCCAAACAGACATAATGTAGTACTAAGAGTAGGCGTATATGAGCGTTCATTTTCTCTGACTAAAGACAGTTTTATCCCTTCCTAAAGAGAGTAGTGAAACCTATATTATTTGTTTAGTATATAAATACTGTAATCAAAAATTAGCAATTTTTAGTCCAGCTAAGATTAATCAAATTACTGTGTTTTAAACATGAAGCTGCCTCAAATGATTGCCACAATATTTGCAGCAATTACCTTTGGATACCTTGGATCTCAATACTTAAGTAGAAATTTGATGTATCTCATCGGTGTTGGAATGGCTGGAGTTGGTGCAGTAACATCTGTGACTCCTTCTAAAACTAAAGAAAAATTAGAATCTGAATTTCAGCAACAACCAAAATAATTACAACTAAAGAAATAAATTGTTGAGAAATTTCACCTAAGTACTGATGGGGATGCTAAAGGAAATTGGTTTTATTTACCTGCTCTTAGTTATCCATATAAAATCGTACTAGTAAAATTCAGATTTTATGTAAGTAGTTACTTCTATAGTACAGGAGTCTTCTTCTTAGCCCCGTGGTTTGCTACTTACTAGAAATATAGTGTCATCCCAACTTGAACCATAATAAAGATTTTTTCTTAAATTCTCACAATTAATTAAAATATCTTCCAAATTTTAGTCTCCTGACTCTGCGTCAAAAAATTAAGGATAATTTTCATCTTTTGAATTAGAAATTCTTCCATTTAACTGCTATCTATCCTAAGCTAAGTAACCATTAGGATAGATAATAATGCCAACAAAAATATCAGAGGTTACAGTGTTTCATCTAGGGTTAAACAATCTGTCTAACTGAATATTGTGACTAAAAGTTAATTCATCCAAGTCGTGCTAACGAGTTGCATTCGGGTCACGATAAGCAGTAGATTCAGAGCGTTTACCTTTAGCTAAACCAGCTAAACCAGCCAGCCCTAACAAGCCCAGCCAGCCCCAGTCAAAACCGTTATCATCTCTGTTATTCACCCCTTGAGTAGAAGTGTCATCTGTACGTGAAGTAGTGTTTGTATCCCCAGATGTGTTGCTTTGGGCTGAGGCGGGCATAATTAAAGGAGTTACGGCAAGGCCCACTGCTAGAATGCTAAAGCCAATAACTTTTGATATGTCCGAACGCTTCATAATTAGAACTCTGTTTTGGTATTCATACTTTATCAGTGTCAAGCTGAAACATACATCAGTCCAAAGCTACAAATGACGCTGCTCATAGAGTCCTAATAAAGTAGTATTTTACTTAAATGAAAGTGTCAGCAGAGTGAGATTTCCTTCTTCAACGCTTCACTCTAAGCAACAACTGGGTTCTCCAGGAGGAACGAAACTCAGTTGTTATAGCGCACTCAACTGCCATCGCCACTTTTCAAAAGCTTGCTAGCAAATATCTACATAAAACTTACGCTAGCAACTAACACCACAGCTAGACGAAAAAAGTTGTTTGTTTAACTATAAATGGACTTACAAATCTATGTTCCCTATTTCAATATGGTAGTTAAAACAGGAGTCAAACAAGATAGTACTAATAAGCTTATCCTTGTGTGCGATGATGTTGCAGACAACTGCTTTTTCTTCCAAACTCTTTTAGAAATGGAGGGTTATGAAGTTGAAACTGTCGATTCTGGAGCAGCAGCACTTACTTTTCTGGAATCTAAAATACCTGCCCTACTTCTACTGGATGTAATGATGCCTGTTATGAATGGATACGAAGTAGTTCGCCGCATTAAAAATAATCCTCTTTTAGAATCTTTACCTATTGTGTTGATCACAGCTGATGAAAAGGCATTTTTTCAGAAAGACTTTGATGTAAAGGTGCATGGAGTTATTCAAAAGCCCGTTGATCCCGATGTATTAATAGGATATGTTCAAGCAACCTTACAGTAATCGCATCATTTATAAACCTAATGTACCAATGAATTAGCTAGCATTTACCAAGGAATCTTTAATAATTCCAGTCTAAAATCTCTCGCACTATATAGGTGACTGTATCAATATCAATGGGTTTCTGGATAAAACCGTCACATTTTATTACATTTATCTTATCAATATCTTAATCAAAACTTGTGACCAAAAGAATTGGTATAAATTGGAATTTAGTTAATTCTCTCAGGCGTTGAATAACTTCAAATCCATCCATTACAGGCATTTGAATATCTAGTATTAGCAAATCAGGTGGGTTAGGATTTGTTTCAAGAAAGGTTAGCCCTGCTGCACCCAAATCAATAATTTCAACTAAGGTGATTTTTGAAAAACAAAATACCAGCTAAAGTGGTTGAATCAAGATATCCCATTTGGGCAGAAGTGGATTTCTCTGCAATCTAGACTCGACTTGCTTCATGGCTTTCTTTGTCAGGGAAATCACTTTTTGGTAAACAATGTTCCTTAAAGTCAAATGCAAGTGTTGGTTTTTTATCTGTGTTATCAAAATTATTGCAGATATCTAGTTTTGGTGATGGCTTTTTAGTTTTCGCTCTCTTGATAAAGGCGATGATATCTTCCCTAATTGCCTCCTGCTGTTGCATTAGACGAATCATTGGGACAGCACCAGGGGGGATTGAGCCTATACTTCGCCCTTTCCATACTCCATCAACTCGTTCTTCCCAGTTAAAACCCCATCGGTAATGAGTCGCGTTGTTTGGGTCACGTTCACATATAACTCGTGGGTAAAAAACTATTGAACCATCAAGTAGCTTTTTCTTTTCGAGATACGGATAGAGGCATCCTTGGCTATGAAGTTGTACACTTTTAAGGTCGTCCTCTAAGAATTTTTCGGGTATTGCAGATAACTCAGTTATTACTGATTTAGTCATGCAGCCACCTCCATGACCAAATCATCGGGTACTTCAAATATCCCCAGTTGCCCAATGTAAGGAATCGGTGTAATCTCGCGCGGATTCTCCAGCTTCCAGTGGTATTGCCTAGGTATTCCCCACCCAGACGCAATTTGTGAAAATTGGCAGTCAACTATTGTGACAATACCGATGACTTGACCGCGACGTAGAGAGATTAATTCTGGGATTACTACCCCCATGCTTTGACAAAATTCTTTCGCTAGCTGATACTCTTTTTTGGTACAAGTTTTTGCAGCGTGAATCAAAATGTCGCCGCGATAATGAATGGGCCAGCCTCGGTTTTCAATATTTTTAAGAGCAAAAATAATTGCCATGCCCAAGGCTGACGGACGGATAGCGCTTTCACGGATTTTAAAACTCCAGTAATTGAATGTATGCGTCTAATGCTGCGATCGCTGGATGTGGATGTGGTTGTGAACGCAGTCCATTGCAGATTGTGGCAATAGTTCCAAGTTCTGTAAAGCTGAAGCTTATACTGGACTGTCGAGCCGCGCAGTGCTGAATAATCGTCAGTAGCACAAAATTCAACAATTGAATTGTAAAATCACGTCGATTAGCTAAATGTGTTTCTAAGTTATCAGTAATGATTTGGCGACTAGCAGTAAGAGAATTGCACTTTTCAACATTTGGTAAAATTCGGAGCTTGAACTTGTAATCGCGCTCAGTAGATAAACATTCATCAGGGGCAAGAGTTGCCCATTTATGGAAGAGTTGTTGGATAGTTGTACTCATAAAGTCTGTAATTGTGAGTTTCTGCGAGAATAGAAAGAGAAAGGAGGGATTATGACAAACGCTTTTCCACCAGAAGATACCAGTGTAAGGTTTGATAATATTGATACTCGTCTAGAAGAGATCGGTGACGAACTGGATTTGCTGAGGACAGTACAAAATGCTAACAGGCGGGAAACAAGGGGTAACTCCCAAACCATTGCTAGGTTAGAGCGTACCATTAGGGAACTGGCTGACATTGCACGCCTCCATCAGGAAGGATTACGCGCGGCTCAAAGAGATGCTGAACGCGACCGCCAAGCCATAAGGGAAGTTGAACTTCAAGCTGACCGCGATCGAGAAGTTTTGCTTGCTTCCTTGCTTCAAGCAGAGCGCGACCGTCAAGCTTTTCAAGAAGAAATCCGCAGAATTTGGGAGTATTTACGCGATCGCAACGGCGGCAGCAGTACACCCAATTAATTAACTCCATCGCCTTCACCTCGCCAAGTTCAAAAATTTCGATGTAGATAAATCGCACAACATCGTCGCAGTGCCGAGCTTACCGTAAAGGCGGTTTTTCTCAACAATCAACTCGATAGTGCGGTCGCTTGGGTCTTTTGTGTAGACAGCATCCCGATAGAGCATGATTAACTGGTCACAAACCTCAAAGATTTCGCCAGAATTACGTAACAGATGACGATTGGGGCGTTTATCAGCCGTAGTTTGATTGCCCCGATTGATTTGACAACCCAAGAAAACAGGGATTTTGTGAGACTTGGCAATATCCCGAATCTGGCGGGTAATCTTGCCGACTTCAAAAGCCATGTTTCCGCCGGATTCCAAAGGAATCTGCTGCAAGTAGTCAATAAACACAGCACCAATAGAACCACCAAATTCGGCAATGGCACGGCGCACCGCAGAAGCAATCATTGCAGTTGTAGGGGAGGAATGCTCATAGACTTTCCAAGGCAACTCCACCATCTGTCCTATACCTTGTGCTATTTGCTCCCAATAGCACTGAGTATTGGTTTGAATCATAGAAGCGTCTACGCCAGTGATTCGGGCTAGCATTCGGGCATTGAGTTGATTCTTATCCATTTCTGGAGTTACATACAGAACTGGTTTTCCAAGTTTGGTCATGATTTCGTAAGCATAAGAAATCATAAAATGAGTTTTGCCCATGTGCGATTCAGCTGCTACTACTACTAAGCTACTGGGATAAATGCCACCGGTGATATTTTCGAGGTCGTACCAACCAACTTTGTCGCCTGCCATATTCCCCATCTCCAGCTTTTGAAAAAGTTCAATGCCCATGTCTTGTGCTGAGAAAACCAAAGAGCGTTCATCACTTTGATTTTGAGTAACACCAAAAACTTTCGCCTCAGCAAGTCCTTGAACAAGTGGTAGTTCAGTTTGCGTCTCGTAACCGAGTTGGACAATTTCCGATCCCACTTTGATTAGCTGCCGCCGTCGATATTTCTCCATCACCAAATCAGCCAAAGCGTCGATGTTAACAGCTGATACAGTGCGGTCTACCAGAGTCGCTAACTTATTTCTGCCACCAATGCGATTGAGCAAATTGTGGTCAGCCAACCATGCGGTGACAGAAAGTAAATCTGTGGGTTGGTATGTAGCATGAAGTTGGACTGCGGCTTGATAAATATCTTTGTGGGCGCTGATGTAAAAGGCTTCAATGCTTAGGCGATCGCTGATTCTAGTCATTGCTTCTGGGTCAAGCATAATCCCGCCCAAAATCGCTTCTTCAGCCTCGATGTTTTGTGGGGGCAAACCTGAAACTGGATAGTTAGAGCCAAAAGGAACTACGTTGTCTTGATTAGAGTGCATAATTATGACCTTAGTGCTAATTTTAACTGCGCTTCAACTTCTCGCAAATTCGTGGAAGATGGTCTGGTGTTGCTCCGAACTTTTGGCTCATTTGCCTTGGCTTGAAGTTTTGCTTTTAGCTCCAGCATTTGTGGGCTGTGTTGATACCCATTAGATGGAACTCGAATGGATTGCTCTTGCTGACGGCGTATCCGGTCTTGTGCCAAGGCATCTTCGAGCGAACTGCTAGTGATATTTTTTACTTTGTGAGCCAAAGCAGTGCGCTGTTGAGGTAGGGGCTGTTTTTCTGTTTGCAATGCTTGGTTATAGCGCTGCATCAGGTTCGTCCATCCCCCTTTGGTTTTCTCCCAGGTGTTCATGACTGCGATCGCATGATCTATTTCCTGTCGTGCGGAGCGTTTTGATTTCGTGGCTAACTCAGCAGCCAAGAAATCAACGACTATCGGGTTGAAGTTCTGGTACAAGTTATTCAGCTTTCGCTCTCCATTGCGCCAAGGTAAAACCCAGCAATTCCACTTGATTGAGTCTCTAACAAGCAGTGGTAGAGAATCATCACTCATAGCAGTTGGGTCTGTTAGCCAAGCATCAATCAGTTCTTTCACGTTCTGCGCTGTCTTGTAGGGACAGGTTATTTGCAGCTTATTCGATTGTTCGGATTTCTCGAACGACCCCGCCGCAATAGTTGACCTACAAGAGGTGTTATCGGTTTGTTGCGAAGACTTGGAATTTTTTGACAACGAAGTGGGTTGTTGTGGGGTTGGTTCTTCTGGGGTTGATTCTTCTAAACTTGGTTTTTCTGAAGTTGGTTCTTCAAGTTCAATTTCTTCCGTTGTTAAATCAAGTTCTTCCTTTTCACACACACTCTCTTGGGTGGGGGGCGCGGGTGGCGAAGCCAGGGGCGCATTGTGTGTAATCTCTGAAGTAATCTTTGAAGTATTCTTTGTATATATAGATAGATTGTCCGAAGAAGGCATTACAGTATGTCCAAGGAAGGCATTATAGCCTGTACTATCGGGGCATTCTGTACTGGATGATTGGGGCAATATATATTGCTCTGTTAAGGCATTACATATTGCACTATTGGTGCTGTCTATATTGTCCGAATTGGGCATTATGCCGGGTTTTTGATCAGCGTCATCCTGAGATTTTTTTGCTCTGCGAGTCCAAGATGAAGTAATTTTCGCAATTGGTAGCTCAAGATTGCTCATAAAAGCTGACCAACGTTGATTTAAAGCATTTTTATCCAACCAAAACTCTAAGCGTCTGGGACATCCGGTATATTTTTCTTGGAGTAATCCTCTGGCTTTAAGAAATTTTCGGGCTGTTTCTTGTTGTTTTCGAGTCAGTCCAGTTTCTTTCTCAATCTCGGCTTGAGTTTTATAAATCCAACCTTCAGGATTTTTTTGTTTACCCAGCCAGTAATACATTTGGCATAAAAACAAATTTGGTAAAACGCCACCAGTGACTTCAACTAGCTTTGGGTAATAAGCAACAGAATTACCAAGGTCTATTAAAAAATCGGTTAACTTCATGAGAACCCCCTACTGATGTTTTGGGATGTAATACATTCAGAATTTTTTCAATCTGACTAATAAAATTCGATATTTGGAAGATACGATAATGTTTTACAGACAGAACGAATTACCTTTTACCCCCTACGTGCGGTCGAAAAGTTAGATTAATCCGTGTACTAACGACCTTATTAGTCTTCGGAACTTGATGCAGATGAGTACTCTGACAACCTGGAAGCATCACCAGCAGACTCCCATGCTCCAGCCAAAAGTCAGTAGGCTTACCCCCAATGGGCTTGATTTGGAATTTCCTCACCGAACCTAAACTGATTGATGCGATCGCTGGGTTAAATCCCATCGAAGCTTCACTGTCGTTGTGCCACCCTATCGAATCTTGGCCACTCCTGTACTGATTGCCGATGACGATGCGGAAGCTGTAGCCAGTAGTAGCAGTAATCCTATCTCGCAGTTGAGCTAGCGCTGAAGTCCAAGGCAATGGTTTGAGTAGTACGCTTTTAGAGTAAAGGTAATCACAGCCTTCATCGCCATAAATGCATTCCAAACGAGGCACAGGCATTGTTTTACCCAGCATTCGGATTTGATTCTGTTGCCATTGCAGTTGTTGACAATGTTGGTAGAGTTCGTCGGCTTCTTCCTTGTTCAGAAATTCTGGATAATAGTTGACTGGTAAAGTAGGAGCAGATTCGGGAAATAAAGTTAGTTGTTGCATAATTCTCCTTTGGCGATCGCCCGAACGATTTCAATAGCCCGTTCTTGTGAAATAGCCTGTTCTGGGTTCTTGTAAAATCCAGCGATCGCCGACTTGGGACGAATAATAATTTGCTGTCCTGTTGTGCGTTTGTCCCATACAAAGCAGGAGATGGTAATGTTGTCTGTTGCCCAACGACTACCCCGTTTATCCTTACGAAAACAGAAGCGGGGCATGATTAGGACAAGTGACGGCGGATGCTGCTGCAAGAAATCTGCACGATCATCACAGGGTTCGAGAAAGCTGGTAAGTAAAAAAGCAGCGACACCCACACGCGCTTTCTGGTACGCATTCTTGATAATTGGGGATGCGAACTCCGAATATGGCGGATTGGTGCAGATCCAATCGCACTCTGGAAATTTTTCCCATGATTCGGCTAATGTTGCATCGTAATGAAAATGTGCCTGCTTGTTCGGATCGATGTCATTAATCCAGACGTGTTCTGTATAAGGCCACACATTCAACAAAGATGCGATCGCCCCATGTCCGACACATGGCTCACCAATCACACCAGATAACGAAACATGGCGCAGTAGTTCAGTTGTGAACCATGAGGGAGACTCGTAAAAGTTTAGAGGATGTCGGGTGACAGTTTCAAGAATAGATGTCTGAGGTTTTAATAATGGTGTGACAGTCATGCTATCTCCTGCGGTTGTTGAACAATCATTGCGCTGATGGATTCAAAATCAACCTGAAATATGTTTAAATCAGGAACTATTTCGCCACTGTTATAAAGCCCAACGATGTGCTGTCTGATTGCATCTTCTCTGAGTCCATCAGGAATGTGAATGTGGGCTTCACTAATGATTTTTTCTACTACTTGAACTACAACTTTCATAAATACTCCTAAAACTCAATTCGGTTCAAAGTTTGTAATTGTGCAGCGAGTATGCTGATAAAATCCTGTAATTCTTCTGTTGCTTCTTCAGGGCTGATTGCTTTTTCAGAAACGTAAAGCTTTGTATTCTCTAAATAAACTTCTACACGAGTCATATTTGTATGTGGCGAAGTCAATAGTGTTAAAGTAAATTTTTCATATTTGCAAAAGTAGTATTGACATTCTTCACTCAGAGATTGTCCTCGCTGCCATTTGATAATTTCTGTATCGTCATCGTTAGCAAGTTCAAACTCAACTTCTTCGATTGCATTGATTGCCATAGCCACACACGCTCTTTCTGCTGGATGTGTAGCTGATTGCATCCGATATGATTCGGGGACTACATAGCCTTGGATCGCGTAGAATTTCTTAGCTAGTTTTTCAATGAGTACATCTTTCTGGAAGTAGCCGAGTTCCATATCTTTTCCCCTCAAGGTAAAATTTACCTTTGTTGTAAAAGTCTTAATTCTTGATTACTTGGCGATCGCTCTGCTTGACCAATGACCGATGACCAATGACCGATGACCAATGACCGATGACCAATGACCATCAAGCTGTAACTACAGCTTTCTTTGAGAAAGCCCCCGCCTGCCTTAGCGCTGCACCAGGGCTAGGGTGAGCAAAGAACTCTTCTATAGCTTTGGTTAACCCAGCCGCAACAACCGGATCGTGACAAGCGTAGACATAGATGGGCTGTTGAACCCCATTAACCAATCGCGTTTCTTGGCGATCGCCTAATTGTGGGTAAAACGTGCGAACCCATGTCCCAAGATGTCCGCGATAGTGAGCGCCGCTTAGGGGAACTTTCTTTCCAAGTTCGCTCTCTGCAAAGTTCACAACCCCTAACCAGCGTTCTTCTGAAGGGGTTAGCAATTTTCTGTTGTGTTCAGCCAAAAGGTTCCCGGCATAGTCTTTAAATTGCTGTTCCATGTATGGGTTGAGTCTGCCACCGGTTAACTCAGCTAAAGTTTTCATGGCCAGGACAAGAGTATGCAATCGCTGTTCAACTGGGGGAAGGGCTGGTGTAGTGGGTTGTTCTTGTGGTTGAGTAGCGGGTTTTGTCCAGCCCATAATGTCTTGCATCCAGGCACGAACACCGATACTTTCAAATGCTTCACAAGCTAATCTTGCTTGTTCGCTGCATCTTTTCCCTGCTTCGTAGCCGTAATAGTGAAGTATAGTTGCTACAGCTATATCAGGGATACCGGACTGCGACCATCCTGAAATGTCAACACCTTCAAAGCCTTTACGGGCAAGCTTTTCAACCATTTTAGAGCGAGAATTGTCAACGGCTGTTTTGAGACTTCTGAATAATCCAGCAGCATCAACCCCAGCTAATCTTGCTGTTGCACGAAGGCTGGCCTTACCTTGTCCATTAGAGTCAACAGTGATTTCTTGCTTTATCTGGTCGATAATTTGAGCGATTTCGATTTGTGACATAACTTTAGTTGGGTGATAATTTTTCGTTGTTGTTGATTAGAGAGAATTAGACATTCACACGCACTAAACTTTTTTCACCAACCAGCGAAAAACGATTAGATATAGTTGGTGTCTTAATTAATGTTGGTGACATCAACTCAACAAGGTAAAACCAAGAATTATGTACCAGCGCAATCCCCAAAATCAGCCGTTGTTTTGTCCCCTTATCGTGAGAACAGAGCATCACTCTTTCGCCCAGAACAAAAGCAGGTTTTTGCACAGTGATGCTTTCTAACTCTCCAGTCCCAATGATTTGGTTTTGTGTGGCGTGGAGTATTTCATTACGGCAATCAATTGAATAAATCCAGCACTCATGCTTCCATTGCATACCGCAGCAATAGCCAAATGTTCTCGTGGTTCGTAAATATACTCTCTCCAGTAAATTCACCTCAACGGGTGGAATTGTTCCACGCCAAGGTGGGGAAAGATACCAACTTGTTTGAAGTGCATTAATGTGATCAATCATGCTTTTCTCCCCTGGAATTAATAACCTAAAAATCCTCGGCAATCTCCAAAAAAAAGCCGCGTCCCGTGTTCTGCACTTGCACCAGTTCTTTATCCAGCAGTGTTTGAATAACTGAATCCGAAAATTGGAATTGCAACTGATGCAGAGGAACACAACCGCCACAAAGCCGAATCGAACGCAGCAAATGATTGGCTCTGCGGTCAAAACTGGGGTCAACCGTCTTAGACATTTGTGAAACCTCCAGTTAATACGACTAACTGTTGTTGCAGAATAGAGATTTGCTGTTGGTAAAACTTAATCTCTGCGGTAATTTGCTGAAATAATTCTTCTGGTGTGAGCGGTTTAATTTGATCCTCTTTCAAGTACGATATTTCATCAGAATTCTTGTTAGGCATCAGAGCATAACGCCAACCATCATCAAATTGTTCAGCTAATTCTGTACCATTCGGGTAGTAATAAAGTCCCAAGATGATGCCTTGTTCTGTACGCTGTTCCAAAGTAAAGCGAGGGTATGCCCAGTGTTGGGGGATTGAGATTGTTGGTCGCATTGATTTAATTGGGGATTGGTGAATAAATAATTAGGGAAAGGGGGAAAGGGCAAAGGGGAAGGGAGTGAAGAAATTTACCTTTAACTTTTCCCCTTTAACCTTTTCCCAGGCGAAGCCCAAGACTACGCTGTTACTAACTCCGCTCTCTCCAGCAGTCGTTGCAATCTATCGCCAGTTAGCTGTTCTAAGGGTTGCTCGAAAAAATATTCATTAAAAATGGATTTACCATCAGTAGACACGTCCACCATCGACAGCGATCGCGCACTGCATCAAACACGGAGTTAGAATACTGCTGCTGACCCGAAGAATCCTGGATTACCCACCAGTTCCCGTCAGTGCAGCCGACTTGCCCCAGTTTCACGCCGTTGTTGTTGTAAATGCCATCATCGAGAATTTCAAACCCGTAATTTTGGCACTCGTTGAAGATATGCGCCATGATTTGGTTTTCAGTAGTGCATGGTGTTGCAAGTTGTTCCTGCACAGGTAATGAGCCGTCTTTGTAGTGAGTGCAGATGAAGCGATCGCAACGCATTAAAGTATTGGCACGAAATACTTCTTTGTCGTTTACCATTACTACCCAGCGTTGCGTTAAGTGGTCATCGTCATAGCTGATGCTGGCTACCAGTTTGTCATCAGCGTAATATTCGTGATGGTCAAACGAGATTTCGACTATTGTGAGGGGTTCGGGTGCAACAGCTTGGGCTTGGTCAGCGATGTAGTTGTCGAGTTCGGCTTGGGCGATGGCTTGTTCGTCGGGGGCAGTGGGGGCGACTTTCTGAATCTTGCTTGACTGATAATCAACAATCGCAGTAATCCAAGAATCTTTGCAACGTTTGTCGCTAACCTCGACTGTGCAGGCGATTTCGCTGTAGATTTGCTTGAGTCGCGCAATAGATTTCAGTTGCAGCTGTTGTTGGCTGTAGATGTGATGAGTCATAATAATAGATCCTGCCTCTACAGGGGTTAGGTTTTACAAAGGGCGATCGCTTCGTTTTCCAGACTGCGGCGGTCGTCTTTTGTTATCCCTATTCTATCAACTCCCAGTAGACAATATCAACTCTTAGGCGACATTTTTTTGCAAAATAGCCAGAAGTTCGGATGGGTCAATGTATACAGCCGGAAATAGTTGTTTGAAATCCACATCAAGAGCATTGCAGATAGCTACAATTAAATCGGTGGATACTGCTTCAGCCTTCCCTACTTCCAATTTGTGAATATATTGGTAAGTGCAAGTGACTCCATTGTTATTAACTTTGTCAGCAAGGGTTCGCATAGGAACGTCACCACGTAGAGATTGTAAGCGTTTTCCCAGTTCAGGACTCCATTTCAGTCTGTCAACAGAATCGAGAGAAATCATCAGTTTACTCTTATCATTCTTACTCACATTGTAATCTCCCAGTTGACTAAAAACAGCTTGGTGACTACTATGAGTTTAAAGTTCATCAAAAGCTGTGAGAATATGAACTCTAAGATTTTGCAGACAGTATTCAATGGTTCTGTTCTTGGTTGGACTTCAGCAATGTTTTACTAGGGGAGATGAATAACAGCCCTAGTAAAAATCGCCGACGCAAGGGCGAGGGCAACGGCTCTATTTATTGGCGCACCATAACCAAAAACGGCAAAGATTACACCCAGGCTTATTATCACTGGCAAGAGAACGGGCAGAAGAAAACCAAGTACATTCCCAAAAAATTACTAGGGGATATTCAAGAAGCCAACGCAGCCAAACGGCCAGTTGTAGAGATATTAAGGCTGTTGGGGGTTGAAGTTAGCCCTAGTAAATTACTAGGGGATAACGAAATAAACCCTAGTAATGAAGCTTTAGAGATAAACCCTAGTAATGACATATCCCCTAGTAAAATGCGGCGAAACAAGGGGGAGGGTAGCGGTAGTATTCATTGGCGAACCATCACCAAGAATGGCAGGGATTATTCGCAGGCGTACTATCACTACGAGTTTTGGAGCGAGGGCGATCGCTTGGTCAAATCATCGAAGTATATCCCCAAGCGGTTGCTGAAGCGAATTCAGCAGATGGAGCAAGAGAAAGTGGGGGTTACGGAGATTTTGGGGGTGTTGGGGGTTAATATCTGAGCCGACACAAATTACTACTGAAGTTTTATTTAAATTAACGTTCATTGGATAGTAAGATTATTCTGCTTGTTTCCAATTTTCATTGCTATTGCACTCGATTTAGTTGACCCCAAACATTTTAAAAAACTGGTTTACAAATTGCTGTAACCATGATCAAGAAAAATTTGCTTAACAACGAAATTTTTACTTTAGACAATATTCTTTTACCACAAGAGTGTACTGAGTATATTAATTTGACTGAAAGTATTGGTTATACAGATGCTCCCATCAGTACTATTCGAGGTTTCCAAATGCGTCCCGATATCCGCAATAATGAGCGCGTTATTGTCGATACTCCCCAACGGGCTTTTGATTTATGGCAGCGTGTGTCAGATTATATTCCTAAGACCATTGGCAGGTGGCAAGCAGTAGGATTAAATGAGCGTTTTCGTTTTTATCGCTATGATCCAGGACAGAGATTTGCAATACATCATGACGGTTCTTATCGGCGACCGAATGGCGAGGAAAGTCTGTTAACTTTTATGATTTATCTAAATGAAGGTTTTGAAGGTGGTGAAACCCGTTTTCATCTTTCGCCTCGGTATTATGAACAATTACCTAATATTACCGTGGTTCCAGTCACAGGTATGGCTTTATGTTTTGTTCATGAACTTGTGCATGAAGGTGTTGCTGTTGTTCAAGGGCGAAAGTATGTTTTACGCTCAGATGTTATGTATCGTCAACAGTCGAGAGTCTACTAAAATGTCTGGTGTTTTCCTAGCAATAAAAGTTTGAGCCATAGGTTTGACAAATCTTAGCCAAGGACAATCCCGATCTCAGAGGCAAAGGCGGGTGTTGGGCTATTGTCACCGCAGTCAATAACTTCAGTTGCACCGTCAGAACTTGGGACGGAGAACTGACGGTTGGACTGAAGCATCTGAAATCGTTCAATTACCTGCCTGATGAATGTCAGCAGGTGCAGGCGATGTGCGATCGCATATCACGTGTGTATTCTAGTGGGCTGGAGGAGTCAGTGCAGAGGTTTTTGGAGTCGTTGGGGAAGCTGAAGCGGTCTTATTTGACAGCTTTGGAAGAGAAGCTTTTGGGTGTGTTGGAATCTGAATATAGGGATGAAAAAATTACCTGAGTGTTTTTGTTAGTTTAGTTAACGTAACTGGGAACTATACATGATGTAAGTTGCTAATTGGTATTTATAATTAGTAGTTTCATCATGTAAAAATTAACTAATTTAAATATCTAAAGCATCAAACATAAAACTAGTACTTAAATAAAGTTATTTTTAAAATTAATAACTTGAGTTATGTATCCTTTTTCAAAGGTTTAATAATGAGTGAGCAAGCAAATCAATCAACTAAAAATACAGTTCGCTGTGGGCATTGTGGTAATAAAACATTAATGCAAATTATTGCTGAGGGCAAATATTCTAAAACTCTAGTATGTGATCCAGTTAATGCTTATGAAGCCTGGAGAGATTATCATATCAAGAACTTGTTATGTCCTAACTGCAATAAACTAAATGTTATTGAATTTACTTCTAATTGGGATATATATTCAATTCAAGAGCTTAATCATCATGATGATCAAACTGATTTAGTAGATACAAAAATTGTATATCTATACCCTTCTATAAAAGAGTTTGCTGATCAATCTCCCAAAGCTCAAGATATTAGATACACATATAGAGAAGCTAGTACCTGTTTTCAAGCTGAACTTTATACTTCAAGTGTAGTAATGTGTAGAAAAACAATGGAAATGCTATGTTTATATTTTGATATCAAGCAACCATATACACTGGATGGAAAACTTTCCGAAATGCGAAATCAAGGAATTATTGATAATAAATTATACGAATGGGCTAATATTTTAAAGTATTTTGGGAATGAAGCAGTACATAGCTCTACAAAATTTTCCAAAGAAGATACTCAGGATATTCTTGATTTTACATACGCATTAGTTGAATACTGTATTGACTTTGATTATAAATTTTCAGAATTACTCCAAAGGCGAGATAAAGCGAAACTCTCCCAAAATAAAGAAACGAATCTTTTAGGAGAAGCAACAATAAATGCTCTTACAGAAGCCTTGAATGCAAAGGAAGCATCGGTACGTTACTATGCAGCTATCATACTAGCACAAAGAAATCTCGAATTTGAGCAAGTTATACCAGTCTTGTTGAGTTTGACAGACAAGACTAAATTTAGTTCTAATGCAATTAATTGTTTGAAATCTATTGGTTTAAAAGCTATCCCAGAACTAATTAATGCGATAGAAACACCAAAGATTAACTCTAATATTCGTTCTGCTGCTGCCGCTATACTAGGGGATATAGGAGCGAATAATCCTGATGTAATGATATCTCTCGTTAAAGCATTGAAAGATAAAAATGATGATGTCCAGTATAAAGCTGCAATAGCTCTTGAAAAACTTGGTTTTACGGCTGTTAGTACATTTGCTAAAATGCATAATATCTAAACCAAATTTATTGTTGGCTTAGACAATGCTTCTTTACATTAATTTTTATTCGGTTGCATCATTGGGATGTAATCCAGGTTTTCAATAGTCAGCCAAGCAAATGATTTCAGTTCCACTGTGAAAATGTGGGATGCTAAGATGCTAAGTACACCATTGGGTTGCAACACCTGAAGTCCTTTAACTACGTGCCCCAGGAATGTAAGCAGATGCAGTTAATTAGCGATGCCTGCGGCGAGCTACGCCTACACCTCAGTCGAGTGTATTCCGATTCACTTGAGAACACAATTAAAATCTGTTGCAGCCCTTGGAGAAACTAAATGGCTCTTATCTGACTGCTGTGGAAGAAAAATTATTAAGTGTTTTGAAGTCTGAATCCGGGGGTGAGATACTGCCCTAAGCAACTTTGGCAATTTGGCATCCAATGTCTTTGGGTTGCAGTTTCAATGGAGATATCATCACAACGGGACATTCAAGAAGTTGTACGAGGGATAGGGCAAAACTTTCCGCTTCTGGTGTCCCGTGCTACGCCAGTTGTCAAATGAGTGCTGTAGAAACGCTCTACATATTGATACAGCGCTCGTAAGTGAACGCCATCACCGAAATTTCTCACAAACAATAAAAAATCAATTCACATCGCTTGATGTAAAAAATTTTTTGATACATTATCAATTGAAATTTATGAGGGTAAACAAAGTAAGTATAAATTAGCGATTATCAAGCTAAAACAGTTACTATGTTTTTTCCTTATACTGGAGTTAAAATACTCTGTTCATAAAATTAAGCATCCAAAACAAGGCTTGAATCAAACTAAGCCCAAAATATTATTAGAGAGAAGGTGAAATGCTGCTTGACTCGAAATTAAGCGGTATTCGAGAGCGTTTTTAAGCATCTGTAAGCAGCAGCAAAGATATGTTTTACAGGGCTTGAGCTAGTAATTGCAATTAAAATTCGCCGTGAGCTTATAGTAATTAAGGCTCCTAACTTCAATAATTTTGTCCGAATAGTCCCAACTTGAGAATTTTTGAATTCGGTTTTGGCTAAACATTGTGACCGCAATGCATTCATCAAAACGTAAGCAAGGGAAGAGAACCATAAACGTAGTTGATTTCCCGCAAATGTATGAGTACTAGTTCTATCACTAAAAAGTTCTAGTTGTTGTTCCTTAAAGCGATTTTCCATCTCCCCTCGCTTACAATATTTTTGTCTGTATAGTTGACCAGGGGGTACTTTATTGCTAGGAAGACTTGTAACAACAAAACGAATATTATTTCCCTTTATTCCATATTCAACCTTACAAACAACACGACGACTACGACTCCAAGATTCACGAGTCTGATAGTCTAACGACTTATGCCAAATTGAGTTATTAATCAGGTC
The DNA here is from genome assembly GCF_014698115.1 of Nostoc sp. FACHB-973. GTDB lineage: Bacteria > Cyanobacteriota > Cyanobacteriia > Cyanobacteriales > Nostocaceae > Nostoc > Nostoc muscorum. Next base: position 39,754 of record NZ_JACJSJ010000044.1, read on the forward strand.
ACAAGCAAGTTCAGAAATTTGCTCATCTGGTTTAAATAGAGTTTCTAAGAATGAAGTTACTGTTGATAACTTCTGCTCAAACTCAAGCAAGGCTCTATTTTGAGTCGCCGTAGCCATTTGAATTAAACGGCTGTTTCGCGCCAATCCAAAAACGTAGTCAACTCCAGTCTACAACTCGCACCATGTCATTATATCGTCCCTGGAATAGGCACTATCTCCTCGTACTAAAATCTCAACATTCTGCCAATGTTGACGTATTTGTTTAATGACTCTCTGCAACTCTTCTAACGCCCCAAATGCTGGATCTACATTAGAAGGACGAAGTTTGGCTGCCAATAAATGTTTACCACAAAAAATATAAAGTGGAGCATAGCAATATCCTCCATAATAGGTATTGAAGAAAACTTGCTCCTGATTGCCATGTACTAAATCATCAGTTACATCTAAGTCCAAAATAAGTTTTCGTGGTTCTTTTGAGTAGGATTTTAAAAATATATTTACAAATAGGCTTTCGATTTCTGCTGAAGAATGCCCAATTTTATGATAACGACTGTCAGATCCTTGTTCTACATCTTCGGGACAATGTTCCAGCCTATTTAATGTACTTTTACCTGCTAATGTTACAGACTTATCTTGTACTCCAATTCTTTTTCCTAATGATAGAGCAAACATTGGATCATGACGTAATTCTTCATGGTCATTTAAGTCTTCGTATCCCATGACCAACCCGTAGATTCGCTGTTTAATTAAGTTTTCTATTGAATGGTCAATTCGATAAGGCTTTCGGTAATCTTGGAAACATAGTGCAAACTGTGATGTGATTTGCAGTTTTCTATCTATTTCAGCAATTAAGCTTAAACCTGCATCAGATGTTACTTGTCCACCCTGGAAATTAACTACGATTGGAGGTGACTTTGGCTGTTCAAATCTGAACTGTTTTGGGAGCGATCGCGTTGCGGCTCGATTCATCGGTTAAAACTGCTGAAATGCCTACTATGTATACATTTTATCATTTTTACGCTCCGGTTTTTTCTGAGTTTGTGAGAAATCCGGGCATCACTCTGCAACTGGCTAGAAATGAACAAAACCAAATAGAACCTCAGAAGATGGAAGATGTGAATAGCTGGCATTTCTCTAGGAGTGATCGCTTGTCTGCTTTAAAAAATTAATTACTCCACGGATATCTAGTAAATAATTGCTAATCATCTCTAAAGAGTAAACTTCAGGTAATGCTCGTTGAAACTTACTTAGACGATATTCTGGTAATTGCGAAAGGATGAAGCGCTGGGTAGCTGGAGCTTCCCAAAAGGTAGGAGTACTCATCTGAGCGATCGCTAAACTTAAAGTTGCATAACCAACACTATCGCCTTCAATTTTTAACTTGAAGTTGTCAGAGGAAATCTTCCAATCATGGTGAAATTGCAGACCGTATTTAAGGGTGTGATTAATTTGTCCACCTGCGAAAGTCCACCACAGCGCCCGATCTGGTTCTAATTGGATGCTTGATTGAACTTCTGTTATTAATGGTCTGAGGTCAGAACGGTACTCATCTAACACAGCTTGTGTCTTAGCATCAATGTAAGGAATGGTACTTTCTGATTGCAATATTTCCGCAATTTGCTGACAAAGTTCAAAGCCTAGTAGCTGTGGGGCAAAGCCACCCCAGCTTGGTTTTTTACCACGGGGGGCTGGAACAACTCCAACTGTACGTTCCTCATGGCTAACGTGCATAACTGTCCAAGCCCGACCACTGAGCAGAAATGAACTCATCTGTGCAACTAATTTATCGACAAAAGCTTGCTCTAGAGAGCCTACAGTGTAACCTGCTGGTGTTTGAACTTTATAGAGAACTGGGCTACTAAAAACAGCGTAAAGTTCCATGAAGTTTTTACGCCCAAATACTCGTTCTGCTTTTTCTCCCATCGATAGTAGCCCACCAGCTAGAAACAGGAAATCCTCCTGAATCATGTGTTTGATCAGTATTTCAAATTCTGAGTGGGTTATGCCTGAAAAGTCAGGAACTACTGAGAGTTGCCCCCAGCAGAGTTCTGGGCTAATGCCACCAAATTGGAGAGTGAGTGCTAGTAGCTGATGTACAAGTACAGGCCATGCGCGTGTCTGAGTAGGTATAGATTCGACCCAGCCTTTCCTAGCTAGTTCAATGATGGCGATCGCTTGCAATACTGTCTCTACATTTTCACAGAAAAATGTAGTATTAGCTTGTTGCCCTGTTCTCCTTCCAGTGCGGCCCAAGCGCTGGAGGAAGGATGAGACTGTAGAAGGGGCATTAGCTTGCAATACTAAATCGAGATCGCCAACATCGATGCCCAACTCTAGAGTCGAGGTGCAAATAATGCTGGCATTTGTCCCTCGATGAAAACGGTCTTCTGCGGCTGTTCGTTCTTCGAGGGAGACAGAACTATGGTGGACAAAGACATCTGTACCTCGGTTACGCATTCGTTCGGCAATTTCTTCAGCCAAAGAGCGACTTTGGCAAAAAAACAGGCTTTTCTTGCTCTGCGTTATCTGGCTGGCATCTTGAGCGATCGCGCCTAGTGTATCACGCAGATAAACGCGCAAATCCTTTTTCGAGGGAACTTTGGGCGGCTCGACAACGCAACCTGGACGTTTTGATGTACCTTGGAGCCAATGCAAAATATCTACCGGATTACCAACGGTGGCACTAAGTCCAACGCGCTGCACATCGTTATTGGTGTAACGAACTAGCCGTTCCACAACGGACATAAGATGGGCACCTCGGTCTGTACCAGCTAGGGCATGAACTTCATCAATTACTAAAGCACGCATATCGCCAAAGATTTTTTTGTGGGGGACTTTGGCGGATAGCAGCATCACCTCTAATGACTCAGGAGTGGTCATCAATAGTGCTGTCGGCTCTTTAATAAAGGCACGCTTTTCCTTATTTTTAATATCCCCATGCCAAAGAAAGCGCCTTAGACCTACCATTTCGGTGTAATGCCCCAAACGTTCAGCTTGATTATTCAACAAAGCTTTAATTGGTGCAATGTATATGAGTCCAACTCCTTCAGGCTCGCGTTCCATTAGCGTTGCTAATAATGGAAATATAGAAGCTTCCGTTTTGCCACCAGCTGTAGGGGCTAGAACAATTGCATTATTGCCGTCGAGCAGTGTATGTCCTGCCAGTTCTTGGACAGGACGCAGAGAAGACCACCCTAAATTGGAGACAATAGCGGCTTGCAAACGGGGAGGAAAACGAGCAAAGGCTGAAGTCATGGTTAGAACTCCACGGCTGCATAACCTTGAATATCCGCAGGTTCTTCGTCAAAATAAGTACGGCCTTCACGGATGAGCAATTCTACTTCGTTTAAATCTGTGGGTTCAAAACCTTCTGCGCTCATCGGGTCAAATTCATCATTATCTGATGCCAAATCAAGGATGTTGACAAACTGGCGCAGAAATTGTCGAGGAACTACTCCCACGTCTCCCTTAAAGCCAGCAGTAACTTTGGTAACTAGCCGTTCAATAAAATCTGAAGTGACTTTATTGACAATTCCAGTCCGATTGGCTGTGGGGTAAATTTCTCGCAATTTGAGTGCCACCTCTTTTAGACGACGTGCATCAAAGGGTTTAAGTTCTAGCTGGGGTTGGCGGGGGTTAGCAAAGCCAGCAAGAGTCAGAAATTGGATACGGTCATGCAGAGGTTCTAGTCCAGCAACTCCACGTTTAGTATCAAAAAATTCAGGCGTACCCGTATAAATCCATAATAATCCTCTGTAACGGTCGGCGGCATCACAGATTTGGCGAATTCCATTTAAAGATTTACCTCGACTATCATGCCGCATTCGCAGTACTGTTTCGACTTCATCAATGACAATAACCAGTCCTTTGTAGCCTGCGGCTTTGACAATTTCGAGAATACCGTGTAGGTAGTCTAGGGCATCTCGGCTAGCAATATCTCCCTTAATGCCTGCGGCTTTTTTAGCGGTAGCAGCCACATTTTCACTACCAGAAAGCCAAGAAAGCAAGGCGCTGGCTTCAGCAATTTCACCTTTCTGCTTAAAAGTAAAAATAGCACGGAGAACTCGTGCCATATCTTCTGGAGCTTTACCGCCTGTAAGAGAAGCAAGTTCTTCTTCTATGCGTTGCTGTACTAAAGTATCGAACTCGTCGCTGTTTTCATCTGCCCCACCAGCAATCAGTGCATCTTCTACACGCGCAATCCAGCGATCGATAATATCGCTTAAAGCACCTCTAGGACAAGAACTAGTTCCCAATTCCTGAACGACTTTGCGATAAACATCATCGAATTTGTAAAAGTGCAAATCGTTATCAGAAACGACAACAAAACTAGTGGCAAAGCCTTGAGCTTGGGCATCAAGAATGGCTAGACGGGACATAAAAGTTTTACCACAGCCGTAGCCACCGCGTAAAAACTTGAAGACACCTTCGCTATTAGCTGCTAGTTGGAATTGGCGATGAATTTCTGTTCGCTGTTTGTCAATACCGACAGCAAAGGCTTCTAACCCTCGTTCTGGAACAACGCCGGAGCGAAGACGCTCAAAAATATGCTCAATATCTCGTTCACTGATTGCCATAGTTGATTTTAATTAATACGTTTACTTTTATACATTAATCTGTTAATTTTGCTTGACATAGCGTTTACCGTTACTAGTTGTTTCAATCCTGACTGAGAAAGGAACCTTCTTCAGGTGTTCCTCAAAATCTAAGGAGAAACGCCGCACCAGTCTGGCTGAACCAAGAATTTGGTTTAGTTCCGGTTCTGTGATTGAACCGTGTTGCTGGAGGTGGAAGAATACACGCCGAACGGTTTCATCCTCGAAACTATCTTGCCAGTCAGTATTTTTGGGTAATTCGGTAGCCGTAGAAACCTCACCCTGGATCAATGACCCAGAGACATTGAAATAAGTTTGAGGAACTATTGACTCTACATCTTCAACATTATCTGGGTGATAAATTTCCAAGCGGACACGCTCATCTCGCTGTCCCTTGAGATCAAAAAGTACCTCAACCCAGTCTCCCTCAACGGCAATTTGGAGTTGCTGGTTTTTGACTTCTGCACCAGGGGCATCCTTAATCGTAACTTGGATATCAGGTCGCTCTGGTACGCGCAAAGCGACATTAATTTCCCTGGCTCCTACAAAACTGAGAACGCCTTGGGCAACAGGTGCGGGCTTTACCCTAACCCGAATCCGGCTACAATCTAAAATACTTGGCTCTGGTTTGGCTTCGATGAGATATTTCACCATTGCCAAATAAGACTGATGACGATGGGATACTGTTAGTACAGGAATAACTCGCTCTTGCAAGCTATTCCCACCATGTACAAAGGTAGCGCCAGGATTGCCAGTGGCAAAAACAACAGTATCTTTACGGAATAGTAAGTAACCTTCTTGTCCTTCGTATTTGAGGGCATTTAAAGAAACTGTTACCATTCCTTCTTCGGAGCGAGGTTCTTTGGCAAGAATATAACGGCGATTGGAGTCACGATAGGGTTTTTCTTGGGTGGTTTGGTCTTGCAGGAGAAATCCGTGGTCAGCAGTGAATACAAACTCATTTATACCAATACTTTTGAGGTGGTTCCACGCTGACTTGATTTGTTGAAGCCAAGTCTCAAAGGTTGCTAAACCTACATTAGCTTCGCCTGCATCGTCAATTTCTCTACTGTGAACAACAACAAGATTGGTATTAGCGCAGCTTTGTTTGAGGCTGGTGGTTGACCAATTGCAGACTTCTGCTAGAGTCAGACCCCGAACTTTTCTACGACCTGCACTGATATTATCAACACTCTTCTCACTCATTGCCCGGACTCGCTCATCAGGCTTTCGCACAGTATACTCACCTGTTTTAAAACCTTTGAAACCATCACCCGCTAATACTACCCGACCATTTTGGTTAACGGGGGCCAGGATGTTCATCCCGACAGCAGTGATGCTGGGTAATTCGGCATATCTCCCTTTCAACGTTACGGTAGTACCAGCTCCTTCAAATTCTTGGATAAGTTCTGTTGCCATTTCGTAGCGGAAGGCATCAATCAGAAAGTAAGCAACTTTTTTATTACCTTGAGTGAGGGGGTGTACTACTTGCTCGTAGAGAGTGCGTTGCTGAAGCCCATCATCGGGTAAAAAGCTTTCTATAATGCAGATGGCAGCAAAATCTTGTGCCAGCATATCAGCCCAATTGCGGTACTGAAAACGAAGTTTATCGGCAGCTTCTAGGAGTTGGGCGAAGTGAGGTAAGGTGGGTTCTAGGAGTTTTAACCTCTGCTGCTCAAAGCGGCGATGTGCTTTGTCTACTTCAGAGCCAGTTTGGGTATAGTATTCTAAAGCTTCTCTGAGGGTTTGTTTGCCCTTAAGCTGCCCCGCACCTTGAATCATGTAACCCAAAGTGGCTGCATCTTTGATTAATGACCATTCTAATCTGCGAGTGCGATCGCGTTCTAGCCAAAATGAAGCAGACTCGGTGTGAGATTGTGACCATTGTAAGGCTTTCTGAAATTCCCCCGTCAGCAGTGCTTGTACAGCACCCTGTAAAATAGCGGTTTCTTCCCACTGGAAGGTTTCAAATTGTCCCAAGTCTTCGGGGCTAATTTGATTAAGTTCTTGTTCTAGATGGGATTCTACAATTGCTGCTTTGGCTGCATAAATATCTGGATGGCGTTTTCGCAGATATTCAACAAGTTGCTTGCAGGTTTTTCGCAAGGGTAGAGAAAGTTGGGTCAGGGGTTGAAGTGCTTCAAGATGAGGAGGGCGAGTGAGGTCATGGACATATTCAACGCACATCAGCCAAGCGGCAAATGTTTCGCCCAGACCGAGGAAAGATAGGGGTATGTCGCCATGAAAGAAGCACACGAAGGCTGTGTTCATCCCTGTGTGACGGTAGAGATGTTCTGTTAAGGTGTTGAGAGCAGTTTGGTCGCTGATTCTCGATTGCAGTACTTTGTCTTCGCCCAGAATACCGTCTACAATCCACTCCAAACTGAGACTTGTTAAATAAGCCGCTAGTCCGTCCTGGGGTTGGGAAAGGTTATTTTGCAGCCACACCTCGGCAGATGGTAAGTCTGTGATGCCATTGTTAAGGTAGTTTTCGATACTAGCAGGGTTAATGCGCCCTGTGACTGCTTCCCGAATTAATGTGTCAAAGGCTTTGCGGAAACGGTAGCCGGCGCGGTAAAGTTCCAGAATAGGAGTTTTGCGGATAGTTTCTTCCGTATGACCGGGCATGTGAATTAACAACGGTTCCGGGTCAAGTCCATTGCCATAAGTTTCGAGGGCAAGTACCATCTCTAAGTAACTGCCGCGAAAGCCAACGACTGGGGCAAAAAAGTCACCACGGTTATAACGGGCGATTAACTCATCAACATAACTGTTGTAGTACCCGTCTTTATCTAGCCAAATAACGATACCGCGTTGACGCAGTTCTCGCTTCAGTTCTGCTTCCAAAACTGCGGTAATTGGATTTAAGTGACTCATGCGGCCTCCTCTTCTTGCTCAAACAGAGGGCCGTAATCTTCCTCTTGGGTTTCTTCTTTTTTGCGTTTGCGTTCCCGTCGCTTCTCTTCTTTCTCGATAATTTCCCGCACTAGCTGGGGATTTTCTCTAGCAAAGGCTAGGCGCAAAGTATCAGAGTTGGTTTCCTCAATAGTAAAATCTTCAGAAATTTCATCTTGCAACCGCAGTTCCCACTCGTAAGCTTTAGCTGGGTGATATTTCCAAAAACAGCCGTGGGCTAAGGCCAGGGAAGGATCTTGTTTGCACTTACCATCAACTCGTTTGGGAAAATAACGGGCGGCTAAATGTGACCAGTCATAATCTTTTTTTCCTTCGGCGTTGCAGAGTTCTGACCACCATTTCTTGGGTTGGTTCCACTGGGGTTCGAGTAAGGGCCAGAGGGTTGCACTGTTGACCATCACACCGTCATCCAAATCCATTTTGAAACGGGCATCAACTTCGCGCTTAATATCTCTGGCGTTGGCTGGGGGTGGCCCTTGTTCCGCGCACTGTCTCACGAGGTCGATAAATGCTTTAAATTCCTCGTGGAGTTTTTGTACTTCGCTGTAGCGTTCTTCGGCTTTTGCTTGTGTTTTTTTATCGCCTTGATGTCTGGCTGTGGTCAGGTCGTTGAGTTCGCCTTCTAGTTGACTGAGTTCTGGGATAAGGTAGTCTGCTAACAAAGTTTGCAAAGTGTTGTCAGCCCAACGATGAATGCTGACAAAGGCAACGAAGTTTTTACGTGGAGATGAAAGGGGAAAGTAAATTGGGCGGCTTTCGTACATCCCCAAGTGAACTTCTTTAAAAAAGGATAACCGCAACCATTTGCGAAGTTGGGTTCCTTTAGCAATAATTGAGCCGTACTCATGCCAACTTTCTTGGATGGGTTTACAGCTTGGCTGTTCTAGGCTGTCTTTTTCAGAATAGGCGGAGATATACAGGATACCGTGGGGGAGTGTAAATGCGGGGATTTGCTTGAGGATACCTTCGCCATTTGCGCCAAATCGCCCTAATGCTACGCCGATGGCATAGGAGATAAAATTAGTTGGGGGTGGATCTTCGTAGATGGGTTCGTAGTTTGGTAAAAGTGTACCGGGTTTACGGTCTACTGCTGTTTGCGCCCATTCTTGGGCATAATTCCAGGCGGATGTACCTGGTTTTTTGAATTCTACTGAGGTTTCACGAGCGGCTTCGTGTTTGGTGAAGGCTGCATTTAGTTCGGTAAATATTTCGTCAGCAGATTCGATGGGGAAGAGAGGAAGGCGGTTAACATCTCCAGGTTGAAAATTAACCGTGGGGTTCAACGAATTTAAAATCTCATTAGCAGTCCTAGTATTCAAACTACAAACTGTCGATGCAATCTCTTTAGGAAAAATTGAAGAACCAGAAACGTCAAAAGCACTACGGAAACGATGTGTTCTACTTGAAAAATATGCACCAATAGTTGAGTAGGATATGGCTTTTTGAAATTGGAATTCAGGACTTTGAGGAACAGCTTTGTACTTGACAAATAAAGTAACGCTAAGTTCAAGTGAACTATGTTGCCATAAAATTACATCATGTAAAGGTTCAATCCATCGCTTACTTTTTGCACCCTTAACATAAGGAACCCATTTAAAAAGTGGTGGTGAATCACTATTGCTGTCTAATTTAACCTGATAAACATCTTTAAGGATGATTTCCCAAGGTTTCCTTAGAAAACGGGTATTGTCGGAAGTTCTTATTCCTAAGCGGCTATCCATCTGTTGATAAAGTTTTGGTGTCTCAGCGTAGCGTTTGAGAAATTCTTTGTCCCACCAATAAGCAAGAGGTTTTTCTTTGATAACCTCAAAGCGATCGCTCCAAAATTCAAATCGCCCTGCTTGTGATAAAAGTGTTGCCTGTTTCCGTTTTGTTCGCTTTCTATCATAAGAATTTTCATTTAGCGGAGTTGCCTGCATTGCTATACTCATTTCTCCGCTAGCTGGTGTGTTTGAGAATATGCTCATCATTACAGCAAGAACTTCTGAGTTTTGTACATCTTCAAAAGCGGCGGTATTTAAATCTCCTATCATTCGCAAATCAGCATTACCCAATAACCATTCTCGGATCTGCGTATATTGTTGAATAAACATCCAATTCCGCATTGTCAACAACGCAGACAAACCCCCAACTCTTGCTAATTGCAAACCCCGTTCCAAAAACGCTGTATATAAATCAGACTTTCCTCTGGAGTAATTAGTTGTAATATACCCAGCATCCGCCATCTTACTCGTCCCCTGATATGGCGGATTACCAATCACCAAATCATAACTATTTTCACGCACTATGCGGATAAATCTGATACCTGCTGCCAACTGCTCACCCCGCAACCGCAAACCCAAATCATCGCCACTGGTACACCGAGAGAGAAATTGCTCAAGTTTATCGAGTAAAGAAGCTTTCGTCTGCTGAAAGTTGAAATCTGGTTTTTGCTCACCAAAGCCTGCAAAAATATTCCCTTGAACTGCCTGCTGAAACTGACTTTCATACTCACTAATTGCTGCATCCACTGCTGTATCTACCTTCAACAGGGTTCCTAAATAATCTGCTCCCTGTAAAGCATATACAATCTGATTTGTCAACTTTTCAGGAATCCCCGTGGCTTCCGTCACTTCTCGCCGCAACTCCACCAACGCCGGATCATCTGCTGGTAAAGAAGCTAACTGGAGATTAGATGCAACCAAATTCAGATGTTTAGGACTTGCTTCAGGAGAAAGCAGCCGCGCCTTCAGTATCAACGCCGCCGCCGCAATTTGTATTGCTCTGGGATCAATATCAACACCATATAAATTGTTCTCTAAAATCGACTCAACAATTTGGCGATCGCTCCAATTTTCCCCCCGATGCCTTGCCTCTTCCTGATAAAGTGTAAATAACAATCCAAAGGCAATTACAAGAAAATGCGCCGAGCCGGTGGCAGGATCAAGAATTTTTAGCGATCGCACACTCTCTGGTGCATGAGTGACTGCATCTGCGGTTAATGGTTGGGAAACCCAATATTTCCAATTTTCTTCAATTCCCGGTTCAATTGGCATTAATGCGTCTAAAGCCACCTCGCCTTGTTCGCGCTTTTCTCGCCACTCTTTACGCCTTGCTTCCAAACGAGCTAAAGTTCCATCAGCCTCAACCTCAGCCGTCCAACCGTGCTTTTTGCACATCGCCAGCCACATCTGCCCCAAACTGTTATGGAGTAACCACTCCACCATGTAACGTTCTGTAAACATTTGGGTTTTGCTGGCAATTTCATGGGGTTCTACCTTCCCACCCCCATTTAATTTGGCATCTAGGGCTTCTCGTTCTGGGTCGTTCCAGTATTGATAAACCCACCCCAAAGTTGTATCATCCAACCAAACATCCTTTAATTCAGCTGCATCCAAAGCCTCAATTGCTGCTCTCAAGGTACTGGCTGGAACTGGGAATAGTGCTGTAACTCCGACATTGCCAAACAAACCAGGCAATTCCTGAGCCAGTTCATCGTAGAGTAATTGCAGCAATGTTCCGTATCCCTCGGTTTCATCTTTGCACAAGTCCGGTGCAAAATCTCGAAACTCCCGATAACCCCGACTCTGCCAACCTCCGGTTAATACAGCAGGTTTAATTAATGCGTGTGCTTCCATCTGCTTAATTACTACCAGCCGATTGAGCAAGGTTGCAGCTGCGAGCTTGACAGCCGTTTTCAAATAGCGATCGCGTATCTCCGACTCTTGTTTCTTACTTTTACCCTGACTACGGGATTGCTCATCTAACCATTGTTCTAAACGTTGCCGCTTTACCCGTTGTTCTTCTGCTAATCCGGCTTTACTTACAGCAGTAATCGACAATCGATAGGTGCTTTCTATCGCGTTTTGCAAATCAGTGAGCAAACGTTCTCTTAAAGCACGAATTGTACTGGATAATTTGGATTTAGCTTCAGGAGTGAGATAGGACATTGGGAATTGGGGATTGGGAATTGGGGATTGGAAGTTAGGGATTGGGAGTTAGGGATTGGAAGTTAGGAGTTAGGAGTTGAGTATTTATGCTTCTTCAGGACTTACGCACGAGTTACAAAATAACGAACCGCAGAGGCGCAGAGGACACGGAGAAATCAGAGTTTAAGAGATATTTTGCGTAAGTCCTATTCTTATTGCCCATTCCCCATTTAAGATAAGCGAATGCGAGTATTGGGTTTGAGTTGAGCTAACAGCCGCTCTTTTAACTGGTTAACTAGTGCATCAATTTCTGCTTCTGTGCTGACTTCACGACCACTAAGATTTAGCGGTAGCTGCACCACTTGATCTTCAGTGACTTCGGACAACACATCATCAAGCCTGTTATTAGCAGTAGTCTCAGCCTTCTGGAGCTTAATTAGTGCTGAATCTTTGAGTTCTAACAAACTGGGATAGAGTGCATCCTGAGTTGTGTCATAGGTCGCTTCTTGAACGGAACGGAACACATATTCTCCTTGCTTTTCGTTTAATTTGATAAAGTTTTGGCGCTGTTTGAGTCGTCCTTGAATTGCTTTGGCTTGATTTTCTTGACTCTCAATCAAGTTCAACCGCACGGCTTTGTAGTGCTGTTCAATTGTTTGTAAATGAGGTTCCAAGCTGCTAATGTCCCGCCAAGAGCGATCGCTATTTAGCTGTTCTTCTAAAGCTGCGATCGCTTCAGTAATTTCTGTCCAACGCTCAACCTGCTTGAGTTGAGCTACTTGGTTATCCCGAATATTAATTGCCTTAGTTACGGCATCTACAGCACTATCAGTTAAATCTGTCAAGGAGATACCAAGTTCTTGAATCCCATCTCGCAGTGCATCGAGATTTTTCTTAACTGCAATCACAGTGTCTTCAACTTGGCGAGAACGGGTACACTTTTCCAGGGACTCGCGTAACTTGACTAAAGCTGAGGGTAAATTTGGTCGGTTTGGTAGTCGATTGTACCGCCGTTCTAATTCTTGTAATCGTTTGACCTGACCGGGGAACTGTTGGAAAACCGCATCGGCGATCGCATCATTTTCCCGATCCAGTTCAACATCCAAAGATTCTTTGAAGAATTTACAAATGGCAATTTTGTCACGAGGGCTAATGCTGGTTTCATTGGGAGGTAGCAAATCAGCACGTTTGATGTCCCGGTCTTTAGTGAACATATCCTTAGCGCCAGGGTCACGCACCGATGTAATTTCTGGGCCAGTTTCGGGTCGAATCCGCACCTTAGTAGCCCGAAGTAAACCCACCAAGCAAGCTTTAACCACATCTGCGGGATAGCCGTAGGGCGGCCCGCCAAAGTGAGTTAGCAGCACATTACCAGAAACTCCGTTTTGGTCTTGAATGTACTGACCAATCCGGGAAGGAACTTCACCGCTACAGGTGGGCATATATTTACCTGCATCTAGTTCGAGTATGCCCAGCCCATCTTTCATAAATTTGTGGGATGGGCCGGATAAGTTCGGCTCTAAAAGTTGCTCTAATTCACGCGGAATAACTGCCACATCTACATAATGGCTGTAAAGATCCGGCAAAATGTTTTCCCCTATGCGTCCAAGCACAGTAGTAAAAGTTGTACCGTGTTGCTGCTTGTCGATTTGTCGTCCCCGGAAGAAGATTTCACCATCCATAAAGGACTGAGCGATCGCTTTTTGCACTTCTTTCTCTAACACGTCACGGCGACTTTCTTCTTCTCCAAGTAGGTTTCTCTTATCTTTGGTAAGAGATTGCTTGCGACTTTCATACTTACTGATGATGTGCTGGGATTTGGCAAGTTCTCGTACTTGGGCTGCAACATTATCGCAAGTGCCTACTACCCAAATTAAGCGATCGCGGAAGTTTGAGCGATCGCTAGTTTGTATCCAAGTTGTAGGGTTTCGCTCTTCTTTATTAGTGAGATAGCGAAAATCAATAGTCAGCACAGCTGGGTCGTTTGAACCTTGAATACGCTCATCTTGTCGCTGACGACCATCACTATAAATAGCTAACCAAGGAAACGATTTGTTTTTGTAGCGGGGGCGTTCTACAGTGCCTAACAGTGACTTCAACTTATCTGCCACAATCAAACTAATAGCATCAGTAATCACGCTGTGATTATCTCGCTCGCGCTGCCATTCTTGCCCAGCAGAACTTTGAATTTTATAGCCAAGTTTATCAGAATAAGAAAGTAGCCCTAATCCCCGCAACTTCTCTAAGGCTGCTGTACTTGATGGCTCATTGTTGCCCATTCCCAACTGAGAATAAAGACATTGGCTAATCAAAGTAACAGTTGTCGCTTCTTGTTCTTGAATCAACTCCAAAAGTGCCACTGCTTTTGCGACTTTTATCGCCATCTCGTCTTTAATAACTTCTTCATGGCTGAACAAACGTGCTAGCGTAGTTTGCACATCAGCGTCTAAAGCCGACTGTTGCACTTCATAAATGCTATCGATAGTAACTAACGCGCCTAGTTCCTGTTCTCCTAGTTTCTGTTCCCGGAACAATTCCCCCAACAGTTGCAGTAGCCCGCGAATGGCATGGTCATCTCCCTTCGCACGACTGGAACGGGTACGCAGGTTTGATGTGATTTGCATCAGTAAATCTACGTAACCGGGCAGCATGGGATATACTTCAATAAAATCCTCTTCAGTGATGGAATCGCACTTGTAGCCGTAGAGTTTGAGGTCGCTACGGTGCTGGGCAAAAAGCGATCGCAACTGGGCTTCTTTCGAGGAAGCTTTTTTCAAAAGCCGCTTATGCACAACATCTCGAATGTTGGTAGGTGCAAGGTGAACTCTAAGCTTGGGTGGAAAACGATCCTTGAGCTTACCAATGTTGCTTTCATCTTCACTGTCTTCCAGCTTTTGCTGCCCTGTGGCCAATAACCATACTTGTCCTTTCAGTTTTTGCCCTAAATCAGAAACAAACGACTGAAGTTTGAGCATTCGCTCCGTATTCTGGTGTATATACTGGCTCACCTCATCTACTACAACGAATAAGGTTTTACCAGAGGCGCGGTGATTGAGCATATTAATGATGGCTTTAGTCGTTTCCGAGGGCGAGGTTCCCATTCCCGTTTGAGCACCAGCACGACTATCAAACCAACTCATGGGGTCAGTATAACGGCTAGGATACATAGCGTGCATAACTTCAGAGAAAGCTTCCTCAGCCAACTGATCGCTCTTCGCTTTTGACCAAGGTTGTCCCAAAGTCTGCTCTACACAGATTAAAAACTCCTGCCATTTCCCATCCAGTTCTAGCTTCAGTTCTAGCTCGGCAACATAATTACTAATAGTGCAGTAGCCCAGATGTGCTTGTACTTCCCGCTTGACTGCTGAATGGATATGCTCGTCATCCCGTGCTACTGCACCAATATCAAAGACCACGGCTAGGGGATCGATCTGACTACGAACTCGATTCCAAGCATCTTGAAACTCTTGGGTTTTGGGAGAATCATCCCGCGCTAGCAAAGCACTTGCCACCGTCCGATTATCGGGTAAAACCATGTCATTGAGAGCCAGCCCTAAAAGCTTGGCAAAACTCGATTTCCCAGATCCATAAAAACCTGAGATCCAGGATGCTGGAAGTTCAGCCCCACCCGGTTTTTGTAATTCTTCTGCCATAGAATTGAGCAGCTTCACAAACTGCTCGTGAATTCCCGACTGCACACGCTTGTGGCGGGGGTCAGTTTCCGGATAACCGCCTGTGATAATGTATTCAGAGACTTCTTCTAAAACCTTGGCAGGTTTTTGCTCATGGAAATAAATGACTGGAGCAATATTACGGGTGACATCAGCAGCAAAAATTTCCTTAATTAACATCCCATCACCTCTCTAATACTTCCGGTAATATTCCCAATTCCCCATTCCCAATTCCCCATTCCCCATTCCCCATTCCCACCCCGAAGGGGCTATGAATAAATTCGAGGTCGATAGTCCCGGTCAGAAGGCAGTTCGTCCATAAAAGACAGAGCGTTCAAATCCCTTCGCTCCCCTGGATAAAGGAGAACAACAGGCAAGTTGCTTGTCTTACCATCGATATGCTTAAGAAGTGCTGATGAGCGAAAAAATGGATACAGCCCTCCAGCACGTCCCAAAAAAATCAAGGTGCGGTTGGTTTCACCTGGGTGTTTATCTGAAAAATCATCGATTAAGGCAATAACATCTTTGGCAATCCCCTCAGCCCCTTCAATGTAAAGTGCAATTTTGTCTTTTAAATGATTCAGCGCCCGGTTTGGGTCTTTGGCATAGAGACGATGCTCTGTGCGAATAATACTTTCTAAAACCCTTGGTTCTTCTCGCTTGAGTCTGTCTAAAAACAAGCGCTGAAGAGAGATTGCTAGCACATTCCAACCTTGTCCCTTCAGGTCATCTGTTAGTACCCGGATTTGAGCGCGAAGTTTAAATTCTTCACGGGGATCATAAAGTAGAATGGCAAATCGGTAGTTCCGCATTGTGCTAATTTTGGGGCCACCTTCATCGAGCAAGTCGCTGCGTAGTGCCTGCACCGCAGACATTTGAAGGTCAAGCAAAGATCCAATCATGCTTGTTCCTCCCACTTCGCTTCATTGGCGTAGTCTCTCGCAGAGAGGATTTGCATCGCCCAAGATTTCAGGTCAACATAATGCCAGCCAAAATCATAAAGATCGCCCATGCGGGTAAATGATAACCCTGGTAGACGGCTCAACCTCTGTTCTAAAAAGCTGTCAAATAGACCAACAGAGTTGAAATAAGGATTACTGAGAAGTGAACCTTCAAAATATAAATCACGTAAAAAATACAACCAGTAGGCTAGAGCTTCATCAGTCACCTTGGGATATTTGAGGCTACGCATCCCTGAGTTTTCCGAGCAAAGTCCCGCAGCAGCAGAGGCGGCTATCAAGCCAGTCGCCATGCGAAAGGTTGTTGCAGCAGACCACTCACTTTCCAGCTGCTGAGTTACCCAACGTGCCACTATGTCTCGGTCAATGCCAGAATTGGGTTGTAGACGGCGTTGTTCTAAAAAAACACCAGTAAAATTGCGATAGATGGGATCGCTCAATTGCATATGCCAGTGGCAGATATTTTGGCGAGTTGTGGGATCGTTAGGTCGCCAATGTTTAAGAACTGCTAACGACATTGGATAGGCTTCAAAGCGATGGCTGAATTCTAATAGCAGGCTGCGAACACGTGCCATGCTTTTACTACCAAACCAACGTTCTTCAAAAGCAATAACTGCCCGTTGTTCTTTAGGTATATCTATCCTGAAGTGTTCCCAGTAGGCGCGGCTTTCTTCTAGTGCTAAAGATGTACGTAGCAATCTGGTATGGAATTGACTGACTTCTTTGCCATGAAACATAGATTGGGCTGCTACTGGATGGAGGAGTTGCCGCTGAATTACTTTAGTAGCCATCGAATTTAGCGCTCCTCCAAACGGTAAAACGGCATGGGGTAGCTTTCTACAATTGGTAAAAGTGCAAATGCTAGCTTCCTAGCACATTCGTCTAATGCCTTGAGCATTTCACCAAAAATTTCCCGTCCACTAGGAACCACTTTAAAATCCACCTTTTGGTGCGGAATACTGATGGCTTCCTCGAAGTCAGCCGCAGAAAAAGGCTGATAGATATCCAGAAATAAAGGTAAAACATCTATCGGTTTGACCCCGCTCTGCTTGTGGAAAGCTAGTCGTTCTGTCAACTGTTCATCAACAGTAAATCCCCAAAAAAACAGCGTTCTTACAGCATCAGGCTTCGCCATATCTAAGCGCTTACGCCGATCTTGCTGGATTGCTGCCTGTCGTACCGCTTGTAAGGATGCCCACTGATGCGTCTTGGGAAAGAGCCGCCCAAATAAGTCACCACCACCATTTTCATCAATTAAGTCTGTACGCCACCAGTCGAGACGCTTGGGGTCACAAATTCCTTCTCCAGCCCAAGCGACTATTATTTGAAGTGCCAAAATATTGTCTAGTGTATCTTTAGTAACCTTATTAGCTGGCATTAGAATTATAAAAGTTTAAAATTTTACTGTTTTACTTGAAACTATTTAGACATAAGCCTCTTCACCAACTTCGACAACATTACTTGTTGCAAGTGTTGATATTAAAGTTAAAATAGTGTTAATTTTCTGAAAACTTCAATTTATTAATAAGTAATATCCACTAAAATATTCAATACACATTAACTTGAAGCGTCTAGAATGCCCTGCGTAGTAATACGGGATAAAATCAATGTGAATTATTGTTATTTTTAGGACTTACGCATCGTACATAAGTACTACACACAATTTGGCTATTTCAGCCGTTTTTAAGTAGGTAGCTAGCGAGGTTTTTAATTATTGCACTAATGAATTAACTGTTATGAAAACGAAATGTAGCACCCAAATAACTGTTGTGCTACGTTGATCAAAAATTGATAATGCGTGGCAAGCGTGTACTGTTGGTGGAAACGTTGGGGGTGGAGAGCCTCGCACACGAGCGTTCTACCGCAAGTGCAGTGACGGTGAGTCAGTGTGAATCCGCAACTATTACAAAGCAGGCAATGACCAGATCATTTATTGCAAAGAGCTGTTCGCTTCTTTGACCCAACTAGGGTGTGTGATCAATTGAGCCAAATGACAGAAGCAGCCAGATAAATTGCACCTAAAAAGTTTGTAGCGCATTGCGATCGCTCTAAAAGCCCAGCGTAGGCATCGCCCAAACCATCGACACTCCCGCAAGAACATTAAGAGCTTTGCTGATGTTGGTTATTGGATACGTACTGGTCGCGTTGGGATTACTTTGTATCCAAATTTGGCTGTACTGACAAATTGTTAGAAAAGCCACTATTGAGGGAAAGCTTAAAGTAATGAACTGTGTTGGAGAAGTTGATTCTAATTCTTCAGCCGAATACTACAAATTACAAGATTAGGCAACAGCAGTGGCAATCCGGTGCATGAGTAGAGGGGGTAGCAAACGCTCATTCGTAAGAAAAAAACTAACAGTAGAGGTGATTTCTCCCATATAGAGAAAATTTCAGACGAGCGATCACACGCCAGTTAATGAAGTAAACATTGCAACAAACTAGATAATTATTTATATGAGTGAACCTATTTCTTTAATGGCATTTTTCGGAGCTTCTAAGGGAGTTGTTGGTATTTCCATAAGAATAGCTAAATCTTTAAAGCTAATAGAATCTATTGAAAGTAAAGTTGATCTTTTAACGCAGGTGGAATTTAATACTGCTTGGAAAACACTTCTTCAGGCTTGTAATTCTAGCTCTTCTGATGAACAAAAGTCCTTTCTTATTAATGATGCCAGGGATAGTTTTACTAAGGCTACTTCTCTTGAAAAAGGGGAGCGACTTTTTTATACTTACTTAGGATTAGCAATTTGCCATTATTTAACTGATGATATAAACAATGTTAAAACAGCTTTAATATAAGCTACCAAGGTTAGCATATATAAGGATGTTTATCAACAAACACGAGATTCATATCTGGGTTTTAATAAGTATGGCATTAATACGATTATAAATAGTTATAATCCTGTAAATATGGTAAATCTCATAAAAGGTCTATTCGCATATCCATTACTGAAAGTACAAAAAATAGAAATTCAAACATATAACAAATCCAAAAGTGATTTAACTCACCATATTTTGAGAAAAATAAATGCTGAAGAAAAAATAATTACTCTGATAACAAAAGCTAATCAGCCAAGCGTTGTATTTACAACTTTAGAATCAAATTCATTGGAGTTAATAAATTTACAAAAGCAATGTATAGAAATAATAACTAATATTTGATTTTAAATATTTAGAGATTGCTTCCCTTATTCTTAGAGGAAGATGCACAAGCGATCGCACCCCCAGATAAGGGAAAACTAACAGTAGAAGTGTAGCTTTCTTGCTTCTTAACAGCGTTGGGTCAAATGAGGCGATTTATGACTGTTCTGTTAATATCTTATTTAAACGGCGATTCAAAGAGTTGTTAAGCTAAATTGCCAGAACCTTTGAACATGGGGGTGTAACTTCAAGTTGTTCATTAGTTTAAAAACAATATAAGTGATCGCTAAAATGAAAATTAGTCCTTTTTACCTTCATGCTTTTAATATATGTTGTGCAATTTTAATCGCTGTTTTTGACCCTTTGGGATTAGCGGATGCAAAACAAAGCAAGTACAGTGGACTATTACGCGAGTTACGTAATACAAGTGGATTTTCTGCAACTCCTGCAAATATAGTTTTTAATCTTTTTACAAAATACCTACCGATTGCCTCGCAATCTACAGTCTTTTCTCTTTGAGGGCTGTTCTCGAATAAACTTAGTTGTCCTGTCGTTGTGTAAAAACTGTCAAACCAGTCTGTAGTTCCAAATGTTTCGTCAAGTCTTTTCTTTAAAGATTCTTTGATATTACCGTCCCTTGTTAGTAGCCTATTTATTGCAACTCCCAAAGGAAATAAATACCAAAGGTCAATGGCTTCAGTGTGAGCGATCGCTTCGATTGTTGACCAAGGTATTTGCATTCCAAATGGATCTAAAAATAGTACAGCACGATTAGCTTGCCAATTTTTATCGCATAATGTTTTTAAATAACTATTTGCATCATCATTAACTATTTTAATGTCTTGGTTTTTGTCTAGGAATTCTACTTTTAGCTGCTCTAGATCGGGAATTTTGTTTATATCTTTCTCTATAAATATATATTTATTAAATCTTGGTTCTACCTGAAGTGCTATGCGTGCCGAACCATCCATAAATTGCTGTGATTCTTGGTCTATAAGTTCGGGTAGTAACAACTGATTTTGTTCTTCTGTATCTTTAAGAGTTCTGTATCCAGTCCCAGCAAATGCATCAATATAAGCGTATTTAAAATTGTATTCTTTTAATATAGTTGTATAAGCAGGAAGATATTTACGAATTCTATTTAATTTCTCTTCTGTCCAATTACCACCAAATATTTGCTTATTCATCGACTTACTTTTTTCTAGTAAATTAGACTTGGGTTAATCTTACAATTATATATCTAATATATATCTAAATATTTTTACTATATCTAAAAAAATGATATAATTCTTGTAAAAATAATGAATTAATTGTGATGTTACTATTTTTTTGTTAGTTAAATTGTATGAATATCAAAGTGAGTGTATTATATGGTAGTTGTTAAAGGAACCGAAAAAGTAGTTAATCCACTTCAACAAAGTCAACTTAATAAAAAGGGACTGTGTGACTACGTAATTAACATTGCATCAGGTTGTTTGCATGGTTGTACCTTCTGTTATGTACCCTCAACTCCAGCCATCCGAGCAAGGCAATCACAACTAAAAAACAAAGGAGTTGATGACCCGCAAATGGACTGGGGGCAGTATCTATTTGTGCGTCAAGACATCCCCGAAAAGCTAGAGAAAATACTGAGCCGTAAGAAGGTTTGGCGAGAGACACCAGCAGGTCAAGGTGTAGTTTTGCTCTGCTCAGGTACTGATCCATATCAAAACAAGCAAACTGCAAGTATTACCCGTAACGCTGTTGAGATTTTATTGAAATATAACAAAAAAGTGAGAATTTTGACTCGTAGCCCTTTATGGGTAAAAGATATCGACATCCTTAAGCATCCTAATGTAATAGTTGGAATGAGTCTGCCATACTTAAATGACGATTTAAGTCGGCAAATTGAACCTCATGCACCTTCACCAAGTTTGCGCTATGAGGCAATGCTCGAAGGTTACAAATCTGGGTGTCGGTTGTATGTTGCAGTTGCTCCCACGCCTCCCAATATGGCTTTAGATGATTTTAAAAGGCATTTGGAAAAAATGGTGCGTATCAATCCAGAGGTGATATTTTGGGAACCAATTAATGCCCGTGGTAGCAATGGGAAAAGAATGATGGCAGCAGGACTAGATTTTGCGGAGGCTGTTATGACTAAAAACTCATGGGCAGAATGTTTTATTAGGCAATGGGAATATATAGAAACTGCTGCAACTGAGTTAGGATGCCTAGATAAGCTTCATATTTGGGTTGACCCTGGATTAAAAGACTATGTAGATAGCAAGAAACTCAATCATTGGTTGTACAAACCAACAGTTGAAAATTGGAACATCTCTAAAGATTCAGGGCACAAGGCAGCTTGATTTTTATGTGATCACGTCTCATTCAAGCGAACGCGCAGAGCGTCTAGTAGAGAGGAAAACCCAAGCGATGCCAACGGATGTAAGCAAACGTCCCTAATCCCTCCACCCCCAATGACCAAGTTGTCTTGTGTTTGCGAATCTGGCAAACCACAAAATTGAAGTGATCGCGTTTCTTAATATAATCGCTTTTACTTTATCAATAACAATAGTAGTTGCTATAAAATTTTATGTCAACTACTATGGTTAGTGAAAATCATCAAAATATTGAAGTAAATCTTGTGTTAGTTCCAATAGAGGAAGTGCAAACAGTCCGTTGGGATGCCAAAAAAGCTGCTCTATTAAAAGATAAAAAAGAAAATTCTGGGTTGTCTTTCAAAAAAATTGAGATTTTGACAGAACAGCTAGGAAGTAGATGTAGTGATGCTTTCATCATTCGGTTAATAAATGATGACTTTGATGGTGTATCCGTAAAACAGTTAGAAACATTGTGTAAAGCAATTGGCGCACAGATGAAGGATTTTATTCCGCAAATAGAGCTTAAAATACCTCGGTCATCTCTTGACATCACTAACAATAGTTAGTAATATATGAATTATAAGAGAGGAAACAAGCACCAGCCTCCCAGAAAAACATAGAGGCGCTCACCATCGAACCTTGACAATAGTGAATCTATTAATCCACCTAGAAGGGTAACTGATGCACTGGCGGAACCAGAGAAAGTAAGAGATACAGGAAGGGAAATCGATTTGCGCTGAATAAAAAGTTGCTACAGCATTACAAAAGTCGCTTTGAAGCTCGTTGCCGACTGCCGCCCGATCAAGAGATATGCTGCTGTAGCAAGCTCTAGCCACTGGCTAGGAGCAATAAATATGAGGCTTCGCCAATTCTAGAATGAGGTGTTGTGGCAAGCCACAACGTCAATCAGTACACAAATCAAAAGGCGATCGCCGTCCCTGGAAAGTCTGCGATCGCCTTTTTACCCATTTAAGAGGTATTTCTAATGATTACACAAGTTTCAGCCCCTACGCCAACAAAAGATCCGTTGACCACACGCGATCGCCAAATCATCGCAACCATCGTCAATCAGTCGGACTACTCCAAAAACTGCAAGCCCGAAGATGTAGTAACTATCTGGATCAACAGTGATGATATTGTGTGGGTAAAAATGACCCACGGTTATGCTCGATACCACAAGCAATGTTTCAAACGCGCTGTTGCAGACGTAAAAGCGAGTCTTTCTGCTCCAGTAGAGTGCAATCACAAGGAAGAAAAGGAATTAAAACAAGCTTCTGAGAAAATTGGCTTGTTAGGTGATTGTGACTGGCTATCGTTAAGCGTCCAATACTATCCTGATAAAGTAATCGGTCATGCTGGTTGCTACACTTCACAGAAGCCTCAAATATTAACCCCAACTGCTGAATGGGACTTCACCCTGCCGAAGTGGAATATGCCTGCTGCCATCTGTCCAGACTGCGAAGGGTATGGGTGCGGTAACTGCTCGTATCGCGGGACTCGTGCAGAAGACTTGTGCGAACCAGTAGACAGCTATCGACTGACCTATGTAGGACGCACTGACCTTCAGACGGCTCACAACGTATATCTAGATGGTGAGTTCTTGGGAATTGTCTTCAAGGTCAGAAACGTTGATGAGTTATGGGAAAACGACCCTAAGACTTACTATTGGCGCTGTGGCGATGGAGTGCAGCATTGGAGTGTGAAAGAGGCTGTAGAGGTGTTATCTAGGGCAACTGCTCCGATTGAACTGCCGCAAGTTCATCGGGAGTTGGTAGCAGCGTAAATAGAATGGTGGAAGAGAATTCTCTTCCACCACTGTTTTAAAATCAGTGCCACCCAGAATTAAAGCTTCGCTTATTTTTTGCGAAAACTAACATTAAAGAAAGGCAGCAGCTACTATGACAGCTTTTGACTTTGATTCTGCTGAACACAAGGCATACGAAAAGACTCCAGCAGCTAAAAGCATTCCTTCACCCGCAGGCATTTGGATTGCTTACGAAAATCAACAATTAGCAGGATGGTACGAAAATAAAGAACTAGAAGGTGGGAAAGAGTATAAAGTTCTTACTAATAAGTTGGACGAAAACGATGAAAAGATAGGCATTCCTGGCGCTCTCTATAGACAACCACGAATACTTGTGATTGGGCGATCGCCTCTGCTATACGGAAACGATAGAAAGGTGATTGGAGTTTGGCGTAGCAG
>NZ_JACJSJ010000045.1 GCF_014698115.1 Nostoc sp. FACHB-973
TTTACCCCACCCCTCAATCCCCTCCCCGAAGATCGGGGAGGGGAGGTTTTGCGTCAGCAAAGCCGGGGTGGGGTGACTCCGGATTGATTGGTAATTGAGTAAGTTTGCTCTAACGTCATTACAAGGGTTTCACGTTAAGTTGACACCTGTGAGCAATGCTGTGCCCCTACGACAGATGTGGTTCAAATACATTAAAACTGCTGTAAGCACGAACTAGCTAAAAAAGAGCGATGGGCTACGCCCCGCCGGAGGCGATCGCACTCCCCCAAATACAATGAGTCTCAAAATTTATCTCACACTCCTAAACCACTCAGTAATCCCCTGAGCGATCGCATTTGCCATTTTCTTCTGTTCTTCTGGATCTACCACCTGCTCAAATTCATCAGGATTACTCATAAAACCCAATTCCAGTAATACCGATGGCGCAGCCGCAGGACGTGTCAGCGCCAGGTTATCCCAAAACACACCATAGGAAGGTTTACCGAGGCTTTTGACTACATAATTTTGTAAAAATATTGCCAGGTTGTGGGCTTGGGGTTGATACCAAAAAGCGCCGAATCCCTTGGTTTTTTCGGCATCGCCATCATCGGGTAGGGAATTGTGATGTATGGAAAGAGCGATCGCAGGTTCTTCTTGACTAATAATTGCTTGACGTTCTGCTAAAGAAACTTCCCTGTCGTCCTCCCGCGTCATCACCACCGTCGCCCCTCGCTTCACCAACTCGTCCCGCAGCAACTTCGATATCACCAAATTGACATCTTTTTCTAAATATCCAGTTGGGCCACTGGCACCAGATTCTTTACCTCCATGCCCTGGATCTAGTACAATCTTGAAATTAGCTAAAAGCTTTCGTCTTGTGTTCCCGATTTTAGGCGGATGACGCAAAGCCAAAACCAGGGTGGTACCGTCGTATCTCAGCTTATATCCCCACTGTTGAGCTTTTTTGAGGTTAAAGGTGTATTTTACTCGTTCTGGTGTCTCCTGTTGCCAATCTAGGCGATAAATTAGGGGGTCATCGTCCAGGCGAATAATGTCCGTTTGGGCAGTAGTATTGTAGAGAGTGAGAGTCAAAGCGCGATCGCTCTGTTGCACGCTCACAGGTACGGGGACTTGTAAGGGGAAAGCCATCTCTGTCACACCAGAGAGTTGACGGTATCCGACACTGCGAATTATTGTTTGTGGCGGAACTGCACCGGGTAAAGTGCGGGTTTCCTGACTATTAATCCAAGCTCCATAGTCTAGGCGCAACCATTCACCTTCCTTACCTGTAACTGCTGCTCGTGTGCCTTTGGGCAGTGGTGTGAGTCGAGAATAATCGGTACTTGGGCCAGTGCGTGCTACACCTGCGTCTACCGTCACCTCAGCCACTGGTAAGTTTGCTCTTGAGAGGATTTGAACTTTACCATTTCCTGGTTGAGTTATGGTCTTGCCATTGAGCGTCAGTTTAAACTGAGGTTGCCCCAAATCTACCTCTTGACTTGAGTCTGGAACAACAGCACCAGAGATGATGTTGTTGCCGTAAATTAGGCTGAAGGAATTAGTATCAGGTTGTTGCAGTGTAGTGCAACCCTCATACTTACCTACGCTAGACTGGCCATGAGGCTGATTTTGCCCCGTCAAAGCTGCCAAATTAGTTGGTAGTTGGGCTTGCTGGGGTTGGGGCAAAAGGGTAACAGTTTGATTAGCCAGGTGGACAGATACGCTGGCGTTAGGGGGTGCGATCGCGCTAAAACAAATAAGTTCTCCCGGTAGTCTGGCAATGTCAGCAGCCGGAGTGAGGGAATCTTTTGCAAAGGCCAACCCCTGTGGAAGTTCAGGCACAGTGGCAAGCCTTGTCACCTTGATCTGGAGTTCTTGATTGCGGTGACGCACAGTAAACAGATTCTCTCCCAACCCCAAAGGTAAACTCGGAGAAAAATGACCAGCTTTGCTGCGGGTAATTGGCTTACCATTGATAGAAACTTGTCCATCGGGAGGTGCTGTGCCCAGAAAAAAGATTTTTTGGGCACTTGTTTGGTAGTTTGTCTGGGGAAAAACGACTATAAGAGATGGCTCTGCCAAGGCTACGGAGGAGGTGAGAATACAGCCTAATATTACTAATCCTAAGAGGTTTTTCACAGCACGATCGCGGAAGATTTGACCACAGTCACTATGGCACAATGACGGGATGTATTTTTAGAAGTTGTTAGAAATTAAAACTACTATGACTAAGTTTATCTTTGTGACTGGAGGCGTAGTCTCCAGTATTGGCAAAGGCATTGTAGCAGCAAGTCTAGGGCGTTTGCTCAAGTCGCGGGAATATTCGGTGTCGATTCTCAAACTCGACCCTTATATCAATATAGATCCTGGGACGATGAGTCCCTTTCAGCATGGCGAAGTGTTCGTCACCCAGGATGGCGCCGAGACAGATTTGGATTTGGGACATTACGAACGCTTTACCGATACTTCAATGTCGCGTTTGAACAGCGTGACTACTGGCTCGATTTACCAGGCAGTCATCAATAAAGAACGGCGCGGAGACTACGAAGGTGGCACTGTACAGGTGATTCCTCATATCACCAATGAAATTAAAGAGCGAATTCTGCGAGTTGCCAAAAGTACAAATCCATCTGTAGTAATTACAGAAATCGGCGGTACGGTGGGTGATATTGAATCGCTGCCCTTTTTGGAAGCAATTCGCCAGTTCCGTAAAGAAGTGGGACGCCAGAATGTCTTGTACATGCACGTCACCCTAGTACCGTGGATTGCTTCTGCGGGTGAGATGAAAACGAAGCCAACACAGCATTCAGTCAAAGAACTCAGATCTATTGGCATTCAACCAGATATTTTAGTTTGTCGGAGCGATCGCCCCCTACCCACAAAATTAAAGCAGAAACTGTCGGGATTTTGTGATGTGCCAGAAGAATGTGTCATCACCTCCCAAGATGCCAAAAGTATCTATGAAGTACCACTCAATCTGGAGTGGGAAGGAATGGCAGAACAAGTCCTAGACTTGCTGCAAATGGAACAACGGACACCAGATTTAACCCAGTGGCAAACCCTGGTAAAACGGTTACACAGTCCCAAACACGAAGTAGAAATTGCCATTGTCGGTAAATATGTACAGTTAAGTGATGCTTACTTATCTGTAGTCGAAGCCCTCAACCACGCTGCAATCTCCACCTATGGCAAACTGCGCCTGCGTTGGGTGAACTCAGAAATTTTGGAAAGTGAACCAGCCGAAACCCACCTTGAGGGAGTTGACGGCATAGTTGTTCCAGGAGGTTTTGGACTCAGGGGAGTAGATGGCAAAATTGCCGCCATTAGATATGCCCGGAATCGCCAAATTCCCTTCTTGGGTTTATGCTTGGGAATGCAATGTTCCGTAATTGAATGGGCGAGGAACGTAGGGGGATTAACAGACGCTAATAGTGCTGAATTTGACGCCTATACAACTGACCCGGTAATTAATTTATTGCCAGAACAGCAGGAAGTAGTGGATTTAGGGGGTACAATGCGCTTGGGACTATATCCTTGTCGTGTTCTCCCTGATACTCTGGCTTTTAAGCTCTATCAAGAAGACGTGATTTATGAACGACATCGACATCGCTATGAGTTCAACAATGCTTACCGCGATTTGTTGTTAAAATCTGGCTACGTCATCAGTGGCACTTCTCCCGATGGACGCTTAGTTGAAATTGTGGAATTACCCAAGCATCCATTCTTTCTGGCTTGCCAATTTCATCCAGAATTTCAATCCCGCCCCAGTACCCCTCATCCCTTATTTAAAGGGTTCATTCAAGCAGCGATTTCTCTGTCAAATTCTGTTACACCAACACCATTGGAGGTTTCATAAAAAATCATAATTCATAATTCAAAAAATTAATTTGATTTTGAATTAGCGCATAGCAACATTAACTTAGGGCTTGGGTACATTTGACATACAGGGTGCATCATTCATAAATTTCGGACTTGAGGAGATGTTGTGACGTACTGGGTGAAAATCCTTTACGAGAGGAAAGAATATGTAGTAAATTTTGAGCGTGTCCATGCTTTTTGTTATGAACGAAATGGCAGGGTTACTTTTTGGTTACCTGATAGTGCCATTCCCATAGTAATTAACCCACAAACTAACCTAGAAGACTATCAAAAGGTTCTTGATTATATAGAATGCGTTACGGAATTGAAATTAAATCATGCCTACTGGGTGAAAATTATTTACGAAAAAAATGAATATGTAATTAACCTCGACTGTGTTAGTTCCTTTTGTCATGAACCAAACGGTAGGATAACTTTTTGGTTACCAGATGGCACTATTCCCATCATCATCAACCCTGTGAGTAATCCTGAATCTTATGAAAAAGTTGTGAAATACGTTGAGAAGGCAACAGGATATTCTTTGTCTTAGTATTAACTAATTCTTAATTCGTAATTAATTAGGAAAATCAGTCATTAATTAATAATTAATTAAGGCTACAGAGCAACTAACTTCAGTTATTGAAGTCCTAAGAAACCATTTATAAAGTCAACTTAACACGAAACCGGCGGTTAGAAACCGCGTCTACACAAACAAAACCTGTATACGCAGGTTTCAAAACCCTTAATTTTCTGTTAGGACAAGGTAGGCGGAGGAAAGCCTGTGTAAGCCAAGCCACTGCGTTGGGGAGGCAGTGCGGTCTTCTCCCAAGGGGAGACGCCAAGGGCGATAGCGCCGGCGGCAAGCGAGTCCGCGAGCGTCTGGGGGTTTCCCCCATGAGCAACTGCCGTCGGCTCTGCCGACTTGTTCGCGCAGCATCTCCCCTTGGGAGAAGCAAGTGGTGCGCGAATTCCATTCGCCCAGGCTTAAGTTGACACGTATGAGCATTGCTGTGCCCCTACGGCAGATGTGGTTCAAATAAATGAAAACTGCTGTAATATTGGACATTCAGGCTTTCGGCTTGTTTACGTGCAGTTTTCATACCTGGAAAATGTAGAAATGCGCTCGTCTCATTGCAGAAAACTGCACAATTCACTAATATTCGCTTGTTTATCGTCCAAAGGTGCAAGTTCTATTAGATACTCAAGTAATCCATATCAAAGCGCCCCAATGACGAGAAAATACGGATTACACAAGTGTTTAGAGTTCGGATTGGCAGGGTTGCTAGGCTGGCTAAGTATCAGTATCTTCACTGCTAAAACCCAGGCACAGCAAAGCAATATTGTACCTGATAACACACTTGGCGCTGAGTCCTCCCAAGTTATAGACAACTTTCAGGGACTACCGATAGAAGTAATTACAGGTGGTGCAACTCGCCAAATCAATCTTTTTCACAGCTTTCAAGAATTTAATATCAGCGAGGGACGTGGGGCTTATTTTTTCAGTCCTAGCGCAGATATTCAGAATATTTTGGCACGGGTGACAGGTAGTAATCCTTCAGAAATTTTGGGGAGACTGGGAACATTTGGTAATTCTAGACCGAATTTATTTTTGATAAATCCCAATGGCATTGTGTTTGGGGAAAATGCCAGTTTAGATGTAGATGGTTCGTTTGTGGGGACGACTGCGAACGGGATTCAGTTTGGCAATCAAGGGGTTTTTAGTGCCACAAATCCCGAAGCAGAACCGTTGTTGACTATCCATCCTTCAGTATTGCTGTTTAATCAAATCCAAGCAAATGGGGGAATTATCAATCAATCTCAAGCACCCGCAGGTACTAATTTCATTGGTGAAGATGTTACGGGTTTGCGAGTTGCTAATGGTAAAAGTTTGCTGCTTGTTGGTGGAAATATCAATATTGATGGTGGTGGAATTCACGCTTATGGCGGAAATATTGAGTTAGCAGGTTTGGCTGCACCGGGAAATGTGGGATTTAATATTGCAGGTGATAATCTGAGTTTAGTTATACCTGAAAATGTGGAACGTGCCGATGTTTCGTTGAGTAATGGCGCAGAAGTCAATGTTCGCGGTGCGGATGGGGGGAATATCAAAATTCAAGCTCGAAATGTAAATTTGGTAGAGCAAAGTAAACTAAGAGCAGGAATAGCCACAGGTTTAGGTACTCCAAATAGTCAAGGTGGAGATATTACTATTAATGCTACAGAGACGACGTTAATAGATAACAGCTTCATTGCTAACGTCGTGCAAGAAAGAGCATTTGGTAATGCTGGCAATATCAATATCACGACTGGAAGATTGACAATACAAAATTATGGACTAATCAATGCTAGTCTATGGGGACAAGGTAATGCAGGTAATGTAAATATTATTGCTCAAGGTGCTGTTAATGTTATAGGTCAGAAAGATGATTTAGATAGTGGTATTAGTAGTTTTGTATTGACAGGAGCAACGGGTAATGGTGGTAATATCAACATCAAATCTAGCTCTTTTACATTAAGTAATGAAGCTTACCTTAGTACAACTGTTTTAGGGCAGGGAAATGGCGGGAATATATTAATACAAACATCAGATGCGGTTGAATTTACTCGTGGCTTCGTATTTACCAACATTGGATCTGGGGGTGTGGGTAATGGTGGTGAAATTAATATAAATGCGGGTTCACTTTCTTTGACAGATAGCTCACAGATCCAATCGCAAGTTGATGGTGCTGATGATCAGCTACCAGGAGGACAGGGAAATGCAGGTAATATAAATATTAACGTCCAAGGTGATATCAGTTTTCGGAACTCAAGACCAGACGAAGTTAACGGAATTCTTTTAGGAGTAGGTGAGGGTGCAATAGGTAATGGTGCAAACGTTACTATTAATGCCAGTTCCTTGGAAATAAACGATGGTTCGGAAATTCAAGGTAGCACTAGGGGAAAAGGTAATTCTGGTAATATCATCATTAATGCTCGTAATAATATTTCATTAGATGGTAGCGATGGTAATATTTTTAGCCGGATTATTAATTCTGTGCAACGCACTGCTCAAGGAAATGCAGGTAATATTCAAATCACTACAGGTACACTAAAAGCTACTAATGGAGCCTTTATTAGTAGCAGTACAAATGGCAAAGGAAACGCGGGGAATATCAGCGTTAATGCCCTTAATAATATAGCCTTTTATAACAATAGTTTTGCTGCTAGTAGTGTGTACAATGAGGGGGTAGGTGACGGAGGAGATATTTACCTTAAAACAGGTTCACTCTCGTTAACTAACGGCGGTGAAGTATCAACAAATGTATTAGGGCAAGGTAATGCCGGAAATATTACAGTCGAAGCCTCTGAAAATGTCAAAATAGATAACTTCGATTATGATGCATTCAGTGGTTTGGAAAGCAACTTGCTCACAGGAGGTGTCGGGAGAGCAGGAAACATTCAAGTTACAACGGGATCGCTTTCGGTTACTAATGCTGCCACAATATCTAGCTATACTGATGGAGTCGGAAATGCAGGAAATATCACTATTAATGCCCGTGATAATGTGACATTTTCAGGTTTTGGAAGCAGGCTAAAATCTGGTAGTCTAGCATCAAGTTATGTTGGTTCTAATGCGATAGGTAATGGTGGTGATATTCGCATCACTGCGGGTAATTTACTACTGAAAGATGGGGGGCAACTAAATACCAACAGCTTCGGACAAGGTAATGGAGGTAATATTTTTATTGATGTTGGCAATACTATTACTTTTGATGGAATTGATGGTAATGGTTTACCTAGTACTGCCAGTACAGCAGCATCCAATGGTAATGCCGGAAATATAAAAATCGAAACAGGATCATTATCTTTAACAAATGGCGCTAACATATTTTCTATCCATCCCGAAGGAGAAGGTAATGCTGGAAATATCACCATTAATGCTCGTGATACTGTCATCATTGATGGTGCCTTAAAGGGTGTAACCTTTAGTAATGTAATTGGTGGTTTATCAAGTTCCTTGCTGAGTGGTGAAGGTAAAGGAGGTGATATCGAAATTACAACAGGGTCACTTTCCGTCACTAACGGTGCAAGCCTTTCTGCACTAACAGGTGGACAGGGAAATGGAGGTAATATCACCATCAACGCCCGCGATACAGTAACTTTTGATGGTGGGGAAAATGGTTTAGTTACTTTAGCAAGCACTGCTGCGGCAAGCAGTAGCACAGGTAACGCTGGGGATATTCGCATCAACGCCAGAGAATTATTTCTAAAAAATGGTGGTGGACTTGGCGCTTTTAGTGGTGGTCAAGGTAATGGTGGTAATATCTTTATCGATACACGCGATACCGTTACCTTTGACCGAAGCAATGGTAAAAATTCTTTCGCTGAGGCAATTACCGCTGCTACTGGAAGCGGGAATGGTGGAAATATCCAGGTGAAAACAGGAACGCTGAGGTTAAGAAATGGCGGTGCAATTTCCACCTCTGCAAAGCGGAATGCTGGAAATATAACCATTGATGCATGGGATACTGTGATTATCGATGGTATTAGTGGCAATAACAGGAATGGCGCTTTTAGTTTTTTGTCTGCTGGAGGTGTTGGCAAAGGTGGGGATATCCAAATAACAACCAACTCCTTAACACTAAGCAACGGCGGACAACTTGCTGCTAGCAGTTACGGTAAAGGTAATGCGGGGAATATCACCATTGATGCACGCGATCGCATTTTAATTGACGGTGTTGGCACCACAGGTTTTTCTAGCGGTATTTTTAGTACAGTCAATCGAGAAGCTGTAGGCAATGGAGGCAATATTCACCTGACAACAGGTTCTTTATTTTTAAATGACGGGGGAATTAGTTCAAGCAGCTTTGGGCAAGGGAAAGCTGGAGATATTAATATTAATTCTGATTCCACAACAATTGATAACCAAGGAATTATTGCAGCAATAACCAACTCTGATGATGGTGGAAATATCAATTTAACTGTCGATGATCTTTTACTATTGCGTCGCGGTAGCGGAATTTCGACTACCGCAGGTACAGCACAATCAGGTGGCGATGGTGGTAACATCAATATCAATTCTAGATTTATCGTCGCTATCCCCCAAGAAAACAGCGACATCACAGCCAACGCCTTCACAGGAACAGGTGGAAACGTCGAAATTAACTCGCAAGGTATCTTTGGTATCGAGTCGCGTCCAAAACCAACTGAAAAAAGCGATATTACCGCCAGTTCGGAATTAGGCGTTGCAGGTGTGATTAGCATCAACATACCTGATATTAGTTCGATCCAAAACAGCTTCACCCAATTATTCCCATTCATCGACACCAACGCACTTATCGCCAATAGTTGCATTTCACGC
Source organism: Nostoc sp. FACHB-973 (assembly GCF_014698115.1). Classification (GTDB taxonomy): domain Bacteria; phylum Cyanobacteriota; class Cyanobacteriia; order Cyanobacteriales; family Nostocaceae; genus Nostoc; species Nostoc muscorum. Next base: position 9,179 of record NZ_JACJSJ010000045.1, read on the forward strand.
GCCACCAAGCGACAAGAAAACTCTTTTACCATCACAGGTTCTGGTGGTTTGCCTAGTAGTCGTCCTGGTGTTTTGTTGGTTTCTACCTACGCAACTGGCGAGGTGAGGGGTGTCGAAACTACATCCCGTCCTTGGAAAAAAGGCGACCCAATTATCGAACCGCAAGGTGTATATCGGCTGAATAATGGGCAGTTGCTATTGAGTCGAGAATGTTCTTAAGAGGTTATTTGAAAAGTGGTTGGCTGTGATTTTAAGCACTTATATCATATCCGGTAAAAGACTTGTTATTTAGGGATTTGTATCACGCAGAGGCGCAGAGTCGCAGAGAGTTTCATATCCTAAATCAGCAACCCCAAAAATCTTAATTCATCCCCCATTTATGCAACGCCGATATTACAAAGCCAAATCAAAAACCTGTTGCGCGGTCAGGTTGAGTTTTGGCAAGGTGGGGGAGACAATCACATCACTACCTCTAAATAGCTTCTTGACATATTCCCCATCAACTAGTTCGCACACAAAAAGAGCAGGTTGTTTGGGATTGCCAATAAAATCACGTCCCCCCAACCCGGCATAATCTACAATCCAGTATTCAGTGATGCCCATCTCTTCATAGTCCCTGAATTTGTCATAGTAATCGTCACGCCAATTAGTGCTAACAACTTCCACTATTAATTTGACTGAAGTTGCATTTTGAATAACTGATTCACTTTCCCAACGTGTTTCAGTACCAATAGTTTCTTGGTTTAGAACAATGATATCTGGCTCGTAACCTGATTGATTGCGATTAGGTTTTACAATGGATTCTCTAGGAATAAACCAAATATCACCTTTAGCTATCTCTCTAATAGTTATAAGTAGTTTCTCAATCAGAGAACCTGTTAGTTTTGAATGCTTGCCTCTGGGTTTAGGCATCTCAAAAATTACCCCATTATGTAATTCGTAGCGCTGTTCTGAGTTCTCTGGATACCACTCAATAAATTCATCGAAAGTAAATATTTTTGGTTCTGCTTGTGTTTGGGTCATAAAGTTTAGTAGTAAGACTTACACTGTACTTCCGACTTCCGACTTCTTTTTAAGGGGCTTCCTGTTAAAAAAATATCCCGTCGTAGGGGCGCATAGCTATCATTGGTGTCAACTTCAGGCGAAACCCTCTTTGTGACTAGGTTTTGCCCTCACCCCCAACCCCTCTCCCAAGTTTGGGAGAGGGGAGCAAGAGTCTGGTTCCCCGAATCCCAAGTGTGGGATTCGGGGTTAGGGGATGAGGGCAACCCTAGAACCCTTGCCAAAAGGCGTATCTACGTTAAGTTGACGCCAATGCATAGCTATGCGCCCCTACAAATGTACAAATAATTTGGGATAATTTATTTTTTGGAAGTCCCTAACCCACCTTCTTTGATTCGCTAAAATCGAAACAAACTCGAAATATCTTACTATGGTAGCCATCTCCCAGCAACCACAAAAAATGACCATCGAGGAATATCTTGCATGGGAAACCCAGCAAGAACTTCGTTACGAATATGTCAACGGCGAAGTCTTTGCGATGACAGGTGGTACAATTCCCCACAATGACATTACACTTAATTTTTACAGAGCCTTATACCCACACTTACGTGCTAGAGGTTGCCGAGTGAATGTGTCGGACGTGAAAGTGCAAGTTAATACTAAAAGTCCTTATTATTATCCTGATGTTATCGTCAGTTGCGACCCTCAAGACCTCAATGCCCGCAAATTTATTCAAAACCCGAAAATCATTGCCGAAGTTCTCTCCCCCGGTACAAGCGGGAAAGATAGGGGCGAAAAATTCACCAATTACCTGAAAATTTCCTCTTTACAAGAATATTTATTGATAGATTCGGAAACAATCTCCGTCGAACGCTACTGTCGGGGAGAGGGCAGAATGTGGCTTTATTATCCCTACACTGAGGGAGATATTATTACCCTATCCAGTATCGAATTTGAGTTGGCGATCGCACTACTGTATGAAGGTGTTGTTTTTGAAGCAGAAGAATAGCTGGTGGCTACTTATCAAAATGGCTGATAGCGTACTGAAAAATTAAAGCCATTATCTTGCAGTGAGCTACCGCGATCGCCCGGACACTGTTAGCATTACGTTGTAACCAATCTTGGGAAAAGCGGATTACCGTAACTCTTGATTTCCCATTTTCGGGTCCTTCGGTAAAGGAGAAGGGGATATCATTGAGCGCATATTTTGAGATTAATGATCGCGAGAAATATGAACTGCGCCTAACGCAGCATCTTGTATTGCGGTGCGTGATAGCAAAGCCGTAACGCACCCTACTTAAGATTTACTTTATAAATGGTCTCTCACTGACTTAGCGATCGCATTAATAATTAGATATTTTTAATTAAAATATCATAAGAGTTTGTTTGAAGATTGCACCTTCTGAGTTAAAAAAATAACGATAATTTCATCAGCAACGGTTGATAAATTGATGATTATTATTGTTTTCCGATTCATTAACCGTTTCTTTAATACTCAGATTAAGGCAGATGGCTAAGTAATACCTTCACCCTTTATGCACATATAGCTGCATGATTTGTATAGTGCGATCGCATAATTGTGCATCCCATTTTGCAGAAAACTGCATATAGGGTTTTTCCAACATGTGCAATATTTCTGTTTAACAACTTGGACTCAAGATTACAGCAATTTTCATGTATTTGAACCACATCTGTCGTAGGGAACATTGCTGTGCCCCTACCGCGTGGTCTATTTACCTGAAAATTGCTGTAATTATCCATTGGGTAATAGTGCTGATTCAAGTTTAAATATAGGACTTTGATTTGATTTTTGAACCATAATCTAAAATTCTGAATACTTTTGCCATGCCAACTTTGCTGCACCCACCATCCCAGCAAATTTTCCTAACTGCGCTGGCAAAATTTGTAAACCCTCTCGTGATAAAGGCTGTACTCGCTTCTCAATTTCTGCCTTCACTGCTGGCAAGAAAAACTCACAGCTACCACTGATACCGCCACCTATGACGATCGCTTCTGGTGTCAGCACATAAACCAAAGTTGTCAATCCAATCCCCAAACACTTACCATACTCTTGCCAAAAAGTCAATGCTGCGGTATCTCCTTGTTGGGCAAGGGTACCCAATTCGATGGGTTCCTTGAGAGTGCGGCGACGAATGGCAGTAGCAGAGGCATATTGTTCCAAAGAGCCTTGATTGCCGCTATTGCACATTGGCCCGTCAGGGTTGAATGAAATTAAACCGAGTTCTCCAGCAGCTCCTTGATGTCCAACAAACAATTTGCCATTGAGGATAATTGCGCCACCAACTCCAGTCCCCAAAGTCAGGAGAATCAAATTTTGAAAGTTGCGACCGGCTCCTAACCAAGCTTCTCCCAAAAGAGCGCAGTTAGCATCATTACCAATTACGGTTGGTTTACCAGTTTTAGTTTCCAACCAGTCTGCTAAAGGCACATCGATCCATCCAGGTAAGTTAATGGCAATTTTCGCAATCCGCGCTGCTGCATCGGCAGGGCCAGGAGTCCCGACACCAATGGCAACACTTTGATTATCTGGGTCAATTTGAGCGATCGCATCTACCAATATCGCCAGCACCGCCTCCGGGGTTGTTGGTTGCGGAGCTGTCAAAGTCAAAGATTGCAGGCAACTACCATCAGGTGTAAAACGCCCCAGCTTAATTGCTGTTCCCCCGACATCAATGCCAATTACTTCATTTGTCATTTGTCATTTGTCATTTGTGATTGGGCATAGGGCATTGGGCATTGGACATGGGGCATTGGGCATTGGGCATTCATTGGGCATTGGTTATTTCTCCCCCTGCCTCCCCTGCTCCCCCTGCTCCCTCATCTCCCTCATCTCCCTCATCTCCCCCACTCCCCACTCCCTATTCCCCACTCCCTAATTTCTCAGGGTTTTAGAATTTTGGCACGGAAATATTCTAAATTTTCTGTCTTATTGGGTGCGGGTCGTAAATTAGCAACAGTCATGGTACGAACACTCGATTGTTCTTGCCAAACTGTAACTGGAGTACCTCTTAAGATACCAGCAAGGGCGACGGAAAGCATAAATCCGCCAGTAGCGGCAGCAATTAATGTCAGGTTATCTTTCACACAAATCTCTCTATTGTTATTCGTAATTTGTAATTTGTCATTTGTCCTTTGTCCTTTGCAAATGACCAATGACTACTTTCGGATTCTATTTTCTCTTCGTAAACGAGGATTGACAAATTCGTTTAACCCTTCACCAAGTAGTGATAACCCTACCACCATGAATGTCATCGTTAAACCAGGGAAAAGAGTAGTCCACCAAATGCCGGTAGGTAGAGCTTCCAGTGCTTGTTTTAAATCGTATCCCCATTCTGGCACTTCTTCTGGAAGTCCTAGCCCCAAAAAGCCCAAACCGCCCAACACTAAAATTGCATCAGCGGCGTTGAGTGTGAATAGAACGGGTACACTTTGAATGACATTGAAAAATAGATATCGAGAAAGCACAACCCAAGTGGAAGCCCCCATTGCTTGAGCAGCTTCGATGAACACTTCAGTCTTGACGCTAACGGTGTGGTTGCGGACAACGCGGTAATATTGGGGGATGTAAGCAATGCTAATGGCGATCGCTGCATTCAATATCCCACGCCCCACCACAAAGGCCAGTGTCACAGACAACAGCAGCCCTGGTAAAGTGTAGATGCTATCCATAATAAACAGCAACACTTTATCCAGTTTCCCGCCGAGATAACCACTCAGCATCCCCAAAGGCACACCGATAATCATACTCAACGCCGTTGCCAAAATTACTACTTGCAAAGCCGCTTGAGCGCCGAACAGTGTGCGAGAGAAGACATCATAACCCAGGCGACTAGTACCAAACCAATATTTAGCCGATGGTGGCTGGTGAATTGGATTCGAGAGAAAATCTTTGGGGTTTTGTAGCCATCCCCAAGCCTGGAATACGGGAGCGAAGAATGCCAGAAAAATGAAAAATAGGGTAATGGCTAACCCGATGAGCATGAGTTTCTGGGAAAGATTGGGATTTTTAGCAAACTGGAAAAATGTCGGCAACTGCCGTTTTGTGATGGCCATGTGCGATCGCCTGGATCAAGCAAGATACGCTGACCATTTTACATATCAAATTAGGGAGTGGGGAGTAGGGAGTAGGGAGTAGGGGGTAGGAAGTGAGTAATTCTAACTTTCACGACATATGGAAAACCTCACTTTCATTCCTCTCCCCTTGTAGGGGAGAGGCTTTAAATTTTCCCCCTTCCCTAGTAGGGAAGGGGGTTAGGGGGTTAGGTTTCGCGTTGGTTTTTCCACATAACGTGAAAAGTCAGGTGAGTAATTAGGGCATTCGTAATTTTTACTATTCCCCACTCCCCACTCCCCATTCCCCATTCCCTAAAGATTACTTTCAATCAACTGCCGATATTCGCTCTTTTGCTTGACGCCTTTGACTTCCTTCACTAATTCCTTGTTTTTGAACAATTGAACCGTTGGCGTTCCTGTAACGTTAGCATTTTCAGCAATATCTCTGTCTTTGTCGATGTCAATTTCCACAAAGTGGATTTTGCTGTCAAATTCATCCACCACTTTATTTAAAATTGGCTTCAAGGTATGACAAGGGCCGCAGCCAGGAGAGACGTATTTCACAAGGAGTAAGCGATCGCTTTCGTGGAATAATTTCCGTAAAGCATAACCTCCCTCATGACGTGTTGCACTCAAATTAAATCCAGCTTCTTCCTCAGCTTCGGTCTTTTTGGCTGGTTGATGTTCTAATTCGTTATCTGCTGTCTCTGGCTGTTGATGGAATTCTTGAATCAAGCCACTGGAAGATAACCAACGTTCTGCCAACATCGCCGCCATACAGCCAGTACCCGCAGCGGTGATTGCTTGCCGAAATTCATGATCTTGTACGTCGCCAGCCGCAAAAACGCCCTCGACACTGGTTTCCACAGAACCGTGCTTGGTGACAATGTAACCTACCTCATCCAGTTCCAATTGCCCCTTAAATAAGGAAGTATTAGGAGTGTGACCAATGGCGTAGAATAAACCCTTAGCGTGAAGTTGACTTTCTTCACCAGTTTTGGTGTTGCGGACTTTCACTCCTTCCATGTGTCCGTTACCGAAGATATCCACGGCTTCCGTGTTCCAATGTACCTGGATTTTGGGATTACTCAAAACTCGGTCTTGCATGGCTTTAGAAGCCCGCATTTTATCGGTGCGTACCAACATATTTACCTTAGAACCATACTTGGTGAGGTAAATAGACTCTTCCGCCGCAGAGTCCCCAGCACCAATCACAGCTAGTTCTGCACCGTGAAAAATCGGTGTTGCACCATCACAAATTGCACAAGCTGAAATACCCCGACTCCAGAATTGCTGTTCGCTGGGTAAACCCAAACGTTTTGCTGTCGCACCAGTAGCAATAACAATGCTGTTGGTTTTGATTTCCCTTTCTTGCGATCGCACTGTAAATGGACGCTGACTGAAATCAACTGATATCACATCTTCAGTATATAGCTCAGCCCCCCAGCGCTCCGCCTGCGCCTTCATCTTATCCATCAGTTCCGGCCCGGTAATCCCCTGGGGAAACCCAGGAAAGTTCTCGACTTCCGTCGTTGTCATTAATTGCCCACCAGGCAATCCCCCGGCTTGGAAACCTTCAAATACAACGGGTTTCAGGTTAGCACGTCCAGCATAGATGGCGGCTGTGTACCCTGCTGGCCCAGAACCGATAATTACCAAGTTTTCTACAGTTGGGTTACTCATGAAAATACTATGAACTCATAACGACTACGCTTAATATAGCATAACAAATTGCGATCGGCTACACCAGATGGGAAGCGATGGGAAACGCCTACAGTACTATGCGCTCAATACTTGCCAAAGATGCTCTTAGAGTGCGGTACTTATGATAAATACAGAAGTATTTTCCATAATATTATGTCTTTCACCGTTGCAGATTTAGAGCAGCTACAAACCGAACATCCAGAATGGCAGATGGAGTTGGTAGAGGGGAAAATCATAGTTATGGGGCCATCAGATTACGAGTCAGAGGAAATTGGCACTCGCTTGAGTACCTTCTTAAATATTTGGGTTATGTCGCGCAAACTAGGGCGAGTAACTGGTTCTAGCGCAGGCTTTATACTACCCAGAGCAGAAGGCGCACAAGAAGACGATTCGGAAAAAAGAAACCTGCGATCGCCTGATGTGTCTTTTGTGAGGGGCGATCGCTTGAAGAAGACGAAGCGCGACTTTGTAGAGTTACTTCCAGACTTGATGGTTGAGATTAAATCTAAAAGCGACAGAATTAAACCACTTGAAGAGAAGATTCAGCTATTTTTGCAACTAGGGTCTGTAGTCGGCATACTGATTGACCCTGACAAATTGACAGTAACGGTCTATCGACTAAATCAAGCTTCAGTAGTGTTGCACAATGGAGACACACTTACACTACCAGACTTGCTACCAGGTTGGGAATTGGCGGTATCAGAATTGTGGCCACCTGAGTTTGAATAACTGACTTCCACAAACGAAGTGAAATATTACGTCTTTCGTAGGGTAGCACAGCTGTGCTACCCTCCCGTGTATGGCTGAAATCAGTATATTTATTTGGTCAAAAATTTTTTAGCTGGTGTGATAGGAAAGCGATCGCAACTGGGTAAGTTACATCTAGAACACACAAACACTTCCTACCCCAGGGAAAACACTTATGAAAAGCGAATTGAAAGCAAAATTTCTGCAACACATCATCGGCAAAAAGAAAGAAAACGAAGGTTTCACACTTATTGAATTACTAGTAGTAATTATTATTATCGGGATTTTGTCCGCTATTGCTCTACCTTCTTTCTTGAACCAAGCCAACAAAGGTAAGCAGTCAGAAGCTAAACAATACGTTGGTTCTATGAACCGCGCTCAACAAGCATATTACCTGGAAAATGCCGAGTTCACAACTAACTTGAATAAGTTAGGTTTGGGTATTGCTTCTTCAACAGAGAACTACAAATACGAACTTAATGGTGCTGCTAGCCAGGTAGCCAATAATGGTATGTCTAAGAAGGCTGCCCTGAAATCCTATGAAGGCACTGTGATTGTATCTGTACAAGCATCCACCAGTGAAGCAACTACTCTAGCAGTTTTGTGTGAGTCTAATAATGTGGGCGTACAAAGTTCAGCTGTAGCTCCAAACGTCAACGCTGGTCCACCAAGACAACCCACTTGTGCTACTGGTTTCTCAGTGTTGAAGTCTAAGTAAAAACGTTAGCTACATCTTTTTTAGTTGAATGCATTATAACAGTGGGTAGTTTCGGCTACCCATTTTGATTTTGTAACTACCACTATCCTCAAAGTAATTGACCATGAAATTTGTACCATTCTATGTTGCTAATCCAGAACAACAAGCTCAACAATATTTCATCAAAGGTAACTACATTCAAGCTGCTAGCTACTATGAGCAAGCTATTGAAGTTGAACCAGAAGCGAAGTCTCACTACTGGAACTTAGGATTAATGTTGTTATTGCAGGGACAAGAAGCCGAAGCACAGATGACTTGGCTGTTGGGGATGGCGGAGGGAGAGTCCCAAGAGGTTGAACAGTGGACTGATGAACTGATAGAAGTTTTACAAACAGAAGCCTCGCGCCGTGAGCAACTTACAGATTATTCAGTTGCTTGGGCAATTCGCCAGCATATCCGGGAAATTACACCTACAGATGTTAACAATTTGCTGCATCTGATTGAGTTATCTATCAATCTAGAAACATTTACTGGCGATGAATTAACTTCTCTAGGGTTGATTGATTTACTTGATTCAGGACAAATCCTAGATACTCAGCTATTGTTGCAAATTTTCGAGAGTATTCTCGTTCATGCCCCCTTACATCCCGCAGTTTTCGAGTTTACAAAAGCTTGTCTAATTCATATTAGTGAGCCTAAAGATTTCATTAATATTTTGATTCCAGCTACAGTAAAAATTGCTCATTCAATGTGGCAACCACAACTAGCTGCACGCTTGATTGAGCTAGGTTTATGCCTAGAGCCTAATCATCTAGAAATTTTGCGCCATTTGACTGCTTTCTATCTCAGAGATGGCAATTATTTTGAAGGAATTAATACAGCAAAGTTATGTTATTCCCTATCAAATACATTGGTGGATAAAATATCTGCAACACATCTTCTACAAAGAGGTTTGATGAATGCTCCTGGTTTTTGGCAAGAAGCTTATACAGTTTTGCAGCAGCAGGAATATTTATTAAATTCTTTAATAGTAGAACAACCTACAGATATTGAAGCTGCTATGATTCTCCGTCTGTTCAATGCTAACTATTTTGCACCCTACTTACAAGATAATCCGCATAAAAACAGACAAATTCAGAATAAAATATCGGAATTTTGCCAATTAAATTTACAAAAGCAGAGCAAAGAAGAAGTTAAGAGATATAGAAGGTCTTCGTTAGGAGATAAATCTAAGTTAAAGAAAATTGGTTACTTATCTCATTGTTTTACCAATCATTCTGTTGGCTGGTTAGCACGATGGCTAATTCAACATCATGAACGCGAAAATTTGGAATTATATGGTTATTTTATTAATTACAAACAGGTAAGAGATCCGTTACAAGAATGGTATTTTCATCAATTCACTCAGTCTTATCAAGGTGGAATCTACGCGGAAGATATCGCTGAAAAAATCTCCGAAGATGAAATTGATATTTTAATTGATTTGGATAGCATCACCCTAGATGTTACTTGTGAAATCATGGCACTCAAGCCAGCACCCGTACAAGTAACGTGGTTGGGTTGGGATGCGTCGGGAATACCAGCAGTTGATTACTTTATTGCCGATCCTTATGTTTTACCTGAATCGGCTCAGAAGTACTATTCAGAGAAGATTTGGAGGTTACCCCAAACTTATATAGCAATAGATGGTTTTGAAGTGGGTGTACCTACTTTAAGGCGGGAATCTTTGGATATTCCAAGTGATGCTGTGGTTTATCTTAGCGCTCAAACAGGATTGAAACGCCATCCTGATACAGCGCGATCGCAAATGAAAATACTCAAAGAAGTTCCCAATAGCTATTTCTTGATTAAAGGGTTAGCCGATACTGGATCTGTTCAAGAGTTTTTTATACAGTTAGCAGAAGAAGAAGGAGTAGCTAGCGATCGCCTGCGATTTTTACCTTTAGATCCAACTGAATCTGTTCACAGAGCAAATTTAGCGATCGCTGATATTGTATTAGATACATATCCATATAACGGAGCTACGACAACACTAGAAACACTTTGGATGGGTGTCCCCTTGGTGACACGAGTTGGTGAACAGTTTGCGGCTCGTAATAGCTACACTATGATGATGAATGTAGGTGTAACAGAAGGTATTGCTTGGACAGATGAAGAGTATATAGAGTGGGGCGTGCGCTTGGGTAAAGATGCAGTTTTAAGAGAACAAATTTCTTGGAAGCTGCGACAGTCAAGACAAACAGCACCCTTGTGGAATGCAAAGCAGTTTACTCGTGAGATGGAAAAGGCTTATGAGCAGATGTGGCAAAGGTATGTGGAAGGAAAATAAGCTGGGAAAAACTCTTATATTACCGATCTACAAATATATAGAACAGATAATTGTAGGGGCACAACATGTTGTGCCCCTACCCGTGTACTTCATTTACCTGAAATACGCTGTATATAAAAAGCCTGTATGAACAGGCTTTTTTTGTGAAATGTTGGGCATTGCTAGCGTTATGATACTTCGCTAATCCGAGTTCAATATAAGCTCTGTTTTCAATGTAATCAAACTATCCAAGTCACATAATAGTAAATTGTCTGCGTTCGCTTTTGCAATCGCCTCTTGATTTTCAATTTCCAAGACAATACGGGCTTGGATGTGAGGGAAAATAGTTTTCCACTGTAGTTCATCAAATTGCCCAACCAGAGAAATTACCGGATCATCAGTTATATCTAACTCTTCTTCTAATAGAAGATTCATAGCAACATCAGATAAAAAGAAATTGATATCATCCTCACAAAGATTATCGATATTTATCAATAAAGTAATTTGCTTTTTATCAGGATGCTTTACTAAACTACCGATGACGCTTGCTAGCTGCTGATAGAGGATATCTTCTGGCTGACTCCAGTCTGGGAAAATAATCAGGTTGATGTCTCTTAATTTTAGTTTTTCAGTAAGAGCGCTCGCCTGGTGCTGTGGAAATACTTCTTGAAATAATTTGCCAATCTGAGCAGAGTAATCACGACTGTTAAAAAATCTGGGGTTAGCTTGCATTTTTTCCTGAATATGCTGGCTTTTTGAGAAACGCAATTCCGAATTGGTAGCAAGTTCCACGCTCAAATTGATATAGTCTACTTCGTTATCTGTAATTAATTCAGGTAGTTGCAGTTCTCGCAGATAAGCAGCTGCATGTCGAGAACGTAGGAATTTACCTTCCATTACCACTGCTGGCAAACCAACTTCCAAAGCATCAACTAAAGAGTGACCTCCAGAATGTCTAGGGGAATCTAAATAAATATCGGCTAATTTTAAACATTCTTTAACTTCGACCCGACTCGGTAGTGAATCGAGAACAACCAAACGGCTGCGGTCAATTCCATATTTTTCTAAGACCGCGTACATTTGATTTAAAAAAGGATTAGCAGGATAATAGTTAGTCCAACTGGGAGCAAATGGATATAAAACCAGAACTGAATTCGGTACACTAGCGAGAATTTTTGTCCAAATTTCTCTTAATTCAGGGATAATTTTAAAGAAATTAGCTCCTGATATGAACACAACAGAGTTCTCAGGTATACCCCAACTTTCTCGTTCAGGTTTAATCTGAGATACCTCTGGTTCGATTGTGTAATTGAAACAATAACCAGGCCCATCAACAGTAATTAATTTTTCTCGATAGTGTTCTTGTGCAAAGGGCAATTCTGACAAACTACCGGAAATAAAATAGTCAATGTTTCGCATTCCTGTAGTTACTGGAGAAGAACCAAAAGTTACTTGCATACGCGCCAGTCTATGCAACCCTAGCAAAGTAATCTGGTGAGTGACAGCAGTTATATTTGTTCCAATTAGAAGTATATCTAAGTCATCTGCACGGATAGTCTCTACTCGACTATTCAATTCCATTGGGAGTTTAACACATCGGTCGGCACAATTTTGACAATACCTTTCCAATGGGTGTCCCGTTAAATTCATGGTGTACAGAATAATCTCAAACTGATTTCTGTCTAAATATTCAAAAGCTGGGAGAGTATGAAAAGTTTCTGTATGCGGAGTAAAGTGAGAGTTTAAAATACCTAGACGAATTTTTGTGCGGTTTTGAGGTCTATCTGGAAAAATATAATCAATTTCAGCCCCGCAATTTTGTAAAGTAAATTCCATGATATCTGCTCGCTTTGTGTAGATATCTTGCAGATTTTTAGTGGAGAAGTAGAGCGGAATGAAATTAGCACTTGTAGTAAAGATAGAAGCAATATTCTGGCATAATTTTAAATCAGGATTACTAAATATATTACTATGTAAATAATCTAGCCATCCTTGTAGATAGTGATAGTAATTGTCTACCTCTCCTATCTGTTGAAATAAACCTGGAGAGTGGAATATAAATTGAAAATATTCTTGAAGAAACCATTCAGGGATTGAAACGCATTCATACTGCAACGGTAATTGATGTGCATGGCAATACAACATTCCTGCTAGAAGATACTGGATAGCTTTCGGATGCTCAAATCCTTTGGGAATTTCTTCTAGCAACTCATTAACAAAAAATATTTCTGTATCTGTAAGAGGTTCATGTTTTATACCGCTATCAAGTAGTGTCTGGTGTGCCTTTCCTATTTCACCTGCATATGCTATTGATAATTTTTCTGCACTCATTTGCAACCATAAATCAGCAATTTCCTTTCGAGATTGACGTAGATTTATTTGTGCTATTTCCTTACCTGGTTCTGTTTGGTAATCGCTAACCCAATTTAAAATTTGATGAGATAACGGTGCGAAAGTTTCAGATTGATGAACCAATAGCATTGGTATCCCTGTTTTGTGAATACCTGTTCCATTGAAAAAGGTAAATAGGGTTTCAGCGGCTTGCTTAGGTGTAGGCATTTGCCTGATTGTCTTCAAAACTTCGACCATTGCATGAGAACGCATCAGAGCAAAGGATAATAAAGTTTGTGGGTATTCAAGCAATGGGAAAATTTCTACAGCTTGTTGGTAACTGGAAATTGGGAGACGTTCAGTAAAAATTTGCTGTTGAATTCCATTTTTTGAAGTAGCCAGCCAACCTCCAAATAAAACTCCTATCATTTCTTGATGCTCATCAGCTAATAATATCTCTAAAGATGATGATATAAATGACTCATCATATTGATACTGACTATTAGTTACGAGAAAATAATCTTCTTTACTAACTTCTATAATGGATATGATTGACTCTATAACATCTTGATAATTTTCCCAGAGTAAATTATTAGAACAGTGAACTATGATGTTCTCATGCCTAGATTGTCTTATCCATTCTGAAAAAAGGCTTGTATTATCTTGCTCTCCTTGGTATCGGAGATATATTACACCGACTGGTAGAGTGGCAGATGAATCATTTTGCTGCAAGGTCTGTTGTTTCAGTTTTTGACTAAATTCTTGAATTTCTGATATTTCTTGCTGCAAAAAAGCTTCTTCTTCTAATGAAGAACGATCGCGATCCTCAATGCCTGAAATATCATACAAAAATGAACCTTTGAGAATGCGATCGCAAATTCTATCTAATGCTATATCGTTACCTGGTTGAAGTTCATCTACACTTTCCAATCTCAAATCGGGCAAATAAGAATCTTTAATCCCAAAAGAATGAAACTTAGTTGAATATTTAAAGAAATAGGCATGAGTAAACCTATATAGCTTTCTGAAATCCTCCACTGTAGAACGAGATGATTCAGTTAGTAAACTATCGACTAGTTGTTTCAAGTTTTCTGGAGCAAGATTCTGATTGTCGAGAAAATATCTTAAAGCTTTATGATAGGTAGAAATTTGAAAACACGCGGTTGGAATACCTCTAGCAGATGCTTCAATTGACACAGTGCTGAAAAAAGCGATCGCAGCATCAGTGTGCCATAGCAAAGCATAGGAAGTTAACTGTTCATATGGCATAACAATTCGCACATTTTTAGGTGCTGAAAGCACCTGTCGATAAGCTCTTGTTATAAAATTAGTATCAGGTGGAGTAACATCATTACCTCCAATGAATGGATGATGACGAACTACTAAATATTCCTCTCTCTCTGCAAATATATTTATTAATTTTTCAATAATTTCAAGCTGTTCTGTAACTCCTGCATAATTTTCAGATGAGCTAACTTCATCTTCACTTGATGTGAAAACTGTAAAGATTTTTGCATTTGCTGGTATCCGCAGTTTTTGTCTAACTTTGGCATAGCCTGTCTGGAAATTATAAAAAGCCGGCCAATTATAATCAACCCCAATTTCCCGATTAGTAAAGTACTGCTTTACTTGTAATAATTCTGCTTGCTTAAGAGGTATATTTTCCCAGACACTGACACAATCTAGAGCAGGTTTATTACTAAGACAAATGGAATTGTCATAAAAATTAAAGCTATCTGCTATGGAACCTCGTTCATGGGTAATTATATCTATTTTTTGTTGTTGCGCCACCTCAAAAGCTATCCGATAGGGTGCAATGCGTCCATTAAATAAAATTAAATTTGTTGGCTGGTAAGCATTTAGTAATCTGGAAATAGCTTTGTATGTTACCAAGCCATCAATTAGATATTGTTTATGAACCCTACTTACATCATCTCTAGACAGGCTTTTAGCAGATATCCTAAAATAAGTATAAATTGATGATATTACCCATTTACCGATTGGTAAGTCATCATATATTGCATTGGCATAATCGTCTAATTGAATTTTTTGTATCCATTCGTTAGCGATCGCATAATCATCAGGTGTGATAAAATTACGTAGTTGCAAATAAGGCAAGCCAAATGATTCAAAAAAATGCTGCCCTGTTTGCGAACAATTTTGACAAACGTTTATAGCTTGTTCTCTATTTAATTTTCGGGTAATGTAACAGTCTTTATAGACTCCATCACATAAAATAATCACTACTTCACAGTCACGCATTTCGAGCGCCTTCGCCACAATAGCATCTACTTGGCTGTGAAGTAGCCATGCTGAATATGGAGAAAAAAATAATATCTTTTTATTTTCAGGCATTTGACATATCCTTTGTTAAAAAATACTTTTAATACTTTAAGTCTATTAAACAAATAAGTCCCAGCTTATCGGTGTTCCCCTTTTAGCGTCTTGCTTAATTTTTTTTCCTATTAAAATATCGTAATATTTCGGTGGCAAACCAAATCCTGGGCGTATTGCCTTGAGGTTTTCTGATGTGAATATATCCCCTGCTTTCATGTCTTTGGCAACGTAGAGCGATCGCCGATAAACCAATGACTCTTTTTCAGCCTCATCTGCTCCATATTTTATACTGCCCAAAGCTTGCCAAGCTCTTTGCGACTCTATTACCAATTGTTGCATCTCTGCTGGTTCCATTGAAAAGGCTGAATCGACTCCACCATCAGCCCGACACAGAGTAAAGTGTTTCTCAATTAATGTAGCCCCTAAAGCAACACTAGCAACAGCAACTCCAATACCCATTGTGTGATCGGATAACCCTACCTGCACATTAAAGAACTCATGCATTTGAGGAATAGTTAGCAGGTTAGTGTTTTCTGGTGTGGCAGGATAGCTACTAGTACATTTGAGTAATATTAAGTCTTGACACCCAGCTTTTCGTGCTGTCCGAACAGTTTCATCTAACTCAGAAATTGTTGCCATACCAGTAGAAATAATCATCGGTTTACCCGTGCTGGCAACTTTGCGAATTAAAGGTAAATCGGTATTTTCAAAAGAAGCAATTTTGTAGCAAGGTACATTTAAAGATTCGAGAAAATCTACTGAGGTGGCATCAAAAGGAGTGCTAAACCCAATTATTCCTAGTTCCTCACAACGCTCAAAAATAGGTTTGTGCCATTCCCAAGGTGTATAAGCCTGCTGATATAGTTGATACAGGGATTTACCGTGCCATAGACTATTAGGATAATCAATGTAAAAATCACCCTCATTTATGTCTAAGGTCATCGTGTCAGCAGTATAAGTTTGGAGTTTAAGTGCATGTACTCCAGCTTTGGCAGCTGCTTCAACGATATCCAAAGCTCTTTCTAATGATTGGTTGTGATTGCCGGAAATTTCAGCAACTACGAAGGGGAGATGGCTAGCGCCGATTATTCGATTTGCAACGTTAATTTCTCGCATTTACTCTCTCAACTAACCAAATTTATACTTGTCTATGATAAGAAGGATTGCTTGATGTCCTTGTAGTGTGATTATTCCCATACTCTGAAAACCAGCTTTGGAAAATGCCCTAACAGACGCCTGATTACTTGGTTTTATATAGGCTTGAATCCTAGTAATATCAGATTCATCAAATAATTGTTTACAAGCTAATTTAATCAAGCTACTTCCATAATTTTGATTACGAAATTTTGGGTCAATACTCATAGAAATAGTAGCTTCATAATTTTCTATGTCATATCGAATCTGTCCAATAGGTACATCATTCTTATTAATGGCAATGTAAAAGATACAATTAGGGTTAATCAATTTAGATTGAAACCATTGAACATGATGTTCCCAAAGTATAGACTTTGAGGAAAAAGAAACCGCACGTACTTCTGGAGCGTTTGACCATTCCCATAGCAACCGACAATCATCTTGCTGTACTGAGCGCAATTGAAAAAAGTTATCTTTTACATAACTCAAGACTCGACTGCTTCCTTCACCATCCACTAATTCTTGACTACATCTAGTCATTTTTTCCCGGCTTTCGGTAGTTATTAGTAATTGCGCTACTCCCGATGCTATTTCAACAGCAGAAACATTCTCATGCCATCCTAAATTTACAATTACTCCCATTGCCTCTAGGTTTTCGGCAATCGCCCCTTGATTTTCAGCTAAAATCAGCACTAGACTAGGCAAACCCATAAAAGCTAGTTCCCAACAAGTGCTACCACCAGCTGTCACTGCCACATCAGCCCAAGCCATTAGCTCAGGCATATTTGTAACATTCCTTTTCAGTTGAATAGGAAACCTTGACTCCTGACTAGCCGATCGCAGCTGCTCATAATGTGGATTACTTCCTCCAACTACAACTACTGCTTCTAACCCTTCCACCTCTACTTGTTGCAATCCTTGAATCACCTTGAGAGTTACATTATCTGGATCTGCACCGCCTAGTGTAACTAATAGCTTCTTAGCTATCAGAGGGAGCGATCGCTGCCATCCTTGCCACTGCCCAAATTCCCGCCGCAAAAGGCTATAGCTTGTACCAAGTAACAGTTTGGTATATGGCTCTCTATTTCTGTACAATTCCTCACAAGCATGAATATTTTGATTTAAAACAATGTCCGCGTGGTACTGTTTTGCGTGTCCATAATCATCAATGAATAAAAGTTTTAGCTCAGATTCCTTGATGATTTCTTGATACTTAGCACCAAAATAGTAACCATCCACCACAACCCAATTGGCATCAAACTGGCGTGCGATTTTCGCTGTTTCTTCGGCATCTTCAGCACTTCCAATCTCAATCGGCAGATGGATAACTTCCATTCCTTCCGACTTTAACCGAGTTTTCAAATCTGGGGCTTCTGTTGCCATCCCAAAAATTACCTGACCACCTGTATCTTGCCAAGCCTGAGCCAAAGCCAGACAGCGCATTACATGACCTGTGCCTATTTGTATTGATGCATCTGCCCGGATAAATAGCTTCATTTCAAACCAGTCTTTTCTAATAAAAACCAAGTCAGATCATCCTGTGGAAATTGACGATCGCGGTGATAGACAAACCCATAATCTAATAGATGTAAGTCATCAAATTTATCAAGCATCTCACCTGCAAAGTCACGCTTAAATAATTTACCCTGATGACCACGATAATTTACTTCTACAGGTGTAGGATTATAATATTCTGCAATACAAATATAGCGATCGCTAACTTGATAAAGCAGTTCATACACCTTTGCTAGCACATCCGATCTGATATGTATCAACACTCCCTTAACAAGAGCAAGGTCATATTTACAAACAGGTACAAAGTCGATAATTGACTGGTGGTAAACCTTATAATCATTATGTAATTGCAGTTGTTCTACAGCTTTTTGGTTAATTTCAACTGCCGAAATTTCCGCTCTAGGAATAAGTTCTTTAATTGCCTGTAAATTAAGACCTATATTGGCACCAAGTTCAATTACCGATTGAATATAGTTAGTTCTTGAAAGTATCTTGGCAAATAGTGAAATATTGCTAGCAACTGAAATATCTTCTTGATTTCTATTGATGTATTCATAACCAAAACTACCAGCCCAAAAATTTTCTTGCTCAGTTCTAAAATTAGAGTTATTTACCATATTGTTTCTGTTCGACGTGTGCGTTAATTAGTGACCAATCAGGATGCTGCCTAAGTAAATCTAAACAATCCTCCAAGGTGAATTTTGGCAATTTAGGATAAAGCGCTTCAATAATTCTTTTGATAAGTTCAAAATCATCTGCTGTGTCCACTGTCCAGCGATGTGAACTTTGATTTTCTAAATAAACTACCTGAGTCAATCGATAACGTTCAGGGTGCATATAAATAAACGGAGTAACATGCTCCCGATCAGGTTGTGTTGTTGCTTCTACAAATGCTTCATGTAATGCTATGAATGAAAAAATCTCAGTATCCATTCCTCTTGGGTACGTTCGTTCCAAGCAGTTAGAAACATAATCATATTGACTTTGATTGTCGAGATAAAATTGAATTACCCTATCAATGACTTGTGGATCAATCAATGGACAATCAGAAGTAACACGAACTACTACATCTGCATGATGCTCTTTAGCAGCCTGATAACATCTGTCTAACACGTCTTCTTCAGAGCCTCTAAAATATGCTATTGAAAGGCGCTCGCAAAGCTCAACAATTGGCAAATCTGTACTATTGTTTGTAGTAGCAATCACAATTTCATCAGCAAACTTTACTCGCTTTAATCTCTCAATCTGGTATTCTAATAAAGGCTTATCTAATATTTTTTTGAGTACCTTTCCAGGAAGGCGAGTTGAAGTCATTCTTGCCTGAACAATAATTACATTTTTCATATCAGCGCCTCTCTTAGCGAAGCTAATACCTTATTTTGACTCTCTTCATCTAGTCCAGAATATAAGGGGATACTAATAGCTTCTTGGTAGTATTTTTCAACCTCTGTAAAGTCTCCTAATTGAAAACCAAATCTTTGGTAATAAGGCTGTAGATGAACTGGGATATAGTGCAAATTAACACCAATTCCTTCACCGCGAAGTTCTTCAAATACCTGTCGATGAGTTTTATTAATCTTATCCAGTTTCAGGCGAATCACATAAAGATGCCAGCTAGATTCACTATCTGGATGTTGCCACGGCAACATTAATGGCAAATCTTGCAGTAGTTGATTATAACGGTTAGCTAAAAACCGGCGACGTTCTACAAACTCATTTAGTCTTTGCATCTGACTAGTACCTAATGCTGCTTGAATATCTGTCATCCGATAGTTGAAGCCTAATTCTAGTTGCTGATAATACCAATAACCGTGAGATTCTCCTTGCATTAAATCTGGATTGCGAGTTATGCCATGACTTCTTAATCTAATTAATTTTTGATACAATTCCTCCTGATTTGTTAGCACCATACCGCCTTCACCAGTCGTGATAATTTTCACTGGATGAAAGCTAAAAACTGTCATATCAGAAAATTGACATGAACCAACAGGTTGTCTCTGATAAGTTCCCCCGATGGCATGAGAAGCATCTTCAATAATTTTGAAATTATATTGCTGTGATAAAGCACCAATTTTTTCCATTTCACAGGATTGCCCTGCAAAATGCACAGGTATTAAAACTTTAGGCAAACACCCTTGTTTTTCTGCCTGAGCTAACTTATTTTCTAATTCATCTACGCTCAAATTATAGGTATTTGAATCAATATCAATAAAATCTACTTTGGCATTACAATAAAGCCCACAATTAGCTGAAGCAATAAAGGTATTTGGTGATGTCCAAATAACGTCTCCTTCTCCTAAATTGGCAGCAAGACAAGCAATATGTAATCCAGCTGTAGCACTGGAAACTGCTACAGCATATTTCACCTGGCAATAGTTAGCAACAGCTTGCTCAAACCTCTCTATAGACGGGCCTTGAGTAATCCAGTCTGAGCGTAAAACTGCAATTATGGCATCAATATCTTGTTGATTAATATCTTGCCGCCCATAGGGAATGTAGTCACTCATTGCTTCAGCATATCAAGTAATTGGAAACCTTTTAGCCATTCTGTATTTATCTCAGAGCTATACTCAAACCCTTCTACCACAGGGACTCCTTTTTCATCCAAAGCATTGCAAGTGTAATCGATAGAGTAGGCATATTCAATAGTTGGTTTAATCACATAATGGTCAGCAAATTCTATTGCTAAATGTGAAGCTTCAGCAGAAAACATGGCTTCATGTAGTTTTTCGCCTGGTCGAATGCCAACAATTTTAATTGGGACTCCCGGTGCAAGTGCTTCAGCTAAATCGGTAATTTTCATTGAAGGAATCTTTGGGACAAAGATTTCTCCACCATGCATTCTTTCAAAACTATTGAAAACTAAATCTACAGCTTGTTGCAGGGTAATCCAAAAACGGGTCATACGCGGATCTGTAATGGGGATTTCTGTGGATTTTTCCCGAATCAGTTTTTGAAATAAGGGTACAACTGAGCCTCTTGAACCGACGACATTACCATAACGCACTACAGCAAACCGGGTTTTCATGGAACCAACAATATTATTAGCTGCAACAAAAAGTTTATCCGCTGCTAGCTTAGTTGCACCGTATAGATTAATTGGATTAACTGCCTTGTCTGTTGATAGAGCAATTACTTTTTCAACTTGTTGTTCAATGGCAACATCAATGACATTATTTGCCCCATGAATATTTGTTTTAATACATTCCATTGGGTTGTATTCAGCAGCAGGAATATGCTTGAGTGCCGCAGCATGAATAACATAATCTACATCTCTCATTGCCATATGTAAACGATCGCGATCGCGCACATCTCCAATAAAATAGCGCATCGCTGGTGCGTTAAACTCCTGCGCCATTTCATACTGTTTGAGTTCATCCCGTGAATAAACTATGACCTTCTGCGGCTGATACCGGCTGAGAATCGTTTTCACAAATTGCTTGCCGAAGGAGCCTGTACCACCAGTAATTAAAATCGATTTGCCATTAAACATCTTGTATTTCTTTGTAATCTCAAAATTAATTGTTTTGCAAAAATATTAAAATGAAGTTGTTACTTAGAATTGGGCTGATTATTTGTGCTGCGATCGCCCTTCCCTTCTTGCTTCTTAATCTGCTCTAATACAGTTTTGTAATCTTCCCTTTCTGGGTGCAATTTCACTAGCTTCTCTAAAGGTTCCATCGCACCCTTAGCATCCTTCAGTTTCAACCGCAACAAAGACAGTTTTTCTAAAGCAAGTTGGTTTTCTGGTTCGCGTTGTAAAACCAACTCGTAGCCCTTCACCTGTTTTTGTAGTACAGACTCAGCAGAAGGAGACGCAATTGCTGCCTTAGGACTTTGAATAGCCTGTTGGATTGCGGGAATAGCTGCAAAGACCGTAGAACCAACAAACGACACTAACGATACTATCGTTACAATCCTTTGTCGCCGCTCAATCTGCTTTTTACGGGAAATTAGGTATTCTTCCCCTGAACCAGCCATGTCTCAGTAGTTGCTGTGGTAAATACTTAGGTATCAGCAAGCCTCCCGCTATGAGGATACCCACCTGCTCAACAGAAACTAACATATTGACTGGAAATTTTTCACACAAAATTCAAAACCTGGCTCGGAATATAAACGAGGTCTGTGCTAAGCCAATCCTAGACGGAGAATTTAATGAGGCGATCGCCCCCCTTCCAAGCAAAACCCTCTGCTGTACCTAAACAGCACAACCCAATACTTTTTATTCTCTGTCCTGAAGATTAAAACTATATGAAGATTTGCGATAAATTTGCTTAACTCTAGATGTTTGCGATATTGTAAATAACGTTTAAATAAATATAACAGGGTAGACATTCCTACTCGATTGCAAACTTCATAGTCAGTCAAAAACTTTCAAATTAGCCCGTGTTCCATCGTTTCTTCGACAAGCACACCTATTTTTTGTGACTAAAAGAAATAAACTTTTACCAATCCTCCTCACTCAGGTGAGCAGTGCAACTTACCCTTTATCGACCTCATCCCTTAACCCCTGCCCGATTTCTGCAAGCAGTTGAAGGAGTGCCTAGCACAATTAGAGTATTCTGGTGGTGATTACCGTACAAAAATGAATTTCCCAGTAATTGAGTAGAGTTTGTTATGGTATAGTTAGAAAGTTAAGACTAGCTTTACCAAATTACACCACTCTACGAGCCGGCAACAATTGCAGAATGGGAAGCAGTTTTAATTAAGCATTTACCAAACAAAATCTGAATTCAATCGAGGTTATGACTCAGCAAGTAATTCACCCAATGGTGAAATTGCAGCGTAACGTGCAATCACTCATAGAATCGAACATTATCAAGCCAAGCGATAGTATCTGGAAAATCGCTTTGCTCTACGGCAATGAATGGCAGCACTGGAAACAAGAACTGCTAGACTTTGGCTTTAGTATGCAAGACCCAATTAGCGAATTGTTAGATGTAGAAGCTTGGGATGAAGAATAGGGCATTGGGGACTAGGGAGTGGGGAGTGAGGAGTTAGGAGTTATTTTCCTTGTCCCCTTATCTCCCTCATCTCCCAATTCCCCACTCCCCACTCCCTAAACTTGACAAGCAGCTAAGGCCTCCGCTAATTCCTTGGCAGTCTGATAGCGATCGCGTGGCAATGGTTCGGTAACGCGGTCAATAACATCTCTTAATTGGGAACTAATAGTGGGAACTTTTGCCACATCAAACCTGAAGTGTCGCCCCTGTTGGCGGTAATACTTGAAAGGGTTTTCGCCCGTGAGCAGAAAAATCAGCGTTGGCCCAATTGCATATAAATCAGATTGCGTCAAAGGTTGTCCTCGTTCTTGTTCGGGAGCGCAGTAACCTTCTGCCCCAATACGAGTACCAGGCAGTGTACCAATTTCCTTAACTGCACCAAAATCCAGCACCACTATGCGATTTTGAAAGCTTCGCACCATCAAGTTAGCGGGTTTTATATCGCGGTGGATCAGTGGAGACTCTTGGCTATGAAGATAGTCTAGAATATCGCAGGTTTGGATCATCCAGGCGATCGCTTGGTTTGGCGTTACTGGGCCAGTGGTAGAAATACGTTTCTCTAAATCTTGTCCGTGGATTAGTTCCATTGCCAAGAATTTTTTTCCATCTTCCACAAAGAAATCGTAATACTTGGGAATTCCAGGATGCTTGAGAGATTTGAGAGTATACGCTTCCCGCTCAAATAATTCTTGAGCTTTGGCAATTCTCACCATATCAGCATTCATTTGCTTCAACACCAGTAGTTGTGGCATACCCGCAATCAAACCAGCCGCATCCCAAGCGAGATAGGTAGTACCCATCCCTCCTTGTCCTAGAGTTCGCAACACCTGATAATGGCGAATCTTCTGTTGCACTGACAGGGGTTGACCACAGTGGATGCAAAACAGATTATTCGGGGAGTTACCTTCGTGAGTGCAAGTGTAGGATAAAATCCCAGGATTTTTTGCTGAGGAGACTGTTGGAGCTGCGTTTTCCAGCGTTTCTTGGATCTCTTGCCAAGGCAACCAAACCTCCGGTGGTTTTACCGCCTGGATTTGGAATTGCAGTATTGGACCTCCCTGTGCCAGTTGCAAAAGTGAATTATCTGGTAACAGACTTTGGATCACCAGGACACCATTGAGGAAAGTTCCATTTGTGCCCTGACTAATTAGTTGCCAAGCACCGCCATTGCTGGCAGCATCCACTTGTCTAAGTTCTAGATGATACCGAGAAACCAAACTATCAGTTAAAACAACATGATTGTCTGCTGCTCGACCAATCCGAATTATGGAAGAGTTTTCAAAGCACCACTGATGGAGCGGCGTTTTCTGTTGCGGTTCTAACAGGGTCAGAGTAACCACAATACAACCTGTAAGGTAAGGGGATTAGGGAGTGGGGAGTGGGGAGTAGGGGGAGATGAGGGAGATGAGGGGGATGAGGGAGACAAGGTGACAAGGAGAATAACTCCTAACTCCTCATTCGCCACTCCCACTCCCTACTCCCCATTCCCCATTCCCCATTTATGTTTAACTTTCAAGATTTGGGCGCACTTTTGCCCGAATCAGTATAGCAGTAATGTTGTCGTGACCATTGTGTTGGTTTGCCAAATCAATTAAGTCTGTAACGCCCCGTTCTAAGTTCGCGCTAGAACTCAGTAAGGGTTCTAAGTGAGTCTGCCAATGGGTTTCTAGTAAATCATTATCTGATAAACCGTCCGATGCCAATACTAGAAGGGTATCTTCATTGATCTCGAAAAAGCCCACATCGGGATTAATGGAGTTTTCATCACGAGGCCCCAATGCTTGAGTGAGTTGGTAGGCATCCGGGCGGGCATAAGCTATACTTGCTTCCACTCCCCTAGTAATTTCACGTTGCCCGACTTCGTGATCTACTGTGACTTGTTCTAATCCCTGTTTGCGGGTCAGGCGATAAAGACGGCTATCTCCCACATGAGCGACTGCTGCTTGAGTGTCTTGAATTAAGAGCATTACCAGAGTTGTACCCATGCGCCCAACTCCAGAACGGGCATCTTGTTGATTGAGCTTGTAAATCGCCTCATTAGCTAAATAAACTGCCTCACGAATGCTGTTTTCTGTTGGCAGTTGATTAGGAATCCAGTGTTCTTGGAAATATTGCCTGAGGGTCTTGACTGCTAACTCGCTGGCTACCTCGCCGCCAGCGTGTCCACCCATACCATCACAGAGGATATACAAACCATGTCCTTGCAGTATTCGAGTTTTGGGCAACTCCAGTTTCTCAATTTTGGTTTCAACACCAAAGTAGTCTTCGTTATGATGACGTTGACGCCCGACATCTGTGCGTCCTGCATCTTCCAAGCTACTTAATTGCATTGCCAGCACAACAGTTGGCATATCATCAGTTTTACTAATGATATCTTCTGGTTCTTCTGATTGCAGGATAGTAGGCACAACAGTATGTTTCTCCTCTATTGGGGGCAAAGTTGGGGTTCCTAGTGCTTCCAGTTCCACAGAGATTTCCTGCAAACGCGATCGCAACTGTGCGATCGTTTCAATTTTACCTGCCTCTAAATCTCCTAACATCTGCACTACAGAGCCAAATTGAGTGCGTTGAGTCTGTCTAAATAGCGTTTGCCAAACCCGCCCCAAAGCTTGGATGGTTAACGATTGCTCTGAAATAACAGATATTTGGGCTTGGTCATCTTCTAGCGACTCGGCGATCGCCTGACTATTCTTTGATTCCACATACAATCTCTGTAGCGCCAGCGTTTGGTCTTCATCCAATCGCAAATTCGACAATTCCAACAGACTTTGACGACAATTCACTGGTTCCAATATTGCCCAAAGTTGGGTCATTTGATAACACCAGTGTAAAATTTTTAACGAACTCGTTGTCTCTTCTTGCCACAAATCAAGTAAAAGTTGCCAATCCGAACGGTCTTCGATTACTACTACCTCTTTATCACCTTGCTGCCATGCATCGTGAATCCGTGGTATCCCTGGCTGACCTTGGTATTGTAAAGCAATATAAAGTTTAGCAAGGCTAGGAATTGCATTTGTTGGCACTGATGGCGTTACCAGATCCGATTGCTGATTTCCTAATATTGCCTCTATAGGTGATATTTGATACGGTTGGCAGTCTACAACTCTCGCCTCTGCCTCAGTAATATTTTCTAAACTAGGTAAGGTATCTAACAATTGATAGCGCTGCTGAGAGTCTAAATAGGAGCCTAATGTTATTTCAGGGTTAGGGGGAGGGGGTAGAGGGGATGAGGGGGATGAGGGAGAATTTACTTCCCCTGCTCCCCCTGCTTCCCCTGCTCCCCCTGCTCCCCCTGCTCCCCCTGCTCCCTCATCTCCAGTCCCTTCTTGAGTAATAATTGCCCAAAATACTGTTCCGCATTCTGTGCCACAGTTGTGACAACGTAGGGCATTCACAGGAACATCGGTACTGCATTCAGGACAGATTTTGTGAGTCAGGGACGTGCCGCATTTTTGACAGAATTTGTTGGTATTAGGGTTTTCAAATTTACACTGAGGGCAAATCAGCATAGTGGAAGTTCCTTAATTCCCGTTTCAAGGTGGTTCTAGCCACTAAGATCCAAGGTGCCACAATTGGCTGCCCCTGACTACAGTAGACTTACAATAGATTGTAATTTTAACAGTGAATTTTGGTGGCAGTATTAATTCTGACGCATCAAATATTTTAGATATTAGCAGTTAATTCTGGGGACTAGGGACTGGGGATTAGGAACTAGGATAAAATTCTTGATACCCAGTACCCAATCCCCAGTCCCCGATGCCCGATGCTCAAGATTCTGGCAATTGCAGAGGTTCGGCGTTAAACCATTTTTGATAAATTTGCTTGTAAGTGCCGTTGGATAACAAAGTGGCTATGGCTTTGTTAATTGCGTCTAGGTGGGGAGAATCTTTAGGTGTGGCAATGCCGTAGTATTCTTCGGTGAGTAGGTCGGCAACAACTTTGATGCCTTTGAGTTTGCCATTTTTAATCGCATACAAAGTAGCGAAAGCATCGCTAACTACAGCATCAACATTGCCGTTAAGCAAGTCTTGAAAAAATTCTGGGCCAGAATTAAAAGTACTAATTTTGGCGTTGGGGATGGTTTTGGCAAAATCTGCCCCAGTGGAACCAATTTGTACAGCAATTTTTTTCCCCTGGAGACTGTTGAAGTCTTTAATATTTTGATTATCTTGGCGTGTAGCGATCGCTAGTCCGGCTTTAAAATAAGGTCGTGAAAAAGCAATTGTTTTCAGGCGTTCGGCGGTAATTGTAATTCCACTAATTGCGGCATCAACTCTTTTGGCTTGCAAAGCCGATATCATGCCATCAAAGGGCAGATTTTCAAACTTAACTGTAAAAAGAGCCACTTGAGCGATCGCATTCATCAAATCAATATCAAAGCCTTCTAACTTCCCGCTAGCTGTTTGGATTTCAAAAGGGATAAAGGTAGGATCTGTAGCAACCTTGAAAAGTTTTGCATCTTGGTTGGTACTGGGATAGAAACTGTTACAAGCAATAACCAGTAACATACAGCCTAAACTCAAAATTAGCTGCTGCCACTTGCACTTAATCAATTTCACTGTAGTTGTTGGGCATTGGGCATGGGGCATGGGGCATTGGGAATTAGTTAGATAGCTAAAAGTTCTACAATTTTGTTTTTGCCCACACCAGTTAAACATACATTTTTTTGAGAACACAATTTGCGCTCTATGGCTCACACTACTTCTGCTCATCAAATTGCTGATTTGTTCGCCGAACGAGCCAAAAACCTGGCACCACCAACCTATGGCACAGAGTTAACCAAAATTGTTAGTGTCAGTTTTACCTACGGTTTAGCTGACCCAACTCTTTTTCCTCATGCTGATTTGGCGGCTGCAAGTGCTGCTGTGCTGGCACAAGAAGCTGCGATCGCTCTCAACTACGGCCCACCTTCAGCTCAACTGTATGAGCAAATTATCCTCCGCTTACAGGCTCAAGGAATCGCTGCTGATCGCGATCGTGTTCTCCTTGGCTACGGTTCTGGGCAGATTCTCGGCTTACTACCAGATGTATTTATCGAACCCGGTGATGTGGTGATTGTGGAAAGCCCAACCTTTTTGGGAGTAGTTGCTAGATTTGTTCACGCTGGCGCACGCCTGATTACCATTCCTGTGGATGAATTGGGAATGGATGTGGACGCCCTAGAAGAAATTTTAAGCGACTTGAAAAAACAAGGCATTCGACCCAGGTTTATTTACACAATTCCCACCTTTCACAATCCCACAGGCACTACTATGCCGTTATTTCGCCGCCAAAAATTAGTAGCACTGGCGGCTGAATATGGTGTGCTGGTGGTGGAAGACGATGCGTATAAGGATTTGCGTTTTCAAGGAGAAACTGTGCCCTCCCTGGCATCCCTCGACCAAGAAGGGTGGGTTTTATATGTGAGTACCTTCTCAAAAATTATTGCGCCTGGTGTGAGGTTGGGCTGGGCTTGTGGCGATCCAGCAATTATTGAGCGCTTGGCAATGTTCAAAAGCGAGGGGCCTGTGGGGCCTTTTGTCAGTCATGTAGTTGGCCGCTACTGTGCCACAGGCAAACTAGATGCTCATATTCAGGAGTTAATCACCTGCTATCAGCATAAGTGCAATTTGTTGTTAGAAGCGATCGCTGCTGAGTTTCCCAGGGATATAGTCGCTTTACGTCCAGATGGCGGCTTTTTCGTTTGGTGTAAATTGCCGCAAAATATCAGTGCCAAAGCACTCCTAACTGCTTGTGCAGAACACGGCGTCAGTTTCCTCCCAGGAACTCGCTGCTACGCCAACGGTGAGGGGGATGATGCCATCAGGCTAGCTTTTAGTTTTCAGCCAAACGACAAGATTGTTGAGGGAATCGCTACCCTTGGAAAAGTGTTGTGCCAATGGCAGCGGTGACCAAAAAAGCAGACCAGCAAGGGGCAGGGGAAGAATAGGATGTGATAGCTGTCTTTTATGCAATACTGTTCGGTTGAGCAAGAGACGCGATAAATCACCGTCAAGACAAAGAATTAATTATTGTAGAGACGGCGATTTATCGCGTCTTTGTTATGTATTTTTTTGATCAAAAAACCTTAACCAAACTGTATTGGGACTCAAGTGACCTGATTTGGTTGATATTGTCTTAACAGGTGTAGTATCTTGACTTCTGCGGTTGTGATTACACGTATTACATTATCAGGAAAAGTGACACAATTTCTGTATTGTCAAAATATAACTGGATCTGGCTTATGTCAGTACTTGCACCTATCCTCGAACAAACTTTGGGTAAGATTCGCTTTTGTGTTGACGATGTAAAAAGCGCCGAGGAGCGATTACCTACTAAAAATGCAAAATTTCAGTTAGAGAAGCATTTAGGGAAACAACTGCTGGCATTCAGCCATAATGATACGTTTGAGGTAATTCCAGACCAAGGCATTCATTCGTTGGCGCTTGCTGTTCATGCTGCCTTTAGTGAACACCGCCCGTTATTGTTAACACCTGACATTATTTGGATAACATTAGCTCAAGGATTTGCTCAACATATCAACAATCATGCAGAAACTTTGCGATCGCGCTTCGTTCGTCACCAAGGGAAACAAAAACTGGTAGTTCAAAGACTAGAAATTCCCAGCCAACCCCAGCATTGGACTGAGGCAATTCAAGAATGGGCATTGCATATCCGCGACCATGTAGGATCTGACCTATATCGATCGCTAGAGTGTAACTTCAGTACTACGACACCCATCACCCACACAGCCAGTCATGTGGTAATGATGGATGCCTTCCAAAAGTATTTTGACTATGTGATGTTGTGCGTGTGCGGCATTCCAGAGATTACGCTGTTGGGTACTGTAGAAGATTGGCAAAGTATTAGCGATCGCGTCCAAATGATGGCTGAATATGACTTGAACTGGTGGACTGCTCGTTTAATGCCAATTTGTCGGGAGTTTGTAGAAACAGCCTCAGGTAGACCATCCCTAGAGTTTTGGCGCTGTATCTACAAACCTGAACCTGTTTATGGTGTGGAACTGATTACCGGTTGGTTGACTGATTTGTTTCCTTATGTTAAACATCCAGTGACTAAAGCCCCTTCAGTGAAGAATCCCGTTCTGGAAATTGATCGCTGCGAACTTCCGAACGCGTCATCATCGGAACAAATTTTCAAGCAAGTTGCTCATGGCATTTCTCCCGAAAGCTTGCCTTTGGGCATCTCTCAAGTTCCATTCCGTCTGATAACGAAAGATGGGAAAGAGTATTCTCTAGAACTACTTGCTGGTTTCATTGGCGTTCATCAAGACTCCAAGCTGCAAACTTTACAACCTGAGATTGGTTGGGCAGTGCGCGAACAGAGCGATCGCTTTGCACAGTTACTCGACAAAATTCAACAGCAGCACCTTACACAAGCGCCTATTAATTGGTCTGAATTTTATAAAAAGTTTTCTGATGGAGTTCCCAAGGAACATATTCAAATGCTGGAGCGATTCGATGGAGCGACACTTTACGCTAATAGCGGTCATTCTTGGCAGATTCCCAAGTATAGTTCTGCTAAAATCTACGAAATCCCCGAACCAAATTCTTTCGTCTATGATGCAACCCACCTGATTGATCTCGAAGATGGGCGCTGTATTGCCTACATCTTTAACTTTCGCAAGAGCGAATGTTTGATTCTTTTGGGCAAGCAGATTTTAGATAACAATCAGCTTCAAGATACCGTAATTATTGCTCAGAGTATTTCGGAACTTTTTGAGAGGATATTTCAAGCCCAAGGGCGGTACTACTTTGATGATTCTAATTTCGTGTGCTAACTGGACTTCTAAAAAAAATTTTCAATCGTAGGGTAGCACAGCTGTCATTGCAATACGGTTCGGTTAAGGTTTTTTGATTAAAATTCTAAATTCCAAAGACGCGATAAATCGCCGTCTCTACAAAATACTGATTATTGTAGAGACGGCGATTCATCGCGTCTCTTGTCTTAACCGAACTTGAGATGATTTATTCTGAATTCTGAATTCTGTATTCTTCTTCAAAAAATTTGTTCTAAACGCTCGAAATCCCGCTGCACTTCATACCAGAGACTTTTATTGTGGGGGTCTGTTTTCAGGGCTTTTTTGAGATAAATTCTGGCTTTGAGCAACTGGTTTTCCGAAATTAACGCCCGTCCCCAGATTTGGTAGGCAACTGCTAGCCATTGACGAACTTCTGCATCCCCTGACAACCGATCTGATAAAGCTTCAGCTAGGGCGATCGCTTGGGGAAATCGTCTTTCTTGCAAAAATCGCTGCAATTGCTCATAAGTCTTCCACTTTAGGCGCTGTTCTATTTCTACCAAATTCGGCGGCTTTGGTGTCGCTGGTTCTTGGTTTGTGGCCTTTTTTACTGGTGTTTTTTCCCGATGCGTTGCTTTGGGGCGATCGCGTCCCGCTGTTGACACCTGATTTGAATGTCCAGCTGTTTCCTCTGGCAGTACTACCGTCAGCAGGAGTTTGTAAGCCTCTGTCAAGGCAATAAACTTATCTTTGGCTTTGTTGTCATCTGGGTTGATATCGGGATGATATTGCTGTGCCAGTCGTCGGTAAGACGCTTTAATGTCAGCAAAAGAGGCTCCCGACCTTAAACCCAATAAACGGTAGCAATCTCCAAGATCCATCTTGAGCTATGAGCTATCGAATATTTAGCTAGGGGCTATCAGCTATGAACCTCATAGCCTGAGATATTAATCATAAGGGTTAATTTAATATTTTAAGGTTCAATTTTGACAGTTTTTTCGGGAGTGGGGAGTGGGGAGTGGGGAGTGGGGAGTGGGGAGTTAAGAGTTATTCTCCCTCATCTCCCTCATCTCCCTCATCTCCCCCTACTCCCTATTCCCTATTCCCTACTCCCCATTCCTACGGACGTTCTTCAATCACACGGTCAATTAAACCGTATTCTTTAGCTTCTTGGGCAGACATGAAAAAGTCACGATCCATGTCTTTTTCAATTTTTGCTAGGGTTTGACCAGTGTTGTCAGCATAAATTTGATTTAGCTGGTTACGAATCCGCAGAATCTCTCTAGCTTCAATTTCGATATCGCTTGCTTGCCCACGGGTGCCACCAGAAGGTTGGTGAATCATAATCCGTGAGTGAGGCAATGCTAACCGTTTGCCTTTGGCTCCACCTGCTAGTAGAAATGACCCCATAGAGGCTGCTAGACCCGTGCATATTGTTACCACATCTGATTTGATGTGTTGCATGGTGTCATAAATTGCCAGCCCAGAGGTCACCATACCGCCAGGAGAGTTGATGTATATGTAAATATCTTTGCCTGGATCTTCTGAATCCAGATATAGCAAGAAGGCTATAATCTCGTTGGCAATTTTATCATCAATTTCCTCTCCCAGAAAAATAATGCGTTCCAGGGAAAGACGAGTATAAATGTGAACCCATTCCTCCATCTGTCCCCCTGGCAACCGATAGGGAACGCTAGGGTAACCAATAGGCATAATTTGCTCCGTTATTACAATGATTTATAGCAAGGATGAAGCCTGGGCGCTTCTGTGGGGTAGAGTGAGTTGAAATCCCAAGAAATCAGACTCACTTCATTTTTTAAAGGACGCTGGCAGGTAGTGGGGGATTGGCGAGTTCTTCTTTTTCAAAAACTCGGTCAATCAAACCGTATTCTTTAGCTTGATAGGGAGTCATGTATAGTAGACGATCCATATCTTTGCTAATTTTTTCTGCCGCCTGTTCTGTGTTACGAGACAAAATGTCAATCATTGCTGTCTTGTTGACTAGAACTTCCCTGGCGCGAATTTGAATATCCGTTGCTTGACCTTGGGTGTAACTCTTGGGTTGGTGCAGAATAATGGAAGCATGGGGTAAGCTAGCACGGCAACCTTTCGTACCAGCACTGAGGATCATCGCTGCCATACCCATCGCGGAACCGATGCAGATGGTGTGGATGGGAGGCTTGATATATTTCATTGTGTCATAGATGGCGAAGGCTTCGGTTTCAAAGCCTATGGGTTCGCCACTGTAACCAGAAGTGCCTGTAGAGTTGATGTAAATTTTAATTGGTTTTTCTGGGTCATCAGACTGCAAGTACAGGAGTTCGGCGATGATCAGTTTGGTGATTTGTGGAACTAAAGG
The DNA here is from genome assembly GCF_014698115.1 of Nostoc sp. FACHB-973. Classification (GTDB taxonomy): domain Bacteria; phylum Cyanobacteriota; class Cyanobacteriia; order Cyanobacteriales; family Nostocaceae; genus Nostoc; species Nostoc muscorum. The sequence continues at coordinate 42,131 of NZ_JACJSJ010000045.1, forward strand.
AGTTCCCAAGTAGACAATTCGCTCCTTTAATAAGAGAGACGGTAAATCTGGCGGCGGTTTCCGGTAAAATCGATCGCCGTAATAAGGGGATTGAACAGCCTTGATGGCGGAAATGTCCATAGCAACTGATCGCCTGAAATTATGCCGTTAACTGTAATACATCCTAGCGTGATGCTAACTTGGTTCAAGGTGCGGATTTCTCCCTAATACTCAAGGGGGGCTAGCATCTGCCAATGTTTGGCTTCTAAGATATTCTGATTATATTAATGTATTTGGATAAGTTTTCCGTAGCGCTAAAGTAGTGCTTTGAAGTTATTTACCTGAAACAGCAAGAAGGCTCACACTGAATCTGTACTCACGGAGCGTGTTGAGACGGCAGTCACTCATGGGGGAAACCCCCAAGACCGCGCTGCCTTATGAATTGCGCGTGAGTTGTTAGCGTTCGCGGAGCGTCTCGTAGAGAAGCGGGGCGTACTCGCCCGGAGTGTAGTCTGACCAAATTTCTCGCGTAGCGAAAACCGGGAAGACTACAACGACGAAACGAGCAAAATATTCAGGGGATCTGCGGAAGGGTGAAATCTCTGTTATCATGAACACGCGAACACGGTAAGGTCGATACCATGTATAGATCGCTAAAAGTTAGAATTTATCCTACTGACGAGCAAGAATCCTATCTAGCTCAATGTTTTGGTAATACTCGATGGTTGTGGAATTATATGCTTAATGCCACAACTACTGCGTATAAAGAAACTGGCAAAGGGCTTTCTAAAGCGGCTATGGACAAGTTGCTTCCAGGATTGAAAAAGGAATATGAATGGTTGGGACTTGCTTATAGTCAGGTTCTGCAACGAGTCACATTCAATCTTTCAAGCGCGTTTGTCAATTTCTTTGAAGGACGCACTAAATTCCCTAACTTTAAATCTAAACATGGTAAGCAATCGATTCAATATCCCCAGAGGGTGAAACTAATGCCACAGGATTCTGTAATTAAGTTGCCTGGGAACTTGGGGTTGATGAAAGCCGTGTTTCACAAAGAACTACCGGACGCGAAGGTACAAACTGTCACAATATCGAGAAATGCAGATGGTAAATACTACGCTTCAATTCTTTTCCATCAAACTGACAATCCGGTAGTTGCGATTAGAGAATCTATCGGTGTTGACTTAGGATTGAAGAACTTTGCTATAACGTCTGTTGGTTCAAAATATGACCTGCCTAAGAAGCAATTAGCGAAGTTAGAAAAGAACAGAAAACGCAAACAGAAAAAGTTAGCGAGAAAGACGGATAAAACTTCTAACAAACGTCGGAAAGCTAAACGACTAGTTGCAAAAGTATCTAGCAAAATTGCTAGAGTGAGAGAGGATTTTCTACATAAGCTATCTCGCAAAATAGCATCCGAAAACCAAGTGATTTGTGTAGAAGACTTGGCAGTTAAGAATATGGTGATAAATCCTAATCTGGCAAAAGCTATCAGTGACCAGGGTTGGGGAATGTTTCAAACCATGCTTAAATACAAAGCCGAGAAATTTGGACACACCTATCTTGAAATTGGTCGTTTCTTCCCATCTTCTCAACTTTGTAGCGAAACTCTACTACCAATCCCAATGCTACAAAATGGTTATGATTCATTGGGTGTAAGGTTTGTAGATTGTCCACACTGTCAGAAACAGCATGATAGAGATATTAATGCTGCAATAAATATTAGAAATGAAGGATTGCGACTTTTGGCGTTAGGAACTAGCGCTTCTGCCCTTGGAGGGGATGTAAGACCAAAGTCTTCAGGACGTAAAAAATCCATGAATTCCGAGGCAATCCCCAATGAATTGGGAAGCCCACACCCTATCTGTACTCAGATGGGTGTTGGGTAGTTCACAAATATCTTTATCCTAAATAGGAACTTGGGGTTATGAGGGTTAGCTTACAGCCTGTCTTAAATGATAGTAATTTGGACGCCAATCAACTGAATAGTCAACGTCAGTTGGGAATTTCGGTTTCGGCCATCGCTGAAAGTCAAGATCGCAATGTGCCACTGAATTTATGCTTAGTTCTCGATCATAGCGGTTCCATGAATGGCCGACCGCTAGAAACGGTGAAAAAAGCGGCAAATCGTCTGGTGGATAGATTAAATCCTGGCGATCGCCTGAGTGTTGTAGTTTTTAATCACCGTGCTAAAGTCTTGATACCCAGTCAAGCGATCGAAGATCCAGAAAAAATTAAACAGCAAATTAACCGTCTAGCTGCTGATGGTGGAACTTCCATTGATGAAGGATTGCGTTTGGGGATTGAAGAATTAGCCAAGGGAAAAAAAGATACTGTTTCCCAAGCCTTCTTATTAACCGATGGCGAAAATGAACATGGTGATAATAATCGCTGTTTGAAATTTGCCCAATTAGCTGCCAGCTATAATTTGACTTTGAATACTTTGGGATTTGGTGACAATTGGAACCAAGATGTTTTAGAAAAAATTGCTGATGCTGGCTTAGGTACTTTATCTTATATTCAAAAACCTGAACAAGCAGTTGATGAATTTGGCCGTTTGTTCAGCCGCGTCCAAGCAGTAGCCTTGACTAATGCTTATCTGATATTCTCCCTCATGCCCAATGTCCGGCTAGCAGAACTCAAACCCGTCGCCCAAGTTTCTCCGGACACCATTGAGTTACCACTGCAACAAGAACCGGATGGACGTTTCTCTGTGCGCTTGGGAGATTTAATGAAAGACGCAGAACGGGTGATTTTGGCTAATATTTATTTGGGACAATTACCTTCAGGGAAACAAGCGATCGCTAATGTGCAAGTCCGCTACGATGACCCAGCCGCCAACGAAATTGGTTTATTTACCCCAAATCTGGCAATTTACGCCAACGTAATGGGAAATTACCAACCAAACCCCAATCCCCAGGTACAACAATCTATTTTGGCATTAGCGAAATATCGCCAAACTCAGTTAGCCGAGACGAAATTGCAACAAGGCGATCGCACTGGTGCCGCCACAATGCTACAAACTGCTGCCAAAACGGCTCTGCAAATGGGAGATACTGGTGCAGCCACAGTGTTGCAAACTTCTGCCACCCAGCTACAATCTGGTGGAGATTTGTCGGAAAGCGATCGCAAGAAAACCAGAATTGTCTCCAAAACAGTCTTGCAAGATACCCCTCCCCAATGAAAGTTAAATTGCTCTCGGCGCTAAATGACAATAATGTTGATGTGGCTCAAACTAATAGCCAACGTCAATTGGCAATGACAATTTCGGCAATCGCTGGTGAGTTTGACCAAAATCTCCCCCTTAACCTCTGCTTGATTCTAGATAAAAGTGGTTCCATGCATGGACAACCAATTAAAACAGTGATTCAAGCAGTGGAAGGATTAATCGATCGGTTGAAAATTGGCGATCGCATTTCAGTTGTGGCTTTTGCGGGTTCTGCGGAAGTCATTATTCCTAATCAAGCGATCGAAGACCCCGAAAGCATCAAATCTCAAATTAAAAAGAAACTGACTGCTAGCGGCGGTACGGTAATTGCCCAGGGTTTGGAACTGGGAATTACAGAACTGATGAAGGGTACAAGAGGTGCTGTTTCCCAAGCCTTTCTGCTGACGGATGGCCACGGTGAAAGCAGTTTGCGAATTTGGAAGTGGGATATTGGCCCAGATGACAATAAGCGCTGTTTGGAACTCGCCCAAAAGGCTGCCAAGCTGAACTTAACTATCAACACTCTCGGATTTGGTAATAGCTGGAATCAGGATTTATTAGAAAAAATTGCCGATGTTGGTGGTGGTACTTTAGCTCATATCGAGCGTCCTGAACAAGCTTTAGAGCAGTTTAGCCGTTTGTTTGGGCGGATTCAATCTGTGGGGCTAACTAATGCTTACTTGTTATTATCTTTAGTACCAAATGTCCGACTAGCAGAATTTAAACCCATTGCCCAAGTTTCCCCAGACACAATTGAGTTAATAATGCAACCAGAAGATAGTGGCAGCTTTGCTGTACGCTTGGGAGATTTGATGCAGGATGTAGAAAGGGTAGTTTTGGCTAATATTTATTTGGGACAGTTGCCAGAAGGGAAACAGGTAATTGGGCATCTGCAAATCCGCTATGATGACCCCTTGGTTAACCAACAAGGCTCACTTTCGCCCATTGTGCCAGTGTATGCAGAGGTAGTTAGGGCGTATCAACCAGCATCTAATCCTCAGGTGCAGCAATCTATTTTAGCATTAGCGAAGTATCGCCAAACTCAGTTAGCAGAAGCGAAATTGCAAGAGGGCGATCGTACTGGTGCGGCAACAATGCTACAAACAGCCGCTAAAACCGCCCTGCAAATAGGAGATAAAGGTGCGGCGACAGTGTTGCAAACTTCCGCCACTCGCCTGCAAGCTGGGGAACAACTTTCGGAAGCTGACCTGAAGAAGACTAGAATTGCATCAAAAACAATTTTACAAGAATAGTAAAAATTCACGGTTGCTGTAAAAGGGTATAAAAGTTTCGCGTCAAGACTTTGAAAGACTCTTGCTGAATGAAGCTTGCAACCTTTCGGCTCAACGATACACCAACATGAATGCGTAAATTACTTAAATAAACAAGCAAACTGGGGTTTGAGAAAGTAAAATGTCTTTTTGCTTGCTGAATCTACCGAAATGAGAAAGTAAACCGGGGTTTGAGAAAGTAAAATGTCTTTTTGCTTGCTGAATCTACCGAAATGAGAAAGCAAACTGGGGTTTGAGAAAGTAAAATGTCTTTTTACTTGCTGAATCTACTGAAATGAGAAAGCAAACTGGGGTTTGAGAAAGTAATCAAGCATTTTGAGAAAGCAATATGCCCTTTTGCTTATTGAATATGAAGTTTTGAGAAAGCAATATGCCTTTTTACTTATTGAATATAAATTTAAGTTAAATATGGGAAAGGTTAGGCATTAGACATCTCCAGAAATTAAATATCCGTTATCCAGAACCCTTGTAGAGACGTAGCACTGCTACGTCTCTACATTCATTTTCACCAGAGCACTGCTACGTCTCTACATTCATTTTCACCAGATGTCTATTAGGCAACAAGGGTAAACGATGTGTCGATACCTGCATCACGTAGCAATGCTGCCGCAGAGAGTGGTAATCCCTGACGGGGCAACAGTTTCATAGCGGTTAGGTAGTTCAATAATGCGATCGTCAAAGTAGGACGATGCAAAAATTAAGGCTTCTCCCACTAAAATAGAAAAATCATTCACGAGCGTTGTACTTATGGGTAATGAAGTAGAACTACTTGAACACTGGCGAGAACTCACACCCCAAAAGCAACAAAAAGTTTTGGAGTTTGTTGAACGACTTAAATCTGAGTCAGAAACAACACCCCCCGAATCTGATTTTGTACCACAAACACCCTTAGCCAAAAAATTATGGTCAATCCGACAACGAGCGATCGCTGCTGGATTGCAACTTCTCAACGAAGACGAAATTGAACTTGAACTTGCTGCACGTCGCGGTGGATTGCGTGAGTCTTAAGAAGACTTACATAGACTCTGGTGTACTGATCAGCGCTTTCCGTGGCATTCAGTCAGTCAGTATCAGAGCGAATCAAATTCTTAACGATGAAAATCGAGAGTTTGCCTCAAGTCGCTTCGTTCAGTTAGAAGTCTTGCCTAAAGCAACTTTTAACAAGCAACAAGACGAAGCAGAATTTTACGAAACATTTTTTAGTGCTGTCATCCACTGGGCAACTGACTTAGAGCAAATTATGCAGAATGCCGATCAAATTGCCTGTACTTACGGTTTAGCTGCGATGGATGCACTTCATGTGGCCGCTGCTCTGCAAATTAAAGCTGATCAACTGATCACCACTGAAAAGCCAACCAAACCAATGCATCGAGTAACGGAAATCCAGATTATTTCAATATAAAGCTTATTAAATATGAAGTTTTGAGAAAGCCATAAGCCAATACAGTTCAGTTAAGGCTAAAAGTCTTTGTCAAAGTCAATTTTTTTAACGAACCGCAAAGGACGCAAAGGACGCAAAGAGAAGGAAGAAATGCTTAACTGAACCGTATTGGGTTTACATTTTCAAGATTAGCACTTTGCTAAAGCCTTTGTCTTGCAAAGACTAGCAAAACTCTGCTAAAAGTGCTACAGGTAAATAATTGGTAGCTTGAGAAATTCAAATGAAAACCACTGGCATTCATCATATAGCTATAATTTGTTCTGACTACGATCGCTCAAAAAAATTTTATGTCGAAACTTTAGGTTTTTCGATTATTGCAGAGACTTTTCGTACCGAGAGGAATTCTTATAAATTAGATTTGCGAGTTGGAGAAAATGCTCAAATAGAGTTATTCTCTTTCCCAAACCCTCCGCAACGATTTAGTAGTCCAGAGGCTTGTGGTTTAAGGCATTTGGCTTTTAAAGTTGATGATGTTGAGCAAACTGTTGATTACTTAAAATCCCAAGGGGTCGAAACAGAAAATATCAGAATTGATGAACTTACAGGTAAAAAATTTACTTTTTTTAAAGACCCAGATAATTTGCCGTTAGAGATTTATGAAAATTAGGGAATATAGATTATCTGATACTCAAGCAATCATGAAATTGTTTTACGATACAATTCATGAAATCAATATTGGCGACTACACCCAAGAACAAGTCGATGCTTGGGCACCAAAAAATATGGATTATGAAGTTTGGCACAAAAGATTACAAACCAAGCTTCCCTATATTGCTGAAGATAATGGTGAGATAGTTGGGTTTGGAGAATTAGAAGCGGATGGTCACATTGATTGTTTTTATTGTCATAGCAAATACCAAAGAAAAGGTATTGGTTCAAAACTTTTAAATCATCTAGAAAATACTGCCAAATTACAAGGAATTAATCGACTATATACAGAAGCAAGTATTACTGCAAAACCATTTTTTCAAAATCAGGGATTTAGCGTAGTCAGGGAACAGCAAGTAGAACGGCGGGGAGTTTGGTTTCAAAACTATGTAATGGAAAAATATCTGTAAATTTGCACTAATAAAATAGACTTGTTGTAAAAGTCCTTATTTGTGTTATCTTCTCTACTGCAAAAATATTTATTTTACTTTGAACAGAACTAATTTTTCAGACATAAGTTATGTAATTTTGTCTAAAAAATTAGTTAGTTAATATTGTCATTTCTAAGTTAATCAACCATAATAAAAATTACTATTTAGGCATTAATAGGTTCGCTATCTGCTGATTTTTTTATTGTTCTCAACAACAAACTTACAAGCATAGTCTCAAGCAAAAAATATAAGGCAATACAGTTCATTTAAGGCTAAAACTCTTTGTTAAATTCAATTTTTTAACGTACCCGCAGGATACCGCAAAAGAAGAGAAGAAAGAAATGCTCAACTGAACTGTATTGAAATATAAGGTGCTACTATGGATAATAATTATATGAGTCAGGTTCTGAGTTATTATTTTATTGAGCATATTTAAATTATTTTGACTACTTGTATCAAACCTCATTAAAATGCTCTTACTCTGTAAAATAATTGCTGTTAACCGATATATTAATATAGTTATATTAAATATAATAGTATCAATAAATAATCTAATATCCAATAAAGTAGAAGCAAAAAACTATCCGACTATAGGCTTAATAAATTATTTTAATTTCCCTGCATCAAATAGAAAAACAGCATTTATATCGTATTCAATCAAATCTGCGAAAAACAGATTTAAAAATATAGTTATTGCACAAGTATCTACTCACGTACCAGCTAACATTTTCCCTAATCCTAATCCAAGTTTACCAGAACTAATCAACCCGTTCCAAATACCAGAGTCTACTCCTGAGGAGAATAACAGCATAGATCCAATTATTCCAAATGAGCAAAATGGTAATCCGATTTTAAAAAAAAAACTCTAGAATTATTGATATTCCATTCCTTAACTAATAGTGCTAATAAATATCCTTGGATAATTAATCCTACGGATAACCTTACTTTTTCACCTTCCAAATTTAATCCTCTCCAAGGTGAAAATTATACTGATTTTATTGTTAAATCTGCTAGAGATGAACCAATAGTTAATCGTTTTACTTTTGCCCATTTTCCTCGTCAAGAGCAATTGTATTGGTTACTACCTGGTAATCGCATTGTGGTGGAAACTAAAGGATGGCAAAGTGGAATTTTGTACCAAGGGCAATCAACAGAAATTGAAAGTAGAGAATCGATTAGGTTAACTCAGAAACTTTGGGGGATGCAAGCAGTTTTGCCTATTCCTCAATCATTTAAAGAATTAACAGGAGAAATTGACAACAATCAATTCTCTATTCAATCCATTGCGGGGGAGGTTATCAATCCACCGGGTTCTCCCACACCTGAAGTTATTATCAATAGTGGGGATAGCAATTCTCTAATTGCAAGTATTCCTCAGATTTCCAAGCTTGGTACTGCTTCAACCTACAATCCTAAAGGTGGTGGTTCTTTATTTGAATTTTTAGATGCAGACAATGCCCCCTTAATTTTACAATCTTTTCCTACCAGTAATTTACAACCATTATTAGAAGCGGAAAATATCACTACAGGCACAATCATTCCCAAAGAAACTCTAGAAAAAATAGGGTTTTATTGGGGTAATCCTTTAACAGGTGAAAAAACTCGATTTCAACCTCAAATGACATCTCTACCAGGTATCAAAATTGGTCAAGAAGGCAAGTTTGATAATTGGGATATGCTAAATTTATTGATAAATCCTTTTATTAGTCAAAGACAACGTAATTTGTATTATCTAAATTCTTTATATTGGGTTCCTTTAGGTGAAAGAGCAACTAATATTAGACTGAGTAATAAACAAGAAAATTATCACTGGCAGAGACTTTACTTTAGTCGTTCTCATAATCGAACTCTATTAGAATACGACCCTGTAAAAATTCAGGCAACTTATACTAATGTTTTTAGTAATCCTGGTATTTCCCTATCTTTGTCAGTCAATAAACGAGAAATAGATGAGTTACAAACTGCTAATACTACACTAGGAATGCTGATGGGAGGAATTTTTGAGGTAATCCGTCCTCCGCAGCTAGAACAAAGTTTGCAGGAAGCTAAAAAGCGATTTTCTCAACAAGATGATTTTGCTTCTTTAAATACAAAAGCAACACCAGAGGAAATCAGAAAAATTAACCAATTACTCAATAGAACACTCTTATTGGGTAATCGCACTAGTGGCTTAGAACAGGTTTCTGGAACATTGACTTTCCCAAGTAAAATTACACCCAATAATTCTAGTATCTTACAAATTCGCACCGGAAATCATCAGCGAGCAGTTCAGTTTATAGATGGAAATCGCACTTGGAGACAAAGTAGTAAAACCTTCATTTCTAAAGCAGACCTTTCCAATAATAGTTTCGGTCCTTTGACATTTATTGGTGTACCTGTTCCCTTAGAGCAAACATCTATTCGTCCCAACAACCGTTCGTCAGCTGCACAAGTAAGTTTAATTAATTCTAATGGTAAGAAGTTTGTGCAAAACTGGAGTTCAGCGGATATGACACAGGTGCCAATAAATATTCGTTCGTTTGGTCTTGCTTTTGACCATATTGAATTAAGTCAATTTGGTGAAATTATTACTCAATTGCAGGCTTTTAATGGATATCTATCTTTACCCACACTAGAATTTTTATGGGCAGGTTCTTCAGGTGACTGGAATTACAGTGTGAATTCAGGTATTTGGTTTAACTTGAATGGAGACTCTGTATTTAATATTCCAAATAATAATTTGGGACTTTCTGAACCAACACTGGGTATTTATGCTAATGGCGGATTAAGTTATATAAATACCCATGCGAAAGTTGATGCTGATGGAAAAATTCAAGCAATTACTACCCACATTCCAGCTTTACGTTTTTATTGGAATAGTGCAACAAATTCTCAAAATCCTGGTTACCTCAATTTGAGCTACTTTTTTTCTCATCAAGATCAGAATTTAAACTATTCTTTGGCTCCAGCACTTATATTTATTGAAAATAAAGGCCATTTGACACCAGCAGTATTTTTACAAGGTAAGTTGTTACTAAGTACAGGTTTAGAGTTCAACGCTTTTGTAGAATTCAGTGATAATTTTTTTTACACTTTAGAAGGAATTCAAAGGATAAATCAAAATTGGTCTTTTGGGGGTTATCTGCAAAATTTTAGAGATATTAGTCAAGGTGTAAAAAGTCGCACTAATGATTTATCCTATGGGTTATTAATCAAGCATGGTTCTTCTGATAGTGGTACTTTTTGGGAATCTCGCCTTGGGATGAGTGGAGATAGCTTTGAAGTTCGTTTTGAAGGAGGTAGGCGATTTTAAAAAGGTCACATCTAAGTGTGCCTGAGTAAATTGGCTTACCGAAGAGGAGGAGGAAACTAAGTTAAAACTCAAAAGACTTTTACTTGGACGCCGTATTAAAATAAACCGGGAGTAGCAGCTCTTAGAATTGCTGTATATTCATCGAGTGTCAGGTTCCCGTACCTTAATTTATCAGCAACAGCTGCCCTAATACCACCTCTCGTTTCTATTGTTGGGAGTGGTAGTGTTGGGCCGGCAAAGAGCGTTATGCTTGGGATTGAGACATGAGTAATCGGATCGATATATATAGATCCTGTAACTATGTATGTACCGTTGCCGTCAATTCCTGCTAAATACGCTCCTTCTGGAGAAACTTTTTCGGCAGCAATAGAGGTGACATAAGCACTAGGAGTAATATATGTTATTACACCTGAGAATCCCCCTTGTTGTACTGTGAACGTAGGTATTGCTGGTATTGTTGTTACGCTTTGTGCTAATGCTGGAGTAAATTTAAAAGTAGCAAAGCTAATAAAACTCGTGAGACAGAGACTAGCTCTCAAAATAACACCAGCATATTGGGAAAGTAAATTCATCTTAGGAAATCCTTTGTTTTGAGGACTTGATGTTTTTGCTGGATGTGGTTTATGCAAGTTCTACAGCAGAATTCAGGAGTCAGAATTCAGGAGTCAGAATTCAGAATTATAGGCATCATATTTGATTTCTGAAAAAATCTCAGGTGTGTTAGCAGAGCGCAATATCATGTCCGTTTGAAGACTTATCATTTAGGCTGACGCTCTTACGCGGGGACGCAAAGACGCGGAGAATTTTTTGATAAGTGATTAGAGGAACATGATATTACGCACCAGAAGCTTGGAATGGTGCGTTATGGATTTCATCCTAAGGCATCCTACAGTACCTAGAATACCTAACCTGGATTGCTATAGAATAGGTTCTCTGCATAGCTTTGAGGCTTAGATGGTGTACTTCACGCTTCTTGAAATCTGCTGTAAAAACTGGATTTGAAAAATAAGTAAATAACTCTCAATCTCTAACAATTATCTGCGATATTATTATTAAATTTCAATGATTATATTGAAATTTAAAAGACATAAAAACATTAATTTCCGAGTTTATGAGTCTAATTAATAAATAATCGGTGCAGTCAAACTGCACCGATCGCTGCGTTACGCACAATTTAATTGTAATTGCACCGAACATTTCGCTCACGCCAATGCTGAGGCTTGGGGTTTGGCAAAAATCATGCGTCCTGCTGTGGTTTGTAAAGCACTGGTGACTACTACCCGCAGTTCACCACCCACGTAACTGCTACCTTCTTCAACGACTACCATTGTGCCGTCATCTAGGTAACCAATGCCTTGGCTGGGTTCTTTGCCTTCTTTGAGAATTTTCAAATCCAGGTTGTCACCAGGTAAATAACTGGGACGGACGGCATTTACTAAATCATTCACATTCAAAACAGGTACTTTCTGGACGCTGGCAACTTTAGACAAGTTGTAGTCGTTGGTTAGCAGTGTACCGCTGATTTCTTGGGCAAAGCGGACTAATTTAGCATCAACTGTGGGAATATCGTCGTAGTCAACTGGGTTAATCAGGATGCGATCGGGGTAAGTTTCCTTAATGCGGTTGAGAATTTCTAGTCCCCGCCTTCCCCGCACCCGCTTTTGATCTTTGCTAGCATCGGCTACTTGTTGGAGTTCTTGCAAGACAAACTGCGGTACGAGAATTTGTCCTTCCAGAAATCCTGTTTCTAGTAGGGCTTCAATGCGACCATCAATAATGCAGCTAGTATCTAAAACTTTGGTATTGGCTGGTTTTAGCGTTCCTTCTACAACCATTGATTCCACGGTGTTGGGATTAATGAACCGCAATAAGCCTCGTCCGTGAGTATCTGCCAAATTCATACCAGTGACGGCAAGGATAATACTGCCGACAACTGCCACCAGTGGCTTAATAAATCCAAAATCTGCGGGGATGGGTAACAAAAATAACGGTGCTAGCATGAGGTTCGCTAGCAATAGCCCAATCACTAAGCCGATCGCACGAGTTAAGATCGCTTCTACAGGCATTTCTTTGACTTGTGCCTCTAGGCGACGATATGTCGTCTGGAAACTCAGCCCGATCGCACCACCAATAATGGCGGCAAAGACGGCAAAAACTAAGCGTAAAGCTTCGATATTTGTCACCTTATCTAAGGTGCCATTGGGTAGTAGTTCTAAGCTGTAGAACCCTATTCCCGACGCTGCCAGAATGAATGAAAAAATGATAATGGCGTCAAGCATGGTTGTCTTGTTTTCCTGCAACTGTGTTAACCGATAAAGTTAAGTATTTTTTATTTCATCGGTAAGTATAAACTAATCAATATTGACTTACACTAAGGGTTTAGGCAAACAATATCTGCAATTATTATAACCAAAGCGTTTTATCTTCATATTTTTCATTGTTTCGTTGTAAAACGATAAAAACTTGTAAAGAAACTACTCATTTTCATGATTTCTAATTTGTGCTTGGGCTAACTTAATTCTTTCTCAAAATGAGTCAACAATTTGGTGTTTCTGGAATTGCGAGTTCTGCTTATGTACATATTCCGTTTTGCAGACGGCGGTGTTTTTATTGTGATTTTCCGGTGTCTGTTGTCGGCGATCGCTTGCGAGGCGAAACATCTGGTACTATCTCCCAATATGTTGAGGTGCTATGTCAAGAAATTGCCATGACGCCAGCATTTGGTCAACCCCTAAAGACAATTTTCTTCGGTGGTGGTACTCCTTCGCTGCTATCAACAGGGCAGTTACAGCGTATACTGACAGAGCTAGAGGGGCGTTTTGGTATTGCTTCTGGGGTAGAAATTTCAATGGAAATGGACCCAGCTACCTTTGATTTGGAACATTTAGCAGGTTATCGTGGTGCAGGCGTCAACCGCGTCAGTTTGGGTGTACAAGCCTTTAGTGAAGAATTATTGCAAGTTGCGGGGCGATCGCACTCGGTCGATGATATTTTTGCAGCTGTGGAACTAATCCACCAAGTCGAGATTCCCGAATTTAGCTTAGACTTAATTTCTGGGTTGCCGCATCAGTCTTTGGATCAATGGCACGATTCTTTAAACAAAGCACTGGCGCTTTTACCGACTCACATATCTATTTACGATCTTACCATCGAAGCAGGTACAGCTTTTGGTCGTTACTACAAACCGGGTGAGGGTCCAATGCCTACGGATGAAACCACAGTCAAAATGTACCAAATGGCGCAGCAGATTTTGACTGATGCAGGTTATAAGCATTATGAAATTTCTAATTATGCTCAGCCTGGTCATCAATGTCGCCATAATCGAGTGTATTGGGAAAATCGCCCTTATTATGGTTTTGGCATGGGTGCGGCGAGTTATCTTCAAGGAAAACGCTTCACTCGTCCGCGTAAGACTAAGGAATATTACCAATGGGTGCAAGCTGGGGCTGTGATTGATTGTGAAGTGACTCCCCCAAAAGAAGTATTGTTAGAAACTTTAATGTTGGGGTTGCGTTTAGCGGAGGGTGTGAACCTGGAAGCCTTTGGTGAAGAGAAAGTAGAGGAAATTTGTAGATATTTGCGATCGTATTTTGATAAAGGTTGGGTGGAAGTTGCAGGAGGAAGGTTGCGTTTGACAGATCCCCAAGGGTTTTTGTTTTCTAATGTGGTTTTAGCAGAGTTATTTGAAAAGTTATAACGAACCGCTTTAGGGGCATGGGGGATGAGGGGGATGAGGGAGTGTGGGGAGTGTGGGCAGGGGAAACGCATCTAAATTGTCTTGAAAAAATACCATCTTAATGAGTAAGCATATAAGAGAATCTTTAATTTAATTCAAATGCGTATAAAATTTTTGATGAGTGCCTTAAGATTTGAATAAATCTATAGTAATTATTTATTTTATAGAATGAATCTATGTTGTTAGTTTCTATATACTAATGTTGAGTTTTTTAGACATAAAAATCTAAGCTTTCATGATAAAATCTGAAAAAATAAATAGATTTATATTTTAAGCAATGTTATATTCTTACTTTTATCATATACATTCTCAAATCTTCTACCTTACATTGTCCTAACACTAATCTGTTATTAGTAGCCCACGCACTTACCATGTGAATAGCACCTTTATCTTTTCCTTTATGATATGAATGCCTTAATGTCTTACCATCTATTGCTATCACCTCCCCTTCTGTAATTTTATTTATAGATTTTATCCAATTCAAAAAACTATTCTGAAATTGTTGGGGTTCTATTATCGCAAATACTCTGGCGAATGTATCATGAGATGGAATTCCATTTGGCAACTCTCAAAATTTTTTGAGCCATTCTTGTTTGATTTTTCCATAAGCCTCCATCAATACCCAACTATCTGCTCCACAAATCACTGCACAAATCGCAATGGTAACTATATCAATTAATTTATGCTTTTTGGTGCGTTCAACTCTCTTGTATTCTAAATCTTTAAAATGATCTGCAATTGTGATTTTTGGTGGTGGCTTCATTTCTAGATTTTGTCTCATTCAAATGAATTGAGAATACCACTTCACCCCATTTTATTGATTCTTAGAGAACCGATTTTACATCAAATCTTCTTGACATACATGTATTACGTTGATATCAACCTAACAATACTTACCTTTTTCTGCATTCACATAAGTTACATTTTGTCAAAACAAATTAGATGCCTTTCCCCTGGACAAGACATCAATTTATGGTGTATGGAAAACATCGTCTCACTATTCCCTCTAATGATGAGTATTCTGTACCGCAATTGCGGATGATGATTGGGGAAATTGAAGTGATTTTAGAGCGGGAAATCACGCTGGAAGAATGGAATAGCCTTTAAGATTTGCCAAGAAGCGTAGGCGTAGCCCGCCGCAGGCATCGCTGTTGATGTAGTTTAATGAAATTTAGGCGAGCGATGTCTCCGATGGGCTACGCCTACGCCCTCACAACACCATAATTCCATGTCAGAACAAGAACGTTCTCACTAGGAACAGAAATATTTTCGTTTGAAACAAGAACATTGTCACTTGGAACAAGAACATTCTCACTTGAAACAGAAATATTCTCACTTGAAATCAGAATATTCTCATTTTAAACAGGAACTTTTTCACTTGGAACAGGAAACTTTGAGTTCAGAACACGAACCTTGGAGATAAAAGCTTGATTGATGAGGCTGAGAACTTGAATTTTACTGTTTTCAGGTGGGGCGATGCCTGCGGCCGCTAGCTTGTTGAGGGTTTGTGCGACATCATTTGACTTACTAAATGAGCCAGTTCAGGTAAGATCAGTTTTTCCATACCTAATCGCACGGCATTACTGGAACCAGGAAGCGAGAAGATTAGTTTATTTTGATAAATACCAGCTACAGCCCGAGAAGCGATCGCCCGCGAACCAATTTCTTGATAACTTAAAAAACGAAATAACTCACCAAATCCCGGCAAGGTTTTCTCTAATAATTGCTCAATTGCATCATAGGTAGTATCTCTTGGTGCAATACCCGTACCACCATTGAAAATTACAGCATCCAAATTTGCACTTTTACCCAGATTTTGTATCTGTTCTTGAATCTGTGTTGGTTCATCTTTAATAATCGCATAGCCCCCTACAGCATAGTTGGCAGCAATGAGTAACTGCTGAATTAACTGACCACTTTTGTCTGTTTCGGGCGTGCGTGTATCGCTGACGGTAACCACGGCACAAGTTAGCGTAATTCCAGATGAGTCTGGGTGGGGTTGTTGCGTCATGGGGAGGGGAGTGGGGAGATGAGGGGGATGAGGAGGATGAGGAGGATGAGGGGGATGAGGGAGTGAGGGATAAGAATAAATAACCAATGCCCAATACCCAATGCCCCATGCCCCATGCCCTATGCCCTATCCTTCATTTTTACTGAGTCCAAGACCGTTTTCATCGCCATATCGCTGCATGAAGCGCAGAAAGCGATCCCATTCTTCGGGAGATTTCATCAAGTAAACTGCTTCTAATGCTTCTGGTCTTCCGTTGACAAATTTAGCTTTAACTTCACGGGTGATGATTTCGCCTTCTTCGTCAATCAGGTACATTCCCGTGATGTCGTCGGTGCTGGCTTGGTCTAGAATTTTGGGATTTTCAAAAACAAATGTTGCCGTGCCAGTTTCACCACTGCGCCCTCGCGTCAAACGCACGTCTGGAACTACTTCTTCGTCAACACCTCTAGAAAACTGGATTTTCGCCATGATGAATGAATTTAAACTTTTGTGATCGTTAGTTTAATATTCTCTCATCAATTAGAACTCCACAGTCTAAAGGCAACTGTGATTGATATTTTTATTAGTGTACATACTTAAGCCATTTCTTTTTCAAGTACCAAAGTCACCGGACCATCGTTTTCGATTGTAACTTGCATCATTGCACCGAATTTACCAGTTTCCACCTGCAAACCACTGGCTCTTAACTTGGTAACAAAACGATTATATAAATCTTCTGCTGATTGAGGAGCGGCTGAGCGATCAAAAGAAGGACGACGACCTTTGCGACAGTCACCATAAAGGGTAAACTGGCTTACTACCAACAAATCACCGCCAATTTCTTGTACGGATTTTTGCCAGCGTTCGTCCCCTTCTTCATCAGGAAACAGCCGCAATTCTAAGCACTTACGCACCATCCAGTCAAGTTCAGCATCAGTATCGCTACTGGCAATGCCTACAAGTAAGTTGAGTCCCCGCCCGATTTTACCGATGATTTCGCCATTAATGATAACTTGAGATGATTTAACTCGCTGGATGACAACACGCATAGGAAGTTAGGAGTTCAGGGGAGGAAAGGCGATCGCTATGGATCTTGGTTGTTTTAATTTCAAAGTCCCACTCATACAACTGCATAAAAAAATTAGTCAGACCTATCAAGTGAGTGAAGGGTAATTCACAACCAACAACATTTACTTTATTCAGGATATATATGATTAAATCACGTCTGCTTCAAGCTACCGCCTCCTTAGCATTGGCTTTCGCCTTTGCGATCCCAGCCAAAGTTCACGCTGCACCACAGAACTTACTCAAAGACTTTAATCAGGATGGTAAAACTGATATTCTCTGGTATCAACCCTCTTCTGGACGTGTCAACACTTGGTTACTTGATGGCACAAAGGTTGTCGCTAATCCCGATCTGAGTTGGAATGTACCCGGAAATTCTGGATGGGAAATCAAAGGAACTGGAGACTTTAATCAGGATGGTAAAACTGATGTTCTCTGGTATCAACCCTCTTCTGGACGTGTTAACGCTTGGTTGCTTGATGGTACAAAGGTTGTCGCTAATCCCGATCTGAGTTGGAAAGTACCCGGAAATTCTGGATGGGAAATCAAAGGAACTGGAGACTTTAATCAGGATGGTAAAACTGATATTCTCTGGTATCAGCCCTCTTCTGGACGTGTCAACGCTTGGTTACTTGATGGCACAAAGGTTGTCGCTAATCCTGATCTGAGTTGGAATGTACCTGGAGATTCTGGATGGGAAATCAAAGGAACTGGAGACTTTAATCAGGATGGTAAAACTGACATTCTTTGGTATCAACCCTCTTCTGGAAGTGTCAACGCTTGGTTGCTTGATGGCACAAACGTTGTCAGCAATCCTGATCTGAGTTGGAATGTACCTGGAAATTCTGGATGGCAGATTGTTTCTCGTTGACACTCCCCCATCTAGCCTAATTTCACCATTACCCGTCCTTGGCTCTTGTTTAAGCTGTATATCGATTTGAAGTAATTGTCTTTGGGAACAACCAACAAGTACATTTTTAGAATCTCTCGGATTTAGGACTTACGCATTGACAAAAAATACTAAATATGGATTTTGGGAAAATTATATCTGTTGTAGGGGTTTAGCACTGCTAAACCCTGCACGGTGCGGATCTATTTACCATCGAAGCAATGATTAATCATTCCAAATCGATGGCGGAATCAATAAAAAAGTATTCCCAGGTCGAACCTGGGAACCAAGAACAAAATTTTAACTCCTAACTCTTGTACAGACGCGATTCATCGCGTCTCTCCTCCTAACCTTTATTTCCCAAACCCTTTACCGCGACTGGTAGAAGGTAAACAAATACAGTTTTCTATTTGAGTCGTTAAAGTTTCACGATCCAAATTTTGACCAATCAGCACTATTTGGTTTTTGGGTTGACCTTGCCAATCATCATCATCCAAGGTGAAGCGTTTACCACAGAGGTGGAAAATATGACGCTTCGGACTTTCATCAAACCACATAATCCCCTTTGCTCGGAAGATATTTGAGGGTAGCTGGTTGTCTAAGAAATACTGAAACTTTTTAATAGAAAAAGGCTTGTCAGTCTGGAAAGATATGGAAGTAAAGCCATCATTTTCTAAATGGTCAGAGTGATGGTCATGGTGGTGTTCGTGGTCATGATCGTGATGGTCATGACCGCATGTTGAGTGGTCGTGGTCATGATCGTGGTCATGGTCGTGATGGTCATGGTCGTGATGATCGTGTTCATCCACCACTGTGTCAAAATATTTATCAGACTCAAACAGACCGACACTGAGAATTAAGGGAAGTGGCACTTGCGATCGCGAAGTACGGAGAATTCTCGCTCCTTCCTTAACTTCGTTAATTTTCCTCTCTAAATCATTCAAAGTGGGTTCATCAACCAAATCGGCCTTGTTCAAGATAATCACATCTCCATAGGCAATCTGGCTGTATGCTGCCTGAGAATTGAATAAATCTAGACTGTAATTCGCCGCATCTACAACGGTGATAATCGAATCCAAACGGGTTAAATCCCGCAATTCTGTACCCAAAAATGTTAGGGCTACTGGTAGCGGATCTGCCAGTCCAGTGGTTTCTACTACTAAATAATCTAGATTTTCTTGGCGTTCTAAAACTTTGTAAACCGCATCGACTAAATCGTTATTAATAGTGCAGCAAATGCAACCATTATTTAGTTCCACCATGTTCTCACCAGTGGAAACGATTAGCTCATTGTCAATGCCAATTTCGCCAAACTCATTCACCAGAACAGCGGTCTTTAAACCCTGTTGATTGTTGAGGATATGATTAAGTAAAGTCGTTTTGCCACTACCAAGGAAGCCCGTAATAATTGTTACTGGCATTCCTTGTTTAGGTGCATCCATTGCCTGAGATTCGGAAGTAGCTGCTGATTGCATAGCGCTGTTATCAAAAAATCAAAAATAGTAATGTAGCGCAGATAGTCCAGAAAACACTAGCATAGGGATGCTGGACTGTCATCCCAGTTGCTTACTTTATTATTATCTCTCTATTTCAGCATTAGTTGATTATGACCCTAACCCTTTACAATACCCTCACCCGTCGTCAAGAACCGTTTCAAACAGTCGAACCAGGCAAGGTTAAGATGTATTACTGCGGCGTGACGGTATATGATTATTGCCATTTGGGTCATGCCAGAGCTTGCATCGTTTGGGACGTAGTACGTCGATACCTCCAGTTTATCGGCTATGAAGTACGTTATATTCAAAATTTTACTGACATTGATGACAAAATTCTCAATCGAGCCTGTGTTGAGCATTCATCAATGGAGGCTGTGGCCGATCGCTTTATCAAAGCATATTTTGAGGACATGGCACGGCTAGGAATCAAAGAAGCCGATGAATATCCCCGTGCGACTCACACGATGAATGGAATTTTGCGGTTAATTCACGATCTAGAGAACAAAGGCTTTGCTTACCCTGCTGACGGCGATGTGTATTATGCAGTGCGACAGTTTTCTGAGTACGGCAAACTTTCGGGACGCAAGTTAGAAGATATGCAAGCCGGAGCCAGCGATCGCGTCAAGGTCGAAGATCCAGAATATCAGAAAAAGAAAGACCCTTTTGATTTTGCCCTGTGGAAAGCAGCAAAACCGGGAGAACCAGCTTGGAAGTCACCTTGGGGTGCAGGGCGTCCGGGGTGGCATATAGAATGCTCGGCAATGGTACGCGATCGCTTGGGTGATACCATAGATATTCATGCTGGTGGTGCTGACTTAATTTTTCCCCACCATGAAAACGAAATTGCCCAATCCGAAGCTGTGACAGGAAAACCCCTAGCGCGTTACTGGTTACATAACGGTATGGTGAAAGTAGATGGTGAAAAAATGTCCAAATCTTTGGGCAACTTTATCACTATTCGAGAATTGCTAGATCGAGGAGTTGACCCAATGGCGGTGCGGTTATTAGTGCTGACAGCTCAATATCGCACACCCATTGATTTTACCGACGAAGCGATCGCAGATAAAACAAACGCTTGGCACACCCTTAAAGACGGTTTACTCTTCGGTTACCAACACGGTAAACAATTAGCTTGGGAAGTAGAAAAGGGAGAAAATTCCCTAATCAAAAATCCAAAATTTAAAATCCAAAATTCATACATTGAGCGTTTCCAAGAACTTGTCAATGATGACTTTAATTTTCCTGGTGGGTTAACAGTGCTGTTTGAATTGGCCAAAGAACTGCACCGTGAAGGAAATATTCTTGTGCATCAAGGAAAAACCGAAACGCCACCAGATGAGTTACAACGCCAATGGCAAACACTCGTCACATTGGCTGGAGTATTGGGTTTAGAAGCCAAGCCAGAAGTAGAAACTTTCAAAACAGAAGGTTTAAGCGATGCGGAAATTGAGGTGAAAATTCAGCAAAGGCAAGCAGCACGTCAAGCCAAGAATTTTGCCGAAAGCGATCGCATTCGTAACGAACTGCAAGCACAAGGTATTACGCTAATTGATAGCCGTGATGGCACACGTTGGCACAGAAATTAGAGGGGAGTGGGGAGTGGGGAGT
>NZ_JACJSJ010000046.1 GCF_014698115.1 Nostoc sp. FACHB-973
GGTTTGGCTAAATTCCACCCTGATTCCGGATCGTCAATATTTAGATGCGTTTGCCCTGGGAAGTGCGTGTGTCTTATGTAGGTCTAATTTAAATGGAAAAAGTATACTAGATCAATAATTTAACTAATAAATAGAGATTTTTTATCACTTAGTCAGTGAGTACTCGGCAAGTTGCGGGAGAGTACTGAGGAAGTAGCTTGGGGCGTACAGATATAGTAATTTTAGTCACTTTTGCATTACTGGAAATGTTGATTAAGCCTATCAAATAAGTGGTTTTAATATTACTAATCACTACATTATGTAGTATAAAATTGGCTAATTGTAATTTGAATTAATTAAGTTAAAAGTTGAGATTGTTTTATTACTGTTGATTGTTGTAACTAACTCGGAGGGGGGAATTATGCCAAGGAAGGTGCAATCAGATTATGTAGAATTGTCAGTGGCAAGAAAGAAAGGTTCTAGTGAAGCGAGATTGTTGCAATACCTGAAGGACAGTGAAAAGGGAGGGGGGGATATGATAATGGAGGCGATAATTCCCCTCTATCTCCCCTATATGCTCTACTCAGAGGGTGTAAGGGGTGAAAAATTATCTTCGTGCGTATTAGATGCGATCGCGCAGTTGGAAGTACAAATAATTAAGATGAAACGGGCTTTCGGGATGGAGGGACTTGCCCAAGTAGTGCTAGTGCAGCCTTATGGTAGTGGACTTCCCACTTCTGCTGCAACTACCACACAACCTCATGGTAGTGGAGTTTTTTCTCTGATAGCTGCAACTGATATTCAGGCTCAAGCAGAGAAGAGTGCGAGTTTTTTTACGGGCGTAGTTTCGACCGATGATGTTTCTGTTTCATCAGAGGTGCCGCTTGTTGTGGAGGAACAGTCTTTTCAAGAGGAAGATTTGGATGATGATTTCTTCAATGATGATGAAGATGATGTGATTGCTAAAGCAGAGATAGAAGTTGATCCGGGATTTCGTTTAGAGTAAGGAAACTGTATCCAGCGATCTCATTTGTAGATTGTCCATCCTATAGATTTGGGTATCAAGGTGGTGAGGTCATCGTCTGCGCTGCAAAAAAAAATGGATAATAATTGTAAAATTTTTTCTAAGACAGGGTAATACTGCTGTAAAGTAAGCCTTTTTCCATACCGAGTTAATACTTATAAAGGTTAAATTGTAAGCAATAGCAGAGATGAATTGAAACCTTTATATATGCCCAAAACTAAGGAGAAATCAGATTTAAAAAAGATAGTAATTACGATTGATATGGGTGCGAGTAAAACCAAGGCTATCGTTCAGGAGTATGCAGAAGGAAAGCCTGTTGTTTTACTTTTAGACTCAGAAATAGCGGATGTTGCTAAAGCCTCAGTTGAAAGCGTCCAACCTGAAGGTAATCCTGAATCTCGTGTTTGGGTAGGAATTGGTGATGAGTATTACGCCTTGGGAGAACTTGCTCGTCGTCGGTTTGGGGGTATATCGCAACTGAGGGAGTTAAAATACGAACTAGCAGTTCCCAAAATTTGCGGAGCATTTTGGCTGGCTAAGGAGAAGTTGAACCTGGGTAATGATGTTGCAGCTTACTTGAGTGTCCTGCTGCCGCCGGGTGAAGTGCAAGACAAGGAACAGTTACAAATTCGGTTGAAGGATACGTTTCGGGGGTTTGATACACCAGCAGGTAAGATGCGGGTGAAAATGCTTCGTTATGATGCAGCTTCTGAAGGTAGTGGAATATTTTTCCACCGTAGGCGAACGCTTGGCGATCGTGTACCTGTTTCGATGTACGTAATGCTTGGTTATCGCAACGCGAGTATTTTCACCTTTCGGAGTGGTTCGATTGGCGCAGGAATAACCAGCAATTTTGGTATGTCTTGGTTAGTAAATAATTTGATTTCCAAAACATCGGGACTGAGCCCTGATAATTCCAATATTATTGAGGTACTGATAGAAGCTGGAGCCAGTTGTGACCCCCAGGTGATGCAAAAACTCTCACGCAAGCGCAAAGGTGATGAGATTCAACTTGATGGAGAGTCGATGTGCAAAGCTTTATTACTTGCTAGAGACGAATATTGGCGTGCGATCGCCAGGTGGTTGCGCTCAAAGATGGATGAGGATATTGAAGAACTAGTATTTTGCGGAGGAACTGCGGATTACATTCGTCCTGAAATAGATGCTTACTTCCAGAAAGAGGGGATGAAAGTATCCTGGCACGCTAATATTTTTATACCTGATGAAATATCTTCTGGTATGGGCAATCGGATGGCGGATGTTTGGGCTTTTCACCAGCACATGATTATTCAGTTTGATAAGTTAACTGGTTATATACGCTCTGAGGTTGTACCGTTAAATAAATCTGTTGAAGGTAATACAAATAATACAGGTGAAGAAGTCAAACGTAAGTATAACTTTACGCCTTGTGAGCGGCCTAGTACCTTTATTGCTGTAAACGAGAATGTTTGATAGGTTCAGGCAAAAATAAATGTAGTAAAAAAAGAATCAGCTAGAGTGAAGTGCTGCATAAAACAGTACTTTCTAACTGATTCTTTGAGATTTTAGTATGACTGTTGCTCTAGCATTTGGGAGCAATCAACGTGAGAATTGGTAATTTCTGGAATGTGCTGAATTACAGAGTTAATTTGCTCCATGTCTGCATATTGTTGTTCTCGTCTTTTGCGGAGTTCCCATGATTTACGGTTATAAGCTAACAAGTCTTCCAAACTCATGTTGAATTTGTATTTGGCGAAATTCAATAATTGTTCTGTGGTGTAACGACAATCTTCAGGACGACCAAAACAAATTTCAAACTGAAGCTTAAAAGCTTTCCAATCAAAATTGTCAGACCCCAGTTGCCGTTGTGATTCGCGTCCGTAAAGGTCACGGATTGAATAGAAAATTGTGTTGTATTTACGCACGTCGAATGATTCAATCTTGAATTGCTCCATTGTTGAATCATCGACTGTAGCAGCTTGAGCTTTAGTAGATTTATTAGCAGCCATAGTTTTTTCCTTGATGAATGCTTCGCTTTTAGCTGCGTCAGCATTAGTCAAAAAATAAATCCCACTCTGTATGAGCGAGATTTTCTGTAAAATCAGATTATTTGTGATTATTTTGCTAATAAACGTTCGCGTTGTAGCCAAGTACGTTTGTTGACTTCGAGTAGTTCTTCTAAGCCTTTGTTGAAGTGCTTAATGGAATAGTCAACCATTTGTTGTACACTGTATTTGGGGTTGTCAACTGAGCCGAATGTAGCAATAAATCTTGTTTTAAAAGCATCCCATTGTGTTTTATTCCAGTTAGTCTGTGACTGCGCTTGAATAGTTTTACCCCAGGTTTCTTGTAGCCCGTAGTAGACTGCTTTAAACTTACGCTCGTTGTAGTCAGCAATTTTGTAAATACCCATTGCGTTATCATCAATTAAACTAACTTTTTTGGTTCTAGTAGCCATAATTTTTATCTCCTATGTGAGAGTTACTTTTTAAGGATTTGAGCGTTAGCTATAGTGCTTTCTCTTCTTTATTTGGACGTAAGTCCGTGTAAAAAATAACAATCTTAAATTGGAAATGAATGCTAACGCCTCCGCTACTATCCTGTTTTCAAAAATTTTCAAATAGCCCTGTTGTGTCACTATCGCGGTAGCGGCAGCTAGTGAGCGATACCTTCTCCTGTCAAAGACGCTCCGCGTAGCTTGCTTCCCCGCAGGGGTACGGCACACTTCTCTACGAGAGGCTACGCCAACGAACGCCGTATAACAACGCCCATGCACACCGACCGCCGAGAGCGATCGGTTATGATACAAAGGCGATCTGCGGCAGGTGATGGACACCGTTATGCACTTGAAGTCATATTTAGGAGTTGCATACAAAAATGAAAACTCAGTACTTTACAGCGACAAGTCTTGATGGCTTCATTGCGACTGAGAATGACTCACTAGATTGGCTGTTTCCGCTTGGCGACCTGAATGACTCCAGCTATCCAGAGTTCATTTCAGATGTGGGTGCGTTGGCAATGGGATCAGCAACTTACGAGTGGATGGTACGCAACGCCCAAAAGGTAGCTACTGAGACTGGCTTTGCGTGGCCATACACTCAGCCAGCCTGGATATTTTCTAGTCGCAAGCTGACAATAATCGAAGGTGCGAACATCCGATTCATCAATGGAGATGTGCAGCACGTCCACACCCAAATGCGAGCTGCTGCTGGCACTAAAAACATCTGGATAGTTGGAGGCGGAGATTTGGCTGGTCAGTTCTACGATGCTGGTTTACTAAATGAGCTGATCATCCAGGTTGGCTCGGCCACCCTCGGCAAGGGTAAGCCGCTATTCCCTCGCAGAGTACTAAGCCCAGTTCTGCGCCTAGTGTCTGTTCATCAGATGGGTGCTGGCATGGCTGAGTTGCGCTATGAAGTACACAAAGGCGGTGTGAGTGGAGCCGCCTAACAATTGCAATGTAGCGGACTTTTGAAGCTCCTGATTGTAATGCAAAGGCTGTTTGCCGCGGCTGATTGCAACCGTAGTATCAATTGCCAAAGGAGGAAAACTGATGAGTTCATTTGTCCTTTGTTTTCAAGATATTGACAAAACAAAACTCAAGGTCGTTGGTGGTAAAGGCTCGAACCTGGGGGAACTTACCAAGATTGAAGGAATACTCGTACCAGATGGCTTTTGTATTTCTACTGAAGCTTTTAAAAGAATCATTGGGGAAACGTCTTCGATTAACGAATTACTCGACCAGTTATCGCTTCTCAAGGTGGAAGATCGGCATAAAATCAGTGAACTTAGTTGTGAGATTCGCTCTTTCATCGAAGGGATAGCCATTCCTCAAGATATTAATGAAGAGATCGCCCGCCTTCTCTCTAGGCTTGGAGAAAAAAATGCCTATGCAGTACGATCCAGCGCAACTGCTGAGGATTTACCGATAGCCTCCTTTGCAGGACAGCAGGATACGTATTTAAATATTATCGGGAAGGAAGCAATTTATCAGCATATCAGCAAGTGCTGGGCATCGCTATTTACTGAGAGAGCAGTAATGTACCGCCTTCAAAACGGCTTCGACCACCGTAAAGTCCACCTGTCTGTGGTTGTTCAGAACATGGTCTTTGGGCAGGTGGCAGGAATTTTGTTTACTGCCGATCCCGTCACTTTTAATCGGAAGGTGTTATCCATTGATGCAGGCTTCGGACTTGGTGAAGGCTTGGTCAGAGGTCTGGTAAATGCTGATATCTATAAAGTGTGTAACGGCAAAGCGATCGATAAAAAGATATCTACTAAGAAACTGGCTATTTACGCCTTAAAAGATGGCGGTACAAAAGAACAGGAGATTGAGCCTGAACGGCAGAATAGGCAAGCGCTGACAGACGAGCAGATTTTGCAGCTTGAGCGCATCGGTAGGAAGATTGAAGAACATTTCGGACACCCCCAGGACATCGAATGGTGTTTGGTTGATGATACATTTCATATTGTCCAGAGTCGCCCCATCACTACTTTATATCCCATTCCGGAAGCAAACGATCGCCAAAATCACGTTTATGTATCTGTCGGTCATCAACAAATGATGACTGATCCCATCAAACCATTGGGATTATCTTTATTCCAGTTAACAGCTGCTCGACCCATGTATAAAGCGGGTGGACGTTTGTTTGTTGATATCACCCATGATTTAGCTTCACCTGTGAGAAGAACAATTCTGGTAGATGTTTTGGGAAAATCCGATCCGCTGATAAGGGACGCACTTATGACCATACTAGATCGGGGAGATTTCATAAAATTGTTACCAGATGACAAGCAAGAACAAAGTTCCGGTAACAGCAATAAGGGTGCATCGTCTTTGGATTTTCAAACGCTGACCGAATACGATCCGGCGATCGTTTCTGATTTGATTGGGCGTAGTCAAACATCGATAGACGAGTTAAAACAGAACATCCAGACGAAATCAGGAGCGGATCTGATTGATTTTATTCTGGAAGATATCCAGCAATTAAAGAAGAGTTTATCCGATCCACAAAGTTTTGGTGTGATTATGACTGCTATGAATGCTTCATCGTGGATCAATGAAAAAATGCAGGAGTGGTTAGATGAAAAAAACGTAGCAGACACGCTTTCTCAATCTGTACCCAACAATATTACTTCCGAAATGGGACTGGAATTATTGGATGTCGCAGATGTGATTCGTCCTTATCCTGAAGTAATTGATTATTTACAACAAGTAAAAGATGATAGCTTTTTGGATGAATTGGTTAAGTTTAATGGCGGAAAGGAAACCCAAGACGCTATCTATGCTTATCTCAACAAATACGGAATGCGATGTGCCGGAGAAATCGATATTACAAGACCTCGTTGGAGTGAAAAACCAACTACACTTGTCCCCATGATTCTCAGTCACATCAAAAACTTTGAGCCTGGTGCAGGCGATCGCAAATTTGAGCAAGGGCGACAGTCAGCTTTGAAAAAAGAACAAGAGTTATTAGAGCGATTGCAGCAATTACCGGATGGTGAACAAAAGGCCGAACAGACCAAACGAATGATCGGCTTAATCCGGAATTTCATCGGTTATCGTGAATATCCAAAATACGGCATGATTAATCGCTACTTTGTTTATAAGAAAGCTTTACTCAAAGAAGCTGAACAACTCTTACAAGCGGGCGTTATTCATGAAAAAGAAGATATATATTATCTCACTTTTGAAGAACTTCGCTCAGTTGTACGTACAAATAAACTGGATTACCAGCTCATCAACAAACGAAAAGACGAGTACAAACACTATGAAAAGCTAACTCCGCCACGTGTTATCACATCTGACGGTGAAATCATTGCAGGTCGGTACAAACGAGAAAATCTCCCTACCGAAGCTATTGTAGGTCTACCTGTTTCCTCTGGAGTTATAGAGGGACGAGCGCGTGTCATCTTAAACATGGAAGATGCCGATCTAGAAGATGGAGATATATTAGTCACCTCCTTTACTGACCCTAGCTGGACACCATTGTTTGTATCCATAAAAGGTTTAGTTACCGAAGTTGGTGGTCTAATGACACATGGAGCAGTTATCGCACGTGAATATGGCATAAGTGCAGTTGTTGGAGTGGATAATGCTACCAAACTGATCGATGACGGACAGAGAATTCGGGTTAATGGAACGGATGGCTATGTAGAAATCCTCAGTTAATATACTCTGTAATGATGACTTAATCTATGAGTTGACTTCTAGCCATCCAGTACCTTTTACAGAGAGTTGTCCGAGACTAGACTACCTTGCTGTAAAGAAGGATCATCTTTGTTTTCTTCTTCTAGAAGTGCTTCAATTTGAGTAAAAAGCTTATTAATTTTTTTTAGCTTTTTCTCATCATTCCAAATTTTACTTTTTCTAAGTGCTTTGTATATTTTGTCAACTTTTTCTTTTTGCTCTTGGTTATGAGATGATGGCTTACTTTCTGACTGTTGCTGAAGAATATTTCCTACTAGAATCCTAATTTCAGATAGTGATAAACCTTCTGCGATCGCTTTATTTAAAACTTTCTGTCTTTCATCATCATTTTTTATCCGGTTGATTTCCTTAGCTTTTGTATATTCAATTTCACCTTTTTGCAGTGCGGTTTGGATATCTAAATGGAGTTTGAGTAAAGGAAGACGATTGGCTACAAATGACTGCCAAGTAATTTTTCCTAATCTCAAGAATACATCTTGTATGATTCGTCCTTCATCACTAACCATAACGTTATGGTTAGAATTACCTTTGCTTTCGTTATTCATGTCATAGAGCAGTTTGACCACTGTCTCTTGGTCAACATCGAGTTCTTCGGCTAGTAATTCGAGAATTCCGATAGTTTCCTCGTAAGCATTGAGGTCTTCCCTTTGGAGGTTTTCAACTAAGCGGAGTTTACGAGCTTTTTTTTCGTCGCATTCAATAATGACTACAAGGATTTCCTCAAGTCCTGTAATTTCACAAGCTTTGAGACGGCGTTCACCAGCGATCAACTCATACTTATCTTCCTGAATCTTTCTAACAACAATGGGTTCTAGTAACCCTACTTCCTTAATGCTGTCAGCGAGCGATTTGAGTTTTACAGGGTCAAAATAGCGACGAGGCTGACTCGGCGGAAGGATGATTTGAGATAAAGGTAAAGTGGAATCAGATAAAGATTGTTCTTCTTCATCTCCAAATAAATTATCCAGTCCAGTAAGTTTTTCTAGTTCGCGTTTTTGGCTCATAGTTGAGTAATATATTTTGTAATTTCTTCGAGTATGCTAACTGCGGGGTGGTTTTTCTTGTGGAGTGCAAGTGGTAGATGTGCTTGGGTTGCGTCAGGAAAAGCTGTTGATTTAGGAATGGGGGCAGTAACGTGTATCCGTCCTTCAACCTGTTGTTTAATTTCTTCCAGTATTCCTGTGTCTTGAAGATTACGATTATCGTATTTGGTTGGAATTATACAGGCAATTTGTAATTTTTGGTGTCCTCCTTTTTTGAGCCGGGCAATTGTTTCTAGCAGTTGGTTGGTGCCAAGATAGCACTTATATTGCGTTTCAACAGGAATAATAACGTGTGAAGCAGCGACTAAGCTCATAATGCTTAGGATTCCTAGAGAAGGCGGGCAATCAATCAAAATATAATCATACTGGTCAAGTACATTTGATAGCACAAACTTGAGCCGTTGGCGGTTGTCGATGGTCAAGTCATGAAAAATTTTTTGCTCCGTACCTGCCAATTGGATATTTGTTGGTACAATGTGCATCCCGTGAATAGGTTTTTCCCATATATACAGGGGAGTTTCTTCAGCGATCGCACCATAGATAGTTTGTTCAGTTTGCAGCTTGACTTCCCCTAATCCCATAAAAGCTGTTAGTGATGCTTGTGGGTCCATATCCACAAGCAGTACACGGTGTTTTTTAGCAAGGTGGTATCCAAGATTGTGTGTAATAGTCGTCTTAGCTGCACCACCTGACTGATTGAAAGTAGCAATTATTTTGGTTGATGACATATATTAATGAAGCGATTTTGTGAACCCATGTCAGCGATTCTACCAAACAGTGGATTTTTATTTTGGATTTTTGAAAAAAAATAACGCTAGTTCAAACCAGTAAACCTGTCTGGACTAGCATTATTCAGTTAGTTGGTTCTAAAATGGAGGTTCTTCGTCTAGGTCTTCATTTGTCGAAGTAACGTTATCTTCGAGTAGTTCCTTAGCAAAATCGGGAGTTTCAGGCGAGTGAGAGTTTTTGCTAACTTGGGTAAGTTCGTTAATAGGTCGCGCTGAGATAAAGTTTCTAATTACGAATGTGGCAATCTTTTCTTTGTACTCACCCCTGTTATCTACCACCAAATCAAGATATCCTTCTGCTGTACCATGTACGCCTTCCCCCTGTTCGTTGATAACGACAGCAGGTGCGCCTTTGGAACGAAATGGTATCTCGTCAGTAACGACTCCTTCCTTGGAACGGTAGTAGAATTCAGCAATCCCAAAAGCAATCAAGGAACCTTCTTTGTCGTGGGTTGTGTTCACTGATTTAAGATTAATAGTTGCAGTATTATGAATCATGGTCGTTTGGTTTGTAGATTGATTAGATGGTTGATCGCCTATGATTTATACTGCATAGGCGATTTGTAATTTTCTAGAAATTTGCGTTAGCTACAGCCTGTGTTTCGTTTGGTACAGAAGTAGATGTAGATTCTTCCTTACGGGGTGAACCTAATAATTCGATGGTGTTGATTGTGATTACAGGTTTTTGCCGCATAGTGCCAGAATTTTTATCAGCCCAACGATCAAATCCAAACTCACCAGTAATTGCAATCTGAGTTCCTTTACGAACGTAATTTCCAATCACTTCTGCTTGATTTCCCCAAGCGACTAAATCAAACCAAAGAGCTTGTTCACTTCTGTAGGGTGGTCTTACTGCAATAGAGATTGAAGCCTTAACTGCGCCCGACTCGAAAAATTTTAGATCGGGTTCTTGTCCACATCTGCCAACTAGCATGACTTTGTTGATATAGTTCATAACGCGAGAATTGATATATTTCTCTTATTGCTGCGTCAGCATTAGTTCTTTTAGGATTTATCATTTTGACGAATTGTTTTATTTAAAGCACACTTTTTGCTTCATACTTATGAGTTATTTTTTATTCCTGTTTCTCATAGCATTGCGGTTTTTACTAAGGAACGGCTAATTATCCTGTGCTATGGTGGGATCGCAAATGTCGTGGTATGTATCTAAAAATTATAAGTAATGACTTATGCTTGAATATCTTCTCCTAAAGCGAGTAAGTATTTGTAAGCTGATGCTCTTGGCTTTGATGTGGATACAGTTCGATGAAGACAGCCAAAATCAGCTAACTCCTGACTACTCTTCACCTTTGCAAGTAGAAAATCTTACGTGGTTAGGAGAAACATATGTTGGAGAAGAGGTTGAGTATTTTTGTGATGTTTCCAATACCGCTAGGATAGGCGTTTGGAGAGAAATTCTAGAACTGAAGTTAGTAGATTTAACTGCTGATTTACCAACTTGTTTGCACGATGCTTTATGGTTTGCTCTACTGGCAATTACTATGATGTTGGTGGATAAGGAATTAGAGGGGATATGCGTACACCCACAAGATGAGTATTTTGCCCGGACTATTGCGCTTGAAAGTTTAGCTGATTTGGGTGATTCTTACTTAGCTAAAGGACATCCTTATTTAGATTTTCCTTTATCATTAGAAGACGCTAAATCATTACTGCCAGTTCATAGAAAGCAGGAGCTAGAAATCGAGTTAGAGAAATTTCTTATTGATACTTATGAAGACGATTTTGATGATGAGGCACCGGATATTTGTGAGTTTTCATCCATCTACTTGCAAGATATTGTAAAAGAGTTTTTTGTTGAATCTGACTGGCAGGGTGATATCAATCAAGAGGCTGTTGCACAGCTTCAAGAAAAGTATGGTTCACAGTATTCAGAAGGTGCGTTCTCTCCTGAAACTAAGGAACACGAACGTTGGGGTAAAACGCTTGTTTTTCTAAAACAGTTTATAGGTCTGGATTCTAGTTTTATCGAAAGCCAAAGCGATTTATTCCTTGAGCAATCTCAAGCAGCTGATTTACCTGATTATTTCTGTATCAAGTCTCATTTAGAACGTTGGCAAGACCGAACAGTAATTTTATCCCGGTTGGTTCATACTTTAGTTTATTTTTTGGTGGCAGGACAAAATTATCGTCCCAGTCATATACAAGATTTGATGGATATTCCAGCTTCTTCACGGGCTATATCCAGCCTACAAGCTTGTTTAGGTGTAGCTGCTTACAGAAGTGGTTATTACATGGCTGCTTCAAATATTCCCGAATCAGAAATTGGGCGGAACTGGTTGCTACAAAAAGCTTTCCCTAACCTGCTTGAATTTTATCAAACAGGTCGTTTGAATGGAAAACAATAATTAATATTCTGCTGTTGGGTTAATAAAGACAAATTTATTTTTATGAAAAAATATTTATTTATAGGATTATTCTTACTGGTTGGATGTTCATCTCCAGAAAAAGAAAATAAAGTTTCAGCTATAGAATCAAATCCTTCTCCTACGCCTTCATTATCCTCAACTAATGTTAATAATGCTACGCCGTCACTAAATTCAGAAGTGTTACCTGATTTATCGAATAAAGAGAAGCTTGGAGAAGTTAGTGCAGAGAACGACTTAATTGACTCGTTTTATTTTGATGGTAATGGTGTAAAAGTGGGTTTGACTGTAGCGGCTGATAAAGCTTGTTTTATCTACGTGCGGCGTAGTACTCCAGACCGAGTTGGTGAGGTTGAAATTGAGTCACTACAGCGCGAAAAGTTAGGTCTATGGCGTTCGTATAATACTCAACGTCTTCTAACTCAACCTGCTGGCAATAGACTAAGCGTTTATTCATCAAGTGAGGAACTTTCTTCTACTTATGAAAATCCTGCCATATCACCAGAAATTCTTGTAGCAGCAAAAGAATTGAAGGAGCGTGAAAAATCATTTAAATTACTTTTGCGTCAGGACTTGGGGGCAAGTGATTCAGCAAGACGAATTTATGTCAATCAGTGTCAAAAATTAGGCAATTTTTATTACAAGGAAGAACTTCCTCCTCTCACGGACAAAGAGAGGAAGGAATTTGGGAGGAGTGTTGAAAAAAGTACTAACAATTAGTTATTAAAACAGTGACAATTGCTCCATCTTAGTATTACTTTCAGTTGAATTTGCTGTAACAGGGTGTTTGTTGTTATTTGACGACTTTTTACCCCATCCCTCTTTCGCCGCGTGTTTGACTACACGAGAACGGATATCAGCAGCCAGGGTTTCATAATCAGAGCGGATTTTGTCATACGAAATCGGAGTGGTACCAATCTTCTCCCAGAGGTTTTCGTAGTTGAAATTCTTGAAAGGTTTGTGCCTGACAAGAGCATTATAACTTGCCCAGAGGTAAACATCTGTCCATTCGGATGATAGCGGCACTTCAAAAGCAATTGGCATCATTAAAGCAACAACTTCACTACTAGAGGCAAGTTTACCTACTTCTCTCTTGTCTATCTCTTGTAAAGCTGCATCTAATCTATCAACTGCGATCGCGCGCCAAACCCAGGACGGAACTGTCTGTTGCCAGCCATTCTGCTGAGTGACAATTGGCCCGGCGATGTATTGAACAATTTCACGACCTGCTCCTGCTAGATCGAGTAGGCTGGCTGTTACAGTTTTGTTAATCCCTTGGCTGGTTAGTAGCTGAAGTATCTTTCTAGTGCTGGGGTTTAATATTTCGCTGGTTTTTTGGTTTTTACTGTTGCGGATGGTTTCTTCGACATCGAATAAACTGTGCTGCTGGTTCATATTATTTATGTGTAAACTAATACTGCCAGTTAGAAATACTTCTAGCTGGCAGTGCTTTTTGATAATGAGTGTGTTTTGCTATGGCAGAAGTAGGCTATCCCAAACGCTTCTGGGCGTAACGTGATGCAGCAATTGCTGTCTTGCTTGGGTGAATTTAGCTAGTAGCTTAGTGCTTTTTAATTTCTGCCACCAGTTGTATTGCAGGTAGGTAAGCAACCATAACTGCGTCTGGTGATTCCAGCTTGAGATGGAGTTACTCAAACTGAGTGCCTTGAGGATATCGTCAGGAGGTACTTCCAGTTGCTTTGTGATTTCTTGTGAGATGGAAGCTAACATTTTAATATTGGCGATCGCTTGACCAGGACTGCCAGAACTGATAGCTAGTATTTTTTCTGTTGCCTCAATTTGTTGGTCTTTAAGGACAGAAATAACCTCCTCATCAGTTAACCTTTGGAAAAGTATGATTTGACACCTACTCTTGATAGTGGGTAATAGCTTTTGAGGATAGGATGATATCAGAATAAACGTTCCAGTTTTAGGT
Source organism: Nostoc sp. FACHB-973 (assembly GCF_014698115.1). GTDB lineage: Bacteria > Cyanobacteriota > Cyanobacteriia > Cyanobacteriales > Nostocaceae > Nostoc > Nostoc muscorum. The sequence continues at coordinate 13,345 of NZ_JACJSJ010000046.1, forward strand.
TCTTCCAGCGTCTTGAGAAGTTTGTTAGCGGCAGTAGGGTTGATCATATCTGCTTCATGAATAATCACCACCTTTTGCTTGCCCTCAACTGCACTAGTTGAGAGAAATTCAATTACCTCGCGCACCTGTTCTACTCGGATAGCAGGGACACTTTTCTGCTGGGAGGTGTTTTCGGTATAGGTTGGTTTGATTTGTAAGATGTCTAGATGTTTAGATTCTCCTGCGATCGCGGAGCGACTTCCTTTTGAGAGTATTGCATTTGCGAATGCCAGAGCAGTTTTTCTTTTGCCCACTCCCTCAACTTCGCTGCTAAATAGATATGCGGGAGCAATTTGATTACGTTCTATTGCTTCAGTTAGTAGAAGTTTGGCGGTATGCTGTCCGATGATTTCTGTAAATAAATCGTTTTTCATATTGTGCAAATTTCGATAATTCGACTAATTAAATTGTTAGTGCCGCTTTTGAGTTCCGTTTCGAGTTGTAAAAGTATAGTAAGGCTGTTTTTTAGTTTTTGAACGCCTACAAACTTGATTTCATCTTTGAGGTAATACAATCTTTTAGGGTTCTTCAATTCGGCTATTTCTGCAATTTTCATGTCAGATGATTTAGCTTCTGCGCCAGCTTTAGTTATTAGCCAAGTGCGAAAAATTGACGTAAGCGTTGCTACTATTCTGAGTGAATGTTCATTACTATCTAGTAGTTTACCCACCTGCGCTATTGCTAAGTTTGAATGATTTCTTAACATAGCCATAGTAAGCTTTTGGTAGTCAGCATTGTGATTACTAACTAATTGTTTTATCTCCTCAAGAGAAATAATTTTTTCACTTGCATAGACAGCAAGTTTAGCAAATTCGCTATCGGCTCGTGCAGTGTTATTACCAATTGCTTCGACTAGATAATCAGTCACATCTGGTGTAAGTCTAACTTGATGGATAGCTGCATACTTCCCTATCAAATTAACTATCCCCTTTTTATCCCAATAAGGAACGAGAGGAAACTCTTCTTGTTGAGCATATTTTAGGATAGTTTTTACTACTGTTCTACGGGAATCTGGCTTTTTGTTACTAGTAATTAAAAGAATGTTACTTGCAGGTATTCGAGAAAGTTGATTTTCGAGTTCTTGGTTATTATCCTCATTTGATAAATTTCCAATTAAATGCTCGCTGTCTGTATGAACAATTTTGTTACCCTCTCCAAAGGGTAAAGTCATAACCTCAGTAAAAACCTTGCTAGCAATATTTTTCTCATTTCCAGATAGCTTGATGTAGTTAAAAGCTGTCCATTCAGTATGAACATTTTGATTCACCAAATGGTTGATTTTTTGATTGAGCGAATAGGTGTCTTCGCCGTAGTATAGGTATACTGGCATCACAGATTAGATAAACATCTAATTATCATGCGTTAGTTATAAGCAGTGGTTGAAAAAAGAAGAGTTAGTATTAACTCTTTCTACTTACTTGGTATTTATTATGTAGTAACCAGTAAATACCTTACTTAAGTTTGTGCTGGTTGTACGAAATTTTGAATTGAGTCTTTCTTAATATGGTTCTCTACTGGTTTATTACCTAAGTATTTGCGCCAAGAATCTAACTGTTGAAGATACTCTATTACTCCACTAGAACCAGCTACCTCGTATAGTGTAATAGCTGTTTCCCATTCCTTTGAGTCGGCTTGTTTCTCTGAGAGAATTTTGACTATAGCTTCTGGAAGTTTAGTGTCTTTACCAGTATCTAAATTTAGGTGTGGTGTATTTTCTAGTAATATTTCTTGTTCAGATAGAGTAACACCATCATCTGCTATATTTCTAGTATGAAGTTGAATACTAGTCTCTGATAAAGGAAGAGTATATTGAATAAATTTTTTAACTTTTATGGTTTTAGTATTTCTCCTTTTTGGTTTAATAATAACAGGGTTGTTTGGTTCTGAAACTTCGTAACATTGAGGGAGTTCTAGAGAAAGTTGGCCTGTTAAGTGCCATGATGCGCTTCGTTTTTCTGGTGGGGTAATGCGATAGGAGAACTCAGCTGTTTTCCTGGGGTCGCCAAACTTTCTTAGTTTGACCCACATGTTGTAGCTGATAATTCCTTGGATGTAAGTTTTTGGGTCTAATATTACTGGGTTTGTGTTTTCCCACCACTCAATTTGAACTACGCGATCGCCATCTAATTCGTAGATAGTTCTAACTCTGGCATTAGGATGAGACGATAGGAATGAGTTTACCCAAGCCCTTTGCTTTTTATTAAGCCTGGGCTTGCGAGAAGAGGATTTATTTTTCATTAGTTACAGACAAATCAGAATGTATGAATTTGAAAAACCTTTATAGTTAGGTCTTCAAAATTTACCTAAAATCTCAACTTTGTTCATTTAGAAAAGAGACAACTGACGTTTGTTACTTTCTAGTGTTGCAGGAGCAGCTATTTTGAGAATTTCTTCTCGCCTTTTTTCGATAAGGTGAAGATAGTATTGACGAGAATAATTCTCATTACTGCTGATATTAGTTATGCCGCTAATTCCGTAATAGTAAGTTACTACATCTCCAGGTTTCCCTAGTTTGAGGATTTCTTTTTCGCCCTCTTTAATTTTGCGTGTGATTGCAAGTTTTTCTTTTGGATATTCCCTTGATAAAATCTGGGATTTGATGTGTGCATAATAATCTTCTGCTACTGATACATTTTGAATTAACAGGGTTAAATACTTAATAGAAAACTCTTTCTCCAGTTGAGAGCGATCGCGGTTGCGCCAGTTGCCTTTAGTGATGATTTTCCCGTCTGGAAGCCATAAAAGGTAATTTTTGGTTCCCCGTTCGGGAATAAACATAGCGTCAGCGATAAACTCTAGCTTGACAGTTATCCCTTTAGGCAATTGAGATTGAAGTAAACTACGTACCTCTTCTGGGTTGGGATGGGTGAAAAACACTCCATCGGTGTCAACTTCCACAGGAGTACCACCTTGCCGAGTGATAATTTCAATCATTAGCTTGAGTACTTTTCGACTGTAGGCTGTAACTAATGCAGCAGCCTCCATATCATTGAAGGCAAGTTCAGAGGTGCCGAAGAATCCAAACTCGGAGTTAGCTAAAACCTTGACGGATTCTCTTTTTTCCTTAGCAGCAATATCTCCAGCAGATGCAAGTTGTTCCAACCTAAATTTTTCATTCACCAAATATTGCAGAATACTTAGCCCAATACGTTCTGTATCTTTAATTGAGCAAATACCCTTGTCTAGCATTGCCCAAGGGTGCATTGAGCTAATATCTGTATATCCAACCCTTCTATACAGTCCAGGAATAGAGTAAGCCATCCCTCCCTGAAATTTGTATTTGCGATCGGGTTTTGGTTTATAACCTGGATAATGATGCTCAAATATTCGCTCCCATTTAGTACCATTACCAGCAAGTGTTAGCTGCTGGAGATTCATTTCCGGTACAATTAGTGCTTCGTAATAGTATGAGGGTACAAGTCTATTCGCAATTAGCCGGGTGTCTTCGAGGTCGTACACAAGATACTCTTTTAGGCGTTTCCATCCCTTACTGTTGGGGCCATCTTTCCAACAAGCGAGGATTTCTTCATAGGGAAGAACTAGCCTGGTGTTCTGGCGCAGTCCCATGTCCAATACAGCCTTTTTGAGCGATCTGCCGTTAGTTAGCTTTTTGGCTATGAAATCCCACCTCAGAACACATATATAAATGTCTACGTGTTGGCTATTTCGGCTGAACACCTCCTGAATTTTTAGTGGCTCACCCCGTACTTGGGCGGTACGAATAGTCCGAGATTTGGATGCAACTTTAAATGGGTGTTTTATACCGTGCAAGTTGCATCGAGTAATAATAAATGGAATATCAAATGCCATCCCGTTATATGTGAAAATGACATCTGGATTTCTTTGGCTGAGATGGTTGATAAATTTGGTCAGTATTTTAGCTTCTGAGATATCCATGAAAATAGTAGAATATCCCCTTGAATCCATACAACCAATAGCATAAATACGGCTTTCAAATGGGTTTATTCCTGCTGTTTCGATATCAACAAAAATTTGTGAAAGTTCCTGATATGGCTTGAGTTTTATTTTGGGCTGCCAAGGTTTTATTGGAGAGGGGTCTTTCCAATAAATGTTTAGTTTGTCTTCATCGACAACGATTATCCCTCTAGATTTCTTCACAAAATCTCTGTGGTTATAACTCATTAATTAGAGATTTTCCTAATTCATGTTGATATTAATTTTTAACTATCAACTTAACTGCGTATGCTGCTGTGGTAGTAAGTGTTAATTTATTTGGTTATTTGATTAAATACAGAAAGAAATATAGGGTTATAACTATAGTTATAACCCTCCTTAAAGTTAAGCTTGCTGTAATTGTTTTTGTTGCAGCTTTTGAACAGCTTCTACCCAAGCAGGTGCTTTTTTACCATTAATAGGTGTCAGCTTTTGCCAGTGTTCTTGTAACTGCGCTTGTGTTAAGTGGGGTAACTGTTCCTTGCCCCAGTTAATCGCATCTTGAGCAGTTTTCCAATCTTTCCAGGGTTGTGATTGGTGACTACCCTTGGTGGTTGGCACTATCTCGATAAGTGTAGCTTCTAACCAAAGGTGCGCGTCTTCATCCCGCATGAGATTTTGGCGTGCCATTAAAATTGCGATCGCATTTGGGATCTGGTCGATATTCCACAACTGCGAGATACTTACTAATTCCTCCCATGTGTCCTGTTCTAGCTGTGTAAGATGTCTGCTATTGGGATTAGTTTTGCACACAAGTAAGTCTTTGAGGAAGTTGACAAGACTTGTATGGATAGCAGTTGGCTGTTTACCAGATTCAATCCAATCTTGAAGGATGCCTAAATTGCCCGTAATTTCTCCTTTGATGATATTTTCACAGACGGTGAGTAAATCGTATTCGGGAATGGTGCCTGATAGTTCCCAAACCCAGTTAGAGATAATTTCCTCTTCACCTAGTAAGGTTAACTGATCTAATAGTTTGAGTGAGTCGCGCAGATGTCCTTTGTTTGCTTTAGCTACGGCAGTAACTGCTGATGGCGCAATGTTGATACTTTCTTGGTGAGATATTTGTTCTAGGTAGCTTGCAACTAGCGAGACAGGAACTCTCTTAAAGTCAAACTTTTGGCAACGGGAGACAATGGTTTCTGGAACTTTGTGTAACTCGGTTGTGCAGAAGATAAATACTACATGACGGGGAGGGCTTTCAATGGTTTTGAGGAGTGCTTGCCACGATTGGCTACTTAGGGCATGACATTCATCAATAATGAATATTTTGAATCTGCTTTCCACTGGTGCAAATTGGGTAGTGGATATAAGCTCTCGGATCAGTTCTACCCCACTATTGCTTGCTGCATCCAGTTCGGTTACATCAACAGAAGAAGATGCTGTAATTCCCTTGCATGAATTGCATTCTCCACAGGGCTTAGTTGTCGGGTCATTGCTCGACTGACAGTTAAGAGATTTAGCGATGATGCGGGCGGTACTGGTTTTACCCGTACCTTTGGGGCCGCTAAATAGGTAAGCAGGTGCAATCTTTTGGAGAGCGATCGCATTTATAAGAGTGCGAACGATATGTTCTTGCCCAATAACTTCACTAAGAGTCTGGGGACGATATTTGAGATGTAGTGGTTGGTACATAGTTCTTTCCAATAATTTATTTGAAATTCCTCCTACCAGTTATCTGGTAGGGGAGTTTGCTTTATACAGAAGCAGCCTCTTTCTTGGCTCGTGTACGCGAACTTGGCTTACTTTTGTTACTACCTTTAGCCTCAGGTGTTGATGTCTCTACTTCCGAGTTTTCACCATTGCTTTCCGTTTGAGAAGTCTGAGTATTATTTATGACTTCTTCTAGTTCGGCTACTACAGTAGTTTCTGTTGTTTCTAATGCTTCAGGAGTTTTCTCTGCTGTTGTTGTTTTGCTTGGGGTGGATTTATTTTCAAACCCCTGCTTAATTTCTACAGGCATTACTAAATACAACTGATTGAGCAGTCCTCCCATCGGGCATATAATAACTGGTTGCGTAGGTTTGTTACACCGCACCACGATTTCGTCAGTACTGATGTGCTTTAATCCTTCGAGAAGGTAGTCGATATTTAATCCAATACTGATGTTTTCTGAATGACTAGTTGCTGGTTTCATCAGTACCGAGTCAACTGCATCCCCGATATCAGTAGCTTCGGTGTATAGTGTTGCCTGTGTAGCTTCCAATTCCCAGAGAATTTTGACAACCTTTTGCTTGCGTTCGGCTAGATAACTTACCCGCTTCAGTGCGCTCTCAAATCCCTTGCGTTCTAATGTAAATTCATACTCAAATGTTCTGGGAATCAAGCTATTGATTTTGGGGTATTCTCCCTCTAAAAGTCGGGAAATGACCTTTGTATTAGGAAGACTAAACTCAATAGTTTTATTTGATAGAAGAATATTACACACGCTTGTATCGGCACTTTGAGAGAGAATTTTGTTTAACTCGCTAAGTGACTTACCTGGAACAGTAAAGTCAATTGGGTCAGAATATTCGCTATCAAGTATTCCTGTTACCAGTGCTAATTTGTGACCATTTGTACTAGCAGCTTGCCACTTGTTGGTATCAATTGTGAAGTTGACACCAGTTAGAACTAACTTTGTTTCGTCACCATTGGTGCAATAGAGTGTCCCTTCAAGTGCAGCTTGGAGTTTCTTGGCACTTAAATTTACTTCTATTGGATTTTCTCCCTTGGGAAGAGTTGGAAACTCGTCAGGCTTTCCGCCAATCAGACGGCATTTACCGCTATTGTGAGTAATTATGCAGGCTTGGTTTTCTACCTCTAAGGTAATTTCTCCTCTGACATTGTTAATAGTGTCAGTTAATAGTTTGGCTGGTAGTGCTACCTGACCTGACGTTTCCACATTTGCGGTCGTTGTAGTATGAATTGTGAGGTTAAGGTTTGTTCCTGTTGCTGATACTATCCCATCTTCATTTGCTATCAGTAAGATATTTCCTAAAATTGGGTCAGTGGGCTTAGGGCTAATTGCAAGATAAGCGGTTTCTAAAATTTCTGCGAGTTTAGATTGTTCAATGGTTAGTTTCATTTGTTACTTTGCTTTTAGTAAATGATGTTTTAACAGGTGCTATTTCTAGCACCCTTTTCGGTTACATGAGATAGTTTTTGTTAGTAGGGCAGTTCTTCGATCTCAGTACTGTATGCTGTATAAGCTTGACCTGCTGTACTAGGAGGAAGTGCTGCTACTGGCATATCAGCTGCACCTACCAGGCGATTATGTTCTGCTACAACAGTTGATGTTTTACCGATGCGGTGAGAGAATTCGGGATTTGCCTGCATCGTTGTTTGGATATCGATTTCTTTCTGTTCTGAGAAGAATTCGAGAAAATCGCTTCCATCGGGGTTTGGTGATTTGTAGGAAGTGACAACTGCTACCCAAGATTTATCTCTTTGATTGACTGCTTCTTTAGGTTCAAGAGATGGCGTAAAAGTGGGTTGAAATACACCGAGGCGATGAAACTCTGCACGTTTTTCAGCAACAGTTGCATTAGTAAATCGGGCAAATGCAACCTCTAGTTCGCGTTGGAACTGTTTATAAGCCTCGCCAAATTTTGACGATGCAACGCCTTTAATTGATAGGACAATTGGTACTGAGTGCAGGTTATGATTATTTTCATCAACAAGTTGCAATAAGTAGAACCTTCTCAATACTGCGGCATCTTTGCCAAGTGCTTGGTACATTTCGTACCCATCAGGTGATTCGTACACTCCTACAATTTTGCCGTCATCGCGCTGTTCAATATATCTGGGAGAAACATCAAGAATGTGCATCCTGGGCGATTGCAGCAATACTCCCATTTCTGGCGTGCCACTAGAGAAGGTGTGCTTGTGTGTAGGTTCTTGTCCTTGCCAGTTAATTGCTGCTAAGTATTTATCTTTGATAAACAACCCAACTTTTTCTGCTTCCATGTGGTTGATGACTTGGCAGATGCAGATGTTACTAATCGGCGCATTGTACTCAGGATTTGCAAATTTAGAAATAGCTAATTTACGCTTTTGTATGTTTGTATTATTCTGAATTGTTTGTTCAGGGGGTTCAGACTGGGATACTGTGCTTTCTTCAGTAGTAGAATTAGTAGGCTTTGTTTGACTTTTTTGCATAATTTTGGCTAGTTGAAACCAAAATTTAATGCGTATGCAATAAAGTTGTGGTCAAAAACTTAATTCGTTGGATAAAAAACAACTTTAGCAGGTGTTTTTTGACTGATTTGCTCTCTTATCTTCTCTGCCAAGTGAACACTAATTATTAAGAATTATACATCTAAAAAATTAGAATACATTATACCTATAGGTTATCTGAGCTAGATTTACCAAGTTTGCATCCATAAATTAATGATGTGCACCTCTATTTAGATTTGGTAGAAGTCTTATCTGTGTTATTTTTTGGTCAAAACTGGGAACTCTAAATATTAAGAAGGAATAAAGTATTCTTTATCGAGCATAGTTAAAGATTGTCAACAAGAGAACCCAGTATAGTCATGACTTTTTCATATAGCGATGCAAACTCCAACAGTTCAGTTATTGATAAATGTCATAACTCACTTCCATCTGGCTGGGTTTTGCTAGATATTGAACGAAAAATAAAGGAACACAATAAATGGGATATTTACAAAGTAGCTTTAGTAGCTGTAGAAGACACTTATCTCATTGAAAATCCCAATGATAATCAATTTAATTCCCTTTTAGACCGCATTGAAAAAGCTGAGGTCATTGTAGGACATAATATTCGTCGTCACGACATACCAGAACTGTATAAATCAGTTGGACGCGAGCAGCCAGATACACTACAAGAAAAAATTTGCGATACCTTAGAACTATCTAATTTATTTTTCCCAGGTAAAACAACACATAAGCTGAATAAAGTATATCGTAAAGAATTAGGACTTAGTGACCCATTAGAAGATGCTTGGGAAAGTTATAATATCTACACAAGTATTTATCAGCAACGCTGTGAATTACCTGTGATTGTACGTCATTGGGCATGGCGATTACTTCCTAAAGGTTATCCTCGTAAAATAATTCCTGGTTATGTACAACCTCCAGAGCAATTGGAATGGTGGCAAAACCTTAAACAGCATCACCAAAGATTAAATGTTGAGGGTTTGCGGAATTATCTCATCAATTTACCCAAGAAAATTGACAATTTAGGAGCAGTAGTTTTTCTAAATTGGTTATACCAGATCAATGAGTCTGAACTTCGCCGCCCAAATTGGTTAGAGTGTGAATTTCCAAGCTTTTGTGAAGCTGAGAAGAATGCATTTCCCCTTCCATTGGATGAAGTTAAACTTTCAAAGGAACTAAAACAGTTCTTTGGCTTTGAAACATTTAAAACACATCAACTAGAAATTGTCCAAGCACTGCTAAAAGGGAAGACAGTTCCTTTAGGTATCTTGCCCACTGGAGGAGGTAAAAGCATAATTTTTCAACTTCCAGCCCTTATCCTTTCCAAATATTATCGAGGCTTGTCTATCATTGTTTCTCCACTTCAAGCATTGATGGAAGATCAAGTACAAAATTTGAAAGAGAAACTGAAAAATCAACAACTATCTGAGTATGCTGAACGGGTAGAACTACTTACAGGATCACAGTGCCTTGAAGAACAACGCCGTATTATTGAAGCCATTTGGAATGGACAAGTAGATATTCTATACTTATCTCCTGAACGATTGCGGCAACCAACAATTCAACGTATTCTTAAACATCGTCTTCCTCATCTGTGGGTACTTGATGAGGCTCACACTTTGTCCCAGTGGGGATATGATTTTCGTCCAGACTTTTTACGAATTGCCGAAAGTCTTCAGAAATTTTACAAAAATGGACAGAATACTTCTATTCGTTGGGGTTTTGTTACTGCTACCGCAACACCCAAAGTGGTTGATGACCTAAAAGAAGCTGTAATAAAACTTGACGAATTATGCTCCGGTTCTTTAGAGCGTTTGCCACTTGATGGAAAATCTTTTCAATGGCGTGACGAAATCAAAACTCATATAGAAATTGTGGAAAGGCCTAAGTCACTTGATGACATCCCAGGCTCATAGCGACTTAAGAAGACCAAAGAATATCTAAAAAAACAGCAAAAAGAATATATAGAAAATTATCCTAATTTGGGTTTGGGTGTTGCTATTGTTTATGTCCCTACTCGCCGTATGGCAGAAAAATATGCAGAGTATCTTAATCAAGCTGACTTTAAAACAACCTATTTCCACTCCCGCATTTCTAATAAACAGCAAGTCTTGAAAGATTTTAAAGACGGAAAAATAGAAGTAGTAGTCGCAACTAACGCTTTTGGTATGGGTATTGACAGAGAAGGTATCCATACTGTTATTCATGTTGCACCACCTGCTACCCCAGAGGCTTACTTACAAGAAATTGGCCGCCTTGCCCGTAACGATGGGGAACGAGGTTCAGCTTATCTGTTTTGGCATCAAGATGATTTTAACTGGATATTTGAGCAACAAGGGCGATCGCAAATTAGTTTTCAGGCTCTCAAAAGTTGCTGGCGTTTAATTCGACCCCGACTAAAAACTCAAGACGCTTGGATAAGTACTTTGGATTTAGCGAAACCTTTATCTTTAGAAGAGCCAGAAGATTTAGAAATATTAGAGACTCAAGCACGGGTTGCTATCTTCTATTTGGAAAAAGCTGGATTGATACGGGAAGGAGAATCTTGTCCTTGCTACTTGAATATTTACTTGAAACGGGAACTTAACTTAGAAGAAATTGGTAAATTAACCGGTGATGCTAATAAATTAGCTTTGTTCTTATTTGATATTGGTTTTAGAAAAAATCAAACTAGTATTAAACTAGATGTACGCGAGGTATCTTTAGTAACGGGAATTTTGCCTCCATCTGTGATTAAGACTGTGCGTGAATTGGTTAATATTGGTTTAGTAAATTGGGAATATAAAATCGCTTTTAAATTTGAAAAGCAATCTAATAGAACGCTGGAACAGTTTAAATTAAGCACTCAAGCCTTTTTGAATTGGCTCCAGTCCGAATCACCAGAAATAGATGAAGAAAAATCTATATTGCTTCACGTAGAAGCTTTAGAAGAAAAATTAGGTAAAAAAGCACGTATTGCAGATAGTTTGAGAATTTTAACTCAACTAAAATTAGCTAATTACACTAAAGAAAGTCGTGATACAACTCGCCTATTTCTGAAACAAGAGGAAACACTAACTCAGTGGTTAGAGAGCGCAAACAAAATTTGGGAGAAACAATGGCAAGAAATTGACTATATTGATAACATTTTAGATCAGTTATTTAAGGACAAAAACTGGAAGCGGGAAGATAGCCAACTTCTTGATTTAGCAGAATTAGAAACACGCATCGATATTCAAGAATATCCAAAATTAGACCTTTTGAAAGTTTTAGCTTTCATGCAACGTCTAGGAGTAGTTGTTTTAGGGAGAGGAGATTTAGGTAATTTAATGCTTTATCATTTGCTTCCAGGAAAAGACCGAAAAAACTGGTATGAGAGAGTGTACCCACCTCTGGATGAACACTACACACAACGGCGTAAACGCATTGATATTATGCGCCAAGTCTTAGAAGCTGGAATGCAAGATAAAGAAGAACCAATAAAACTTATTCAAATATTAGAAGATTACTTTACCCTCTCTTTGGATGAATTTTCTCAACGTTGCGGAGAAATACATGGGAATCCACCAATTGTGGAAAAGATTTTAGAAAATCTCAATCCAACCCAAAAGCGGATTGTTACAGACGATCAAAGTCGTGCATTATTGGTATTGGCGGGACCCGGTTCGGGTAAAACCCATACAATTGTAAGCCGTGTAGCTTATTTGGTATCAGCGAGAGGTGTTCCACCAGAACGTATTCTAATTTTAGCTTACAATCGTACAGCAGCAGCTGAAGTGCGGAAACGTCTGCACCAACTTTTAGGTAAGCGTGGAACGCTGGTAGATGCTTTAACTTTTCATGCACTTGCAGCTAAACTGACAGGACTTAAAAGTGGTGATGCTCCCCAAGGAATTCAAGGTGAGGCGCGTTTTAGATGGTTGTTAGAGCAAGCTATTATCCATCTCCAAGAAAACCATCCTGGATACCAATATATTTTGGTGGATGAGTATCAAGATGTAAATGAATCGCAGTACCAAATAATTAAAAGTTTGGCTGGTTTTGATAGTCAGGATGAAGACGAAAGCCAAAAAAGCTTCTTGATGGCTGTGGGTGATGATGATCAAAACCTGTTTGAGTGGAATGGTGCAAGTATTGAGTTTATTCGCCATTTCCGTGAAGATTTCAAAATACCACAAGAAGATGTGATTCCTTTAGTGCAAAATTATCGCTCTCGCCCAACTATTGTTGAGTTTGCTAATAGTTTTATCGAAAGGGCGATCGCTCCAGAAAACAAACTCAAGGGAGTCAACGAAAGAATACAGGCTGTTAACACTCAGCAGCCCGGAAAAGTGTTTTGGGGAGAGTATGGACATTTGTACGATGCGGCTGAGTGGATTTCTGAAAAAATAGCCGAAATTTTGACTCAACCTGGTGAAATTCAGAAAGAAAAAATAGCAGTTTTGGCACATTGCTGGAAAGACCTGCGTTTTTTACAGCATGTTTTGCGAGATAGTTGGGGAAACGACCAAGATATTGCTTACCAGTTATACAACACACAAGATAATTTACGTCCTATCAAGAGTTGTGTCGGTCAAGCAGTCCTACAAGAATTACGGAAAGAACCTAATCTGCATATTTCTAACCCCCAAGCCCATCTTGAAGACTTACGCCAAAAATTAGGTTATAGCGATCGCGATGCTGCTTGGTCATCATTGATACAGGCTTTGAGCTGCTGTTCACAGATGACTCAAGAGGATATGGCATACCTTTTAGAAGAAGCTCGTCCTGTACGACCTGCACAAGTAATTTTATCAACTTTTCATAGTGCCAAAGGTTCAGAATTTAGTCACGTTTTTCTGTTGGAAGATGGTTTTATAGATGGCAACAAGATAGAAAGTCGTGCTAGGGAATTGTACGTAGGATTCACAAGAGCCAAGGAAGAATTATATATACTTTTTAGTAATAAGAGTAATTCAATACACCAAATATTATTGGATGTTTTCAATAGTATGAACTCTCATCAACATATTCAGAATGTTCAGGTAGCTCAAGTTAATTTACCCCCTAGTATTCGCTATCAATGGTTTCTAGATCCAAGAGATTTATTTTTAAGCGAGCGGATGGTCACGAACCAATTTGGGCGTGAACGGATAAAAGCTTATGCTCGTGAATGGGGGCGACTTTACCTAATGCCTCAAAATAATGGTTTTACTCCCCATGAAATTTGCTGGAGAGATTTGAAAGATAATACTGGGAGAGGTGTTGTAGCTGTTCTCTCTAAAGAAGGAAAAGACCAGCTACAGAAACATCTTAATGTCAATAAACATTTAGCTGTAAATGGTCATACTGTTTTTCGAGTTGAGCGAGATGATAAGTTTTTTCAAAATGTGGGTGAACAGGAACACGAGGATCACCACTATGTTGTCTTGCCTTACTTTGAGGTAGAAGAAGTGTTGTAATCAAGAATTTCTCTAAGCTCGACTTTATCCAAAATTAAGAACTTAGTTTTCTTAATCCGGCAAAACCCTGACTTTTTGGCATTGTAGTACACTATGGTTTAATGAGTTTAATGATTCTGGTAGCTACGTTTGTAGGGTTATTTGAACTCAAGAAGGCATCTTTATCTACCATTTCTACATAGCTATTATTAGCTTGTAGCCAGTTTTTAAAGATTTTGTACTTACGATTAAAGAAAACTGATTCAGGTATGACTGAAACTAATACGCCACCCGGTACGAGTAACTTCCAAGCCTGGTAGATATGTTGGACAAGTTCACAAAATGGAGGATTCATGATACAGGCATTGTACAAATGACTGGGGTTAAACTCCAGAAAATTTTTCCCTACGAGATTAAATCCTTTGAGTTCTAGAATTTGTCGTAAATCGTAATTAATCTCAACCACCTCTAGTTGAACATTAGGATAGGTATCAGTGATATACTCAGCAATATTTCCACTACCAGCACTAGGCTCTAAAATTTGCCAATTTGGTTTAATATCTGCCAGTTGAACAAGCCGTTGACAGACTAGTTTAGGAGTAGGGAAGAAATCTCCATCTTTCATCCCAATGATTTCTAACTCAAGCTTATTGAGTAGTTGCTTGGTAGTATCAATTGCTTCAGGTTTTACTACCCGTTGAATTTCTGTTATTGCGGATATGATTTCGCTTGGTGTATGTAATCCGGCGCGACTCAAAGACTTTACCCAGTCTCGGTAATATTCGCCTGCCAATTTTTCTTGGACTTTCTGAATTGTTTCTCCCATTTGGGAAATTCTAAATAGGGCTTCTACTTGCGATTTGTGAGATATACCGCGTAGTATTGGTGCGATATTTCCTGCTTCCCACATTTGTGCGATCGCAAATAACCAAGATTGGATGATTTCAAGTTCAATTCCTTCTTGGATTATCCCTTGAGCTATAGTTTTACGATGCTTTGTTACCCTTTGATTTCCAATAGCAGGATTTTTCTTTTGGTCGATTGTTGGCTGCATGGAAGCAGCTAAATTACGGAGGGCTTCTGCTTTTTCTAAATTAGGAATATTGAAAATATCTACTATAGGTGAATTATCCTCGTTGTAGGGTAGATTGAGTAGAGATAGTTGCATTGCTTGATTCCTTTAAATCTTTGACGGCGCATTCAAGAATTAGGGAGGTTGGCACATTCCAAGCTTTTACCTCCCATTCAGTGGCTAATCGTTCTGAGTGACGGATAACTGCACTACTACATTTGTTTTTTCTGACAAGCCAATTTCTAAACTTTTCGGCTTGTTCTTTGGTATCGAACCCGAAGTAGCTGGTTTTTCTATTTCCCAAGGGGTCGGTAATGGTTGCTACCCGACGCGAGAGAATATTGAGCGTCCAACCACTGTTAGGAGTGAGTTCGATTTTCGTGATATTTAATTCTGTTGGATTCATATTTCAACTTCAGGAATTGCTGCTAAATATTCCATAGTTGATATTTCTTTGGCTAGCCATTTATCATGTGCTTCTTGAGGGGTCATTTTGTGGACTAAAAGTTTTTTCTCTTTATCATCTTCTACAAAAGGAGCTAGTGTTTCTTCTAGCCGGGCTTTGAAATTTAAATGTTTAGCTTCAGAATAAGTAAACTGGTAAATACTATCAGTGTTAACGAACAAGTAAACCAGGCTAATTTGCTCCAATGGTATTCCAGTTTGTTCGTATAGGAGAAATAACCTCAGTTGAGTTTGCCATTTGCTCTCAAGAATTTCAAATTTAAGAGGTTTTTGAATAGTCCAGTCAAACCCAACTGCTTGATTTTCGCCGTAGATAATGAGGTCGCACTCGCTGTAGAGAAGAATATCGTGGTATAAATATTGAAGTTGGGCGTTCCATTGTTTGTTGCCAGGAATATTTAGAAAAGGTTTTACCTTATCGACCCAGTTATTAATTTGGGGGTATGCCTTCAATAAAGCTTCCACTGGTAGCCCTAACCCAATTTGTTGCATAATGAGGTGAAACTGACCGCCAGCAACTTCAGATTCACTTTTGACAGTTAGATTACGATAATTTATCGTTGATAAGCATTCTGGATTTTGTTCAACTAGTTCAAGTGTTTTGTGATTAAAACGATTCATAAAAATATATCCCAACTTTAGTTTTTGGGATATATTTGCGTAAGCTATTTGTGGTAATTTGTTTGCGGAATATAGTATTTTTTGAGTTGGTCGATGCTTGTATATAAACTTCGAGTTGACATTGCTTTGAGGTCAAAATAACTGGCGAACTTTTTCAACCCCCCAGTGAGGGTTAATTCTAGTAGATACTGGGCTGCGATCGCACTCGTCATTTTATTGACGAATAGTGATTGATAATTCCGTGCTTGAATTTCTGCACATGAAAGGTTGTTGTCGCTAAGTTCTTCCGGTTGAGGAACCAACAGTTCTGGGTGAACCAGCACCGGGGAGGGAAGATGCAACCAGAATTGAGGTTTGTCTGGATTATTGGAAGCTTGGACTATATCAAAATTAGAGTGCGTTCCAATTACTACTTGTCCAGAGTAGTTGCTGTTTCCACAATCCAGCCAAAATAGCGATGCTGGCTCATTTGCACTGTTGATTTTGAGAACAGAGTGAATTTTGCTCCTGGCTGTGCTGTTATCTACACAGCCAATAATTACCGTTAGGGTATTCCACCAACTGGCTGTGCGAATCAAGTCTTCTTCAAACCAGTCGCAAACGGCTGTAATCTCTATTCCATACTTGGCACTGCATCTTGCAGCCAGTGTTTCTGCCTTTGGTAGCCCAATTTCAGCTTGTTGATAATTTTGGCGGCTGATATTTTTGAGTTCGACAGCATCGCCATCAACGATCGCAAAGTTAATTTCTTTTCTAGTATGCTGGAGTTGCAGAATAATTCGACATAAATCTTCTGCAAGAAACCCGCCTGTTCCTCCTACTCCTACTAAGACGAAGTTGATACGAGTATGATTGCGAGGTAAGACGGGTAAAGCTTGTTGGTAAGTAATTAATTCGAGCATTTTACCTGTGGCGGCAGTTCAAATATTTGATTGGGGTTGATGTCGAAAAAGTGATTGTATATTCCGATGCGGGTATAGATTGTGGGAATGGTATTCAGTGTGCCAATAATCGCGAACACTCGAAATTTGCCTTTTTCTTCTTGATTGTCTGCACTTGAAGGATAAGCAGCTAGAGTTCCATGACTGTGCATTTCCACTAAGCTATTTGTATAGCTTTTATTGAGTGCGCTTTCTAAAGATAAGACGTGAGTAGAGGACGCGGTTTGTAGTGGTGTATGACACCACCATTGGTTGTTTGTCACTCCCAAGTAGAATAGGATTTCCTGTTGGGGGTTGATACTAGCAGCATTGATAATCTCGGCGATCGCTTGGCTGGGTACTTTTGGGACTTTCAGACGGAAGTAGGGTTCAAGGGGTTGGAGTCCAGCAACTTGAGTTTGAGTTAGTTGCAAGCAAACCTCTAACTCGCGACGATGCGATCGCAAGAAAAGCCCATTTGCTGCCAGCCAGTATTCCTGGAGTTTTTGGCTGTAAGGAGGAAAGTTATTACTTGTAGCGAGGTGATAACCGATAAAAGGATTCATGGTTAACTCAACAAATGATTGATAATGTCTTCTGGGGTTGTGATTTTCCAGCTATGAACGGGAACAAGGTCACTTGAAGGGTAGGATTTAGCTTTAGATTCGTGTAATTTGATTAGCTGATTGCAGATATTATCAGGATGAGTTTTTGATTTGCCTTGGGATAAGTCCTTGTTAAAAGGTGATTTCCAGAACAGATCCCAAACTTGGCCTATGCTTGCAGCACTGCACATACTGAGAGAATTTCCCCCAAAGCAAATACTAGA
Organism: Nostoc sp. FACHB-973; assembly: GCF_014698115.1. GTDB lineage: Bacteria > Cyanobacteriota > Cyanobacteriia > Cyanobacteriales > Nostocaceae > Nostoc > Nostoc muscorum. The sequence goes on from NZ_JACJSJ010000046.1 coordinate 30,805, forward strand.
GTCGTCCCAACCGTTAGGTAGAGGAGGCTTGTACAGTTGTGCGTCTGGTTTAAATACCTTCCCTTTAACTGCCCACAGGTAATATTTACTACCGCATCCAGCAAATAAGAATGCAGGCATGGGGACAGTCATTACTTCAGGTTCCTGTTCTATAATTTGAATTTGATATTTTTGGGGAGAGTAAAACTGAATAATGGCCTCTCCCTCTGGATTTTTACCCCACCAAATTGTGTTGCTAGAAAGCCATCCAGATGCGGCAGTTTTACTTGTGAAGGCTTTCTCTACTGCTTCAGGAGATAAGAATTTATATTTAGACTCTTTGCCTTCGCGTTCGACTAAAATAAACTGTCCTTTGAGGATAATTAACTGCCCTAGTAAATCATCTTGGGGAATATTGGCAAGCAGAATTTGTGAGATATTTTCTAAGTTAATTATTGGTAATATATTTGTGTCTACATTCATGCTTTTGATGCTTGATTCCAAATTTTCACTGCTGCTTTTCGAGCAGAAAGAGATGTTTCTAACAAATGGCTAACCTCATTTGATTTCTCCATCATCGAGACGGCTTCTTGCCACTTTTGAGCGAGAAATATGATATTCTCATAAGTCCATTCCAGCCAATCGCTTGTTTCACACGTAATATCTAGCCAAATATTTTCAGTTGAGTAATCTATAATTCGTATGGCTATATCTAAATATTGCAGGGGACTTTTGTAACGACGACATAGCCTTACAAATTTCTCGAAGTAAATTTCTTCTGCTGGAGCAATGTAGTCAGGAGTAAAACCAAAATTTAGTTTCCATTGGCTGATATTGTACCCTTGCCCCATCAATGACAGTAGGAACTTCTCCGAGTATACCAGTTCCTCAAAATCTTCATTCCACCACTCAAGTCTTTGTGGTGAAACTAGAATACTATCACGTTCGGGATTAAACTCGATTTCATCGATATATTCTACTGGGAATAGATTTTCATTCACTAGGTTAATAAATTCAATTTCTCTATCTAGGTAAGCGCTAGTTGGATGTGATTGTTTATTAATAGGTATGGTTGATTCTAACCATTTTTCTGGAAATAATTTTTGATACAGGCTTAAAATATTTACTCGTTCGGAAAGATTTTCTAGGTAACTAACTGCTGTTAGACAAGTAATAGGTATTTTGAATGAGTGGATATTGCAAAGCATAATTAATCAGCCGCTACGAGTTATAGCGGCTATAAATTTGTGATTACAGTACAGGATATTTACTCGTAATAGCAGGTTGCTGTTTAAGACTTTGAGCAACTTTTTCGCTATAGGTTTCCCAAGATTGGCCGAGCTTGATAGCTTTATCTATCTCAGGTTGTAAGGTAATTAAATTTTCGAGACTAATTTGACTGTTTATCTCTAGAAGCTTTATCTGCCATCCTAACTTTAGTGCAGGATTTATTTCTTCAAAACTGTTTTTCAATTCTCTAAATTGACTTCCTTTAGTACCTGCTTTTTTTACCAAACGAATTGAAACTGTATCATCAGTTGTTTGTCGTTCAATTTCGGCATTAGCATACTCTGGAAAGTAGACGCTAATAGCTGTTTTGAGAGTATTGTCATCCTGGGCGATCGCCTCATCCAGAGGAATTTCTTGTCCTTCGATAATAGCAATGTACTTCATGGTAATTAAAATAGTGACAGTTGGTTGTTAGGTGCAGTTTTTTTATCTTTATCTTCAGGTAGGTTACGCTTTTGTACTTGTTTTGATTGTTCCTGTCGATTCTGAACTTTAGTCTGCTTTTCCATCCTTTGTTTGCAAATATTTAGCATTTCTGGGAGAGATTTTTCTAAATCCTGTAGCCAGTTATTTATGACAGGCTGAGATGTTATGTCTGTTAGGTGGATTATTTTTATGATTGGAGGTGCATCTTGGATTCCAATTGAGACAATTGCTTTTTCAGAATTTGGTGTTAACTGAATTGTTATGATGGCGGTTTTGGTAAAAGTTATCCCGCTAGATGAATCTTGACTTATAACTTCAGTATTTACTGATTCATCTAATGTTTCTTCTAAATTTAGATTCTCCTGAATATCAGGATTAAAATCTTTACTGCTATAGCTATTTTCAAAGTCAGTTGTATTCTCGTCAGGTGATGTTTGATTATTCATGATTAAGAGAGATTGGCTAATCTAAATAAAGTGCGGATAGTGATACCTGTCTTGTTAAAAGACTGCCATTTGTAGGCGCATTCGCCTGGTTTGTATTTAGGAGAAAGTTGGCTCCAGGTGTCCCATGCCTTAAATAAAATGGGACTAACACTCTTGAGTGCCATCCCGACTTGAATCCACGAATGGTAATCATCTGCAAACCGAGGGTGGATGACTTCGAGTAGTACAAGTGCGGTTTGAATATTGGTTTCTATTGAGGGAATTAAATGAGCGTACCTGTCTACCCCATATCTGCGGTTATATTTTTCTTTGGGTAGGTTAAACTTTCTTGTTTTCTCCTGTTTGGCAAGCATTTGGGCAATTACCCAATCGGGAGCTATTTCTATTTGGCGTTCAGATGGACTACAGCCAGGAAGCCATCTGTAATTTCTACCTTCTGGGTGAAAGGACGGGGGGAGGATTGAAGCTAGGTTTTTGCCTCGAAATTCCAGGTGTTCGTCCTTCCCAGTTTTGATTTTGCGAGATTTTACTTCCCAAGCTTTTGATTTGGGAATGAGGTATAAGCGTTGGCTGCGATATTTCCTCCCAGAGGTAAATGCAATTGTGGGAGGGAGATATTGTTGAGCGCGATCGCATAACGACTCCATAGGAGTTTCGCTGATGGGTGTTAGCTGATTAAATTCTTTTGGTTCTAGGTGTTCGTTAATCTGAATAATTTGTCGCCAGGATGTTTCGCCATCGCAGTCAATAGCTACTAAGTACCCTTGAGGATGATTGAAACCGCAAACCAAGGCTACACCAGTGGGTGTGATAAATCTGTTATTTGTCCAAACTTTTAGCCGACGGCGGATGAGTTCAGTTTGTAGTTCTTTGGGAGAGTAAGTGTTTTTTTCCCATTCTTTCCCTAGAGGACGTTTACCAAAGGTAGGGACGATTCGCCATTCTTCGGGTAGGTTGTCAAGCGAAGATACCAAATGACGGATTTGGGCGTGCATGAATTCATAAAACTTTTTATTGAATGACTCCTGCACGCTTATTGCGTTAGTTTATGTAGTGGTTTTCATTTCTGTTAGCTCTGGTTCTACTTGAATGATGCGAACTCTACCCATCATTTGTTTTATATTTCTCTTGACGTAGAAATTACCTCCAATTGCCAGTCCGTAATGGCACATATCGCAAAGTTAATTTCGTATTTCACGCCTTTTCTCTCATATTTTCAGTCTCAAAGGCAAATGTAACAATTTTATGTTGAGCATATCTCTTGCCGATGATGCTCCCAGCACCATCCCAGCAACTAGTCGTTTTTGTTGCTGAATATGTAGCATACCTGCCTTGTTTAGTCTATTTAACTACGGAGCTATACTTAGTCGTGCTTCTTCAACTGCTGTAATATTTTGCCCTCTTCATTTGTTTTTTACGTGTTCTTGTTTTTGTACTCATTTTGAGTATAATAGTTCAAAGTGAGTACAAAAAAAGAAGTTGTTATGATGGCACTTTCACGCCCTCGCTTACAGGTTGTCCAGAATGACGAGATTGCCAAGGCAATTGAGACAATTCGCAAACACCGTCCCGGACTCATCAATGATTCGATGGTGGTTACATCAGCCTTGGTGGAATATGCGCTGGCTTTAGAGTCAGACAAGTCCCGACAAGCTAACTATCAAACCCCCTACGGCATGACGATCGTGAAAACAGGTAGCGTAACCTGTAAAACCGGAATCTTCCGGTTTCTGATTCGGAACTTCAACCGCATCGCCGCCATTTTCGCGCATATTGAGAATGAAGATGATACGTTCATGGATTACATTTCACGGGGAGGTAAGCCTGTCTATACCTTTGTTTTCAAGGGAAAGGGATTTACTGATTTTGAGTTTATCCATATCGCAACTGATGGGTCGTCGCTGTTTGAGGAGTGCCTGACGTTGCTTGTATTAGATTTCAAACATCATCGCGATGATATTCGCTTTAATGTTATTTACGCTAACCAGTTTGAGGAGAGATGGGGGCAGAAATCTGTTAGTGATTATGTTCCATCCCTTGATGAAATGGCTAGAGCATTTTTTCAGGATGAAAGCTACTTGTTTGGTGGCGGGGGTGGGGAAACTTCATGTACCTGGGATTTAGACTGGGAAGCTGACACCACTCCATATCAAGGTTTTAAGATGGGGGATACACGGTATGTTGACTATTCACATGCACTCGTAGGGTTGAAACCGTCTTCCCTTGGAACAGAAAAATATGGCGTAGAAGGCTTAGTTCATTCTGGTGTGCTAACTGTTGATCGAGATTTGCTACATCATCGGTATCGATGCATGTGTGATGGGTGGACAGAGGAACGACAAGATCTAGATTTTTACGAACTGGGGTGCATCTTTGGTCAACACTTCGGGTATGAAGCTATTTTTTCACCTGCAAGATTTCTTAGCGATCTCGCTAACATCACGAGCAAAACCACGCCTAACGCGACTGTGTATGTTGAGAAGGGTAAGCGGATCGAAGTATTGCCAATTAAGTGGGAAGATTCATGGTTTACCTGCCATGTTGACGGGAAAGCCAGCAATCAGGGATGGAGTCTCTTACATGATGACCCTAACCCTTTTAGACTCTACGATATGAATGATTTTTTCCCTGACCATTTAGAGCGGTACAAGCAAAAGAAAAAGAACCCCAAATAATAATCGGCAGGACGCTTAGCTCGACTTTATCCAAATGCTAGAACCCTTACTTAACAATGGCTCTGGCGTACCAGATTTTTTCTAGAATTTTCTAGATGACGGTCTAACATCACATGTGTGAAAAAGTTTGGCTCCTTGGCTGCAATCCAAACACCGTTGAGGCTCCAACTTCAAATGGATAAAGTCGAGCTTAGGTTGTGTTGACAAATCCAACATTTGTGATAGCCGAAGGCTTAAGCTTCGCTTATCGCACTCTCAGGTGATACACAAAGCGTCATCTGAACATCTTTTTTGTTACTACCAGTAATTTACTGGTAGTAATTGATTTTTTATAATATAAATATTTCAGATGGCGATTATGTTTTAAGCTAACCTTTTGTTAAGTGCATTTTCGACTTGATAAGTCCCAAGAGTACAGTTTGCATTGCAAGGAAAGGTAGGAAATTCAAGATGGTTATTCATAGTTTTTGTTACCTTGCATAGTACCATTATCCCCTCCCTACCCTTCTTTTTTTGATTGTGATAGTAGCTGATAACCTCAAACTCATTATTGCCAGCCTCAAATCTACTTCCTCTATATTGAGAGATAGCATTGTTCCAATCTGGTTGCCAGAGCATGAGTGTATCTATTGCCATTGCTCTCACAGTTGGGTTATCTAATTTCATTAGGATATCTGGTAAGTAATGACATTGTTTGGCAATTACTTCTCGTGCGTAATTTATCAGCCAATACTCTGCTTCTCTTAAAAGAGCTTTTGATTCAAGATTTTGGCACACTTCATCGTAAACCTTAGACATTAAATATGCCCTTTGTTCAAAAACCATCCCATTAGTTCGCAGTTTTAAGTCTGATGGATAATTAATTATCAAATCAGCTAGTTCATCACTGATTTTGGGAAGAGGATATTTATTATATTGTTGGGTTTCAGGATGGGATATTTTGACCTGACACCCTAGATTTACAGCATGATTGATAATAAAATCAATATTGTTAGAATCGACAAAATCTCCTATTTGAAAATTGGTTTCTATAAGTAAATATGATGGTGCGTGAATAATTTGAAACCTTTTAGGGTTTGGATGTGAATCAGCTAATAGTTCGACGTACATCGCTTATTATCAAAACTTTCATCAATCTTGTGCGTAAGCGATGTATGTGGTTGAATTACTAAAAAAATAATCCTACCCAAGCTGGATAGGATTATCTTAACTATTGATTAATAGTTCTTGTCTCTGTTGGATTGATTATTTCCTTTAGTAGAGATAACCCAACTGATTTAAACAGTGCTTCGTTATCATCAGGGCAGCGTTGAATTGTTGTACAAGAAGAGCAGCCGTATTTACAAGGACAATTATCGACTAGAAACTTTGCTTTAATAAAGGCAGTCTCTAAATATTTGATGAGGGTATCGCACATACCTGTACCATGTTCACAAGTATCAAAGAAATAGCCAACTATCTTAGTATTAGACGGCACTTCTACTAACATGAAATCTATATCTCGACTGTTTGCTCCATGTTCGACAAGTGGTAAACTGAGTATAAGGTGATGAGCGAGAGTATGAACGCAAATTGGGGTTTCATTGCTTTCAAATAGTTGTTTCTCCTCATTGGTAATATATTTCTGTTTATTAAGTATCTCTTTTCTGTGATTTTTGACCACAACTGAAAAATATTTTCTTGCATCAGCGTTAATTTCAACCCTAACGCAGAATGTATTGTAGTTAAGAGCAAGTGATTCTTCGTATTTATTTTCCTCCAAAAGTTCGACAGATTCTCGTTCAATCAGTTGGGTTTTACAAGCAGGGCAAGTTTGTAAGTGTCCAGGTAAGTTTAAATTGAAATTGCGACATCTGTTATTAGTGCAAGTCCATTTTTGTTCCAGTCTGTACAAGTTGTAGCCATAAATTTCTTCTTTGATTTTGGCTGAAACAGGTGTAAATCTAGCAGCCCCTTGGGGCAGATTGATAATTTTGGCTTCCCCTACAATTTTAATTTCCTCGAAATTTAGGCTTCCTTCAGGACGACTAAATAAATTGGTTGCTTCAATTGGCTTGAGAATGGCTTTCCCTTCGGTTAAATTTAGTTCTTGTGATTTATACTGTACGGGGTTGCCGTCGAAATCTTGAGCAAGATATATGGCACCAGGGTAAACTTCTCTTAGTGCAGAAGATGCCGAACTTTCCTCAAACTCTTCTGCGCTATCTTGATTGATATAACTGATATTTTGGTCAGTGTTGCCTCTAACTTTAATTTTTGAGTGGACATAACCGAGGTTTCGATTAGTTGTCAGTCTTTGATTGTAGCTGAAGATTAGTTGATTATCACCTATTAACTGTCGGGCGATCGCATTACCAGAACTACCAAAATGTCGGGCAATTTGAGCTTGTGTCGGTTTACTTTCTTTGCAACAAGCGAGAATATGCTGCTCCAAAGTTGTTTCATAATTGTGGTTAAAGTTGATAATTTCTGGAGGATCGGATAAGAGACGTTCTGGATAATTGGCGTAGTAAGAATCCATAATCGACCTTTTCGACGGAATAAACACCAATAGTCCTGCTTCCTGCCTCCCCGCACGTCCTGCCCTCTGGCGAAAGGCAAGAATTGAGCCGGGGTAACTATGTACGATAGTTGCATCAATACACCCAATATCTAGACCCGCCTCCAAAGCACTTGTAGATATAATGAACTTGACCTTCCCACTTTGTATATCTGCAATAATTTTGTTACGCTGATTTGCCTTCATGCTCCCATAAAATGCTGAGATAGTTTCTCCCAGGTGGGGCAGTTGCATCTCGATTAAAGCTTTACGTATGGCATTAGTTAAAACCTTAACCAGTTCTCTACTATCGCAGAAACAAATCCCGACTATGCCTTTACTTACGAGCATAGCTGCGACTTGGGCAGTTTGGTAAAATGTATTGTTCCGTGCTTTAAGGCTAATAAAAGTAATCTCCGAGCGTTTTGCCCCACTTTGCTCAATAATAGCAAGATTACTTTGTTCTTCTCGATTAGATATCTTCTGGGCAATTTCGCTGCTGTTACTAATTGTTGCAGAAGCGAAGATGTACTGTAATTTTGAAATATCATTGCCGACAGATTCTATCATGAGTTGAGTTCGCCGATTAAGTAGTGCAAAATGCGAACCAAATATGCCTTGATAAAAGTGCATTTCGTCACAGACAATGATTGAAAGTTTTCTGATTGTTTCTCTAAATCCCCAGTTGGAATCGAATTGGTAGTTGTTTAGCTCGTGGTTCCATACATCAGGAGTCACGCATAAAATTGAAGGTTGATTGCTGTAAAGTTGTTTGCGCTCTTGGGGAGGAATATCTCCATTAATATTGAGAATTTGGGGGCGAATATTTTCATCTAAGTGGCTAACAAAGGAACGTATTTTCTCTACCTGGTCAAATGCAAGTGCTTTCAAATTAAAGAATACTAAAGCTGATTTACCCTTTAGACACTCGTGAACGATTGGAATGAGAAAAGAGATACTTTTACCACTGCTAGTAGGAGTTTGAAGAATTATATCTTCTCCTTTTTTGTAAGCTTGCCATGCCTCGACTTGATGAGAGTATAGTTGGGTGATTCCTGACTTACTTAGGGCCAGTTTAACTAGAGGGTGAATATCATCTGGGATGGGATAAAGTTTAGCTTCTTGAGCAGGAATTACTTCGCAGCTTTGTAGTTTTCCAGATCCATCAAGAATAGCAGCTATCTCTTGGTAGAGAATGCTTTTACCTGTTGGTGCTTGGTTTAAAGGTAATAAATTACCGCTATTGACTTCATGCTCCCAGTCGAAAATAATTTGGTTTAAACTACCCTTTTTAAAGTAAAGGTTTTTCTCAATAATGGCGGCGATATGGATAACACCATGTTCTTTGGAATAAACCTGCTTGTTTGCTTCTAACCATTCAGGTTGGTTCATAAAAAGATACCTACTCGCTGTTTTAGCAGGTAGGCGTTAGTCCAAAGTAGTGGTTTTGGTTATTGCTATACTATTGATGCTCTGCTTTATATTGTCAGAACGCAAATGCTTTTGGCGTTAATGAAATTTGTGCTTTGGTACTATAACTATTTACAAGCTGTTCTAAGCGTTCAACAATACTGCCTTTAAGAATGGAATAGTTAGCTTGATTCGTGAGAATTAGCGATAGCTCAGTTGCCCATTGCTCGTAATTAGAACTACCAATAATACCAATAGAAGACTGGATATAGTTAACAAGAATGCTGTCATTGAAACCAAAGCCACTTTCACCCCAGATGCAGGCAGATTGCAGCAAATACTCGTAGTCTGCGAATACTTGAAACAAGGGGTTCCATCTAGGGGCATCGCTTCGGTAGTGGACGAAACCATTGCTGTCGAATATCTCTTGTTGCCATAGAAGCTGCTGTAGGGAGCAGCAATTGCTAGGCGAAACAAAAGGCTTTCCTTGGCGAACAACACTACCATTGCGGATGACATCGCGGCGGCGCTGCTGTCTTGCTATGCTATATCGAATATTGGGATGTTGTTTAAAGTACTGCCGCATTGAGGCAACAAATTCAGGAGCTATGCTGTTATCATCGTCCAGGTATGAAACAATGTCGCCACCAGCTGCATCTAGTCCCAGGTTACGGGCGTAGCACAAGCCAAAGCCACTGTAAGCGTCAGGGTGTTCCATTTCAATGTAGATGATAGGGAAATCAGCTTTTGCCCTAATGCTGGTGATAATATCTCTAGTATCAGGATTAGCGCCATCATTGATGACGAGCCATTCAAAATTGCGGTCAGTTTGACTTTGAATGCTTGGCAGTGCAGTAGATGCAAGCTGCATAGGTCTATTGTATGTTGCAGTGATGATTGATAATTTCAAAGCTCCATACCTCTATCATTTGATTGCGTTGTTGTTGAATCGATCGCAGCTTGAATTTGTTGCCATCTTGTTACGTCCTCGTTTGTTATACCTCTAGCGGTTTCAATTTGATTACTTGCAAGAGATAGCCGAATTAACGTTAGCTTTTCATTGGTTCTGGCAACAATCAAACTTTGCGTGGTGCTATTGAAGCGGATCTGGTAGTTACTGCCTTCCAAGACAAATAGGTTTTCTCTCTCTGTGCGAATAGATTGAGGGTAGGCAGTTGTTTGTTGTGCGAAGAACACTCTAGCTATGGGGGCTATTATAGTAGCACGTTGCATTTGTTCTTGCTGTAATTGCTGGTAGTTCCATTTCCCAAGTTCTACGCCCAAATCCATTTTTACCAAACGTTCTGCTAAAATTGCCATTTCTATCGGGCCAACACCTCCAGGGACGGGCGTAATGTTCTGGGGGATGCTGTAAGCACTGCGATCTACATCGCCAGCAGCACCAGAAGCAGTAGGTGTAAAGCCACCATCGACAACCAAGCGATGAGACGGGAGTACATAAGGAGTGAAAATTCCTTGTCTTCCGGTGACTGATACCACAATGTCAGCTGCTTGAGTTCTACTCAAGTCATCGCCGTCTTCCAAACAGAAACAGCTGATTCTACTTGCTTCTAAATATTTGATGACACCATTACCTACAAAGCCACCTCCGCCGACAACTGCAACATTGGAATCCCTTTGTGCGTAGGATTCAACAATTCTGGCGATTCCTTCAGCAGTAGCACAACTTTCAAAGAAATTGTTGCTTTGTCTGCGGACGATATCTATATCTTTTTGTGGTTCTAATAGCCCAATTGAACTTGTAAACTTAGCTGGAATTGGGTATTGAACAATAGCAGCAGTCACCTTACTATTTTCATTAATGGATTGGATAATGTTGTCAAATTGCTCTACTGCAATATTGGGTGACAGCACAATATAATTGGGAGTAATGCCAATAGCGTTGAACGTTGCTACTTTTTGTTCTGCTGAGATTCTGGCTGCTTCATATCTAGCTCTTAGTCCGTTGCTGGCATTTTCTGAAGCCTCAAATCTGATGATTGCTACTTCTTTTTGAGATGCTTGAAAAATAGATTTGTATTTTTGACATTCTTGCTTTACGTGTTCTCGTATTAATTGTCCGTCTATGAGTGTCATTTAATATGGAGTTAAATCTGGTCGAGAAAATTGTCTGGTACAAACAATCTTCTGAATTCCTAATTAGAATTCATTGGAACTAGGGCGTTTAGTGATTTCACCAACTTCTTTACCGTCGCAGGAAACCCAGTTAGTGACGTAGCGTTCAGTGTCATGGAAGCCACTAAATTCAATACTGTTACCAGAACACTTATCTTTGAACCATTGTTCTGCTTCTTGTTCTGTATTGAATGTTCTAGCGGTGACTTCTTCTATTGGAAGATTCCAGTTTGTATTGCCATATAAATCGCAAACATAATGTGTCATATCTGTTACTCCTTTAACAATATCTAAAAACCACTATGACAATTTTAAATCAACAACAGCAGGCTGAATTCATTATCCAACAAGCTTGCAAGGAAAATTTTACTGATAGCGAGAAAGCTATTTACGATGACTTTATTCTGGAAGCGGGGGTAAAAAACCCAGCTAAGATGACTGAGGCTACTGCTGATGCTTTAATTAGATTCCTTGATGGCTGCGAAGCATCTAACGAGTTTGTTGCTAATGTAGTAAATCGCCTCGCGCAAGTTGCCCCAGCTCATATCATGACCAAGATTCTTCTTAGTGATAATGACGGTGATGGTGTGCCTTTATACGAGGAATTAAAACTTGGAACAAAGGTTACGGAATTTGATACCTCTTTTGAAATAGCGGCTGCAAGACAAAGGCAATATCAATTTTCTCCAACTCGGAATTGCGATATGGAGTTGTAAGTATAACCTGAACATTATTAGGAATTTTTATTGAAAATATAGATAATTCATTTTGAAGTGTTGAATGTGGGTATAAAACAACCTTCCTTACAATAGAAGAATTAAAAACAGGAAATCCTCGAAATAAACCTGACATTACGCATGATAGTGTCGATAAAAAAAGCTTCAGCTAAACTCTGTACAATAAATTATTAGATTAGTCCTTACTGCATCTGCTTCACCGTAGCGCTTATGTCAGATCAAAGAGTACCAGAAATCGAACTGCTCCGTGCGGCGTATGCAGCCTTCAACGCGCGAGACATTGACGCTGCCCTTGCTCTCATGACTCCGGACGTGGTTTGGCCGAGAGCGTTCAAAGGCGGTTTTGTCCGTGGGACTGAAGAAGTTCGCGCTTACTGGACGGAGCAATGGAGCGAGATCGATCCGCACGTCGAGCCGCAAACCTTTTACTTGGAGGAGGGCGGGCGCATTTTGGTCGATGTGCATCAGGTCGTGCGTGACTTGGCTGGAGCAGTTCTTGCTTCGGAGCACGTGGGTCATCGATTCACCCTTGAACACGGCTTGATTCAAGCGATGGAAGTCTGTCCAATTCCATCGTCCACCCCAAACGCCTAACTACGCGCAAAGAGCGAACAGGCTAAGGCGGCCTTCTTCTGTATCCGGGGTGAAGTAAGCATCCTTACAGAAGGTTACGCGCTTAGATTTGATGAGCCGCTTGTAACCCAAGCGATCGCCACGGATAAACCTGTACCAATTGAAGCATAACCTTCTGTATATTGAGTATAAAAAATGCGCTACTGTTAATCGTAAGCGCATTCTCGATCGTGTACAGCGATCGCAAGACTCTTAACCCCAATAATCAGGCGATTTTCCTGTAAGTTTAACTTTGGAAAATTACGCCAGTATCGTTATCTTCATCCCAAAACCACCAACCTTGAGATAATTCACCAAGAACACGCATTAGTGCTAATTGTTGATGTGTGATTTCCCCACTACCGTAGCTGACGTTACTAGTGCCATCCCATGATTTAAGAATTGATTCTAAATTGTATCCATTGCCCATAATCCAACTGGCATAGAAGCAGTCTTTGGATATTTCTTCCATGATGGCTAGCAGTTCAAGTGCAGCATCAGGATTGGGTGATTTCATGGCTTCAAGTGCAAGGCGGAGGTTTTCTTCTCTGTCTGCAATAAACTCTGAAAAAGCTGCTCTATTTGATGGTAAATTATCCTTTTCAAGTGTGATTAATTTTCCATTTACAATCTTGACTGGAGTTATATTTGAGGAGTCAGTTTGGTCATCTTCACTTGTCTTTGCTTTTATAGCTAGAGGATGCCAATGGATGCATTCAATTTTATTAGTTTGAGGATTTGTCCATGCCCAGAATAGTTTGTGAGATGCAGCACCCTTAACTGTAAGATAAGTTCTTTTATGTCGAATGGGATAGTCTACACCTTCCTCTTTTTTCGCTCGTAAAAAATCTTCTATAGACGGATATTCTTTATTGAGATATTTCATTATCTGTGATGTTGTCGCATCTGTATAATTCGAGATACTGATATCACCATTTTTAAATGGTATTAGATTCCATTTTTCGTTTATTGTATTCTGTATCCAAAACTCAACTGATATTGTCTGTACAAACTGATCTAAAATCTGAATTGCACAAGGATAGTAAAGTGTGAGTTGTTGGTTGCTATTATTCATTATTATTCCATCCATTCGATAGCGGATATGGTTTCTTTTTTGGCGGGAACTATTTTAACTTCATAGCCATAAAGAATTAATTCGTGCAAAGTTGCTAGTAGTTGCTTGAGTGATATACTGTCCCATTGGCTGCACTCTAATATATGTTTCAATACCTGAGCGGGAGCATTAACCACCCAAAGACTATGAATTCTTTTGTTCCTAAATCCAGCACATAATTGAACAATTGGTTGTAACTCAACTGTTATTTTTGGTATATGAATAATTGCTGAACTTATAGGGATTACTGGTTTATATTCTAAGTTTCTAGATTGTGAAAAATATGGGTCACTGTACCATTGTCCGTCGATTTGGTATGCAATCATTAGGTATGGCAATGCTTTAATCGCATTTATAGTTCCCCATCTAGCAGTTTGTCCTGCATGAAACCAGATATAAGAGCCGTTGTGTATTATCATGTGCAAGTTTTATAATTTTGACTTGAGGCTTTGCTTGTTCAGCTAATTGATAACTTTGTCAAACTTTATACTCAGCTACAACACTTTAGATATTAGTGATTCTTTCCTGAATCACACATCATTAATGACTACCTTGCTGATGTGTGTAACAATTGTGGTAATTAATCTACTATCAATTTGATGTCTGTTTTAAAACTAAATGCTGGCTGTAAAATAAAAAGTGCGCCTTTTTAATTGATGGCGCACTTTTATTAAAAATAAATTGATAGTTAAACGTGGTGAAGGATAATATTTATTGCGTCTTGAGTGCTAATTTTATATTGTGTAGCAAGTTTATTCATGTTGGCTTCACCATTTGCATGATCTTTGATGATTGCTCGAATAATGTTTGGTGAAACATTAATCTCACTATTGGTAACGACTGGTTTAGGTAAAATTTGAGAAATAAAGAATTCTTTTCTTCTTAATACATGTATTTGACGATAATGTTCTTTTCTGGGTATCCATAGACAATTTCCGGGGGCAAAGTCACTCTCTTGATCGATACGAGATATAACTGTTCCTTCGGGTGCTAATCCCATATCTTTTAGAAATTGGGTAAAGTTATCACGCCAGGATGCATCAACTTCAATTCCGCACCCACCATGATATTTGTACTGATGGTGGTTCTTGTTATAGCAGATGCGCTTGATGTGTAACCAGGAGTTATACTCGTGGCTTTTGCAGTGACCGTGGATAGTTTTATCGGTCTTGAGGCTGTCCCGTTGCAAACATCCGCAACTTTGCGTAAGTCCTCTTTTTAAGCTATTTTTACTAACATATTTTTGGGTTCCGCATCTGCATAAGGTAAGGAGGAGTAGTTCACCTCTTTTCCCCTTAACTTCTACATCAGATATCACTGTTAGTCTGCCAAAATTTGCCCCAACTGGGATAGATTCTTTTCTTTTCTTACAACCGCAGTTAGTTGAGCGACCATTGGTGAGAGTGTGACTGTAAACAAGTTTTTGAATTCCACAATCACACTTACACAATACTTGCTTTCCTTGTTTTTCTATTACAGTCCAACTACCGAATTTTCCACTTATATTAATTACTCGCTTTGTAGTCTCCATAACTCATTTTGGTGTTATTACTGCTGGGTTAAATATTTAAAACAAGCTGTTTTTCTTGCTCCAGTTCCTTCTTTATCCAAGCAAGTTGTTGTCCAATGGCTAGGTGCTGCATGGGTACTTTTGTCTCGTATCCCTTCGCTTGTAAAATGGGTGTTACCTCCTGTCTGTAAAGCTTGCCCGTCAAGAATACAAACTCTATTTCCAAAGACGCAACTTGTATAAGGTTTTCTGCTACTTGTTCCGCCCATAGTATACGTTCTTGATGAGATAAGGAATAGGGGGATTTATCGTAGGGCTTGATGATTGTTTCTGGGTTAAGAACTTGATGTAAAGGTGACAGGATATATCATCTTGATTCTTTTTCTTCTACGTAGCGACGGCAAGCTTGAAAGTGCTGCGAACAATATAAGTCTTTGGCGGCAGCAGAGTAGGGAAGCTGCTTGCCACATCCAGCAACCAGGTAGATTTTTTCCTTGGGAATGAATTTTCTGTAAGTGCCGATCGCCAAATTGAGGTTGTGGGCGATTCTTCCTATGTTATGCGTCCGTCCTTTGTTTATCAGCCGAGGGTCAATCCTATGTCGGTGGAGAACCCTGCAAACATGACAGTTGCACTTTGGCGTGCAGTAGGCTGGCATCCGAATTAGTTTTTCTTCATTGCTGACGAACATCCCACCGCCTAGTCCTTCTCGGATAAAAGTTGAACCATCAAAGGATAATCCCATCTGAATAAAAGCTTTGGCATACTGGGGCGAACATAGTCCAAAAACGTGTAGATGAACATTTGGCTCGTGCGATACTCCTGCGGTGCGCGATGGCGAAACGCCCGCCTCGCCCTGTCGGACAGGCTTCGCGAACGGCGATACTCGTTCCGAGTCACTTCGTGAACGCACAACCTCAGTGATTGTTTTGACAATGTGCAAGTTAGTCGAATACTCCCTCGCCTGGGAAACAAGCCCACCGATACCGAGATGGCGGTATCCCAGTCCCAGAAGATATTTAGCTACTTCGAGGCGTTCACTAAGAGACTGCCCGTGGATGACTGCTAGGGGGATTCTGCTGGGAAGATAACTTTTAGCAAGTTGGATAAATGTTTTTGCTTGTTGAAGATTATATTCTTGCCGTTCTCTAATATTTTCTCCTACAAGTAAATGGTCAGGACAAACAATAATATCGCCAACTTTTGAACGTTCTCGATATCTATGAATAGACCAGTGGGCATCAACATATTTACCGTTGAGAGTAGGAATATCTTGGTCGCGGTAGTTAAACGACCCACAGTCATGAATAATCAGACTATCTGGAACAATTTCTGCTTTTGTAGCGAGTGAGTATAGCCAGCCCGCAGGTTGATATTCAAGCAACTGCCAAATCGGTATTTTTTCACCCTTGATTTTGAGAAAATCACTCTTACCCAATACTGGATAGAAACCTAATTTCATAGTATTTAAACAAGCTAATTTTGAATTTCATTCATTAAGTTAACCCTCTGTGTGGAGAGGGCTAGTTAGTCGATTACTGCTTGTATTTATTTGCAATACTTAGAAGATACTGCCGCCAACGGTTAGAGACTTTAGCTGCAAGAGCGCTAATATTACTTGCTGCAATTTCTTCTGCTTCAGTTTCAAAAGCATCATCAAAGTGGATCTTGGCATGATACTCCATACCATCAAAGTAAATATTAAAGCTAGGGTTAAGTTGAAAATCTTGAATCATCTTTTTATCCTTCCTGGGGAAGATATAAACACTTATTTTGTTCTGCTAGTCTATTTGTTTCATAATTATCAAGAATCATTTTCTTAAATTCTTCCCTTGTTGCTTGCAAGTCGCGGAATATTTTGTTTGTGGGATAGAAGAATACCGATTGTTGGCGGCTGTAAAACCAGACTAGTTGATTAATATGATAGGTGTCATTGCTATCAAGCAGGACGTAACTAATTTGTTGGTAAAAATTTTCTAGAGAGAAGGGACGCTTCTTGGCAGTTGTTCGTACATCAATAAGAGTATTTCCAGCGATTATCTGGCAATCAGCACCTCCAAGATATTCACTTAAAGGGTATGAAGCATTGCAGGTAATATTTCCGCTCACTTGATTAGCTACAGTTTGCCAAGTACGGGGTAAAATACCGATAATTTGAGATGTATCTTGAATACTAGGAAGCCATTTTTTGAAATATTCTGGTTCAAGTCGAAGGGTTTTTTCTCCTTGTAGAAAAGGTTGAATAATTTCATGTATGTTACAGCTGCGTGCATAATTTTCTAACGCACCCAGCAGCATACACTTTAGAGCTTCTTCTTCAAGTGAGTTGGAATTTGTAATGCAATAGTCGAAAGCATATTCTATTTTGAGGACTTTGGCTCCAACCTGAGCAAGACAATTAGTAAACCATCTTTTATCTTCATAGATGCTTCCTAAATACTTGGCAAGTGCTTTGGCGATCGCATTTCCTACTAATGGGAAATCTACACTATCAACTGGTTTAATAATTTCTTGATTTTCTAATAGTTGATTATGGCTAGTAATCATTTTGATAACTGTTTGGTTTAGTCTTGAGTCAAACCATGCCCTGATAGGTGAATTTCTATTTTTTAATTCGGATGTTAAGCTCACTTTTTGATTTTTCGCTTGAAATACTACATTGAGTATCTGCGTGAGCTTTACGTAGTAATTTTTCCTTAAATTGTGTTATTTAAAACAATAAATTAATCATTAAAATAAATAAAAAGCTTGTTGAATTTGAAATTTGCAACTGATGTAAATTTGCGGAACTTCTAAACCCAAGTTTTTATATTGCCAATGCAACTTTGCAAACTTGGTGACGGGTAATTTATAGTTCAACTTCTCTTGACTTGGTTTTAGGTGCAGCAGCAGCGACAGTTTGCTTTTGAGGGGAGGGTATGCGTTCAGTAGGGGTATATTGCTGCCGAATTTCTTCTCCTCGCCATACTTGTAAGTCATTCATAATATCTTTAAGCGGAACAAAATCGACGACTGTTTCTCCTTGCTTTTGTGCTTCAGTTGCCTTATAGGTCATAATCTTGAAGTACATCTCTCGCTGATCCGCAATTGGTAACTTGCCGTTGTTCTCATTTATCCGTTGTAGAATTTCTTCATTGCCTTGATTCATTGCTCCTCCCCAGTCTGGGCCACCATGCTTGACCATATTTGCCCATTCCTCGGCGATGTAAGGGTGAACTGTGACAGGCAAATCGCCAACTGCTTGTATTACTCGTTTTTTGGGTGTATCTGCGTTTGTGGAAGTAGATTGTTCGTTACCAAAGATTTGTTCCAAGTTGAGTTTGCTGGCGTTTTGGGCAATAAACTTAATTTGGTTGATATCGTACTCAGAGATGTTCATCTTGCTGACTTCTTTGGTAATGCCAGCTTCGGTTTTAGTTAGGTCAAACCGGACAAGTTCCTGAGTACTTTTTTCTTCAGTAGTTTTAAATAATTGCAAGCGGGCTCGATTTTTTTCGGGGTTGCGCGATCGCTTGATGGTAAATTCACCTACTATAAGTTCTTCCTTATCAGCCTGGATGAGGACATTATTCAGGGTGTGCAACATCTCATTTTGTTTAAATACTTCCAGCGTTTTAATTGTGCCGGCAGGTGCAAGACTTCCCAAGCTGTTTGCTACATTACGGATATCGGCATTGTTGAGGTCAGGTAGCTTGCCATTGTCGCCTAAGTATTCTGCCACCATGAGAAACTCCTGACGTTCAACAGGTAACATCTCTGTAGGCTTTTTCGTGATTTTGGGTTCCTCTTTTTTGTTGAGTTTAAAATCCATCAAAGAGTTCTCCCACCCAAATAATTCATCACTGCGGCGGTGAATGCTAACAGTGTCTGCCTGTTGGCGAATCACAAATGTATCGCTACGGTAAATACGTGACCCATCTTGTTCAAGAGTGCCGTATTTTTTTAACATTGCGATCGCGGTTTCAGCAATGTCTTTATTTTCCCCGTTGTAACGTTCTTCCCGCGCTTGTTTATTATTAATTTGATAAATAGGTACTTCAACCTGACGCGCCCACTGTTGCGCTGCTGGCTCTACATCTTGAGAATTAGCTAATTCTTGATAGGTAAAGTTAGGTGCATATTTTTTTCGATTATTAGTCGCTTGTTCCTCTGGCTCTTGTGCAAAAAACTGATTGGGAGTTACATTTTCATTTACCTCCTCATCAGCTTGATTTTGAGATTGATGGTTACTAGTAACTATCCGTCGAATTTGAATAGTTGCTTCGGACTGTGCGATTTCTTCTTGAAGATTATTGACCACAGCATCTTCAAAATTGTTATCTACCTCTATTTCAAAAGATGAGTTTATTTCTTGATTTGTAGACGAACTGTTTTTACTGTTTTCATCTTGTAATAACTGTTGTAAAGTATTTGATTCGACTGTTTGAATGTTAGTTTCAGATTGTTCGCTGAGTGTCTCCTCTACTGATTCAGGATAGTTTTTGACTACAGGAGATTGATAATAATCTACATCTTGTGGGTAGTCAAATTGGGGTGGATTACTAATATCGATATCATATAGAAAACCTACCGCAGCTTCCTCTTCTTCGTAATCCAAGTTAACTGGTGTAGTTACAACTTCAGAATTTAATTGTTGATTATCTTCGTTCAGTGTTCCTGATAAATTATCTACTGGTGGAGTTACTTCTGTTACATTTGGGTTTCCATTATCAAATAATAAGTCTTTTATATCTTTATGATTGTTAATAATGTCAGCAGATGGAGGTAGCAGCTTAACTAGTGATTCACTTGCCACATTTATTATTTCATCTGGAGTAAGTATTTCAGTGACCAGATTAGTTGTACATTTACCTTCGCTATTTTGTTCGTAGATAACGATTTGTTTTTCTGAACCATCTGACTCTAGATAAGCTGTAATTTTTAGAATATTATCACTTGTTTGCTGATAATCACTATTTAAATTGGGTACATCTTCTACTAATCTTGCAGCAATTGTTTGTGCTTGATAGTCAGTAAAAGGTTCAGTTTCTATTGTGTATTGACCTTCTGCTAATAAATCGGGCATTAACACAATATTAGTTTCTTGATTGCTTTTTATACTTTGGCTGGTTAAATCTACCTTTTCCCATTTATATGCACCAGGGGTAGATTCATCAGGTACAAGATTGTAGATATCTTTGCCAACTTCAACGGCAATTTTACTTGCTTCTTGGGCTTCTTTGAGTTTTTCGAGAATTACTTTAGTTATCTTAGTAAGTGCATTAATTAGGCTTTTACTTAATTCTCGACTTGTTTTAATTGCAGTATCGGCTGTACTTAAATATGATTCATTAATTTGAGTGTGTCTGGAGTCAAACATATATTAAATGTGGTGAAAATAATCTATAAATTCAAACTGTCTGACTGTGCTTTATAAAAACCAGTTGGTCATCAAACTTAAAGTTTTTAGAAAAAGCTCTTGTACGCATCAACAGGTAACGGTGCATTGCCCGCTTGTACGGGTGCTTGTGGGATAGGAAACTTCCGATCTACTTCTTTGACTCGTAAATCTAAATCTTCCTGTGTGGGTTTTTTCTGGGTACTTTTTCTAGCAAGCTCTTTGATGAGTTTATCCCAGCGAGCGTCATTTTCTTGTTCTAATCCAATGATATATTTGGGGATTTTGATGTTTTTTAATAGTGGGACTGAACCCTCGTTTTTATTACTATAAGCCGGGTTGATAAATAGACATTTACCAGGTGGTAATTTGAGGAATTGAGCTGGCTCGAATAGCTTGCGAGTCCGTTCTTGTTCGCTGATAGATGTGCTGGCTTTACCCCCTCCAGTTGAGCGAGATTTTTGTTTATATTTAATTTCCTCTTCACCTAAATATGCAGAAAATAATCGTGCTGATTCTTCTTCACCAGGATTAAAAACAAATTTTGTACCGCACGCGCCAAGGATAGCTTTAGAGATTTCTTTACCATAAATCTTTTCAAGCTGACCCATATTTTGCCAACCCAGGATACCGCAGAATCCTTCGGAACGAGATTCATTAAGCCATCTAAATAAATCTGGAAGAAAAATACTTGGCAACTCGTCAAGACACACTACTAATGGGCCGTCTTCCTTACGTTTTTTGGCAATACTACGGGAAACTACCATGTGAAGAATACTGGTCATCAGGGGGCTGACAGCATCGCGGCGTTCGCGGTCTAACCCGAAGATAATCATCTGTTTGCGTTTTACCTCCAGGGGCAAGGTTGTTTTACCAACAAAGCATCCCAATGTACCCCTTGCCATGAACCGGGTGAACATCAATGAAGCACTACCAGCGATACCCGCTACAGTTTTCTCTGAACCAGCCGAGCTAAATAATTGACCAAAAGCTATCCTAATCCAAGGATTTAGTTCGGCTGCCATCAAGCGTTCGACCATCTTCTCGCTAGAAAGTATTGCCGCAGCCGTCATAATATCAGCGCGGTCGCCAAACTCTTTAGTTAGCATTAAAATAGCCTGCGTCAACTGGTCGCCGGCGGGGCCAAAGAAGGCATCCTCAGACGCATTACCTAACAGGCGGAAGTTTTTGTTAATTACCGTAGCTAACTGCCGTGCGGTTTCAGCATCGCTACTGTCGCGCAAGAAATCGATTGGGTTGCATACCTCTGATTCGGGAAATCCCGGTGCAAAGATATGTACGTCATACCCCTTGGATTTGGCATAACTGGCGATTTTAGCTTGACTGGTATACTTAAAATCGTATAATACTATACCAAAACCTTGGTCAATTGCTGAGTAAATCATCGGGTTGATAGCCGAGAATGATTTACCGCTACCGGGTGCGCCAATTACAGCAGTTCCGCGTTGGACATCGGGTACATAAACTGGAACTCCGCCACCCCCCTTGGGTAATTTTTGACCCTTGTATTTGTGTACTCCAATATATAAACTGGCACTATCACATTTAGGAGTGACGATTTGCTTGAGAGCTTTTTTCTTAGCTTGGGCGGTTTCCTTTGCTCCACCCCAATAGCTAGTAGCAAGCTTGCCTTTTTTACCATTACTAAAAAGCTGTAAAAGCAACAATAAGCCAATTCCCCCGGCAAGTGCCAAACCTTGAGGTGACATGAACTTATCTGTATACTTACTAAAGTCAGTATTGCTATTTTTATGAGCAGCTTTTACTTCTTTAACTGTCTTAGTTTTAGCAGTTGCAAACAGATAATTATTCATATTAATCTGTGTTAATTCCATGAGTAAATCGAAGAAATATGCGGTGAAGTGAAGTTGCATATTTCTTCATTGGTTGTCTGATGTGTCCTCTCCAAGTCAAAAGTAAAAGAGGATAAATTCTTCTATAATTGCCTTTTTACTTGTTAATTTTTAGGGACGGTGAGAGGCGTACCAAGGATAATTGGGTCTATCTCGCGGTAGGTGAAGAAGGGAACTGGGCCAATGAAGTATGGCGAGCAGCCCAAGTCAACCCATCCCCGCTTGCAGATACGGAAGAACATCGCGGTGGTGATACTCCCGTCCGCTTCGTTAATGTCCCAGATGACTTGTTTAAATGATTTCCCAAAGGGGTGGCGACCTGTAGGTTCTTTTCCACCGTTGAGGCTGCCCAAGATGCCGAATCCGCCTTTAACTTTTTGGTCTTTGCCGGACATCCATTGTGCGCCAGTCACAATATCACTTCCTGAAACTTCGATGTGACCACAGGTTTTCTCGCATGGGACATTAAACCCAGCTTGATAGCTACCACTTATTGACTTCCAGCGTCCACTTTCAAGGGAACCGAGGGGTAAGTCTAATTTGCCGATAAAGCTAACATCAGGGATGGGAACGCTGGGGAACCGATCGAATGGTACATCAGCTAATCCCGGAATCTTGCCAATTGTTGTGTTTTGCCAGTTAGTAAAGTCTTTTAGCTGTGCATCCTCAATACCAGGGATGCTGGTGAGTTTATATTTATCAAGTTTGACATACTCACCAAGTTCCACTTCTCCGAGTTGGGGATAATTGTCCAGCACCTCACTAACAGTTTGGTAGCTTGCGGTGCTGCCTGTTACTTTGGTCACTAGTTCTTGAATCGGGGGGATGGCTCCG
The DNA here is from genome assembly GCF_014698115.1 of Nostoc sp. FACHB-973. Classification (GTDB taxonomy): domain Bacteria; phylum Cyanobacteriota; class Cyanobacteriia; order Cyanobacteriales; family Nostocaceae; genus Nostoc; species Nostoc muscorum. Next base: position 53,764 of record NZ_JACJSJ010000046.1, read on the forward strand.
ACTTCTGAATCTTCTAAATTAGGAATTGCTTCGGCGAGGTCTTCAAGTGTTTGCCAATTGAGTGTTTCAAAATCTGACAGTTTGAGATTTTTAAGTTGAATGCCCGTGATGTCAGCGATATCTCCAAGCGTGAAATTTTCAATATTGAACTCAGTTGCTTCAAAATCACCCAGTTCCATGACTTCAGCAAGGCTTTGCCCAGCACTCCAGGTGCGTGTCTCCTTCATACCAGGGTTTTTGATATTAGGGAATTCGACGCTGCCAGCACCGCCAAACTTCATATTTCTAAACGTGATACTGCTCCAATCGGGAGTAGGTGCGCCATTGACATATTTAGTTGCAACGGGCTGTGGTTGTTTGGTTTGTTTTGTCTTATCTATCGAAGTGTTCAAATTTGAATACTTCGATGAAACTGTTTGAGCTACAGCTTTATCGCCGAATAAGAGACTGCCGATATTATAGCTACCTCCATATCGGATTAACCCATGTAGAGCAAGTCCAGCAATAAGTCCTGCAACCATTAGGTAGCGTAATTTATTAAATTTTTCCATCCGATACTCAAGCGCTCGGTTGCTTTTGTTGTGAGTAGTTTCCTGGCTTGCAGCTCTCACTGGTACGATCGCAGTGACCTCTGGTGTAGTATCTAAAATTTGGTTGTTAGCGGCCAGATGTTCGTTATACATCACTATTTATTTAAAACTTGATTTACCTGGATTTGTTGTTGTCAGAGGGTTATTGCGCTGTGGTGGTATTTCTAACAAGCGCTTTCCACCCAGTAGCATGAGTTTTTCAACCAATTGCATTGATACTCCGGCGGTGCTGGCGGCGACGACAAGTTCCTCTCCTTGCGATCGCAACTCCACAAGTTGGTTCAGACGCTTCCAGAGCTTGCTGTCTGTCGTAACCCACTGGTTTTTTAGAGCAACTTGCATTCCTTTAGCGATATGTCTGCTATCAGATAATGCGGTGTAACTAACCTTTGGTTTTACTTCTTCAGGTTTGCTGGGAGTATCGCCAATAATTTCAATTTGGCTGTACTCTGGTGTGCCACTGTCCGCTACAATCCGGAAATGATAGCTTTTCCTTGTTGAGCCAGATTCGGTAATCACCGTCATGTGCGCCCCGTAAGGAGCTTGTGGTAAACCGGGGATTTTGACTGTCTCAATGCGGCGAATGTGAATTAGTCCAGCACCCGTACTGTTACTAGAACACTTACCTAAGCCCTCAAGACATCCGTCTACATCAAAAACAAACTTAGATGGGTCATCCAGCCAGATTTTCTTGATGATTTCTCTGGTGTTGTAGAACGATATTGATACCCCATGTCCAGGCCAGACCTTAACTGTCTGCAATTGAGCATTTTCCCCTGATACCTGGAACGCTGCAACTTGACGGATAGTATTTGCTAGTACAAGTTGGTTTGGTGCAAGCATGGTGGCGATGGTGAGACACCCACCAAAGGCGATTGCGCGGAGCGCAGTGCCAGAGGCAATCGCCCAAGGCATCCTTAAACTAAAATCGGCTATATCTCTTAGTTTCACAGCTTGATTGACCTATCGACTTTGATTGTGATTTTGGTGTCTTTAGGCACATACCAAACATTGGGACGGCGATTGATTTCGTCAGTAGCACGTTCTGTCCGCTTGCTGATTGTTTCGCCAAGTTTGCCAAAAGCACCTTCAAGGAAAGCAGCTCCTAAGTTGCGATTGTTATTGCGGCTGCGGGTTCTTGTCCCACCTAAAGGCAAATCTTCTGTGACTTCTTCATCCGGCTGGTTGATAATTTCCCCTACCTTGGCAAGACCAGCTATTGTCCCTAATGTGGCATCATATTTGGCAATTTCAGATCCCTTGTCGTCGTAAGGTCTGGCGATTAGGGGCGAACCCGTCTCTCCCAAAACTGATATTGTTCCAGGTGATAGAGGATATTCTGTGCCGTCTTTGAGGATGGCCGTGACTTCGGCACGCACACCTGATGTGCTATCAACCGAAATCATAGCGATAGTTACCTGTGTTCCTGCGGGAATGGCTATTTCGCCAGTATTGCTGTAAAGCGGCTCGTCCAACCGGGCGACAAACCGTAATGTATTTGTCTGTTCTTGGGAACGAGCGTTATTACTGGTTTGGGGCATAACGAGCGGAGTTACCAGGGTTGCACTTGCAAACGAACCGACAACTAAATACTGCGGTTGTGTTTCTTGGAGTATCTGCGCTTCTTCTGGCAGGTAGTTATTTGCAACTTGCTTGATTTGCTGAGTGGAGTTGTTTTCTTTATTACTAGCAAAACTGGATTCTACGGTCTTTTCTTTGTCCAGTTCTGAGCTTGTTTGTGGCTCTTTCACTGAGAAGCTATAAATAACTGGCACGGCTTGATTGTTATCTTTATCATCAGTATTGCCATACTCAGGAGTACTATCATTTGTGGTTACAGGTTGCCAACGCGGGCGCAGTTCTTCAACTTGATTAGGGGTATTGGTAACTGTTTCGGTATTCTCGCTGCGTCGGCTACGGCGACGGCGGGAGCGATCGCTATTTTGTTCTGCCGGGCGTAATGTTTCTTCAGTTTTAGCTGTAACTTCTTGTACTGTTGTGTTTGTAGGTTCACTGACAGTGGTACTGGCTAGCATATACTCAACTCGACCAACCGAACCCAAGTTACGCAGGCGTTCAAGTTCGGCTATTGGGTCTTTGGCGACACTCTGGTTGCTGGCAACTGTTTGTTTGGCAAATTTTGGCAGAGGAGCGCTAGGACGCAGAGGTGGTATTGGCTGTGAGGCCACTACTCTACGTGTTGGTCTAACACGTTCGGGTGTTTCTTCCCGGTATACACGTCTTCTGGAAGTAGGCGGAGTTTCTTGAGCAACTACCCTTCGTTGTCCAATAGAACGGGTTTTCTCTTGGTTTTTGGATTGTTCTTCAGTAGCTTCTTTTTTCTCCTCTTTGTCTTCTGTGTTAGCTTTACCATTTAGGGCATCAAGTTCTTCCTGTTGCTTGGCGAGAGCAAGCTTGGCGTAAACATCGCCTTCTTTTTTCTCAGATGCGGCAACCGTGGGAGTTGGAGTAGTAGTTAATTCTGGTTTTTTGGCATTTTTACCACTCCCATTCATCATGCCGTTGAGGACAACAAATATAACTAGAAACCCAGCACCAAATGCACCACCAATAATTCCTAACCTTGACCAGGGAGATGTAACAAAGTCGTGTTTAGTTTGGATTAATGCGGGGTCTTCTACTTCAGTTTCATCTTCTTCAACCACCTCAAGTTGTGAATTTTCAACTTCATGTTCTTCTGCCCTATCGATTGGTAAAAGACTATTTACGGAAGATATATGTTTATTGGAAGCCTCATTCTCTAGCTGTAACATATTTTTCTTATTGATTAATGATTTTTATTTCCTGCCGAGGTTATAATCAACAATTTGAGTAATTTCTAAACCTGGTTCTCGTACTAAATAAATTTTCTTATCGAGTTCAGTTGGCTTATTTGGTAACTTGGGAGTATCGACAGCCTCGACAGTAATTGTTTTGTTAAAGGCGATTCCTTTGCCCTGGTTTTCATTTCTATTAAAGCTGACGAGCGTTGCGATATAATCAACTTCCCACTGCCCATCCTTAATTTTTCTGGGTTCAGAGATATGGCGAGTTACAAGTGAAACTTGAACTTCACCGTTAAATACACCACTTGGAACGATTTCTGCTAATTTCTTGAGAAAGTTTGCCCGGAAATCTTGATTTTCAGATAGTGCAAATGCAGCTTCCCAGGCTCTAGTAGGAATTTTTTTCCTACTATTTTTTGTTGTTTGAATATCTATTCCCCTATCAGGTTTAGTAACATTCTCGCCATTCTCTGTTGCTTCGATTATTCCGTTCCAGCCGAATATTTTAATCATGCTATCTGAGATAAAGCGTTTGATAGTTTCGGCTTCGCGTTCATTAGGAGCAGCAAATTTACCAGGTGAAATAGACCCATCTTGGAGTTGAACAATCGTCATGCCTTTAACATGATGATTTGTACTAGCACTCATGCCAATATTTATTATTTGCAATAGGGTAGATAAGATAGTTCCTCCTGCTGTTACGGCGATCGCCATTGCAATAGGTGTGGAGGTAGATTGACCATAACTGAGGAGTCGAGCCGGTTGAGATTTAGACTTAGGTTTAAGCATAATTATTTGTTAATTACTTTTTAACTTTGATTTTGGAACTAACAAATTTGGTGGCATTGACAGCAACCGTAGCAGTTGTACTTGCTCCACCTGTAGCGATTCCTGCTGCAATTTCAGAGCCAAATGCTACTGTTTTACCTAATCCTGTCCAAACAGCTATTCCACCACCTGCGGCTAATGCAGATGCCAGGATAGGAGAAACTAACCCAACAAAAAGCAGAAATATCATCGGTTGATTTTGTTCGGAATTAGCGATAAGTTGTCCGCACAAACCAATAATCATGTTGAAGCAGAGTTTCGCCATTCCAACGGTGAAATAACCAGTTAGCCAAGCGAAAATAGGTTTTGCCCCAAAGGGGAGTAGCGAACCGCCTATTGCCAACGGGCCAAGTAGGGCAGTTAAAAGCATCGTGAATTCTATACCCCACTGGTAAGCGTTATTGAGCGCGAGGAGGATAACTGCGACAAATCCGGTAATCATCGAACCGATTGTACTGGTGATAGTGTTACCAATCTTTTCGGCGATTTGACCAGGGGAGAGGTTTTCGAGCGCGTCTTTAGCATCAGATAAAGCTTGAAGAGGGTTAAATTCCCAACTACCGCTATCGGGGGCTTCTCCTTTAAATAGATCGGGGGCTGAGGTTTTGAGTTCTGCTTCTGCTTGTTGCAAGCAGGTGATTGAATCTTGCGTGTTACCAGGGATGGAGCGGCATCTTTCCATTGCTGCCCCTACTTGCTGCTGGAGGGCAATATTGCCGACTGCGCGGTTGAATGCTACTTCTAGGTTGGCTCCGGCAGCAGTAAATTCCAGGATGTCATTATTAACAGTATTAATGTATCCCCGGATGGCGAGTGTTCCACTTCTGAGTAAAGTGCCATTGTTAGCTAGTAGCCCGATAACCAGAATGGGCCATATCCAACTGGAGAGAGCTTTCATATCTTCTTGATTTATCCAGTTTTTGCCTAACTCAACCATAAAAAGGGTGAGTGTAGCGATCGCAAAAAACTGACCAACTTTGCACATCGAGCCGTACAAATTGCCGTTGAGGGTTTCCTGCCAAAGTTCATTGAAACCTTCTGCTACTAGTTGCGCTCCAGCTGACGCATTTTCTAAAATGTCTTGCCCGAAGAATGGGTCGGTTGCAATTACAAGATGTTCTAACATGGTCTGTATTATGTACCTGATAGAGAGTTGATCATCTCTGCAATTGAGATGACCAACTAATTAGGGTGAATTATTCACCTGCGGTAGTTTTGAGACTGCTAAACCCACTGATTTCGACATACTGGGCGCTGATACCGTCCATCATCAGGTTTTGACGACGGCGATCGCTTGCCCCTTGTTCGGCAAGTTGAGATAGCATCAGGTTAGTTTGCTGGGCATCGTGCCGTGTTTGCAGTCCGTCAATGCGAGATTGACCCAACATTGATACAATTTGCGAGTTTTGGGCAGCAATGACCTTGAGGATGTTTTGTGAAGCATCCATTGGTTGTGCAGATTCTGCGAGTTCTTTGGCATCAGCTACAGTTTGTTCAGTTGCTTCTATCTCATTTTTGGTACGTTCCTGACCGACTTCCCCTAAAACGCTGGCGATCGTAGCGCGGGTGGTTTCTCTCTCCAGTTCGTTAGCTGCACTGACCGCAGCTTCAACTGTGTTGCTTTCATTCCAGTTACCCTTGCTCTTGAGTTGTTCTTTGAGCTTTTCGGCTGAGTTTACTGGATCTGGCATATCCATACTGCCAGTCTGAATAGCAGTTTTAGCTTCGCCTTTCATCCCACCCCATTTATTAGTTACTGAGGTGAGTTCTTTTTTGGTTTCCTCAAAATAGTTATTGAATTTCCCCAAAACCTTGAAGAAATCGTCAATTGAAAAGGCGTAACTAGGTGCTGTACCGAGTAAAGTAACCAGACCAATTATTGACCCGATTATTACTCCTTTCTTAGTAAACTTGAATTTTGGTTTCATACTTTCGGTGGATAAAATAATCAATGTGGCAATTAAAGTTAAGCCACTTGTTTATGAGTTATTGATTCTTCTTGTTATCAATTCAGATTATTCTTAGTTTTTCTTCTATAATTTATGCTGACTTTAATTGCTGATTGTTATTGTTATCCAATAATTGTTGTGCTTCTTGACTTAACTCATCTCCCCGAAGCATTTGTATGTAGCTTTCTGAAAATTTCACCATACCCAGCATTGGATTATCGGCATATTTATTGAGAAATAAAGTGCGTAATTCTTGCTCGTTCGGGTTATTTGCTACTGCTGCAAGTAAGCAATAAGCAGGATAATATCTACAGAAAGTAAGTTTGCCATTATCATCAAGTAACCACTGTGAATAAATACTTTCACGTTTTGGAAAGAATGCTTCGGTACTATTACGCGAGATAATTTCATAAGGATATTTAAACCTGCTCACAAATGGGTCAACTGCCGATGTTTGAATCCGACCGATCAGGCGGGTTGTGATGTTAGCAAATATCTTGGAAGCAGACTTACTTTGGAAAATACTTTCTGGTTCTTGGGCAGATAAAATTACACGTATACCTGCTTTTGCACCGTTAGCGCAGAGTCTACCAATTAGCTCGGCTATGCTCTCAAAATTGAATAAAATTGGTGCTTCGTCTAAGAAAAATATTGATACTTTAGATGATAAAGCTCTACGTAAGGCTGCGGAATAGGCACTCAGAGCGAGGACTGCGGCATCGGCTTCACTCCCAAGCGATCGCAGTGCGAATACAAGCAATCGAGCATCAGTTTTAAAGCTAGATGGATTGGCGATTGATTGCCCAACTCGTGAATTTAGCCAAAACTTTAATCGCAATCTGATTTGGTCAAGAGCATCGAGAATTTCTTTACTATTATTGGTGATGGAATCGAGCTTGATAAATCCAGGCGAACAATAATTATAGAAATCTTTAAGTGTGGGAATATCTGCCCATTCAGGTGTTCCCAATCCATTTTCTAATGCTAGCTTGTACCGAAGTTTGATATCTTCATCGTTGTAAAAAGTTTCAATTGTGATTGTAATGATACTTTCAATATTTGATACTGTTGTCGGACTTACCCCTACAGGATTTGTCCCTAACACCATAATCATTAATGTGGATTTCAAGAATTCCTTGAAATCGGTCATTCTCTCTTTAATAACTTCAGGCTCATACCCCCTTAAATCAGGTAATTCAAATAGATTGTTTGATTCTTTACTAATATCGAAATACGCCCCTTCTTCTCCCATAAATTTGGTGTAGTCAGTAAACGTGCTAGTACCATCGGGTTTAGGATAATCAAGCGCAATTACGGGAATGTTTTGAGCCAAGGCAGGTGTTAATAGACCTGCTACTAAAACGGATTTACCCGCACGGGTAGTACCAAAAATGGCGAGATTTTTGTGCTGCTTGTACAAGTCAAGATGTACTGGGGTTCCTCCCTCTTCAGCAATTAGCTCAAACCCAGATTTATCTCCTGTAGCTGTTCTAACTATCGGCATGAGTCCGGGAACTTCGGATGAGAAATAAGGGAGGCGACGGTTAAAGGGTCTTGTAAGTAGGTTTTCCCAAACAACAGGTACACATTGTAACCATGTTTTCCAGGCATACTCGATTTCTCTATCAACTACAGCAGGTCGCAAGAAGCAGCTAGAAAGATATTGGCAAGCTTCATCAAGTTTTTGACGACTGTGACGATGGACACAAAAAACAACAGCAGTATGAATCGGGAGACTGCCTCTGAGGATAGTTTCTTGTGCCTTAACTGCCTCCTCGATGTTCATGTTGGCTTTTACGTCAATTGACCCCTTCTCGGAAGACATGGCGCTGGAGGTAATTGACTGTTTGGTAATCCGTTGCAGAGCAGTTTTGGCGAGTCCTTGGTTGGCTTTAGATAGCTGGCAGATAATCTCAGTATCGGAGATTTTTTCTTTGGATATTACCTCCCAGAGGTATCGAAGCTGGGCGTATTCATCTACCCAACCCTGGGGCTTTTCGCTGAACTGAAGAACGCCGATATACTTGTCTTGTAGTCTTACCCAGCTGCGATCGAGAAACGGGACAGATTTTTCATTCTCCAGCATCAGGTGGCGAATGTGGAAATCGCTAGTTTGAACTTCTCGAAGTCCCTCTTCATCTAATATGAGGGGATTGGGAACTTTGGGCGCATCGCTACGGTTAAATTGACTCCAAAGAATTGACCATACCTCCTCACTTGTGACTGCTCGTACTGAAAGCCCCATCGAGTTTGTCAAGAGTTGTTCCCACCGTTGAAACCCAGAAGTAAAACTATCCCGTAAGATTGTTTCAATTCGTTCTTGCCGAACACTGTGAATTTGTCCAGTAAATTGGAACCAGGCATTTTGCAATTGTTTGATAGTTTTTTCAATTGCATCATTTGAGCGACTATCTTCAGAAGCCAGGACACTATAGGTACACCAGAAACGTAAAAACTTATTTTTACGAGTTCCCGCTTTAGTGAGTTCTCTTGCCCGCAGACGTTCCGATCGCACTAATAAAGTTAGTTGCTCTAGGTCGCATTTATCCTCTATCTTTTTTAGTTCCTGCTGCCGGAGAAAATCATCAGTGAACGAACCAAGATGAATTGTTAAGGTTTCGCGTTCGGGAAGTTCTTTGAGTCCGCCCTCAATATTTTCAAAAATCGGGAGAATCTGTTCTTCTGGTAAAGACGGGTGGACTCCTTGTACGTCGAAGCAGAACTTAATTTGAATATCTTCTTTTTTCTGGAGGATGAGTGCGCCGATATCTCTACGACCAGCAAGCGAGATACTTGCAATCCCGGCTAAATGAGTAAGTAGAACAAGGTGAAAAAACCAAACTGTGTAAAGATAAGTAAATACATAAATGTGTCTACCAAGGTAACAGCGTATGGGCAGCCGTTTAAGGGTATTTCTGACTCGTGAGCAAGATAGAACTTTGTTCAACCTGAGAACGGCAGATGTACCGCAGAAAGTTAAAGACAGAGCAGAAGTAATTAGA
>NZ_JACJSJ010000047.1 GCF_014698115.1 Nostoc sp. FACHB-973
GTGCCACTGAAGGTGGTGCCGTTGAAGGTCAACCAACTGGGAAGTGGGTTACCATTTTCCAAGGTGGCACTGTAGGTGAGGTTATTTCCTGCATCCACATCGCTGAAGGTGTTTGCTGGTAGGCTGAAGTTGAAGGTGGTGTCTTCTGTCGCTATTTGGTCAGCAATGCTATTCGCCACTGTTGGGGCATCATTGGTGTTGGCGATCGCAAGCTCAAACACATCACTTGCAGTCAATCCATTGCCATCCGTTGCCGTGACTTTAACGTTGAGACTGCCAACATTGGCATTGTTAGGCGTGCCATTAAAGGTGTGAGTAGCTGCATTAAAGGTGAGCCACCCAGGAAGTGGATTGTTATCGGCTAATGTGGCACTGTAGGTCAATACATCGCCTGCATCGACATCGCTGAAGGTATTTGCTGGCACCACAAAGCTAAAGGCAGTGTCTTCTGTAGCAGTTTGGTCAGCGATCGCATTACTCACAACTGGAGCATCATTGGTATTGGCGATCGTCAGATCAAACACATTACTGACACTAGCTCCACCGCTATCGGTTACGGTAACTTTGAGGCTGAGGCTGCCCACATTTTGATTTAACGGCGTGCCGCTAAACGTCTTTGTGGTTGGATTAAAGCTTAACCAGATCGGCAATGGATTGCCGTTACTGACGCTAGCGGTATAGGTGAGGGTGTCGCCTGCATCGACATCGCTGAATGTGTTTGCAGGAACGGTAAAGTTCAAGGGTGAATCTTCAAAAGTGGATTGAGGGGCGATCGCATTGGCGACGATCGGAGCTTCATTCACATTCGTGAGCGCGATTGTCAGATCTTTCTCAAAGCTGAGTCCACCGTTGTCAGTAGTGCGAACCCGAATGGCATGGCTGGAACTGCTTTCAAAGTCCAGCAAGCTGCCGTTGGCAACCACAATTTGATTGCCATTGAGAGCAAACCGTCCTCCAGCATTGCTCAGCAGGGTGTAGGTGTGCGTGTCGGAAGCACCATCGGTTGTAAAAAGCGTTCCGATAACTGCACCAGTGGCAGTATTTTCGGCAAGAGTGCTGTTTGTGAGACTAATGTTACTTGGGGTTTCATTTGCTCCTAGATAGCGGGCGATCGCAAAATCCTTACCGCTTGTTCCGACGGCAACAATCCTACCATCAGCCTGCAAGGCGATGCTGGAGACATATTCACGGTCGTAACCAAAGTCAGTGATTGCTATGCCACCTGCACCAAAAGTTGTATCGAGAGTGCCATTGCTGTTGTAGCGCACCACAGCAAAATCAGCCCCATAGCCGTAGCCACTATAGCCGGCGTCATAGGAAGTCTGTCCTGCAACAACCAGCTTGCCATCGCTTTGCTGAATCACACTGTAAGCATTGTCATAAAACCTGAGGTTGGTGCTAACTTTACCACCAGTACCAAAGCTGGTATCGAGGCTGCCGTTGCTGTTGTAGCGTACTAGGGTAAAATTGGATGAGTAAACTGGATAATAAACGGGCTTTCCGGAATAATAGTCATAGTAGCCATAATAGGAGTAAGCAACTGTCCTAGTTTCTCCTGCAACAACAATCTTGCCATCACTTTGCTGAATTACGCTGTAGGCATAATCATTATCATTACCATTGAAGTCAGTGGTTACTTGGCCACTCGTGCCAAAACTGGTGTCCACGGTTCCGTTGCTGTTATAGCGTATTAGCTTGAAGTCGCTGTCGCTATTGCTGTTGGAACCATACCCTACAACAACAATCTTGCCATCACTTTGTAGAGTTGCAGACTTGGCTTGAGAGAAATAAACAATTCCACTAGTACCAAAAGCAGTATCTAGCGTGCCATTGCTATTAAACCGTGTTAAAGAGGAATCACCTGTAACAACGATTTTGCCGTCATTTTGCAGCATCAAACTAGAGTCGAAAGTATTATAAAAGTTGGTTGTTACTCTGCCGTTATTACCAAAGGTCGTGTCAAGGGTACCATTGCTGTTGTAGCGACTGAGGCCAAGCCTGAAGCCAGTGCCGTTAAATACAGCCCCTGATACAAGAATCTTGCTATCACTTTGAAGGGCAACACTGTAGCCATAATCAGCGCTACCATTAAAATCAGTGGTAAGCTTACCACCTGTGCCGAAAGTTGTGTCTAGTGTACCATTGCTGTTATAACGACTTAGGGCGAAGTTAGAGTTACTGTCAGAGGAAATACCTCCACTATCGGTGGTAGTAGTGTAACCTGCTACGAGAACTTTACCATCGGGTTGCAAAACAACGTCTTTAGCTGTGTCGTAGTTATTGTTAAAGTCAGTGGTGACTTTGCCGCCCGTGCCAAAGGTTGGGTCGAGGTCTCCGGCTGCTAGCACTGCGGCATAAGCTGTCATCGCTTCCGGTTGAAATGCCAGAGAATCAGTAATTTCACCTGACTTCATTTGTAGCTGCCAGTTGCCATCGAATGCCGCCGAACCAGTTTTGGTTGCCGAAGCTGCTACTGCTGCCCCCGTCATTTCACTCAACTGCTGTACAAATGCTTGACCATCTTCTCCCTTCGCCACTTCACAGCTATACAGCAAAATCTCCTCAACGCCCCACTCCTGCAACAGTGCCGATCGCACCTGCACCTGCTCTCGATTCAAAGAACTAGCACCGATATGAACCACACCAGGTTCGCCGTGTGCCACGATCGCCAATTGTCTTGCGCCCGTTTCTGTCAGCAATTGCGTGATTACCGACAGCGCATCGTCTTGAGTATTCAGCGTGTAGGCGATCGCCCCTGGCACTAACCCGTGATAAAGCACTTCCAGATCAGACACCCGGCAATCAAACACCACCAACAGTGGTGCAGAACCTAGCCGTTGCGGCAACAAATTTGACACAGCAAGTGACTCAACCGGGGAGAGGGTGAGAATTTGTTTACTACTATCCATTGAATACTTCCTTAGAAAGATTAAATTTAGACGTTATGAGCCAGGTGAAAAAAGCATTAGCCTTTCACTTTTGTTTTGGCGAGCAATCAACAGAATTTGATGAGAAGAAGTCAGAATTTAGAGAAAACTCTGAGCGGGGGAACACCTCCCTCAAAAGTTGCGATCGCTTAGTCCTCTAGCTTCGCTTTTTTTAAAATTAAATAGCCTCAGCAAATATGTGGAATTTTATACTTTATTTATATAAAGCCGATTTAGTTTAATTTATTAAGCACTCAATATAGCGAAATATCTAGATGATATGTCATATATTTTCTTAAAATCGGTGGTATTTTTATGCTTGCCAAGGAAATGAAATCATCGATTAAATTTATAAAATAGAACTTTCTATTCAGGTCGTGAATAGATGAAAAATCATAAAATTGGTGAAGAATATTATTTCGCAAACGCACTATTTAGATGAGGAAAAAATGGGTATATTGCCGAAAACAGGATGAGATTTTCTAGAAAATCCTGCATGTATTCGACCATGCTATTGATGATTTTGAGTCAAAATTTATGATGCAATATTCTTTGCTCTTACTGAAGATTATGTCAGAGTTAAAGCTCACACGAAGAACTGGAAATTAAATAAAGCTATCAATAAAATTAGAGGTGACTTAATAATCACCTCAACCATTGGCTACCTGGATATAATGCCAATTGATTCAAACAAGTGGATGTATGAATCAATGAATCATACACAAGGGTAATGCCAAGTCTTATTTGGTCATGCAAGTCCAACCAACTTTGCACTTATTTCCCACATGCGATCGCCTTTTTCATGATTGCTGGCTTGAGGAGAAACCTTTTGAACAAACGACTTGCCATCTTTTTTCTGCCGATTTCCCCAACTCCAATAAACACCGGATTGATTATATTCAGGATCGGCAACCACCGCAGCAACCCGTTCTCCTGCCAACTCCTGAGACACATATCCCCCGGTGATGTACTTTTGGAATAATGGGAAAAGTTTCTGAAACAGGGGATAGTGGTTTCTAAATAGCGGCGTTTCTGCAACGCATCCCGGATAAAGAGAACTGAAAACTATATCGGTTGACTCATGATAGCGCCGATGCAGTTCTTTCATGGTCAACACGTTGCATACCTTGCTGTCTTTGTAGGCTTTGACTGGTTCAAATTTCTTGCCATCAATCATCGAAATTGGGTCTTTAAAGCCCTGTGCAAAGCCCTGAAAATCGCCCAAGTCTGGACGCGGCGGAATCTTTCCACCGAGTTCGTCTGGATTGTGGGTAACAGTTCCCAAAATCACCAGCCTTGGCTGTGAAGATGATTTCTGCAAATCCTCCAGCAAAAGGTTGCACAAAAGGAAATGCCCAAGATGATTGGTAGTGACAGTTAACTCGTAACCTTCTGGGCTTCGTAATGGTTCCTTTATTAAGGGCATATAAATTGCCGCGTTGCACACCAAAGCATCTATGGAGTTGCCACTTGCGCGGAAGTTTTTCACAAACTGTCGAACGCTTTCTAAGGAGCCAAGGTCAATATGTATGCTGGTATAGCTGTTGTAAGGGATGTCCACGGCTTGGGCAGCTTTTTGTGCCTTCGCTAAATCCCGACATGCCAACACCACATACCATCCCCTTTGGGCAAGAGCTTTTGCAGCGTACAAACCGACCCCCGAAGAAGCGCCGGTGATTACAACTGTTGATTTCCTATCCTGTGCCATTCTATTGAGACTCTATGAATCACCTTTTTCTATCTTCAGGATTTTACATCACTGAGTTACCACCTCTGATTGTTCCAGGTGTTATGGTTGGCGATCGCTTGTCACTAAATAACAGATTATTTCAACCCTCACTCTCAGCAACTAGAGACTCTTGACGCTTTACTCTCGTTTTGAGAGTATTAAAGAGTATCCATTTTTCTAGCAGGATTTGCACTTAATTGCTTCGAGAGTTGTGATTCTGTTTCGCTTTTTCTCTTATTTTTTATACATCTATTGTCTATACTGTCAATGATTAAATTCCATATTATAGATAATAGATATGCATATAATTTCAATTCGCAATCTTCGCACTGATGCGGCTCAGTATTCCGATGTTAAAAAGCAAATCGATAACTGGTATGTAACTGTTCAGAAGGCAAAATGGCAGAACTTGGAGGATGTTCGTAAGATTTACCGAGATGCTGAAGCGGTTGGCAACTTCACTATTTTCAACATTAAGGGTAATGATTATCGCCTGATTGTTGGGATTGATTATGACGACCAAGTAGTTTACTACAAATACTTTCTTACACATGCCGAATACGATAAAGGTACATGGAAGAATGACCCTTACTTTTGACCAAGCTGCTTATAGCAATCTGCTAGCTGAAGTAGCTCCCAAATTGATTGAAACGGAAGAGGAATACGAACGCATACTAAAAATTGCGGAGCGCCTAACTTTTGCGAAAAATCGTACTCTTGAGGAGCGAACTTTACACAAGTTGCTAGTGAACCTAATTGAAGCATATGAAGCACAGAATTACCCAATGAATGTGTCTGCGCCTCATGAGATACTTCAACACATTATGGAAGCAAGTGGAACTCGTCAAGCTGATTTGGTAGGGGTTATTGGATCGAGCGGTGTGGTGTCTGAAGTAGTAAATGGTAAGCGTTCAATTAGTAAAGCACAAGCCAAAATACTTGGTGATTACTTCAAAGTTTCACCTACCTTATTCATCTAAGCTTCTCACTAATACTTCCGCTCTTTTGGTTCAAACATAGTAATCGCCACAGGTCGATACTGTATATCAATTCCCGCTGGTGAATAGTAAGCCATTGTGTGTTTGAGAAAGTTAGCATCATCTCGCTCGGAATAATCTTCGCGGAAGTGTGCGCCGCGGCTTTCTTGGCGATTTAGGGCTGATGCCAAAATTGTCTGTCCCACTACCATTAAACTTCGCAGTTCTAAGGCTTCCACAAGTTCCGTATTCCAGCAACTTCCTTTGTCATCTAAATAAATTTGTGGATATCGCTGTTGGATTTCTTCTAATTTTTGTAACCCTTCACTCATTAATGCCTCAGTGCGGAAAACACCGCAATACTCAGTCATACAATCTTGGAAGGCTTCACGAACTTGATTAATGCGATACTCTCCTGGTTGTTCTAGCAAAGCTTGGATTTGTTGCTGGGCTTCTTTGAGATAGCGTTGCTCATCCACAGAGGGCAATTTACGTTTTTGCACAAATTGGGCGATCGCCGCCCCAGTCCGTTTACCATAAACTACACACTCCAAAAGTGAATTACTCCCCAAGCGATTCGCCCCATGTACGGAAACACAAGCTGTTTCCCCAGCAGCAAAGAAAGCTTCAACTAAACCATCGCCACTACTGCGGACTTGACCATCAATGTTCACGGGGATACCACCCATACAGTAATGAATTGTCGGGCGTACTGGCATAGGTTGAGTTACAGCATCAACACCCACTAGTCGATGGGCTTCTTCCCAGCAGAAGGGAACGCGACTCATAATTTTTTCTTTACCCATGTGTCGCAAATCCAGATAGACAAAGGGACCGCCAGCACTACCGTCAGGATGGACACCACGACCAGCGCGAATTTCATAAGCGATCGCCCGTGAGGTAATATCACGAGGAGCTAGTTCCATACGGCTAGGTGCGTAGTTCGCCATAAAGCGATCGCCTTCGCTATTAATCAGATACGCCCCTTCACCCCGCACTGCTTCGGAAATCAGCACTCCTACCGGATATAAGCCAGTGGGATGAAATTGGACAAATTCCATATCTTCTAAGGGTAAACCGGCGATCGCAGTCATTGCCAGACCATCACCCGAAGAAGCGTAATCATTGGAGGTGGTGTTATAAACGCGACCATAGCCGCCAGTAGCAAACATCACTGCCTTAGCCCGCAGAACCTCAACATGGCCATCCAACAAATGGAACATTACCACACCCTTAGCCTGCCCCTCTTCTAAAATGAGGCGCATCACGTACCACTCTTCATAAACTTGCACCCCATAACGCCGCAGGTTGTTAACTAATTCATGCAAAATTGCGTGACCAGTCTTGTCTGCGGCGTAGCAAGTACGGTTGTGGGAATGTCCGCCAAAAGCCCTTTGAGCAATACGACCGTCGGGTAAGCGCGAGAACAAAACGCCCATGTGTTCCAAATCAATTACTACATCTGGCGCTTCCTGGGCGAGAATTGCCACAGCATCTTGATCTGCTAAATAGTCAGAACCCTTGACAGTATCAAAAGCATGTGCTTCCCAGCTATCTTCGGAATCGACATTTTTCAGCGACGCAGCCATACCACCTTGGGCTGCCACCGAGTGGGAGCGAATCGGGTGGGTTTTGGCAACCACAGCGATATTTAAACTAGGGTCGGTGCGGGCAATTTCCACAGCAGCACGACATCCCGCCAATCCACCGCCAACAATAATCACATCGTGTTCCAGCATAATTAGTCCCCGACTGCAAACCACTGCTGTTCTATTGTAGAAACCCAATTCAAGTGTTTTTGAACTACACCACTTCTTGCCTTAACCATGCATCTCTACAAAAAAATTCCCTGCCCATAGACAGGGATGTTATTACAAATTTTGAAGTTAGTTAAAAATCAAAGGCTCAGACTTCCTTAGAGTCAGACGCGACTTGCTTATGGGGAAGACCCCAAAGACCGCAGTGGCTCAACTTTCCAAGAGGAATTTTAGATTCAAGGAAAAATCTAAAATCTAAAATCTAAAATCCAAAATTGAATGACTCCTAACTTTTTAGCTAGCTAGTTGTACAGGTTTTTGCTGAGACACATTACCTGGGATAGGTTCCGTTTTGGTTCCAGGTTCTACAGGAACCATTTCAATATGATTTAACAATGTAGTCACAAACGCAAACAGCAAGAAAGGCAGCGATAGCAGAACGACGAGACCTACTGTTGCTAAAGCGTACACCGGTTTCTTAGCACCCATTAGCGCCAAGGCTGATGCCAAACTTAGAGTAATTGTAATTAACCAAACAATTATTTGACCGTAGATATCACCAAAGGTCAGGGTACAGACATACCGATAGCTTTGAATATTATTTCCGCTCATCACATTTGCCTCAAGTCTCTCTTATAGGTTCTACCTTAGAGCTATGTTTGGCTTGTAGACAATTTCTAAATATTTTTGCAAAGTTCGTAATATAACTTCATACTGGATTTTTTTTGTTACATAAAGAAAATTCTGAGATTGGCTTCCATGCCAGAAAATATATGTGCCAGTTGCGTCAGTCCTGGTAAGGTCTAACTTACAGATTTAAACCTGAACTGAAATCAGCCATTGAATAGTTGTCGCTTGCTCAAACTCTCTGGGATAACTGAATAAGCGATCTCTAATAGCTAATTATTGAGTGTTTACAATTTTTCTGTTGAGTCTCAACACCAGAATCAACCGTATTACATGGGAAGTTAGAGTTACAACAACCAAGCTTCGAGTCACGGCAAAAATGCCAGCTTGCTTAATCGTTCAATCAAAGACTAAGAGCGCTCGATGTTGACGTAGGCTAAGCTTTTGCCTAAATTTTTAAGTAATTTCCTGATTGCTTCTTCTATAAATAGAGGCTTTGCTCTAAAGGACAAAAAATATCATAGTGCATAAAGCCAGGATAATTTTTGTCATCTGTTAAATTCCGGATATTTAGGATATAGGATTTAATTTTTTGCTACTCACTGTTAAGTAAATAAATCCATTCAAACCAGGATGTAAAAACGGATTTTTTGATGTTAAATTTTGAGTATTGTCCGAATTTGTTGATATAAATCAACAAAACCTTTTATTCTTCGTGGCAATAATTGTTTTAGGAGTGAACGTGAATACTAGCTTTCTTCATAAAGGTGTTTTTTGGTTACCAAGTATAGCTACTCTTACAGTCCTGAGTAGCGGCTTATCTGCTATTGCCCAGACAGTGGATGCGGTAAACACTCAGCCACTAACCGAGTCTCCGGCAGCTGTAGTGTCTGGCAATGAATTAAGTACTGAACTGGAGGCTACAGAAACAACTGAGCCATCTACTGTAGCAAATGTAACTAGGATAGATCAGTTGCCCAATGGTGTGGCAGAAACCCTCACACCCATTCCAGGGACAGTTGCAACCTCCTCTGCAAAGCTGATTTCTGAGCCTGGGGAACCCAATTCTCAGTCTATTTCTGAACCATCTGCTCCCAAAGTGGCACAATCAGATATCGATCTAGGTACAACTACTCGTGGCGGTAGTAGTTATGTTGGGGTTGCTGGGAATATTGGTTTGAGTGGTGGAGACTCATCTTTAGGCGATGGCAACTTCGCGGTAATCAGCAAAGTCGGCTTAACAAGTGCTATATCAGTCCGACCATCCGCGATCATTGGCGACAATACCACAGTTTTACTTCCCGTCACCTATGATTTTTCTTTCAAGCCAGCAGATGTTTTTAGCGAACCGTTAGGCATTGCACCTTACGTAGGAGTAGGTGCAGCCTGGAAAACTGGTGATGATTCCCAATTTGCCTTTTTAATATCTGGTGGGGTTGATGTGCCTCTTAGTTCTCAATTTACGGCAACAGCGTCTGTGAATGCAGGATTTTTCGATCAAACTGACGTGGGCTTGTTACTAGGTGTTGGTTACAACTTCAATGGCTTTTAGGAGTTAGGAGTTAGGAGTTAGGAGTTAAGAATTCAGAATTGATAACGAGTCTAGATATGATTAGCGTATTCATTGATCGTGAATTCTCCCGATTCTTGAATTATTCTGACTCCTGAATTCTGAATTCTGACCTTAACTCCTAACTGTTAACTTTCTACTTAGGGGTAACTTTATCAATTACCTTGATTTTGCCATCGTCTCCTACCGTCCAGACATCGTAAACACCGATGACATCACCGTTAGCATCAACATCTACATTACCGCTGGCTCCTTGGTAGTTAATATCTTTACCTTCTTTAAGCAACTTCAGTCCCTCGCAGACATCGGTAACTTCTGTACCAGGGCCGCCAGCAACTTCACGGATGTGCTTGGCTATCCCAGGGCCTGTATTTTCTTTAGCAGCTTGCGCCGCCAATACTAATAAAGCAGCAGCATCCCAAGCTTGGGGAGCGAATTCCCCTGGTGAACTATTTTTTTTCTCTTGCCAAAGCTTTTTTAAAGCGTCTAATGCTTTACCATCAGAACCAGGGACTGTGCCGATGGTTCCAGATGCAATGTATTTACCGTCACTACCTTTGCCAACTTGACCAGGAAATTCGTCTGATTTCATACCATCTGTCAGCATTACCTGCACGCCTTTACTTAGACCTTGCTGATATGCTGACTTGAGCAACAGGCTACCTGTTTCTACATAAAAAACTCCAAGGACTGCATCTGGCTTGCCAGCAAAAGCAGCAGTGGCTTCACTTTCAAAGGTAGTTGCTTTGGGGTCGTAGCGGACAGGATTCTTTTTATTGACTATGGTTCCCCCCAATTTTTCAAAAGCTTGAACAAATGCTTTTTCAAAACCCACACCATAGTCGTTATTAATTACGACGGTGGATACTCGCTTGAAACCTTTTTTAGTGGCGAGTTGGGCTAAAGCTGGACCTTGGTAGCTATCAGGGGGAACTGTACGTGCCCAAAAACCTTTGAAGTCGCCTTTTTGTGCCTTTTCAGTAAATACAGGGCTGGTACTACCTGGTGAAATTAACATCACTTGATTTTGAGCAGCAATTGAAACGGCGGCTGTGGAAACACTGCTAGCAAAAGAGCCAACGACGCCTGCAACCTTATCTACTGATGCTAGTTTAGTCATACCGGCAGCACCAGCTTTCGGGTCTGTTTGGTCGTCTACAGCAACAAGGGTAACAGGTTGGCCATTTACACCACCGCAAGCGTTGACGGTTTGCACTAGCAAGGGAACACTAGCAGCCATCTGCTGTCCAATAGATGCTAAATCGCCTGTTGTTGGCAGCAGGGAACCAATTTTCAGTCCACTAGCTGTAGGGTTACTTCCATTACCATCTTCACAAGCCCCTAACAGAAACCCACTTGCTAGGGTAATTATACTCAAGGTTAAGGCTGCACTAATTCTTTGCATAAGTTACTTTCACTCCTCAATATATTTAGGAGCCTAAAAGTAATATTCAAACTACATTTGCAAGTTAGTTTGATTTTATCAGGACTCCAAAGGATAAATCATATCATCCCTCTGAAGAAGTAAAAGTCCTTACTCTTAAGTGCGAGTATTTTTTGCACACAATATGGTGCGATATCTATGTCAAAGTCTGAAAAACGGAGAGGGAGGGATTCGAACCCTCGGTACGGAGTTGCCTGCCGTACAACAGATTAGCAATCTGCCGCTTTCGACCACTCAGCCACCTCTCCTGGGTCACGAATAATAAGGTTAGCAGATTTATTTGGGGGAGTCAATAGTCATTAGTCATTTGTCTTTTGTTTTTCTCCAATGACCAATGACTAATTTCTCAAAGGACTTGCGATCGCATCCAGGCCACGGGCAAAGAACGTAACTTTTGCCACTGAGGCACGTAGGCGCGTTTCGTGAAGGCATTATAATCGTTACGTTCAATTACGGTTAAAATCCCACTGTAATGCATCAGAGCCGCCCACACAGGCCAACGACCATCATAAGCTAGGCAGGAGATTCCTTTTTCTGCCTTGCGATAAAACTGTCGTGCCCGAGCAATTTGAAAGCGCATTAAGGAACGCCAGCGATCGTCAACTATACCCGCAAACAAATCTTGTTCGGTATAGTTGAATCTTGCCAAATCTTCTAGAGGAATATAAATTCGCCCACGTCGCGCATCCTCGCCTACATCCCGCAAGATGTTGGTGAGTTGCTTGGCAATTCCTAAGGCAATTTCTTCTTCGGTGGGATTATGTGACTGTTGTTGACGATTCCACGGAGCTGTATTTTTGCTAGTATCCAATCCCATGACTGCTGTTGACATCAAGCCTACAGTGCCGGCGACACGATAACAGTAGAGATATAACTCCTCGAAGGTTTCATAGCGACTTCGGTATAAGTCCATACGTTGACCAGCTATCATATCCCGAAAAGGCTCAATGTCCATCGGGAAGCGTTGAACAGTATCTACCAAAGCTACGTCGAAATTATCCAATGGGCGTCCAGCAAAAATCGATTCTAGCTGCTGCTCCCATAGGTCTAGGGTTTCTGGGGTGGTAATAGCAGATGCAGGACCATCCACCAGTTCATCTAAACGGCGACACCAAGCATAGATTGCCCAAATAGCAGGACGCTTTTCCTTGCTCAGAAGCAAAGTACTGAGGTAAAAAGTCGTGGAATACTTGGCTATGAGATGACGACAAAGTTCGTAGGACTCGTCCACAGAGACCAGCGTTTTCATGCGGGCTTTCGATTCAGGCAGTTGCAGCATTCGTTGCAGGCGGTCGGGTGAGCGTTTGCAGGTTTGAGGATTTTGCTACCGGGAAGGCCTCAGAAATCGCCTGTGCTGTCAGCTTACCAGAAAGTACGGCACCTTCCATACTGCCTAAGTAGCGTTGCATGGTGTAACTTCCGGCGAGATAGAAGTTGACAATTGGCGTGACTTGTGCAGGACGGTACTGTTGACGACCGGGGGTCGCTTTGTAAACTGAACGCGGCGTTTTCACCACATGAGATTTCAGCAGTTTTGCTGGGTTGTCTCCCCCAAAGTGGTCGGGGAAGAGTTTTTCTAACTCGGCAATTGTTGCAGCCAC
The DNA here is from genome assembly GCF_014698115.1 of Nostoc sp. FACHB-973. Lineage (GTDB taxonomy): Bacteria > Cyanobacteriota > Cyanobacteriia > Cyanobacteriales > Nostocaceae > Nostoc > Nostoc muscorum. The sequence goes on from NZ_JACJSJ010000047.1 coordinate 12,633, forward strand.
AATCTCCTCATCGGATTTGGCTATCCAATCTTTTGCCGGAGCTAGAACTAATTCCAGCATCGAGCGGTCAGGGTTGGCGTATTCACGGCAGGTATTGCTCATATCAGCATAAACGCTCAGGAGTGGCGATCGCGAAAATAGCAAGTGATCAATTTCTGTCAGTTTCCGGTCAAACCACAGATGCAGGTTGATCACTGGTACTCCTTCTAAGCCTTCTAGCTTCTGGAAAAACTCCATTTGCTTCCAAGACCCAGGCAAGATCGCTTTCAGGGGGTCAACTGATATGGCTGATACATAGGAATCAGCTGTGATAATTTCATCTTCTGCTCCATTTAACCCCCGAATCAAGAATCCTTTAACCGTGTTATCGGGGTTGAGCAAAATTTCTTTCAACGGTGCATTTAACCGCACTTCGCCACCACGTTCTGTGATGTAATCTACGATGGGGTTGCATAGGCGTTCTGTGGGAGAACCATCCAAAAATGCAATCTTAGAACCGTATCGTTCTTGCAGAAAGCGGTTTAGCGCAGTTAACAGAATCGTTGCAGAAACTTCATCGGGATTGATAAAGGTGAGGGCTTTACATGCAGCGATAAACACGTCACTAGTTACTCGCTCATCAACACCTTGCCTTTCCAACCACTCTAAGAAGCTGTACTTGTCCATGTCTTCAACGTACTTTTGACCCCGAACCACTGCTGGAAGTAGGCCAATTGCAAATCGAATCTTCTGCTCCCAAGTCAACATGTCTTTGTTGCGAAGAATCGATGCAATCACGTTGAATGGAGATGGAATGTCTGGAACATCAAAACGTGAGAATGTCCCAGGCTTGTCTGGTTGATTGAAAATCAGTGTGTGCTCTTTCCACTGGAGTCTGTCTTCAATGCCCAACTCCTTGAGCAATTGGAGCATATTTGGATATGCCCCAAAGAAGGCGTGTAACCCGGTTTCGTACCAGTCGCCATCAGAGTCTTTCCAAGCCGCAACAAGGCCACCCAGTACGTCCCGGCTTTCCAAGACAATGGGAGTATGACCTGCGTCTGTAAGATATTTCGCGCAGGAAAGCCCTGCTAGACCAGCACCCGCGATCGCTACTCGCATTTAACCCTACTGCCTTTCAATATTTCTTAATGGTTTTGCCGTTTTCATTATACGTTGCAATCCGTTACATTTAGTGGTCGTTGTGCGATCGCTTTCCCAAAAAACTTGTTTCAAAGGGAATTTTGCCTAACACACACCCATCAAGACAACCATTGTTGACAATGGCTTTGCAGCCTTGATTTCATCTAAATTTAGACTACCAGATGTAGAGAAACAAAATTCATTACCTCTGACTAAAAAAACTACTTATTAACTGTTGTCTCAGAGTAGTTGATTTCTTTGGTAATCCGTGTATTTGCTCTCAGGAAATATTTGGGGTATTGCTAAAGACTGCTAATTTATTTCCAGGTTACTTTCCTGAAAAGGATTTTCAAGTAAAAATAAATACTTTTTTGGGGGATAATTAAGTATTTTAACCGTTGTAACTAACTTGCAACTGTGAAATTTAAAATCAAATGAAAAGGTATTAACAGCTCGATTTGGGGATTACTGGCGATTTCCTGAATTTAAGCTAAATACATTTGAGTAGGGAAGGCGATCGTAAATCTTGCTGCATCCCATATTTGTAATATTAAACGGTCTTGATGGGTAGAAATAATTACTTTATGGAAACAAAGCGGATCTTCCACAAATCCAAAACTAGCTTTGCCGCAAATTTTCACTAAAGATTCGGAACCATAAAAATCGATAATATCTCGATTTGTTTCGCGTTTGCGTAGTTAGAACAGTTTCAGCATCCAAAAAGACAGCACCTATTGACAATAATTTTGGGTTATTTGGGAATTTTTTATAGCAGGGCAACGTCATCTAAATCTGAAAAACAAGAATTGCTCTCATTGAATCTAATTTAGCTGACCGTTCTAAGAGACTTCCAGGAATCAATTATCTCAAATTATTTGTACATTTTTCCGGTAGCACCGCTGTGCTGCCCTACGTTCGCGGAGCGTCCCGAATATTTTTTTCCTTGGAAGTCCCGTTAGAAGACAAGGCCAAAGACTTGTTGCAAGTTGCCTACTTGTCCCTTTGTCTTTCCTACTCCCCACTCCCGATAAAGGTATAGGATTAGGTTGATGTTTTGAAGTTGAGCATCCCAGTTGTATTGCTACACAACTATAGGTAAAGGATTATGGCACGATCGCAAGAGCTAAACCGCTTTGGACATCACCTGATTCTAGGTATTTCCAGTACTACGTTAACTGATGACGATAAACGCGCACTCAATCAATTAAAGCCGATTGGGGTGATATTTTTTGCTAAGAATTTTCTGGATGGCACCCCCTATGAGGTTTGGCTAGAAAAATTCAAGGAGCTCAACAATCAAATACGAGAATATACTGAACGTGATTCGATGTTTGTGACTTTGGATCATGAAGGAGGTCGTGTTGTTCGGACACCACCGCCGATTACGCGGTTTCCTCAAGCGTTGTTGTTGCGATCGCACGCCTACGAAGTAGCAAAAGCCACAGCAGTCGAACTAAAATCACTAGGAATAAATTTATCTTGGGCACCTGTAGCAGATATTTTTTCCCATCCTAATAATCCTGTAATTGGCTCTCGTGCCTTTGGTAGAACTCCAGAAACTGCTGCTCAAGGTGCCCGTGACTACTACCTTGGACTTCGAGATTCAGGAATTATTGGATGCGCCAAGCATTTCCCCGGACATGGAGATACAAGCCAAGATTCTCACATCGAGCTACCAATACTCAATTTGACCTTAGAAGAATTGCGACTTCGAGAACTGATACCTTTCAAAACCCTCATCGAAGTACAGATTCCTCTAGTTATGACTGTCCATATCTTATTTCCCAAGATAGATCCTGATGTGCCAGCAACTCTTTCCCGTCCTATTCTCAAAAACATACTTAGAGAGGAACTGGGTTTTGAGGGAGTGGTTGTTTCTGACGACTTAGATATGAAAGCGATTTCAGATATGTTTATTCAAGCTGGTACTGTGGCGCGGTCATTGAATGCAGGCTGCGACCTGTTTATTGTTTCACGTAATATTAATTCATCATCTATTGAAAGAACTTATCGGATTGCTGAAGATTTTGCCGATTCTCTGAGTAACGGTAGCTTAGATGAATCAGTTGTGGAAGCAGCTAGAGAAAGGATTGAGAAACTATTGGCAGTAACACCGCAATATACCGTCCAGGCTTTGGATAAAGATATCTTATTGCAACATGCTCAACTGGCGATCGCTAGTTGCTATTCATAAATGGGTGGTATAGGGGTCGAACCTATTTCTGCGGGTTAAAAGCCCGCTGCACAGCCGGTATGCCAACCACCCTAGTTAATTTGAAAAAGAAATGAGCAAGTGCGATAACACCGAACTTAGATATAAATCCACCAGGGAGGTACTGCCCCTCCTATTTCTGTGTTATCAGCACAGCGCCTCGCTTTTCGGCTTCAGGTGGAAAAGAGGAAGATGGAGGAATCGAACCCCTACAGTTGCCCGTACCCTGGTTTTCAAGACCAGTTGCCGTCCATTCAGCGGCATCTTCCATTCAGGGGCGTCTGACGGGACTCGAACCCGCTCTGACTGGTTCCACAAACCAGCGCCTCGACCACTTTGGCTTCAGACACCATCAGTGGAATCAATGGGATTTGAACCCATAACCTCCTGCTTGCAAGGCAGGCGCTCTATCCATTTGAGCTATGACCCCATATTTGGTGGATACTGGTCGGAATCGAACCGACAACCTTCTAACAGCCAGTTAGACGCTTTACCAATTAAGCTACAGACCCATAGGCGGGAGTGGTAGGACTTAAACCCACAACCTTCAAGGTAGAAACTTGAAGCTCTATTCCATTGAGCTACACTCCCAAGATTTGGTAGTCCTGGCAGGAATTGAACCCGCAACATTCTTCTTGTAAGGAAGACACTCTACCAATTGAGTTACAGGACTACACAAGCGAGTGGAGGGACTTGAACCCACGCACTGAGTATGGCGCACTCAGATGCTACCGATTACATCACACCCGCAAGTTTCAGAGCGGACGGCGAGATTTGTAGCTTGCTTCCCGGAGGGTACTCGCACGAAGACGGTGGAAACGTCTCATGCTGCCGTTACATCACACCCGCATCAAGCTGGTAACAGGAATTGAACCTGCAACCTACTGATTACAAGTCAGTTGCTCTGCCAATTGAGCTACACCAGCACTATTTTTGGATTTTAGATTGACCCCATAGCTTCAGATATGAGTTTGAGTAAAGAATTGTAGATTTGGGATGAAAGTATTTGTTGCACAAATAAAGCAAGCTTGCTCTCACACCTTTTTAGATTTTCAGTTTTGAATCAATAATCCAAAATTTAAAATCTAAAATCTAAAATTTGGTGACGGGGGCAGGAGTCGAACCTGCCGATGTTCAGGTTATGAGCCTGACGAGCCACCGTTGCTCTATCCCCGCATATTCACCAATACCCCTGACTGGATTTGAACCAGCAACCTCTTCGTTCTAGGCGAAGCGCCTCTTCCGTTGGGCTACAAGGGCAAAGTCTGAGTGGCAGGGATTGTAGACGCCCTAGCGGCTTCCCGTAGGGTACCTGCAACCTGGAGTTATCGAAACTCCCGCGCTCCCAACTGCGCTACACCCAGATATTTTGATACTCCCGACAGGATTTGAACCTGCAAAAAACTAGATCCTCGGTCTAGTGCGTCTTCCGTTCCGCCACGAGAGCTTAGTACCCCTGACAGGATTTGAACCTGCAAAATCTGGACTCTGATTCCAGCACGTATGCCAGTTCCGTCACAGGGGCATATCGGGATGGCAGGACTCGAACCTGCGACTCCATGCTCCCAAAGCATGGCTTCTCGCCGCTGAATTACATCCCGTTGGTACTCCTGGTGGGAGTCGAACCCACAACAAAACAGATTTTAAGTCTGCCACCTCTTCCAATTGGGCTACAGGAGCAAATTTTGGTACTCTTGGTGGGAATCGAACCCACAACTTACCGTTTTTGAGACGGCAGCCTCTTCCAGTTGGGCTACAAGAGCAAAGTTTGGCAGCCCCACCAGGACTCGAACCTGGAATCTTCGCCTTCAAAGGGCGCTATGTTGCCAATTACACCACAGGGCTTTATTGCCAGGGCAGGGCTTGAACCTGCAACCTCATCGTTCAGAGCGATGCGACTTACCAATTCGTCCACCCGGCATTAAAGAATTCGTAGTTCGTAATTTGTAATTCGTAATTCGTAATTATGTTTTGTGACGGGGATTTAAACCCCGACTAACATACAAGCCGTTTATAGAAACGTGGGTATCAACCCCTATTTAATTACGAATTACGAATTAGTAATTACGAATTATGATTGGCTGCCTCAGTAGGACTCGAACCTACAGCCGCGCGGTTAACAGCCGCTTGCTCTGCCATTGAGCTATGAGGCAACGAAGCCCCCCAGGTCGGAATTGAACCGACGACCTCCTGTTCTTCAGACAGGCGCTAACTACCAACTGAGCTACCGGGGGATAAGGAGGAGAGATGGGTTTTACCCAGTGGACTGGTTTAATTCAACTCGAATCAGCCACTCCATCATCTCTCCCATGTAACGAGAGCGGAGGGATTTGAACCCTCAAATCTTCAGTTTCGTAGACTGAGATGTTATCCAGTTACACCACACTCTCAAGGCGGAGAGAACAGGATTTGAACCTGCGACGGATATTAACTATCCGCTTCCTCTTAGCAGGAGGACGCTTTTAACCACTCAGCCACCTCTCCACAGTGGGTCGAGCAGGATTTGAACCTGCGTGCAAAAAAGAACAGTTTTACAGACTGTCGCCTTCAACCAGACTCGGCCATCGACCCATAATGAATTTTAGATTTTGAATTTTGGATTAAATATTCAAAATTTAAAATGATTCCCTCGACGAGAATTGAACTCGCATTTTTGCTTTGAAAGAGCAATGACTTAACCATTCGTCCACGAGGGCAGAATTGAGACAATTTTAGATTTGAAATTTTGGATTTTAGATTAAAAAATTTAATCCAAAATCTAAAATCCAAAATCCAAAATTGTCTGACGCAGGGACTAGGATTTGAACCCAGAACATCGGATTTGGAGTCACGAGGTGTTGCCGTTACACCATCCCTGCATTTGGTAGCAGTGGCGGGATTTGAACCCGCATCGACCCGGTTATGAGCCAGGAGCTTTACGTTAAGCTACACTGCGGCACCAGAGGCTGAGGTGAGATTTGAACTCACGATGTCGGTTTTGCAGACCAATGCCTTCAACCACTTGGCTACTCAGCCGTTTGGGAGTCCCGACGAGATTTGCACTCGCAGTCTTCAGCTTGAGAGGCTGACGGCTTCAACTATTCGCCTACGGGACTTCAACCAGGGTGACGGGACTTGAACCCGCAACATTTCCGCAGACAACGGAACGCTCTAGCCAATTGAGCTACACCCCGATTTTTGAGAATCTGTGCCTAAAATTTGAGGTTTTTAGGCACATGTTTTGTTGGTGAACTTGCCCATTTCTTATTCAGTTTTCAAGGTTCAGATAAATTATTTTTTACTGTTAGAAAATCTTAGGAAAACAACGGAAATTCTAGGTAGTAAATCTGTTGTATATTCCTGATGTATTCAGTCGTTTGTAACAGTGCAAACTTTGAACTTTTTTCGTTTCTTGCCTCTACTTCCGATGGTTTGCAAGTAGAAGCCGCTTTGTTGTTTGGGGACTTTGGTTTATTCCAACGTCTGTCCTTAATTTGTATGTAGAACATCACTTTGACCTTTGCGAAGCTTGTCTTTCGCTTCACTACATTTATACTACAAAATACTACAAGAGGTGTCAAGGGGTTTGAAAAAATTTTTTTTAAATTGCCCATAAGAGCTTCTGTGCTTAGGTTTTAACTGACTAAGCACTCTAAAAAGTGACACTACAACTGATGAGATGATTGGGTGAGGGGTTAAAAGCTTGATTACAGAGACAACTACATCAAGCGACAAAGGATAATTAAATCTTCAGTACGTGACCAGTTTGCCAAAATCAGCGGTATTGTCTGGGCTTCTAAACTAATGGGTTCTTGTGTCTGATTACCGATGGAGCGATTCAGGCAACAAACATCTAAATATAGCGGTTCCTGCATGGGTGAGGTACAGAAAAAAATATATCCTCGTAGGGGCGCACAGCTGTGCGCCCCTACCCACATACCTCATTCAAATGAGAATCGCTATAAATTAAAAACTCCATCGGTACGTTTTGCTCGGTATGATATTTGATCTGCAAGCATTTACCCAATAGAAACGAGCTATGACCCAGAACTACCGCATTACCCTACTCCCCGGCGATGGCATTGGCCCTGAAATTATGGCAGTGGCGGTAGATGTGCTGAAAGTTGTAGGGAAGCAATTTGATATTCAGTTTGAATTCCAAGAAGCCCTCATCGGCGGTGCTGCAATTGACGCTACGGGCGAACCTCTGCCTTCTGCGACTTTAGATACTTGCCGTAATAGTGATGCTGTATTACTCGCTGCCATTGGTGGCTACAAGTGGGATTCTCTACCATCCAATTTACGCCCAGAGGCAGGTTTGTTAGGGCTACGTGCGGGTTTGGGATTATTTGCCAATTTACGCCCAGCAAAAATTTTGCCGCAGCTAATCGATGCTTCGACTTTGAAGCGGGAAGTTGTGGAAGGCGTCGATATTATGGTGGTGCGGGAATTGACTGGTGGGATTTATTTTGGTAAGCCCAAGGGAATTTTTACTACGGAAACTGGTGAAAAACGCGGTGTAAATACAATGGTTTACACTGAATCAGAAATCGATCGCATTGGAAGAGTAGCTTTTGAAGCAGCCCGCAAACGCGGCGGCAAACTTTGTTCGGTGGATAAAGCGAACGTATTAGAAGTATCTCAATTATGGCGCGATCGCATTACTCAACTTTCCTCAGAATATCCAGACATTGAACTGTCTCATCTTTATGTAGATAATGCTGCCATGCAGTTGGTACGCTCTCCCAAGCAGTTCGATACCATTGTCACGGGCAATTTGTTTGGTGATATTCTCTCTGATGCTGCTGCTATGCTCACAGGTAGTATTGGGATGTTGCCTTCTGCTAGTTTGGGCGCTTCTGGGCCTGGTGTATTTGAACCAGTTCATGGTTCCGCCCCAGATATCGCAGGACAGGATAAGGCGAACCCTCTAGCACAGGTTTTGAGTGCGGCCATGATGTTACGCTACGGTTTAAACCAGCCAGAAGCCGCAGACAGTATAGAAAAAGCCGTACTACAAGTTTTAGAACAAGGCGATCGCACTGGGGATATCATTTCACCTGGAAAAAATCTCTTAGGTTGCCGTGCTATGGGCAATGCGCTGATTTTAGCTCTTGAAGCTTAATAATTTGATAATTCAACCTGGGCAATTTGGCAACCTTTACCATAAGTTTCGGGTAGACTAGAGAGAAATCTAGCAATCAAATAACAGTCGATAGTGTACGCATTACGACAAGGCCAAACAAATTTCACCGTTCCAAAGAACCAGCCACCTTTGATTGACACCGCCGTAATCAGAGCCGCTGGGCAGATCTACTACACTCACTGTGAAGTACATCCCGAAATAGCTGGGCAACCTTCCGGTGTAGCAATTAATCGTGTGACTCATCGAGGTAAGGTTATTTTTACTAACCAACCAGTTCTCTTACCTCAAGAATGTTTTGTGCCCTTGAGTCAAATTGAATCGCACATGTATTAAGCATTGGGCATTGGTCATTGGTCATTAGTCATTGGTCATTAGTTATTAGTTATTAGCCCTCGACAAAGGGCAAATGACAAACGATAAATGACGAAGGACAAATGACAAAGGACAAATGACTATATGGACATTTTATTCGCCGCCTTGGCGAGTGCAATTGTCTTTGCTTTGGGTGCATCCGTTGGCAGTTTTATCAATGTTGTTGTTTATCGGCTACCTGCTGGGTTGTCAATTCTTTGGCCGCCTTCTCGTTGTCCGCGTTGCTTAAACCAGCTAAAAGCCTACGACAATGTACCAGTCTTCGGCTGGATTTTCTTAAGAGGGCGGTGCCGATATTGCAAAAGCAAAATTTCTCCCCGTTATCCTGTGGTAGAAGGGATAACGGGAATAATTTTTTTGCTGGTTTTTTTAGTATTCAAAGCTTCAACTTTCACAATAGGCTATTGGGCTTTTTGCAGTTGGTTATTGGCGCTATCGCTGATTGACCTGGATACAATGACCTTACCCAATGCACTTACTAAGTCGGGTTTGGTGGTGGGGATTTTATTTCAAATGGTGGTTGGTTTTTTACCAGAGGCTAGTTCTGTAGCACTGGTAAATCACTTGATGATGGGCATAGTTGGTGCAGTATTGGGCTTATGGTTATTTGATGCGATCGCCATATTAGGCTCAATTGCCTTCGGTAAAGCTGCTATGGGCGCAGGTGACGCCAAGTTAGCAGCGATGATGGGAGCCTGGTTAGGATGGAAATATTTGCTCTTAGCTAGCTTTATAGCCTGTGTGCTGGGAGCGTTAGTCGGTAGCGGTGTGATTGTGCGATCGCGCCACAAACTCGGACAAAAGATGCCTTTCGGGCCTTTTCTGGCTTTAGGGTCTGTAATTACTTTATTTGTTGGTGAAATTATTTTATCTAGCTACCTACGGTTATTTTTTCCAGCGTCATGAATTGGGAATGGGGACTGGGGACTGGGGACTGGGGACTGGGGACTGGGGACTGGGGACTGGGGACTGGGGACTGGGGACTGGGGATTGGGGACTGGGGAAGAGGAATTAAAAGTTAATATCCAATACCTAGTACCCAATACCCAATCCCCAGTCCCCAATCCCTTCATAATAATTCGTGACTGTAACTTGCATTACGCCATCTGCCCTTGACATTTTGATAATATTCAGCTCGTGACTTGTATTACCCTCTTAACGACGATTAGCTGTTGGCAAGCACAACTAATAAAACAGATACTGATTGCTTATGACCCAGCAAAAAAATAATTAATTTGGGTAGGAGAGGGTAAGCATCTTATTTGGAGGTTAGTCTTTGCATGGTTTTCTCACTAGATTCATATAAAAAGTCCTCTAAAAAAAGAGCAAGAGACTTGTGTTGGCATAAGTATTTTCGTTAAGCTGGCAACCAAAGATGAAAATTAAGGTCTGAATTGCTTAAAAGCTTAATTTGACGATGTAGTCATTACTCATTGGTAAAAACAAATGGCTAATGGCTAAGGACAACCCGATAGGGCTTCAGATGGTTTCGACCTCATACCCACTTAAAATAAAATAAAAATGGCTAACAACGAAGAATCACGCGGTTTAAAGTCTTTATTTGATTGGTTTGCAAATCGACGTAAATCAGGATCTACCAGCCTCGAACGCCAGGAACGTGAAATTGCTGATGGTCTGTGGCATAAATGTTCTAGTTGTGGTGTCTTGACATACACAAAAGACTTGAGAGCTAACCAGATGGTTTGTGTCGAATGTGGTCATCATAATCGTGTAGATAGCGATGAGCGTATCCGTCAATTGGTAGACCACAATACCTGGAAACCTCTAGACGAGCATTTGCGTCCAACCGATCCGCTGCAATTCCGCGATCGCAAACTATATAGCGATCGCCTACGAGAAACCCAGGAAAAAATTGGCTTAATAGACGCAGTTAAAACTGGTTTGGGTCAAATCAATGGTTTACCTGTTGCCCTTGGGGTTATGGATTTCCGCTTCATGGGTGGTAGTATGGGTTCCGTTGTGGGAGAAAAACTCACCCGCATGATTGAGCAAGCCACTCAACGGCGGTATCCTGTAATTATTGTCTGCACCTCCGGTGGCGCGAGAATGCAAGAAGGAATGCTTTCCCTGATGCAGATGGCGAAAATCTCCGCAGCCTTACAGCGCCATCAAGACGCCCGACTGTTGTATATTCCTGTTTTGACCAATCCTACAACAGGGGGCGTTACCGCTAGTTTTGCAATGTTGGGCGATATTATTTTGGCAGAACCCAAGGCAACCATTGGTTTTGCAGGTCGGCGAGTGATTGAGCAAACCCTACGGGAAAAACTGCCCGATGATTTTCAGACCGCTGAAGATTTACTCCTGCACGGCTTTGTCGATGATATTGTACCGCGTACCCAATTAAAGAACACCTTAGCCCAGCTGATTGCCTTACACCAGCCTGTGCTAACACCACCTCATATGGTGTTATGGGAAAGCATGTCCTTGACTTCTACTGCCGCAGAATAGAGCATGGGGCATGGGGCATAGGGCATGGGGAGATAGGGTGGTGGGGTGATGGGGTGTAATTCTCTCCCCATCTCCCCATCTCCCCATCTCCCCATCTCCCCATCTCCCTATCCCCTTCCCGGTTCTTGGGTAAAAATCAACGGAATCAGGGCTGTTAGTCGAAATACAGTAGAGAGGGCAAATAACGCCAATGACCCTCCAGATTGAGTAAATTGCAAGATGAAGCTGCCTATGGTTGTGCCCAAAGCACCACTCGCCCCAGCAACGGCAGCTGCGATCGCAAAATAGATAGACTGATTTTTAATCGGCGCAATCCCTAATTGAATATTGTTATTACATAAATCCATCGCCGCCCCTGTACCTCCAGTCAAGATGTGTAACAGTGGCAACCACAGCCAGATATCAAGGCGATTAACACCAATCCCCAGCCACAGCAATGGTGTGGCTGCAACCAGAATTCCACCAAAGATCAGAATGGGGCGATTGCCGATTTTGTCTGCTAATTTGCCCCACAGAATCAACATCAGCAAATTCGCCCCCGCTTGAAGGCTGGTGTAGATAGTCACGTAGCTAACATTCAAATCCAACGTGTCCAGCATGTAGAGATTAAAAAAAGGAGCGCTGAGGTTAAAAGCCAGCGTCCACAAGCCGAAATACGACAGAAATTTCAAAAAGTTAGAGTTTTTCCAAATACTAATAGTTAATTGGTTTGGTGGTGTATAAATTAATTGAGTTTCTTGGGAAGATTCGTTTTTTGTAGCGTCTGATGGAGTCTCATTTGTTTGAGGTAACTTGCCAATATAAGTGTTTTGCGCCAGCGGATTCATATCCACTTGAAAATATTGACACCCTAGCCCGACAATTCCAAAAATAATACTCAATAGCAGAATCACCCCATAACCTTGTAAAACTCCCCCATACCAGTGAGATACAACTAAACCGGCTATTGGTAGGCAAATCAAATTGGTGAGGCTAGCGGCGCTATTGCGTATACCAAAATACCTGCCTCGCAATCGTCGGGGAACTATCATTGCCAACCAACTTAGCCACGATGCAGTTCCTAGTCCTGCTAAAAGATAGCTGAATAGAATAATTAAGAGTGTTAATATCACTAACTGGTTAGTATTCAATAGTCCCCAGCTTGCGCCTGCAATTCCAATTACTAAAATTAGCCACAATAGGCGAGCAATTCCGTGTGTCCGCAGTGCATATTGAAAGCGGCTGGTGCTGCGTTCAGACAAGTAAGCACCCAAGGGCTGAATCAGATTCACCAACATGGGGATAGAGGACAACATCCCAAATACCACTGGACTAGCATCTAACTCCACCAATAAATTGCCAAGTAAAATACCGCTAGTACCAATGGAATAAACCGCTGCTAAAACAGAATCTACTGTAGAGGCTTTTAAACTTCTGCGAATAGCATCCTTGGGAATGCGAGAAGTTGGAGAAACTGCTGTTTGCGGTGTAGTAATCTGGGCAATTTCCAGACTCAGAGGCGCAGATATTTCAACCGGAACAAAATCCATAATCTATGTTTGTGGGTGAAGCATTCTGGCATCAATCGAGTTGTCGAATAATTCAGTATGCTTTTAGAGCAGAATTCAGAATTCAGGAGTAAAACAGCCTTAATATCTGGCTACCAAACCTAGATTCTGTAACTCATTCAGTTGCAAACTGCTATATCAGCATTGTTAATAATTATTCGTTATTTTAACTTTTATATGTTAATAAAAAGTCCAAAAATAAAAATATCAGTCCTTAGCTACAGACGATACAAGTAAGGAGAGAGAGTTTGATATGAGATTAGCAATTCTTAAGAGATAGAGCGAATGAGGAGCAGAAGACCAGATAATAAATATAGCAGAATTCAGGAGTCAGAATTCAGGAGTCAGAATTGAGAATTAGAATAGCCTCTATGCCTCACTTTGAGACCTAGATGCTGTACTTAACTAACTGAAAATCTGCTCTAAGGGAGCGAAGTTATGAGGTTTATTAACGAGTATCAAAGACTCGTCGCCGAGTATCAAAGACTCGTCGCCGAGTATCAAAGACTCGTCGCCGAGTATCAAAGACTCATTCACGAGTATCAAAGACTCGTCGCCGAGTAGTAAGCCCAAAAGTCCTACACCAGATTAAGGCACAGCCAATCCCCAGTCCCCAATCCCCAATCCCCAATCCCCAATCCCCAGTCCCCAATCCCCAATCCCCAATCCCCTTTATTTATCAGTGATTAAAAGCAAGTTATTAACTTTTTTCGGAGTGGCGATCGCCATTGCGATCGCTTTTATTGCTTTTCACAACCTACAATTAACAAGCAAACCCTTAGCCTCTACCGCAATTACCGTTAAACTCAGCGGTTGGGGAGGTAATCCTGTTGAGCAAAAACTCTTGAGACAGGTATTGCAAGACTTTGAAGCACAGCATCCAGCTATTAAGGTCAAATATGAAGTGATTTCTGACCAATACATGGATGTAATCAAAACCCGCTTAGTTGGAGAAGCTGCACCTGATGTCTTTTATTTAGATGCATTAGAAGCTCCTTTTTTGATGAGTCAAAATGTTCTGGAACCACTTGACAATTACATCACTCCCGAATTTGATCTAGCGGATTTTGAAGATACTCTACTCGACAGCTTCAAATACGAAAACCAAATTTATGGTCTTCCCAAAGACTATTCCACCCTAGCGCTGTTTTATAACAAAAAATCCTTCGCCGCCGCTGGCTTGAGTAATCCCCCAGCGACTTGGGACGAACTACGCAGCTACTCAAAACAATTAACAGGCAAACTTAACAGATACGGGTTTGGAGAAATCCCCGAATTGGCGCGTCAGGCTTACAAAATCAAAGCCTTTGGTGGACAAGTCATAGACCAAAATGGCTATGCAACTTTTGCCAGTGAGGCAAGTTTGAAAGGTTTACAGTTAGTGATAGACCAGTATCAAAAAGATCGTTCCTCTGCCCAAAAATCTGATGTGGGGACAAACTCAGGTAGTGAAATGTTTGGTCAGAGTAAAGTGGCAATGGTAATTGAAGGTAACTGGGCAATTCCTTACTTAACTGAAACCTTTCCTCAAGTCGAGTTTGCTACTGCCCAAGTGCCTACGATTAATAATAAAAAAGGCACGATGGTGTTTACAGTTGCCTACGTGATGAACAAACAAGCACAGCACAAAGCCGAAGCTTGGGAGTTGATTTCTTATCTCACAGGTAAAGCCGGGATGCAGAAGTGGACAGCAACAGGGTTTGCTTTGCCAACACGTAAATCAGTAGCAAAGAATTTGGGGTATGACCAAGATCCATTGCGATCGCCATTAGTGGCTGGTGTTGATTATGCTACACCTTGGCAGGTGGGTAAATATCCAGGGGCGATCGTGAATAATTTTGATAATCAGTTTATTAGTGCTTTATTGGGGCAACAAGCATTAAAAAAGGCGATGGTACGGGCAGAAAATGCAGCTAATCAGGAGATTAGGGCGATGAATTAAGCAATAAAAAATTGGACTATTTCCCAATAAAATACTAGACCACCGGCACGGGAGCGATCGCTCCCGTGCCAATGCATCGTATCGTATCCTTTTTATAGTAGATATAGTAGATATTAAACAATTACTTTGGGTCATATATGAAAGCTGAAGAATATCCGTTTGTTCAGGAGTTAATTACGGATAAACAAGGTCAAGTTCTCAAAGTAGTCCTAGAGTTTGAGGCATATCAGCGCTTATTAGATGCGATTGAAGACGAAGGACTTTACCGAGCGATGCAAGCAGTTAAGGGCGAAACACCTTTAAGCAGGAATGAGGCTCTTGAAGAACTTGAACAACTATGAATTGCGAGTACATGCCTAGTTTTATCAAAGACCTCAAGGCGTTGAAAAGTACCCCAGTGTTTGATTCTGTTAAATCTCTTGTGTTTGATGAGATTCCTAGCTATTCCAGTCTGGATGAAATAAGTAATCTCAAAAACGCTGATAGTACATATCGCATTCGGGTTGGTGATTATCGCGTAGGCTTTACGGTTGTAGGGGATACAGTTACCTTTGTGCGGGTGCTTCACCGTAAGGATATTTACCGCTATTTTCCATGAACTACATCTGCTATGAGGTACAAGAACCCCGACTTTTTTGAAAAATCGGGGTTCTGAATATCTGATTGAGCAATGACTTAAAATTGTAGATGTTAGTTAACAATAGCAAAGAACTATGCATCCCCTATTAAACGTTGATATTTCCCAATTAAGCGTATCCGAACGAATACAACTTGCAGAGGATTTATGGGATACCACTGCCGAAAAAACAAAAATAGACAAATTGAAATGTAGGCGATCGCCATTACTCCTAAACTTCTTAGAAGCACTTTGCGAGGATTAAAATCTAGCATGTTTTTAAACATTACCAAAAGAGCGATGTCTACGACGGGCTACGCCTACGCCATTTTTTAAACTATTACTAATCCAATGCCCATTCTAATTTCAGAGTTTCCAATTTAGGATTCTTCACACTCATTCTTTTACACTCTTCCAAAAATTCCTTAACTTGTTCCTCATTAAGACTTAATCCGCCATCTTGCAGATTATTGATGTAACTAATAACATCTGAAGTTGTCAAAGCTGAACTTATTTCCTCTAAAATAATAGCATTTTTAAGTTCCCGACAAACCAATTCAATGTCAGATGAAGTAAACTTTGCACTTTTGTCAGCTAAAATCTCAAAATTCACTAGCTGATTCATATCAATTTTTAACAGATAATGTTTGAATAAATCTATTCTTTCTACTCGATCCGGCGGAAAAATAGGAATCTTCCAATCCAATCTTCCAGAACGTTTCAAAGCACTATCAATACCACTCAAATAGTTAGTAGCAGCAATGACAATTACATCACTATTTTGCAGATTATTTAATTCTATGAGTAATTGGTTAATGGTTGCCTTTTGGTCTGTGTGTGCGTTGTCTTCGTTACGGTTAAACCCAATACTGTCTAACTCATCAATGAATAAAAGCGAAGGAGCTTTTTTCTTAGCCTGAGCAAAGATATCTCGGATATTTTTTTGACTTTGACCAATCCAAACACTGACAATATCAGCAGGAGAAAACTTAAAGAAATATCTCCCAGACTCATTAGCAAAGGCATTTGCTAGTAGAGTTTTACCGCATCCTGGTAAACCATAGAAGAGAATTCCGCCAATTGAACCTTTGTATCCTTTAGATTGCAGCTTTAGGAGTTTAGTTAGTTTTTCTTTTTCTTCATTTAGCCCTTTAACTTGGCTAAAGTCAAGCTTCAATTCTTTGACGCGATTAGTAATTGGATATGCTGGTACTAAATTAGGTTTTTTAGCCGCATATTCAAAAGATGGATAGTCGATAGAGTCAAATGATACTGGGACTAATTGGTGATTTTCATAGTCAGGAGCCATGATTATAACCTGAAAGCGATCGCCATAATATCCAGAAAGCTTATATTCTAATATTTCCTTGGCTTTTTTCAGTTGATAATAGTTGCGTGCGATCTCAAAACCGGGAATTACCAACCAAAGGCTTTCTAGTTGATTCGGCCACACTTTTGATTTTCTCAAAACTCTTTTAATTTGATCTAAAAAGAGGTTATTATCCTGAAATTCATGATATTGGAGAGTTTCTATTTCAACCACTACCTGATTTTTGACATAAACTTCTATGATTTCACTTTGGTATTCTTCATCGTCATCGGAGGTATCTTCATCTATTGTTTCTTCATCTCTGGAAGTCAACTCAACTTCACAGCCAATCTGAGATAATTCATATCCTAGACTTTCTAAAGTTTTAATAGCAAAATACTTGAGATAGATATATTCTTTACTTTCCTGTTGCCACTTTAGACTATAAAAATGTTCACATTTCATCTTGAGGAATAACTGTGATTCAGCTTGTATTTGAGCTTTTTGTAATTCTAGAAAATAATCTCCTAAAGATGCATCATCTTCCTCTATTTGATAATATGGAAGTTCTAGTAGTAGACGGAAATGGGCGTATACTTCTTCTTTGTATTTAATAGACGCTTCATTTGGATATTTACATCTGAGAGTAAAAGTAAAAGGAATTTTCTGGGCAACTCTATCTACTAAGTATCCGAAAGCATCTTCTTGCTGATGCGCTTGAATTTCTAATAGTGATGGACAATGAAATACAATAAAGAATTGTTCAGAATTATATTTATTTGCATATAATGATATCTGTTCAAACTGCTGGTCAAATTTTTCCGAATCAAGTAATTCTAAACCAGTATTACCAAGGATGATGCTGTCCATAGTTGAGCGAGAAAACTGAAAAATATTAGCATCGGTGACAGAATTCTCTTGTTCATTTTCACAGTCTTCATCTGAAGCCAGACTGGTAGCAATTTTCCGGTGAGCATTTTTCGGTATACTATTACTACCTCCATATTGATACTTTCTAATTAATTCATAATTAAAGATTTTGACAACAATATCACAAAAGAAATCATCTACTTGTGGAATCAAAAAAATACCCACTGGCTGGTGAGAATCTAAACATGCTTGGAATCGTTCATATTCTTCATCAGAGCCAAAATCAAATAAGTAGTAGAAAAAATCATGCTTGACTGTAATTTCCTCTCTGAGTTTGGCTGAAATTAATTGAGAATCATTTACTTGATTTATTGGCTCTACACCTTTAATAGCAATAGCTATTTTTGTATCTAAGGGAATATGCAAATCTAATACAGGATTTGCAGAAAGCCCCAGTTCATCAAGAGCAGTATTAAAATCATTGACGAATGATTGGCTTCTACGCTGGTAGCCAAACTGTTCTATGATAGTTTTGACTCGTAGGCTTTTTTTGGTTTTACCAGTTCTCTGAAGTTCATTTTTAATCGAGCGTAAGTAGGCTGTATATGACATTTTGTATCCTATTGCTTGAGTAGGGTTAATTAGCATCCCCAAGGAAACCAAATATATAGTTCCCTAAGTTACATAGCAGCTAACTCATACAAACAATGTCTCTTGACCTGACGCTTTGCATCTATGCTTTCCAAAAATAGAGACTTATTATATCTATTGCAAAACTCTTTATTTTCAAGGCAGGTCTATTGAATAAGGTTAAATATTTTTTTACAGCAGTACGATCAATAATCATGCACGAATCATCGCTACAGCCTGGTTAGTGCAGGGTTAAACGGAGGTTCAACAGTGTTTGAAATCAACAGGCGGCAAAGTAACCCCAGGTGGAACATTACAGAAGATTTGGCTGGGTATATGTTCATGATGCCTACCATTTTGGTTTTAGGAACTTTTGTAGTCTTACCCATTCTCTTTGCCGTTTTTCTTTCTCTGCAAAAAGTTCAACTTCTGGGCGGTATTCAGTACGAGTTCATTGGTTTTCGGAATTTCACGCGATTGGTTGAAGATGAACGGGTTTGGATTGCTTTGAGAAACACCGCCCAATATGTAGCAATTGTTGTGCCAACTCAAACAGTCCTAGCTTTGATTTTGGCGGTAACTCTCAATTCTGGAATTCGCGGTAAAAACTGGTGGCGCATCCTCTACTTTTTGCCCACAGTCACTTCTTCAGCAGTGCTGACGCTGATTTTCATGTGGATTTATAACACCGATGGGCTACTAAACGATTTTCTGGCTTTTGTGGGGCTACCTACTTATAACTGGTTGGGCGATCCAGCAGTTGCCCTCAAAGGCATTATGATTATGAATATTTGGTCAACTGCGCCGTTTTTTATGGTGATTTATCTGGCAGCGTTGCAAGATATCCCCCAAACAGTGTATGAAGCCGCCGAACTCGATGGCGCAAATGGATGGCAGCAATTTATTTACATTACTATTCCTTTACTCAAGCCTGTAACCTTCTTCGTGGTAGCGATGGGGGTGATTGGCACTTTTCAATTGTTTGACCAGTCTTACATTTTCTCTGGGGGTACTGGCGGGCCAAATAACGCTACTTTAACTGTGGTGCTACTAGTTTACCAAGCTGTGTTTCGGAATTTACAAATGGGATATGCTGCTGCGATCGCCTTTTTATTAGCAGCAGTCATCATTGCCCTTACTATAGTTGGGCGGCGACTTTTTGGAGGCGAACAGATTTGACTAGAATTTCTGGCTTGTCTTGGTTCAAAGTCCTGTTATATATCTTGCTGACACTCTATGCCCTCATTACCCTCATTCCGTTTCTCTGGGCACTTTCAGCATCATTTAAACCGCTAACGGAAATTGTCAGCGGCGAACCCAACTTTTTCCCCAAAAATTTCACTCTCGACAACTACAAGCAAATATTTTTACAAGAACCGCTATTTTGGCGGTGGGTGTTTAACAGCGTGGTGATTGCCCTCAGTGTCACGGTTTTAAACTTGTTGTTAAATTCAATGGCGGGTTATGCCTTAGCCAGACTGCGCTTTGTCGGCAAACGCTTTTGGTTCTTTCTAATCTTGGCAGTACTGGCAGTACCAGCCCAAATTACCTTAATTCCCACATTTTTGATTTTAAAGGCGATCGGCTGGCTAAATTCCTACCAAGGGATGATTGTCCCCAGCATGGTTAATGCCACTTTCATCTTTATGATGCGACAGTTTTTCGTGAATTTTCCCAAAGAATTAGAAGAAGCAGGCCAACTTGATGGCTTAAATACCTTTGGAATTTTCCGGCATATTGTTTTACCTTTGGCAAAACCAGCACTAGCAGCCCAGGCAGTTTTTGTGTTCATGGGAAGTTGGAATAATTTTTTGCTGCCTATAGTTATCCTATTTGACCCAGAAATGTTTACCCTACCCTTGGGGCTAAACACCTTCAAAGGTCAATATATCAGCTATTGGAACTACATCATGGCAGCCTCAATGGTATTTACCCTGCCAGCTTTAAGTATCTACGCCTTCTTTAACCGCTACTTCATCCAAAGCGTCACATTTACGGGCGGGAAAGGTTAATTGTCATTTGTTCTTGGCCATTTGTGAAACTTAAAACTCTAACCTCAAAGGTTCATTAACGAAGCTCAAAGGTTCATTAACGAAGCTCAAAGGTTCATTAACGAAGCTTAGAGGTTCATTAACGAAGCTCAGAGGTTCATTGCCGAAGCTCAGAGGTTCATTGCCGAAGCTCAGAGGTTCATCGCCGAAGCTCAGAGGTTCATCGCCGAAGCTCAGAGGTTCATCGCCGAAGCTCAGAGGTTCATTAACGAAGCTCAAAGGTTCATCGCCGAAGCTCAAAGGTTCATTAACGAAGCTCAAAGGTTCAAATTTCACTATCAAAAGCTCAAGAATCATTAACTTATTGAATTGTATTAACTCTTTTACTGCTACAACACTTCCCCTGCTCCCTCATCCCCCTCATCCCCCTCATCCCCCCCACTCCCCACTCCCCACTCCCCACTCCCCATTCCCCAAAACCGTATTTTGTGCAACAAATTGCACTCCTAACGTGATATTGGTATTACAGCGACTCAATCTCTATCTATCAGTTAACAAGCATTATGGGTTTTGCAAACCTATCGATCGCAGAGATAACAGCCGACTACAGCATTCCTGTAGAAAAATTGTTTTCTCTGGACAACCAACTCTTAATTGCCGACAAACACCAAAAGAGCCGTTTGGCGTTAGAGGATGCAAAGGCAATTATTTTCCGAATATCGTCTGATACACGCCCAAAGGGTTGGCGAATCGGTGGGTGGTACCGAAGTCACCTCAAGGGCTATCTCACGCTTTGGATAGGAGATTGAGCATCGTTTTATTAGCTGTGTTGAGCGTCAAAATCTTTAAGGGGAAACATGTTTAGAAGACTAATTGGCGTTGTTGTGGCTACTTTTTTACTCACGTTTGGGTTGATTGTCGGTAGCGCCACAGCAGTGGAACTGGACAAAGCTACCCGAACAGTGCCATTAAACGATCAGGGTGATACTGTCGTACTTAGCCTCAAACAAGTCAAAGAAGGCAAACGCTTATTTGCTTACGCTTGTGCCCAATGTCATGTTGGCGGCGTTACCAAAACTAACCAGAACGTGGGACTAGAACCAGAAGCTCTGGCATTGGCAACACCAAACCGTAATAACATTGAAGGCTTGGTGGATTACATGAAAAATCCCACTACTTACGACGGGGTAGAGGAAATTTCCGAATTACACCCCAGCACTAAGAGCGCAGATATTTTCACAGAAATGAGAAATCTGACCGATGATGATTTAGTAGCGATCGCTGGCCATATTCTCCTACAACCCAAAGTTGTTGGCACTAAGTGGGGAGGCGGAAAAATCTATTACTAAATCTTGGAATTAGCACTTAGTGCTGAATCTTTGGGATTGGGTATTGGGTATTGGGCATAGAGTATTGGGTTTTGAACGGATGGGGTAAACAAAGCAAACTATTCTTCACTCCTAACTCATAACTCCTAACGCCCAGTCCCCAATCCCCAGTCCCTTGTTTTCATCCCAAAAACATCAGAGCTATAGGACAATACGCTTGGGTTAAGGGTTGTTGGCGTAGAATATTGGTCTTGAAGACGCGATGAATCGGGTCTCTACATGAGGGTTTTGGGCTTAACTCAACAGTATTGAGCTATAGGACTCATATTTGATGTTTAGAAAGCTAAGTACACCTTTATTCCTTCTTCCCAGTCCCCAGTCCCCAATCCCCAGTCCCTTACCTCTACGAGTGATTCTCCAAATCAAAGACGCTCGATGACTCGCTACCGCTTCGCTATCGGATTGCTATACCCTTCTTAGCATTTAACTTAATTCACATACTTTTTGTGGTATGTCAGTCTAGCATCTACAGCAGATTGCACAGCTTTTTGTTATATTTTCCTGGCGATTCTTAAAAAAAAATTGTATCTACGACATATTGTCATACTTTGGCGTTGATTTTATTTAAAATGAGAAAGGAAAAAAAATGTTTGTTTAGGAGAGAGTCATGAAATTGATCTCGGCAAGCTGGCGACGGCTGAGTTTGGCTGTGTTGACAATTGTTTTAGTTGTTAGCAGCTTCGCTGTTTTTACTCCCAGCGCTGCGGCTGAAACATACCAGGTGAAACTTGGTAGCGATAAAGGAATGCTGGTATTTCAACCGAAAAAATTGACAATTAAAGCAGGTGACACAATTGAGTGGGTGAACAATAAAGTTCCTCCCCATAATGTTGTGTTTGATCCCGGTAAAAACCCAGGCGGGGACAAAGAATTAGCAAAATCTCTGTCTCATAAGAAGCAGTTGGTGAATCCTGGTCAAAAAGTAGCAACTACCTTCCCCGCAGACGCACCTGCCGGTGAATACACCTTCTACTGCGAACCTCACCGTGGTGCTGGCATGGTTGGTACAATCACTGTCGAATAGCTAGAAATATCGTCGTTGACACTAGATGATTTTTTCAGCTTCCCCCAGTAAAATCAGCTCATAAGCAACGCGCTAAACTCCCAGAGTGACCCACACAATGGATAATGGCGGTAACGAGTCATCCGCCCACCGAAGACGCTAAGCACCGCGTGCTGACGGAGGGGTGAACTCGTTACCGCCAATTTTGATCAAATTTGACTTAATTAGGGATTGATCGCGTTTATACTCTTCCTGGAGGCTTGTTGCGAGGAAATTCTCTTGAGAATATTTTTATTAATTTTGCTGTTAGCGATCGCCCTATTCAAATTAACACTCATTAGTCCAGCACTAGCTGCCGAAACGTCCAACGGTGCTAACATTTTCGAGGCTAACTGCGCTTCGTGCCATATCGGTGGCGGTAACATCCTGATTAACCAGAAAACCTTGAAAAAGGAAGCACTGTCAAAGTACCTTGAAAATTATGATCGCGACTCGATTCAGGCAATTATCCACCAAGTGCAGAATGGTAAAAATGCCATGCCTGCCTTTAAAGAAAAGTTAAGTCCTGAGGAAATTTTAGAGGTAGCGGCTTACGTTTTCCAGAATGCAGAACAAGGCTGGTAAAATACCCAAAAGCTAATCGCCTTAGCCAATGAGGGACTTCCAAATAACAAAATATCCAATTATAGCAAGGGACTGGGGACTGGGGACTGGGGACTGGGTGAAAAGTCTTTTTGTGTCTAGGTTTTATCATCTGTTAATGTCCTAACCACCAAGGCTTTTGCTACAACTCTTGTGGGGTGGGCGTCTCGCCCGCCATATAAACTGGGCTGGCAGGATGCCCACCCCACAATATTGGATAAGGGACTTCCAAAGAAAAAAATATTCCATCGTAGGGTAGCACAGCTGTGCTACCCGAAAAATGTACAAATAATTTGGGATAATTGATTTTCTGGAAGTCCCTAATTTATTAATTCGACTTTTCTCTGTTTTGCTTCAGTTGCCGCAACTGTTGTAGTAATTCTTGCTCAGTTGCAGAAGTGGGTGTCGGCTGATTTTTATTCGTTCCTGGCACTAACTGTTCAGAAGAAGTAGCATTTGCCGATGAAGGCGTAGGCTGGTTTTTTCTCGTTCCCACTTCAGATGATGGTTTAGAAGTAGCTGCTGGTAAGGGCTGAGATTGATTGCTATTGATTCTTGGTAGAACTAATGGTTTGAGAGTACCTGTAGACGCAGGCTGATTATTCCTAATTTGCACTTCGGATGATGGTTTTGCAGTACCTGATGGTGAGTTGCTATTGACTCCTGGTACAACTAATGGTTTGAGAGTAGCTGCGGGTAAACGCCCAGGCTGATTAGTTTTGATTGGCGCTTCCGATAATGGTTTAGAAGTAGGTGCTGGCGATGGCGTCAGCTGATTGCTGTTGCTTCTTGGTGTCAACAATGGAAAGGGCTTTTGGTCTTGAGTAGCTCCAGTTGTGTTGCTACTGTTGTTTTGGAAAACTAGGTTAAATGGATAAGAACTGATCTTTTTATCTCCCTTGAGGGATTGTTTGCTAAAGTATTCTCTTGCTTTTGTTCGCAATTCTGGGGAGAGTAATTTGTCTTGGAACTTGATATCTAAGACCTTGCCATCAGGATCTACCACTAATACACCCAAAACAGCCCCTTCCGCATTCGGCTTATCTGTGGCTAGTGTTTGTCGAATAACTGGTTTTTGTTCAGCATTGGGGTATTGTTGCTGGACTTCTTTTCTGAGGGCATCGTAAGAATCGAGTTGTGCGATCGCCTGTTGAGTTCCTTTGGGGGATAAATCCCTTGCCTGGGGCGCACTTCCCCTAGTTCCGATTAAAGTATTGCTATTTCCTCGACCTTCTTTTAGAGAGTTGACGAGCAAGTTTTGAGAAATTTTAGACCCATCAATACTTGGTTGGGTCATTTGTGGAGTTGGATTTCCCTGTGCTGTTGTAATGGGGGGAGTATCAGAAAGGTTCCGGGATTGGGCATTTTGCAGAATATCATCAGGTATGTTCTGTGACTGCAATTGTGGCAACCTATTTACAGACAATGGCTCAGGTGTCTCGTATTTGCGATCGCTCTCACTCAAACGAGGAGCTGGAGGAACTGATGACGAGAATTTGGGGCTGTTATTGTATTTGGAACTGTCAAATTTAGAAGCGTCAAATCCCAAATTATAATTAGGAATCGTCCGCAAAGACTGCCTTGTAGGCAAAGACGAGACCCGATAGTTATTTGATGATGGAGGTAGGGGAGGCAGTATTAATTGACTCGATGGCGGTGGCGCCAATGGAGCTAATGCAGTCTGGGCGTTAAAATTCGGTGCAGAAAGTGGCGCTATTGGCGGTAATTGTTGTAAGCCTATTCGAGGTGTGGTTTGCGGCAAACGGCTTTGGTCGATTTGACTCAATTCCATCAGTCCGACTGTTTTTGATGATGCCGTTTCTTTGGGCTTGCTGGAGTCCATAGGCATCAATGGTACAATCATGGCGATCGCACCGTGAATGCCAACAGAAGCTATAGCTGCTATTCCAATTGGCTGGCTAATGATTTCTGGTATATTTTTCAGCAGGGAGACGTAAGACATAGCTGTTATCGTTCACTCGGCTCAGTTGCAGTTGACTAACAATTTTCTCTTTGATGACTATATTGCAATATATTGCAATAGATGCGTCCCTCTAAGGAAATAATAACTTCCTCAGCTGGCAATCCAGACGCTAAGATTACCATTTCCTCAACTTTTTAATTTCTTAATGATGCTCTCTCATATTTTCAAGTTGTGTTTGCTAAAAAGATGTTTTAACTATTACTACTTTTGATTTTTTATTGTTATAAAGCGCACAATTAAAAATGATATCTCGCTTATTTATGAAGTTTCATATCTCGTAGGAACTTAGACTCAATCAGAACATCTGCTCAGGTTGCCCTGTTATTTTTACTGTTTTTTGCTCCGCAAAACTGACGTAACAAATAGCACACTTAATTGTTATATACTACGCCCTTTGTGACAATATTACCACATGAAGAGACCCTAAAACTGTTGTAGATTGTACCATTTTCTTGACATTTTAACCCTAAAACCCATCAATATGTGTTTGGGTTTTGCTCCCAAGAGTGAGTCAGAGAATCGCAATTTGAGCTTTTAACTACTTACTACTTCTTCATTAAAAGATTATAAACCTTCAGTTCTTGCAGCCAGAAATTTTCAATGCCCTTACCAACAGTTATTGTGCCTGGATATCTAGAAAGCGCGATCGCCTATCGCCAACTAGAACAATCTTTACAACAGTTAAATTTTCCCACTATCACAGTACCACTACGGCGGCGTGACTGGCTACCCACTATTGGAGGAAGTCCTGTAACGCGGATTTTGCAACAACTCGATCGCACAGTCAAACAGATATTGCAGCAATATAAAGCTACTCAAATTAACTTAATTGGTCACTCAGCCGGAGGTTGGATATCACGCATCTATATGGGAGAAAAACCCTATTTAGCACGCGGCGATGTCAAGCCATCTCTCTGGGAAGCCCATCCCTTAGTTGCGACTCTCATCACCTTGGGTACACCGCACATCAGCCAAGAACGCTGGACGCGCTCAAATCTGGATTTTGTCACCAATAACTATCCTGGAGCTTTTTACAGCAAGGTTCGTTACGTCTGTGTTGCCGGCAAAACTATCTTTGGACAAAGGCGGCGGGGTAGCTGGTTAGCTTACAGTAGTTACCAATTAACCTGTGGTAAAGGTAACACCTGGGGAGATGGAATCACACCCATTGAAGCAGCTCACCTCGAAGGCGCAGAAAATCTTGTGATTGAAGGTGTGAAGCATTCTCCCAGAAGCGCCGGAATCTGGTATGGCTCACCAGAACCCTTAAAAGCTTGGGTGGAATATTTGATTTAAAAAACTTTACCTTTATATAAGAAAAGTAAAATTTATTAAAATTTCTTAGCTAAAATAATTGTATAAGAATAAATACCTACTTAAGAACAGGAGAGCTGAGCTATGGAAAGCACCCAGTTCGATAGGATTTTGCGACGAGTAGCGACGATATTATCAGTTGTACTTCTGACTCTGTGCTTAATTTACTTTTCTACCGGAGTTTTGCTTTCTTTTTACTACGAGCCGACAGCAGGCGGTGCCTATAACTCCCTAAAGATGATTAATACCCAACTGCCATATGGTTGGTTGTTTCGGAGAGCGCACGATATTGCTGGTAACGGGTTAATTGCGATCGCTCTCATTCAAATTGTAGTGATGTTTTTGAGTCGGCAATTTCGCAAGAGTTGGCTGACTGCTTGGATTAGCGGCATTTTGTTGACCCTGAGTGCGATCGGGCTAGATTGGACAGCGATGATCCTAGACTGGACTCAGGAAGGATACTGGCGTTTTAGCATTGAGCTAGGAACCATCGAAGCAATTCCGTTTATTGGCGTGCAACTGCGCGACATCCTCACAGGCGGTGGAGCCATTAGCACAGTTACTGTTGAACACCTTTACACAATACACAGTTATCTGATTGCTACGACGACACTAATTCTGGCCATAGTGCATTTATCTGCTTTACTGTGGCAAGAATGGCAACAGAGTGCTGAATGCTGAATGAGGCATTGGGCATTGGGCATGGGGCATGGGGCATTGGGCATTGGGCATTAGACCTCTTGCAAAAGTCCCATAACACCCCACCCCCAGCCCCTCCCCGCTTGCGGGGAGGGGAGACTTTGACGCAAGTCAAAGGCGGGGTGGGGTTCTTTTTTTTGATTTATGCAAGAAGTCTATTGTTTGAATTGCTACAAGCATCTAATCCATCCAAGCGAGAGTACGTTTCACTGCCTTTTGCCAAGTAGCAAAATTCGAGAAATCGCTCCTTGGCTCAAACACGCACTCAATCTGCCGTTGCTGCACCAATGCTTCATAGTCCTTCCAAAATTCCACAGCTAAACCTGCTGCGAATGCTGCACCCTGAACGGTAGTATCACGCACGATGGGACGTTCCACCGGAATACCTAAGACATCCGCCTGAAACTGCATCAAAAAATTATTCTCGCAAGCACCACCATCTACGGTTAATCGCGCAACAGGTGTACTACTAGATGCATTTATCGCCTGGACTACCTCCACAACTTGATAAGCGATCGCCTCCAATACAGCGCGTACTAAATGCTCTGGTTGTACACTGGCGGTAATGCCGAAAAAAGCTCCCCTAGCGCTCATATCCCAATAAGGTGCGCCGAGTCCACTAAATGCAGGTACAAAATATACACCGCTACTATCTGTGACTCTATTGGCCATTGCTTCAGTTTCAGCGGCAGTTTTAATCAACTTCAAGCTATCGCGCAACCATTGGATACAAGCACCACTAGTAAACATACTGCCTTCTAAAGCATAGCCGACATCCAAAGCTCCCTTTGGATTCCTTTGTGTCCATGCCACTGTGGAAATAAGTTGTTCAGGCGACCGCACAATTTCAGAGCCAGTGTGAGCTACCAAAAAGCTACCAGTACCGTAGGTGCATTTCATCAAACCGGGGCGATGGCAGCCATGACCAAACAAAGCAGCTTGCTGATCTCCCAAAATCGCAGTGATGGGAATTTCCGCACCCAATAAAGTAGCATCTGTAACTCCGAATCCCCCTAAACTCGGCTGAATTTTGGGCAGGATATGAGCCGGAATCTGGAACATTTCTAGGAGAATCTCATCCCACTCACAGGTTTTGAGATTCATTAACATTGTGCGGCTGGCGTTGCTGTGGTCAGTGGCATGGACTTTTCCACCCGTGAGCTTCCACAGCACCCAAGTATCAATGGTGCCTGCTAAAACATTGTTCAAGTCAACATCTGTAAACTTGTCTAATAGCCATCTGAGCTTAGTTGCAGAAAAATAGGCATCGATGATTAATCCGGTGCGATCGTAAATTTCTGGAGCATAGCCTTGCTCTTGTAACTTCTGACACAATGGAGCAGTCCGCCGATCTTGCCAAACGATCGCTTTATGGAGTGGTTTACCTGTAGTTTTGTCCCAAATCAAACAGGTTTCACGCTGCACAGTTAATCCTAACGCGGCGATCGCTGAGGGAGTAATTTTGGCATTGGCAATTGCGGTTTCCATCACCCAACACGTATCCTGCCAGATTTGCTCAGGGTCATGTTCTAACCATCCCGGCTGCGGATAATACTGAGTCAGTTCTTTGTATGCCTGTCCGACAATCTTACCTTGTGCGTTAAACACAAAAGCGCGATCGCCGGTAGTACCCAAGTCCAGTGCCAAGATGTAGCCCGATGATGGAATTGTGCTGCCAACTGTGTCCATAGCCGCTTTCAATGGTGCTTACCAATATCCGTCAAATTCAGATATACATTATTTTGCGTCCAGTTGAACTATCTACATAGATACCAAAATTACTTTCCCAAACTTTTATAAAAATAAAAAGCAAAAAATATGGAAACAGAAACTAACCAATTGTAGTAATACAACAACCCTAAATTATTTGTGAACACTCAATATTTCTCCCATCTTTACCCTCTCTTGCCTCGTGCGTGAGAGTTCACACTCAAAATAGGATAACTTTATTCAAGGTTCCATCAAAATGAAATTACAAAACTACAACAAATTTGCAACTTTACTTAGCGTAGGATGGATGTTATCTAATTTTGCTGCTGCTTATGCTGCTGATAACTTGCAAATAGCAGATACCTGGAGTAACAATACCAGAAATCCAAATCTTCTCAATCTTGCATCCAATCCCATACCCCAACCAAAACTAGTTTTTATTGGCACAGAACCGTATACAGTCTCAGGCAAAAATTTTCAAAGATATAAATTATCAGTAGCAAACTGGAATGCATTTCCTAATAACTTATTTACCAAAGCTCCAGATTTACCACCTTGCGGACAAAACAGCAACTCATCCAGGACTTGGGTAAATATTTATAATGGTCAAAACAACCAACGAATTTACGGATTTTGTGCATTTTCCTCCTCTGAAAACTTAAACTCTCTTTGGTTTGCAGTTGAACAAGGTCAAACACCTCCCCAATCTGTATATATCATTTTAAAAGATAGAAAAACTAACAAAGAATATCGCTCTAACTTAGTTTCATTAACACAAGAAACACAAGCAGTTCAAGAAGACTGTATCGCTTTTAATCCCAATAATATTAGTGTTAATCAAGTTAGCGATCGCTGGAAAATAGTTGAGAACGGCAATCACTGGATGTTTGACTTTGGTAATAAAAAAGATGAAGCGACACGTGCTTTCAAAATTATCAATCACTATGGCATGAACAAATCCTGCTTTGTTGGACGACCACAACCATCCTTCCAATATCTACTAGTAAATAATAGCGCTCCTTCTGGCTCACTACAAGGCGAAGATTGTATCTCATTTAATCCTGCCACTACAAGCGTTAATCGCATAAACAATAGCTGGAAAATTGTAGATGGTAACCACTGGATGTTTGATTTTGGTAATAATAAATCTGAAGCAACAACATCATTAGCGATTATCAAAAAATATAACTTTACCCATTCTTGCTTTGTTGGTAGACCCGATCCCAGTTTTACCTACCTGCGCCGTTGAAGAGAGCAGGGGGAGCAGGGGGAGCAGGGGGAGCAGGGGGATTAAACTAAGCCACCCACTTTCTTGTGGTGTTTCTACCTACCTTGAGATACAAGGATTTATTCGCGCCACTTGCGGGCGTTAGCGCAGCGGGACGAAGTCCGGTTTTGAACCTTTACTTTTTTCATAAAAAATTAGGGTAGCACAGCTGTGCTACCCTACAAATTTCTGTATCTTACGAAAGCGATAAAGAATTAATCTAAATTTTTCAAAATAATATGTTTTTTTAAATCAAAATCAATTACACCTTGTTCTTGTAATTTGCCCATCAATCGTGTAATTGTTACCCTCGTAGTACAACAAGCACTAGCAATATCTTCATGAGTTAAACGAACACTTAAGCGAGTTCCCTCTGGTACAGTTTCACCGATTTCGCGTTTCAAAAGTTGTAATAAATAGTGTAGGCGTTCCTGTACCCGTCGTCTTCCAGAAATGACTAAAAAAGATTCTGTTTGCTGTAAGCGCTGATTAATTTTTGGTAAAAAAGTATGACTCAGAGTTGGAGAAGCTGCTACTTCTGCTGCGTAAATTGACACCAACTCAACATCACAAAGGGCTACTGCTTGGTAAATGTTTAGAGAAGTCAAACTAGTACCAAAAACCATTTCTGCTGTTGCCAACCCTAATAGTACTTCTTCGCCGGTTTCGCAGTAAGTACTTAGCTTGACCAAACCTTGGCAAACATACCAAATTACTAGTGGGTTAAGAGGGATAGTTTCTCCTTTAGAATATTTATGCACCGGATGACCAGGAAACAGGTCGCTGCTATTATTCTTGACTACTGTTGATTCTAAAGGTTGACGTTCAGAAATATCACGTAGCATCCAGCGCAAAAAAGTTGCTTTTCCCTCCGAATTAGGGACAACAAGCACTGTTAAAGCTGCATCAAACAACTCGCCATGACTTTGTTGCAAATGTATTAATAACTCTTTACCTCTGACTGATTGGGATAGTTGGATAAGTTCATTGCGAATTTTTTGACGTTCTTCTAGAGGGACAAAATTAATCATTGATTTGCCCACTAGAAAATGCTTTGAAACATTGAACAACTTAGCTGCTGTGTGGTTAGCTTCTTGAATGATACCTTCTGTATTAGTCACTAAATAGCCATCTGGCGCCAACTCGAATAAATCTTGGTAGTGTTGGCGTTCTGCTTCTAGCCAATTCCGTGTTTGTATTAGTTCTTCGTTTTGTTGATACAATTCCTCTGCTGCTAACTGCACTATCTTTGAGGTGTTATAGAGTTCCTTAAAAGCCTGTGGCAGAAGATCTGGTGGAATCCAAGGCAATACACTAGCAGTTTGGTATAAATCTGCTAAACGCTTGTGCAATACTTCTGCGCGTTGGATAAATTTTTCTATGTTCACCTTAAATTCCCGCTACTTACTTGCAGAGGTTGAGCAAAAAAATCTATTAGGTAAAGAGTTGGAAAATTGCAGCATTTATGATTTTGTTGAGTGATAAATTTAAATTTCATGAAGCTGCAATTCTTGTTCCATTTAATTTATAACAATACCTTGAATAAAGGTTTACGACAATTTTTGTCTGAAAATACTACAGGTCATTCAGTTTTTTAAATGACACACATCTCAATTAGGTCTAGAGATTCAATTTATATTGTATTTAAAAATTGCTTACTAATCATTAATATTTTTGGGAAACGTAGACTTTTTCAGTGTATAGCGTATAGCATTTTGCTAAGTATTACTTCTACCTTTAGTAGTAGAATTCAATAAAGTCAGTTAAATACGAATTTGTAAATCAACTGATTAGACAGTCAAAATTATGACTAGGAGATAAATTAGATCGGACAAGACACTCCAAAAAAGTCGATTTCAACCTTAAGTTCTCACTGTTGTTTAATGCGCTTTGTCACTCCTTTAATAATTAAGTATTAATGATAATTGTTTCCATTATTACCAAACTTCCATCACAAGAATCAAGCCACTACTACCAAAGGTATATAATCTAAGTTAAGTTTATTTGTGTTCCTCTATACGTTTTATATCAATAAATTATCGAGAGATATCGTTCTGATACAAACAAAAGTAAGACTACAGAGAACAAGCAATAGTCGAACTACTACATCTTCAATAAAATAGGTGTTACAATCTCAGAAAAATTGTATAGAAAGACACGCACAAACTTAACAATTATCCGCTTCTTTAGTTAGAGGATAAATGAACTACTAAGCTGGTGTAATTTAACAATGCGTAACAGCTTATCAACGCGCAAGTTATTAGGAGTGATAGATGAGGTGTAAATAATATCAAATCTCGTCACTCCTTTTTATCTTTTTTTTATTATTCATCAAAGACCTAACCCCCTTACCCCCTTCCCGATGCGGGAAGGGGGAATTCAAAGCCTCTCTCGGCATCGAGGAGAGGGGTTTTTAGTATACTTTATGACTTTTCAAACATCCTTTCATCAATTTTGATTAATCAAAATTCGGTGGGTTTAAGTCCCCGGCTTCAATAAGCCGCAAGTTTTGTGGCGGGGTCTAAATCCCCGTTACAAAACTGTACTTGCAACTTGCGACTTCTTTAATCTAGGTAGTTCTAAGGACGCCTCCACCGACTTAAAACAAGTGGCGTTTTAGGAACCTAGCAAGATCCTGTAGGATAACCCAACACTAAGATATCTCCGCCTAATCACTGTATCAAAAAAAATCTCTGCGTCCCTGCGTCAGTCTAAATGATAAGTATTCAACAGCACATAGTACAACTAACTAGATGTACTTAATATTACTAATTACGGAAACTTTGTGATATCTTGTCATTTTAGACATCTGAACTACATCAATTCAATGCTTTATCACCGTAAATTGCCCAAATATCTGGCATTTCTATTTTTATCAGTAGTATTGGGTGCTGATTTACCAATTACTCAAGTTTTTGCCCAAACTACTATACAGTCATCTATTGGTAAAAGTGTGACATTTACATGCAATGACACTGAGACAACTATCAAAAATAAAAATGGCCCCAGAGTGACTGTTGGCCAAAGAACCATCTACATTGGTTATCAGCAAGTATCATCTCAAAACAAAGACCCTCGCATCATTACTTTTCAGAATGGCCTGAAGAAATGGTGTCGCAGTGATTACGAAACAACCAATGATGATGGTACAGGCTATGGATTACTTTGGGATGGAGGAAACGTTTTGTATGGCGTTTTCTCTTCCACTGGTAGCCAGCCTGGTAATGATTTTCGACGCTTTGCTACTGGTCGTTGGCTACCTAGTTATGGCAGTGGTGGCGGTCCGAAAGTCGCAGTTATAGCAAAAATTAATCCAGAAAATGGTAGCGTTTACTATGCCACATTTCTGACTGCGAAAAAGGCTAATGATGGTAAAACAAACTCTTTAGTTGTCACCGGATTATCATGGAATGGCGTCAATTTGACCGTCAAGGCAGATTCGTGGTGGACTCCACGTCGCGCTAATACAAATCCTATGACTTGTTCTGGTTCATCACCTTATAAATATACAGGCATATTCACTGGAGATTTGACAAAGGTAAACTCAGCTTCAGCAGTTACCTGTAGTTAAAATGACTGGAACAATTTTTTGGCGATCGCTAACTTCTGTTTATTCTGCTTTAGCGGGTAAACTGATGATAAATTCTGTTCCTCGATCAAGGGTCGAGTTGACATGAATTGAACCACCATGTTTTTCGATGACAATTTGATGAGCGATCGCCAATCCTAATCCTGTTCCTTTCCCAACGGCTTTAGTAGTAAATAAATGGTCAAAAATCTTTTGTTTTACTTCTTCGCTCATTCCTTTACCATTATCAGCAATGGCAATTTTAACTAGATTATTTTCGACGGAGGTTGTAATCGTAATGCAGTTAGGATTAGCTTGAATATCTCGAAAACTGCGTCCGGTGTTAAATTCATCCAAGGCATCAATAGCGTTTGCGATCAGATTCATAAATACTTGATTTAATTGACCAGGAAAACATTCTACTTCAGGCAAATCACCGTAGTTAGTGATAACTTCAATGGCGGGACGTTGTTCATTCGCCTTGAGACGATGTTTCAAAATTAAAATTGTACTGTCGATACCTTCATGGATGTTAAATGGGACTTTGTAATCTCGATCAGCACGGGAGAATGTTCTTAAACTAATGCTAATATTTGTTAATCTGTCGCACGCCATCGTCATGGAGTCAAGCATTTTGGGTAAGTCTTCTAAGCTATAATCCAAGTCGATTTCTTCGGCGTGGTCCATGATTTCTTCACTTTTGTTGGGGAAACTTTCTTGATAGAGTTTCAAATGTTCAACAATATCAGCAATGGTGGGTTTAGCTTGTTGGATACTGGCATAAATAAAACCGAGGGGATTATTGATTTCATGAGCCACCCCAGCGACTAAGTTACCCAACGCAGACATCTTTTCACTTTGGATAATTTGTAATTGCGCTTGTTGCAGGGCGGCTTGGGCTTGTTTGCGTTCAGTAATATCACGCACATTAGCAAGAATCATGGGTTGCCGATTTAGGGTGATGCAACGCAGAGAAACCTCGACGTTGAAGAGGGAACCATCATGGGGTCGTTTTGCCTGCCACTCAGTTGTCAGGGTTTTACCCATGATTGCTTGCTCCCACAACATAGAAAGTTGATCGAAGGGATTTTCTGGGCCGGAGTAATCTTTGGCAATTGATAGGGTTTTCGCCTCTTCTCGGCTCACATGAAAAATCTGAAGCATTTGATCGTTAACATCTATGATTGTGCCGTCTAAGGCGTGGATGAAAATAGCATCATGGGCATTATCAAAAATAGTCCGCAGATCTTGCTGCGATCGCTCAATAGCCACTTTGGTAGTTTTGAGATCGCTAAAAAGTCGGGCGTTTTCCAGGGAAATGGCAGCTTGGGTGCAGAGGAAATTGAGAATCAGCAAGCGATCGCTTGTAAATACCCCAGCAGTTGATTGATTTTTGAGGTAAAGAATTCCGATTAACTGCCCTTGATTGAGAATTGGTAAACACAGAACACTCTTGGGCTGGCATTGCAGCAAATACTCATCAATGACAGGTAAATCGGTTTGCAAATTTTCGATCGCCACCACTGATTGCGTTCGTTTGACGTACTGAATCAATTTAATGGGAACGTTAGAATGACCTTCTAAAGGTTCAAAGCAGATTTCTGTTGTTTCCAGGGTGGAAATCGCTCTCACCTCCCAAGTTTCATCTTGGGGCAAGATCAATACACATTTGTCGGCTCCAGAATTTTGTAAAATAATTTGGGTAAGTTGCTGGAGCAGTTGATCAAGTTCGATGGTGCTGGAGATAACTTGAGCGGCTTTGATCGCTGAGACAAAATCTAGGGTATCGGAAATGCTGGAGTTGGCACTAGAGGTTATGGTTGAGGAGTTAGTAATCCTAGTTACGGTTTCTAGGATATTGAAACTAGTTTTGAGTTGCTGTAAGATCGGCTGGAGCAGTTGGGGATAGCGGGTTTCCAGATCAGCCACCTTAGCTTTTGCCCCCCAACGGGCATAGCAGTAATACGCCTCAATCATGTATGCCTGAGCGACTTTGGCTTTACCCCAATCAAGATAGAATTTGGCGGCGAGTTCGTTGGCGAGGGCTTCTTCATTCAGGAATTGGTTTTCTTTGGCAAGTTGAATTGCCCGATCGTAGTATTCCAGTGCTGCTAATTTTTGCCCCAGTACGCGATACCGTTCTGCTTCTACCAACAGAAACTTATGTTGGTAATTCATCGGGGCATAGAACCCCCATTTCTTCAACTTTTGCTGATTCGCCTGAATGGCCTTGAGGATTTGCTGGCGTTCTTTTAAGGTTGCAGTGGCGTAAATTGCCAGTTGTGCCAGAGAATCATAAAAGTAGTGCAGCACCGTTGGCAGTGAGGAAACGCAGTTATCAAAGTAGGGTTTAGCAGCATTGGCCTTCTCAACTGCGGCGACATACTGCCCGAACAAATAATGCAGATGCTGTTGACAAACGTAACTAAAAAATAGTCCTGTGCGATCGCTCGCCGCTATCTGGGCAGGAATATCTTCAGCCACCTGATAGCTCTCACCAGACAAGCAACTTGCATCGCTGGCATGACCCAGAAGATTTAAGGTCGCTTGATGGTATATCTTGATGTAGAGTGAGCCGTTTTTTTGGTTGAAAGGAGCGATCGCTGCGATCAAAGAACGAATCCCTGGTTCTGCTTCCTGTAAGTTCTGCCCTGTCCAGTAGCGATTGTAAGAATGAACCAAAGCTGCCCAAGCAGCATATTCGACATCTCCCGTTTCTAAACCGCTCTGGTAAGCTGCTAACAGTGCTGGCATTGTATCTGTAATGCGATCGCGCCAATGACTAATAAATGTATAAGTCATAAATAGCACTTTGGCTCTCAAATCCGTGGCATTAAACCGCTCTAGTAATTGCAGCGCCAGTTGTCCAAACTTATAGCCTCCTTCAATATCCATGAGGATGCCACAGAGGATTAATCCATACCAAGCATAGCCAAAAGCTGATAGGGCAGTATTACCGTGCCGTACAGACAAATTAACCCGCTCAAATACCAATAGCGGCATCAACTTCGGAGCGCAAAGATAGGCAGCAGAGGCAGCACTAGAAAGAATTCGCATCGCTGCCAATTTGTTAGCATCGGTCATATTGGGTAGATTTACAAGCTGTTCTGGTTTTTTGTTACCGATAATCAACTTGGTTTTGGCTAAACCCAGCAATACTTGAGCCTGAGTCGGGTGCTTGGGCAGCCGAATCTCAAACTGCCCAAGCACATCAATTGCAGTATAAATAGCTTCCTGGGGCTGACCTTGGGCAAGGTAAGCTAGGATTTGAATCTCGTAGGCACCAACTTTGTCATACAATTGTTTTGCTTGTTGCAAAATCACCGTAATTAGCTGTTCCACCTGTTCAAATTGGCTACACAAATACGCTGCTTCGGCTGCTAAATTGTGCAGTGCCAGCGTTAGAGTATATTGTTCTTGCCAGCTATCGTCTGGTAAGCTGTGAATACCTATGTTGACCAATACAAATGCTGTCTGAAAGGCTGCGGCTGCTTTTGCCGTTTTCCCCGCCTGTAAGTTGAGGGAAGCTAATTCATAACGGGCCTGGCGATCGCAGATTAAATCCTGAGCAAAGTTGAAATGACCAACAATATCAAAAATCCTTTCCTGACGTTGAATTTCACTACTTTCTTGTAGCAACAATTGCCCGATTTTTAGGTGAGTGGCTTGTTTTTGATCTTCTAGAATTAAAGAATAGGCGGACTGCTGGACGCGATCGTGCAGAAACCGATAAATGGGATTCGCTGCTGTGTGAGATACTGAGGTACTGTCAGACTGAATAAAAAACTTATATATTTCCTGATTGGGAATAATCAAACCTTCTTGTAAGGCTTTCCATAAATCAACTGCCGCAGTTTCTGGAGATTGCTCAGAGATGATCGCCAAAGTCTGCAAATCAAACTGCGCCCCAATACAAGCGGCTAATTTGAGAATATTCTGAGTCTTGGCAGGCAATTTCTGCAATTGTAATGCCATAAACTCCACCACATCATCAGTGAGAGCTAAAGCTCTGATTTGAGCAATATCACACTGCCAATATCGTGTTTCCCAATTAAAAATAATCTGTTCATCTTCATGCAGTGCTTTCAGAAATTGCGTTGCAAAAAATGGGTTTCCTTTGGTTTTTTGAATCACTAATTCGGTTAGGGGTTGAGCCAGGGACAACTCGCAATTGAGGGTATCTGCCACCAACCGATTCATCTCCACTAAACTCAATGGTGACAGAGTAATTGTGTTCACAATTACACCAGCTTTCGCAATTTCATCGACTGTCAAGATAAATGGATGTACAGGCGAAACTTCATTATCCCGATAAGCACCCAAGATTAATAAATGTCCTGTTCCTGACATTAATAATTGCAGCAATTTCAGTGATGCGGAATCTGCCCACTGCAAATCATCTAAAAACATCACCAAGGGATGTTCAAGACTTGTGAAAATTTGCACAAATTTCTGCATCACCAGATTAAAGCGATTTTGGGCAGCAGTTGCTGATAGTTCTGTGGCTGGTGGTTGAGTGCCAATAATGCGTTCTAATTCAGGAATTACCTCAATTAAAACTTGTCCATTGTCGCCAACAGCTTCGAGAATCTTGGTTTTCCAAGTTTGCAATTGTGCATCAGATTCCGATAGTAATTGCCCCATCAAATTCCGAAAGGCTTGGACAAAGGCACTAAAGGGAATATTCCGTTTAAATTGGTCGTATTTGCCTTTAATAAAATAACCACGTTGGCGGACAATGGGTTTATTAACTTCATTGACAACCGCAGTTTTCCCAATCCCCGAAAAACCAGCCACCAGCATCATTTCTACCCCCCTTAGTCCCGATTCAGGGGGGTTAGCGACTCTTTCAAATGCTTGGAGGAGGGTTTGTACTTCAGTTTCTCGACCGTAGAGTTTTTCGGGAATCAGGAAGCGATCGCTAATATCTCCCTCTCCCAGTGCAAAAGGTTTAATTGTTGCTGTTTTTTGTAATTGTTCTAGACAAATTTTTAAATCATGTTTAATTCCTAATGCACTTTGATAGCGATCCTCGGCATTCTTCGCCATCAACTTGCTAATGATTTCAGATAAAATTAATGGGATATGGAAATTAATCTGATTGACTGGAATGGGAGTTTTAGCTAAATGGCAATGTACTAACTCCATTGGATCTTCAGAGATAAATGGTAATTGTCCCGTTAATAATTCATAGAAGGTGACACCTAATGAGTAGAAGTCACTGCGGTAGTCAATTAAGCGGTTCATCCGTCCCGTTTGCTCTGGAGAAAGATAGGCGAGAGTTCCTTCTAGGGTATTGGTATTTTGAATTTCTTGGGTTTCTCGTGGTAGTAGAGATGCAATACTAAAATCAATTAATTTAACTTCTTTTGTTTGCGGATTAATTAAAATATTGCTGGGTTTAATATCTTTATGAATAATCTGTTCACGATACAATATATCTAAGGTATTGCATAGTGCGATCGCTATTTCTAAAAACTCCCCTAAAGAAAGTCTGTTTTCTTGTTTGATTACCCATTCATGAAGAGAAATTCCCCCAAAATCTTCCATTATCAACATATAGCTATTTTGATAATGTTCTAGGCTATAGGTTTGGATAATGCTGGGAGAGTTGAGATTTTTGGCAATAGTGTACTGATTGCGAAACTGCACCAATTCGCTAAAGTTTGGATAGTCATTTTTTAGTAGCTTGATAACTACAGGTAACTGGTCATGGCTGCGGATAGCCCGATATACTAAGGTGCGACTGCCAGAATAAACTGTTGCCACAATTTGATAGTTGGAAATTTGCAAAGTAGTACTAATACTGCTATTTTTTTCAGAGTTATTAATGTTCATTCTGGTTGGAAAATTGATGGTAATTGGTTAGTTAAATGAGTCTCAATAATAGGGAAAAAGAAACTGGTTTATCTGCTTTAGTGGGTAAAGTGATGATAAATTCTGTGCTTTGACGTGAATTGAAGCACCATGTTTTTTGACGACAATTTGCTGAGCGATCGCCTAATACCGTTCAGCTAAGGAAATTTATCGGTTGAGGTAGGCAGGGGGACAAAAAAAAGCTTTATCTAAACCGTATTGCTCGATACCCTCGATTAACCAGCGTTCTGGAACCATTGTAGAGTTCTTCAGTTATGCGATATCCGTAAATATTGACAAGAATGCTAACCACCATACTGCTAAATCCTAACAACTTCTGGATTTAGTATTCCCAGATATATAAAGTTTGTTCTAAACACGAGCAAAAATTTACACCGGAATTTCAATAATAAATTCTGTACCTTCACCCAGAACTGAGTTAAAACTCAATTTTCCGCTGTGGGTTTCTTCAATGATTTGACGAGCGATCGCCAATCCTAATCCCGTTCCTTTACCAACAGGTTTCGTAGTAAATAAATGGTCAAAAATCTTTTGTTTTACTTCTTCATTCATCCCTTTACCATTATCAGCATTGATTTCATGTGCCACCCCTGCTACGAGATTTCCCAGCGCCGACATTTTTTCACTCTGCACCAGTTGCATTTGGGTACGCTGAAGTTCTACGAGTGCTTGTTCTAGATTTTGTTTTTGTTGTTTGAGTTCGTCTTGTGCTTGCTTACGTAATGTAGTCAACAGCTCCCAGTTCAAAACCTGTGACTTTGTTCACCGATTCAGACAGGGCGGTAATAAAGATAATCGGAATATTTTGGGTTTTTGCATTGGCTTTGATGCGCTGGCATGTTTGAAAGCCATCCATCCCTGGCATCATCACGTCCAGTAAAATCAAAAACACAGGAGTATGTTCTAATTGCTGTAAGGCGCTTTCACCACTCGTAGCGATCGCCAAACAAGCCGCAGAACTCCACAAAGGAGAAATTACAGTCCATAGCCGGGTGGGTTATGGGCAACGTTCACCGTCAAACTACCTCATGTGAATTCGGTATTGCGATCGCTAGGTTAAACAATGTACGATAAACTCCCTAGTTTTAGATCCCCCTAAATCCCCCGATAAATTGGGGGATTTAGATTCCGGTTCCCCTCTTTTTAAGAAGGGTTAGGGGGGATCTAAAAGTGCCTAAAGTCACAGCGAAACACTTTTCAAACAACCTCTAAATTTATAGTTCATGCTCAATAAAACTGCTACAACAAAATACGCTTTATCACTGCACACTACAACTCCCGAATTAGGCATAGCAATTAGTAATTTTGTAGGCGACACTCGCTCTCAAGTCTGGAATTTGGGGCGTGATTTATCCAGCTTAATACATCAATATTTAATTGAATTTATCAAACCCCAAACTTGGGCGGATTTATCCTTTATCGCAGTTGCAAAAGGTCCTGGTGGCTTTACTGGGACTCGCATTGGTGTTGTCACTGCCCGAACCTTGGGACAACAATTAGATATTCCTGTATTTGCAATTTCCACTTTGGCTGCGGTGGCTTGGTCACAAGCAAGCAAAACCCAAAATCCAAAAACCCTTGCTGTGCAAATGCCAGGACAACGAGGCCAAATTTTTGCTGCTATTTATGAGCTGACACCAGATGCTTCTGGACTCATAGCTTTATTGCCAGATACAGTTATGACCCTAGAAGCATGGCAAGAAACTTTAGCTAATTGGAACACTAGTTATCAGCTGATTGAAGCCCAATCTGGGTTAGCAGCTACAGTAACAAGTATTTTAGAACTAGCTGAACTTGAGTGGCAACAAGGCAAGTCTCCTAATTGGTCAGAAGCTTTGCCTTATTATGGACAACATCCAGTAGAAATTTAAGTAGTACGGATTTACGACGTTTGTAGTCAGCAAAGAAGACGCGGCGACGCGGAAGGGGACGCGGAGAGTTTTGAATAAAAGTTTACTCAATCGTCTAATAAAGTCATTAATGCTTGCAATTCCGAGTCTGGTGACTCTGATAAATGATGCCGCAGCTCTAACAGTTGAGTTTGTAATGCTGTAACTACATTCACCATATTAGATTCTTGTGCGATTTTTAGCTGACTTTCTTTGATTCTGATTTTTCTTAACAGTTCATCTACAGCAGAAATTGAATCATAATCTTGAGAAATCATAGCCTTACACCTACTATAAATTACAGGAGTAAAGTTAAACTTGCTGCTCACACATTGTCTCACATCGTTTAAATTTTAAGTAAAAATTGTACATGCTATTGGCATCGACTTGTCATCAGAGTGATTTTTTGTATTAAAATTATTGCTGCAAATAAACAACACGGTTGACAAAACATTGCTTAATAGTTATTGAGATATAGCAATCCGATTTGATTTCTGAATGACTCGTAGAGGTAAGGGACTGGGGACTGGGGATTGGGGACTGGGGACTGGGAAGGAGGAATAAAGGTGTACTGAGTTTTGTTCAAAAATCAAATATGAGTCCTATATGAGAGTTTTTCATAAAATTAGTATTTGCGATCGCACCACTACTTGCTAGAATTCTCAACAGCTGGTTAAGCATCTCTTGGTGTTTAACCTCAACTTGGGAAAGTAGTATAAAATTTGTCATTTTCATGACAAAAGTTAATTGTATTTACTTAAATTGATTCTTTTGATGTCATAGTAACATTACATAATCAGGTTAGAGCGAACTTCAGACTACCATTGAACAGCACAGCAAGGTTATCTTTAGAACTGAATAATGGCATCTCTGATACCATTTTCTGTAATTTCCTGCTTGCTAAAAAATTAGTCGAATGAAAATTCAGTACTGAAATTCTCAGGAGGAGTGAAATGGGACTTAGCGACGGACTTTTGAACCCAAACAAAAAAGCTGTGGTCGTAGAAGACTGCTGCAAGATGATCGAAACACAGGTTGCATCCAAATCAGGTATCAGCGGCATAGCTCTGAAAGCTGCCTTCGGGGCTTTAAAGGGAGTCAAACCTGGATACATTTCTTATGCTGTTGAACAGCTTTTGCCGGAATGCTTGACGGCGATCGATCCCATCTGGGATGAAGGGATCGAGAAGGGCGACCCAGTAGGGTATGTGATTGCGAATTCCTCATACACAGCAGACGCCCTGTTAGGTGTCACTGACGCGAGGCTTAAAACTGTCAGCCGCCAAATCGTGCGAGGAACCTATGAAAAACTTCGCGGCTCAGCCAAAAAACACGTTGAGGAGGCGGTGCCAGACTTAGCCAACATCATCGATAAGCACAGCAAGGGATGAGGGAGATGAGGGGGATAAGGGGGATGAGGGAGACAAAGAAATATTTTCTGGGAGCAATGTGATTTTGTGAGATGGGTAAGCAGGGGAGGCAGGGGAGGCACGGGAGGCAGGGGAGGCAGGGGAAGAGAAACAAATAAATGTATAAGCAATCTGTAACGCTCCTAAAAAATATGCTTATTTGTCTCTTTACTCCCCCTGCTCCCCCTGCTCCCCCTGCTCCCCCATCTCCCCACACTCCCCACTCCCCACTCCCTACTCCCCACTCCTACCAATCAAAGTAGCAATTGCTTTGACCAATTTTTCTGGCTCGACGGGTTTGGATACATGGTTTTGAAACCCTG
Organism: Nostoc sp. FACHB-973; assembly: GCF_014698115.1. Lineage (GTDB taxonomy): Bacteria > Cyanobacteriota > Cyanobacteriia > Cyanobacteriales > Nostocaceae > Nostoc > Nostoc muscorum. The sequence goes on from NZ_JACJSJ010000047.1 coordinate 55,914, forward strand.
ATTCGAGTGCTTGTTGGTGGTTGATTTCTCCCGCATAAGCAGTTAAGGCGATCGCCAAAATCTTTTTACCTTCGTCTGTCTGCAATGCTTTAACTTGGCGCATCAGCATATAGCCGTCTGTTTCTGGCATTCCGATATCACTCACCAGAACATCTGGTTTTGACTGTGCCAAGACTTGTAGTGCTTCCAAAGCGGATGCCGCAGCAGTTACTTTTGCTCCAGCCTGTTCTAGCACAAATGTGTGGAATTCACGAGTATCTACGTCATCGTCCACAACTAAGATTTGGATACCTGTAAGAATTTCAGTCGCAGAAGAAGCATGGGAGCCTGTAATGTTGTTATCTTGTTTTGGGGTTAAATCTTTTTTGATTAGCGGTAGCCTGACTGTAAAACTAGCTCCTTCCCCTTCACCTAAACTTTCTGCCCAAATTGTTCCTCCATGTAGTTCTACCAAATGACGAACAATTGCTAATCCTAACCCTAAGCCACCAAATTTTCGGGTTGTGGTGCTGTCAGCTTGACGAAAATATTCAAACACATAAGGGAGGAAGTCGCCGCTGATCCCCTTACCTGTGTCGCTGACAGTAATCTCAGCTTGAGTGTCAACACGCTGGAGTTGAATCTCAATTTTTCCTCCTTGGGGAGTGAATTTCACAGCATTCGATAACAAATTCCAGATTACTTGTTGTAAACGACCGGAATCACCCAAAACTTGCTCCACAGAAGTATCGAGGGTTTTATGAATTTGAATATTTTTAGCTTCTGCTGCCAAACGCACTGTTTCCAATGCTCCATCAATCACAAGTACTAGGTTGACGGGAAACATGTTGAGGCTGAGCTTGCCTTGTAAGATCCGCGAGACATCGAGCAAATCTTCAATGAGTTGAGCTTGTAATTTAGCATTACGTTCAATGGTGGCGATCGCTTTTTTCATTGCGGCTTGGTCAAATTCACGGGTTTGTAACAAACTTGCCCAACCGAGAATCGGATTCAGGGGCGATCGCAATTCATGGGAAAGCACCGCTAGAAACTCATCTTTGATGCGGTTGGCTCTTTCGGCTTCGGTTCTAGCAGCTTGCTCAAGTTGTAGCAGGCTCGCGCGTTCTGACTCTGCTGCCTTGCGTTCGGTAATATCAATACACGAACCGATGTAGCCCAGGAAGTCTCCTTCGGGTGTAAACCTGGGTACGCCTACATCAAAAATCCAGCGATATTTGCCATCAAAGCGCCTGAGTCGATATTCCATTTCAAACCCTTGACAGGCATCAAAGGCATTCGAGTAAGTATCTGAGCAGTATTGGAAATCGTCGGGATGCACCCCTTGAGTCCAACCATTGCCCATCTCTTGCTCGATGGTTCGCCCGGTGAAGTCCAGCCAAGTTTTGTTAAAATAATGACATAATTTATCAATACCAGACATCCAAATCAACGTCGGTGCTGAATCTGCCATTAGCCGAAAGCGTTGCTCACTCTCTCTAAGTGCTTCTTCAGCTTGTTTGCGTAAGCGCAGTTCTTCGTAGACATCACTAATGTCTGTAACAAAAATTGATACGCCCTCAGCAAAGGGATAGATCCGATTCTCAAACCAGCGATTCCATCTAGGATAGAAGTATTCAAAGCGAACCACGGTCTGTTCGGCGATCGCTCGATGAACTTGGGCATAAAACTCACTTTCCACCAGATCTGGAAACACTTCCCAAATGCTCCTACCTAGCAACTCTTCCTGGGAAAAGCCCACAACTTCTGCTACTTGCTCATTGACAAAGCTATAACGCCACTGGCAATCCAACACAAAGAACTGGTCTTGAATACCGGCTAAAACTGTCTCTAGGTGTGCTTTTGCGACTTCAGCCTCAATCCGTAGCTCTTGTTCGCGTTGCATTGCCTCCTGTCTCAGACCAGCCATTTTTAAGGCTGCTTCTACGCGCACCAGCAATTCCCGGGCAGAGAACGGTTTAATCAGGTAATCATCAGCTCCCGCTTCTAAACCTTCCACCCGTGCCTCTTCTCCTGCCCGTGCCGACAGCAAAATAATGGGAACTTTTCTTGTCTGCGGATCGGCTCGTAATGCTTGCAGCAATCCAAAACCATCTAAGGAAGGCATCATCACATCCGTCAGAACCAAGTCTGGCAGACGCTCCCGAACAGAATCCAAAGCAGCTAAACCATCCGGCACTGCTTCCACCTCATAGTGCTGACTTAACAATCGCTTGACATAATCGCGCATATCAGCGTTGTCATCAGCTAGGAGAATGCGGGCAGAGGGAGTAGGGAGTGGGGAGTAGGGAGTAGGGGGTGAAGATGCCATTTCCCTATTCCCTATTCCCCATTCCCCACTCCCTTCTTCGGGTAACCAACGCAGAGCTTCTTCTAAATAAGGTGCTGCACCTAAGGCGGTTGAAGTTAAGGTTCGAGTGGCACTAATGCGGTCTGGAGGCAAATGAGCATATCCTGTAGGAATTAACACAGTAAAGCAACTGCCTGCCCCTAAAACACTGGTTACTTCGACTGTTCCACCATGCATTTTCACCAATTCTTGCACAAGGGACAATCCAATTCCCGACCCTTCAAAAGTTCGTCCTTGCGCTCCTTTGACGCGGTGAAATCGTTCAAACAGGTGGGGGATTTCTCCTGCTGGGATACCGATTCCGGTGTCTCGCACTGACAATTCGACGAATGCAGAGGGGGGAGAAGAGGACGCGGAGAGTGTTTGTGATAAATAATTCCCTGCATCTTCATGCCCCCATGTCAGAGCGTCCTCTTTCCCCGCGTCAGAGCGTCCCCGCGTCAGAGCGTCCTCTTTCTCTACCCACTGCAAACTTACTGCAATTTTTCCTGCCAAGGTGAATTTGAATGCGTTAGACAGTAGGTTAAAAACAATTTTTTCCCACATTTGGCGATCTACATACACTGGTGCTGGCAGGGGAGGACAATTAACTGATAATTGCATTCCTGCTCGTTCGATCGCTGAACGAAATACACTAGCTAGTTCGGCGGTGAAAATGGCAAGATCGGTGGGTTCGTATGAAGCTTGAACCCGTCCAGCTTCAATGCGCGAGAAGTCTAGCAGGCTGTTGACTAGTTTTAATAAGCGTAGTCCATTACGTTGCACCATTTTTAACTGCTCTTGTTCCTTGGGTGGCAGCAGGTTGGCACAATTAGCTAAGGTTTCTTCTAGTGGCCCCAACATTAGAGTTAATGGGGTACGGAACTCGTGGCTGACGTTGCTGAAGAAGACAGTTTTGGCGCGATCTATTTCTGCTAAAGCTTCGGCGCGTTTGCGTTCTTGTTCGTAAGCTTGGGCATTGGCAATGCTAGCTGCGATTTGAGCTGCAACTAGTTCCATGAATCCTTTATAGTTGTCGTCAAACAGCCTGAAGGGGTTTAAGCCAGCAATTAAGATGCCAGCTTTGCCTGTTTGACCGGATGGTGAGATGGGTACAGCCACTGCTTGATGTGGCGTTCGCTCCCATACACCACAAGGCAAGTTGCCAAAATCTCCTTCTAAAATTTTAATTAACTTTGTTTGATGGGTGGCGATCGCCTCCGCAAAAGGCCAAACTGTATCAGAATCAAAAGCAACTGTTTGTGGAACTGCTATATGGTTTGGCTCAATGCCGCATGTTCCGGCAAGAAAAACTTGCTGTCGATCTGGATCGACCAAATAAATCATGGCAAAGGGTAAGTCGTAAGGGTTGGTTTCCAAACAACTCGCACTCAGCGTACAGGCTTCATCAAATGTCCGTGCATCTGCTGTTCTACTTGCTAACTCCCGTAACAATTTTAACTGACGCTCACCAATGATGCGTTGTGTGTCGTCTGTGTTGGCGCAGATGATCCCACCTGTGTCACCCTCATCATTGGGAACCGGGCTATAGGAAAAAGTATAATAGGTTTCCTCTGGGTAGCCGTTACGCTCCATAATTAGCAGTAGCGCTTCGTCGTAAGTGCCCTCGTTTTTGAGCATCGCTGATTCTGCTCTCGGCCCAATCTGATCCCAAATCTCCCGCCACACATGGGAAGCTGCCTGACCGAGTGCTTCTGGGTGTTTGCCGCCAATAATAGCTTTGTAAGGATCGTTGTAAAGGTTAATGAGTTCTTCGCCCCACCAAACAAACATCGGTTGGCGAGAAGTCAGCATAATCCGCACCGCAGTTTTCAAACTTTGCGGCCAACGTTCTGTTGGGCCAAGAGGGTTTTTCGACCAGTCCAGTTCTCGCATCCGCGCACCCATTTCATCGCCACCGAGAAGAAAATTACCGTCGGCGTTGCTTGCTGACGTTGACTCGTTTTTCATTGCTTTCTCAGGGTTAGTCATGGGCGGGTACAAAACTACAGTTGTGGACATCTGCTGGTCAAAATCCTTTTCTGGTTGAGCCAAAACAGTATTCAGTCGGGGTTTTGACTGGGAACTCAGCAGCGTAAAACAAGTTTACTCTTCTTCTTGAAAGTATGTTGCTTGAAGAATTTTACCCCGATCGCCCAACTCATTGAGTAGGGTACTAATACGCTGCATTGCCAAAGGAGAAGGTGTGGCGCGTCCATTTTCCCAACGGTTGATTGTCGGGAAAGTGACACCAAACTCGGCAGCAAATTTTTCTTGAGACAAGTTTAATTCTTGCCGCAGGGCACGAATTAGTTTGCCAATATTGGGTTGTTTTGCCACAAGTAGGCTTCTACTGTGAGGCATATAAATTAAACTTCATAAAGCTCTAGATATTTAATGTTTTACGATAGAGTGTTATTTGCCGTCAATTATTCTTCAGATAGAGATTGTGATTTCAGGAGTTTTTTTAATTAATTAGGATAGACGAGCCGATATAGTGGGATCACTACCCAAAATTCTATGCCAAAACTCATCAACAGCCAAATAGAGCCAAATTTGGCAGCAAAATAAGCTTTATTTCTAACTTGGAGATTTAGTTTATCTACTTGACTTTGCTGATTTTTTTGTCAATCATTACCTGAATTTAGCAATTTGTTCAGACAGATAATTTACCATTAATTTAATTTATGGTTTTAACAACCAAGAGCATTTGATTATATTTCAAAACTTGTTTATTATCAAATTACGAAAAATTTTCAATGACAAAATTTATTTGATACCCAAAAACAACAGATTATTCCAAATTAACAACGACTGTTACCAATAAAATTTAACCCAAGATTCAGTCATCATTTCCATAAAAAACTAATGCGAAATTCTCCAAATAAGATATATGAACTAGATGCAATTTCTAAACAAGCTTTGAGTCAGAAAACAATCAAACTGTCTCAAAGCGATATAGAAATTAGCACTCCAGCTTTGTCTAGAAACTTCCTAACTGCAATGGGCATCAAATTTTTCCAAACTACTGTAGTATTATTAGTACTTTTGATTGAGTTAGCAGTTGCTTCTCCCACTTGGGCAAAAACAGCACCATCTCCTGACTACTTTGAAGTAGGTCAAAAAGTCATTTGGCTTTACAAGGCTCGTGGTGATTCTACTGATATCCAGAGAATTCCCGCAGAAGTAGTCAAATTAGGTTCCAAGGAAGTGCAAATCAAGGTACACAAAAATAAAAACGAATTTGTGAATCGTTGGGTAAATCCAAACAAGCTGGAAAATTCTCAACAATAAAGTTCAGATCAGCCCAAAACCCTCATGTAGAGACGCAATTTATCATGGTAAATAGACCTGCGCTGTAGGGGCACAGCAATGCTCATAGGTGTCAACTTAAGCTTAAACGCTTGTCCGACATACCTTTGAGCTTAAGTTGACACCTATGGTTAGGGTGGGGTGACGCGTTGAGTGATGGTACGCGAGTAAATTTAAAATTACGTCTTCATAAGGGTTTTACGTGAAGTTGACACCAATGGGCGTAGCCTAACGCACTAAAGCTTTCGGTGGTGCGTTAGGCTAAAGGCTAACGCACCATCGAGAGCAATGCAGATTTAATTAAATAACTTATTAGTAAGGGCTTCAGCCCTTAAAACCAAACTAGATTAAAACTTTAATTATTCGCACCTATTCACTTAAGTAATATTTAAAATTTAGTATAATAAAGCACTTTTATGCAAAAAATAAGGGCATTTTTATGAGTTCGACTCAGCATAATTTATGATAATTGCTATCACTCAGATAGCCAGAATACATATATTGATATATTCAGAAAAATTATCTAATAGTCAGATTGGGCGAGAATTAAAGAGAATATGCTCTCTACTGATTTTTATAAAGTTTTAATGTTTTGAATATTTTGTGTCTTCAAATAACTGTATAATGGCTGTGTGTATTACTTAGTACACTCAATTTGCAAGGAAATAAACTTTTGAGTGGATTTAAAACTCCAGAGCATCGGGCTTACCGATGCTAGTTTTTCGTATTTTGTGCGTATAGTAATGTTTCTAACGGATACTAGTGTTCTTTACTTAAGTATCTGGGGTTTGTTGTGAAAAAAAAGCGATCGCCTTTTTTCGGACACAGCGACTTTGAAAACACGCCAGGGTAAGAGCATCTAAATCAGGCTTGACACAAGGAATCAGAAGAATCTAAAGTATTGTCAATGAAACAACTAAGAACCTGAATCATATAATTATTATCCATAGCAGTGCGTTTCATTTTTTGACGGAGACTACGTTTGTAATTCTGTTCGCGGTTAAGGGCATTGAGAGCAAAGCGTGGTAAAAGGGCAAAATTTTGCGGACTGTGGAAAGAACGAATGCGACAAGCATCTTCTTTGAAAGTACAATTCCCGTGTCCAATGAACCTCGTTTTCAATGCCCGAATGCTTGCGGATAGCCCGACCGATAATTTGAGCATTACTGTTTAAAGAAGT
>NZ_JACJSJ010000048.1 GCF_014698115.1 Nostoc sp. FACHB-973
GTAGATTGGGGATTGGGGACTGGGGACTGGGGACTGGGGACTGGGGACTGGGGACTGGGGATTAGGGATTGGGGATTGAGGATTTATTATTTTCCCTCATCTTCCTCATCTCCCTCATCTCCCCATCTCCCCATCTCCCTCATCCCCCACTCAACAGTACTGCGATACATCTTCGCCACATTCGTCGGCTAGGTAGCACAACGCTCGGAAACGTAAACCAACCACTTCTTCATATAAGGGATTGAGCTTACACATGGGCGGAATGTGAAACAGGGTTTTCCCGAATAATTTGACATCTCGTTCAAAGGGACACTGAGATGGAATCAGTTGGCACAAGCGGTGAGCTAGTTGGCGATCGCGGACTTGAATGCCATCTACCCGCTGCTTTAAAGGTTGGAGAATATTCCAGTAGGACTTGGAAACAGGACGGCCTATCTGGGTTCCTCGATCATCACTAGTCTCTGGTTGATTGATTAAGACCCAGCTTGCCATAAAAATCTTTTTTGTGGTATTATCAAATACCTTCATGGTTAATCCTCTGTGTTATTGAGGCTGTTCACCTATCTGGTGAATTTATACAATGTGGCAACGAACTTTCCGGAAGATTCGTGTCCTGACTACGATATAATGTAATGCCTGATTAGCCACTTAAGTCAGAACCTAATTTATTACTACGTCAAGTTAACCGCAATTTTCGCGGGATCGGTAGTGTAGTAATGTAATCTTGTTCGTAGCTTGACACAGTTTAAATTTTAGTGAAGACATCCACCGTTGGGTAGGTTTTAGTGTAACATTTACAAAACTTAAAATAAAAGGTTTTTGAAAGTATTTTTTGTAAGTGTAAATAACGGTAATACCCTGGTGGGCAGCCTTTACTCTCCGTGTTTGTGCGTTCTTGCTTATTTATATTCTGTTAACTGCTGGTTGAATAGGGCAGAACTAGAGAAAAAAATTTCCCTTAACTCAATAAAGTCTGCCTAACTAAGATAATCAGGCTAATGTTAGTGATTTTGCTGCAATTTGCAACCTATAGCGTGTTAGGGCTAACTTAACTTACCTGGGATTATCACTAGGCTATATTCCTGGTTTACCCATGAACCGCGCGACTATTGCTTTAGATGTTCTAAATTTACAGAAAGCATGGCACGGCCTTTTTTTTCAATGACACCATAGCGCTAATTTTTACACCCTTAACGTTGAGTCAGACTTAAACTTTGGGTTTAAATCCGATTCCTTATTTACTAGCGATCGCTGGTGCAACTAAATATAGGCTCGGTAGCTACCTTGAGCAATAATCCGCAAAACATCTCAGATTTCCAGTACCAGTAACACTGTGTACTCTACTTTTAGTGTACCTCTGGGTTCATTGAGGGCGATCTTTGTGTTTCACGCAGAAAAATTGGACTCAGTAATTTATAAAGAATTACTTAAAAAGTTTTCTTATTTTAAGTAATTATTCATAAAATTCAAATAATAAATGTATAAAAAAGTAATTTTTTATTTTTTAGCTAACTCGGTTTAACTACTGTCGTAATCCAGAGATACATTGTGGCACAAATATCTTAGGCAATTACTAATTAGGTTGCTGTCAATAAAAACTGAGTATTAAAGGCGACTACAGTATGAGAATGGGAGATCATATTTACTATAATTGTGGTGCTTACAGCCATCATGGTATTGACTGTGGTGATGGTACAGTCATCCACTATACAAAGAGTCAAGGAAATATTTCCCGTGTTTCTAGAGATTTTTTTGTATCTGGAAGGACAGTTTTTGTAAAAAAGTATGGTAATTGTGACTCACCAGACGTTGTAATTCAACGCGCGGAGAGTAGATTGGGGGAAAATGCCTATGACCTGTTTGATAATAATTGTGAACACTTTGCTACATGGTGTAAGACAGGTATACACACAAGCGAACAAGTCAAAAATGCTGGAGCAGCGGCAGGAGGAGCGTCTGGAAGTGGAGCCGCAGTTGCAGGTAGTCTTGGTGTTGTCAGTGCTGCTGGAGCAGCCGCTGGGCTGAGTGGAGCCGGGATTATGTCAGGTCTGGCTACAGTTGGTGGAGTTATTGGTGGGGGAGCCGTTGCAGGCATAGGCGCACTGGGTGTCGCTCCTGCTGCAATAACAACCTTCGCAATGAATCAGGTTTTGGAAGATGATGAAAATCTGACTAACGAAGAGCGAGAAGCTCGTGCTGTTGGGAGAACGATGACGACTGTTGGTGCTGCTGCGGGCACTGCGGGAGCCGTTGGTGCAGTTGCAGCTGCCGGAAGCGTTGCTGGTCTGAGTGCAGCTGGAATAACTTCGGGGTTAGCAGCTGTTGGGGCGACAGTTGGTGGTGGTATGGCAGCAGGTGTAGCTATCACAGTTGCAGCACCAGCAGTAGCAGCAGCAGCAGTTGGTTATGGTGCTTATTGTTTCTGGAAATGGATATCAGAATAATAAGTCAGCACTCTCGGCAAACTTGTTTATAGGCAATGACTTGACCTTGTAAAGGCAAATGATTTTTCTCTCAATCTCATGCCAAAGCGCAAAGACGCTCAGAAAAACTTTGCGTCTCTGCGCCTCTGCGTGAGCTTATTATTAAGATGCCACCTGAGCAGCAGTCCGAGTCCGCCTTCTTCTCCCATCGGCAACTTTCACTGGTGGTTCATCAGGAATTTGCATCAACAAAGTCACAGATGGTTGACATTGCAGCTCTCGACGAATGGAACGTTGCAATTCTCGCTCCAAAGTTCCTTGCAATCCACCCCAATCTATATCTGCTGCTTCACCTCCTCCAGCAGAAAATTCTGACCAGCGCACAGTGAGAATTTCTTCAATCCGCTGTTGTACCCATTTTTGCAGGAGCGATCGCTCTAAACTTGTAACAACACCCCGGAGGTGAATTTCTGGTTTTGCCAACAGTTTCCCATTCCAATCAATGGCGGCAGCAATAGTCACAATACCTTCTTCTGCCATGCGTTGCCGTTCTTGCAGCACTTTGGCACTTACCATACCAGAACTTGTGGTATCTACCAATTCAATACCAGATGAGACCTTACCAGCAACGCGGATGGAGTTTTCAGTCAGTTCTACAACATCACCATTTTGAATAATGATCATGTTTTCTGCTGGTATACCCATACTCTGAGCCGTTTCGGCGTGCTTCACCAGCATTCGATGTTCGCCGTGGAATGGCACAAAGAACTTCGGTCGAGTTAAAGCAATCATCAGCTTTTGCTCTTCTTGACAGCCGTGACCGGAGACGTGAATTCCTTTGTCCCGGCCATAGACCACCTTTGCCCCTTGAATCATTAATTTATCGATGGTATTGACTACAGCGATGGTATTTCCGGGAATCGGGTTAGCCGAGAACACTACTGTATCGCCTTGGCGAATTTTGATGTGGGGGTGTTCTTTATTGGCAATGCGGGTCATTGCTGACATTGTTTCGCCTTGGGAACCTGTAGTCAGAATCAACACACTTTCATCTGGCAGGTTGCGGACTGCGTGCAATGGTTGCAGCAGATTATCCTCACACTTGATATAGCCTAGATTTCGGGCATGAGCAATCAAGTTGAGCATGGAACGCCCCACCACCGTTACTACACGGTTATGCTTCTTCGCTAGATCTAAAATCATATTGATCCGATGGACGCTGGAAGCAAAGGTGGTGACGAACAATCGCCCAGTGGCTTGACCAAATACTCGGTCAAGATTGGGATAAACTGAACGTTCTGATGGTGTAAATCCTGGAACTTCAGAATTAGTGGAATCACTTAATAAGCAAAGGACGCCTTTTTCACCATGTTCTGCTAGCCTTTGCAGGTCAAACTTTTCGCCGTCCACTGGTGTGTGGTCAATTTTAAAATCCCCGGTGTGGATAATTACCCCAAGCGGCGTATGAATGGCAACAGTAAAGCTATCAGCTATGGAGTGGGTATTACGGATATATTCCACCAGAAAGTTTTTGCCAATCCGCACCACATCACGTGGTAGAACTTTTTTTAATTCTGTGCGATCGCGTACTCCTGCTTCTTCTAATTTACCCTCTAGCATTGCCATTGCTAGTCTTGGGCCATAAATCACAGGTATGTCAAATTGTTTGAGATGAAAAGCAATTCCACCAATATGGTCTTCATGACCGTGGGTAACGATCATCCCTTTAATTTTGTGGCGATTTTCCCGCAAATAGGTCGTATCTGGAAGAACAATATTGACTCCATGCATCGCCTCTGTGGGAAAAGCCAATCCTGCATCTAACAGAATAATTTCATCGTCATATTCAAAAACACAGGTATTTTTTCCAATTTCATGCAAACCGCCCAAAGGAATAATTTTCAAGGCGGAATTGTTAGCTTCGTTTTTAGCCATTTTCTCCTTAGATTGTTACTTTTTGTTAATTCAGTTGATAGTTAACGAACTTGTATTTCAAACAACCTCAGTTGTCTTTTGAATAAGTCCCAAAGCGATCTTCTTTTAATTGAGATTTTCAATTGTTTATTCAATAAAAAGGACGGTAGACTAAAGGGTTCATAGTATATCTATTAGTCCTATTACAGGTTTTTAAATAGTGACCTGTTAACAATTATGGTCATTGTTTATATGTATGTTTGGCAAGCACCAGATTAGCAGCACTCAACCAGCTGGTGGCTAGATTAAACTAAGTTCTTTAAGAACCGCCTCTAACTTTTGACTTACTTCTGAGTCCGCTTCGCATAGCGGCGGACGAGTTGAACCAACCTCCCAACCTTGAAGTTTCAGTGCCTTTTTAATTGGAATGGGATTTGAAGTGAGAAATAAAGCTTTAAACAACGGGAAGAGTTGGAGATGAATGTCGCTTGCTACCTCAATTTTACCCGCACTAAAAGCCTGGATCATCTGCTGTAGTTGGTTGCCTACCAGATGAGATGCCACACTTACTACACCCCTTGCCCCAATCGCTAACATGGGCAAAGTCATGTAATCATCACCAGAGTAGATCTGAAATTCTTTTGGTGTCAAGCGGCGAATTTCACTTGCCTGATCTATGCTACCAGTGGATTCTTTTATCCCGACAATGTTACTCACCTCAGCTAACTGGGCAACTGTTTCTGGCTGGAGGTTTTGTCCGGTACGACCGGGGACGTTATATAACAACAGTGGTAAGTCGGGACAGGCTTGTGCTATGGCCTGAAAGTGTGCTTTTAATCCCGCTTGCGGTGGTTTGTTGTAATAAGGAACAACCTGTAAGGAACCGTGTACTCCTATTTTAGCCGCTTTTTGGGTAGCAGCGATCGCTTCTTTGGTGGAATTTGAACCACAACCTGCTATTACCTTGGCTTTTCCTGCCACGGACTGCAATACTTCGACAAACAACTGGTACTCCTCCTCCCAATTCAGGGTAGGGGATTCTCCTGTTGTGCCACATACCACCAAAGTATCTGTACCATTGTTAGCTAGATGCGCTGCTAGTTCTGCCGCTAGATGGTAGTTGACACTACCATCTGCTTTAAACGGCGTAATCATAGCGGTTAAAACATTGCCAAAATCTCCCACCCTCTTTGTCACTCCTAATTACCCATGTTTTTATATTTTGGTGGTTTTCTATTGTAATAATCTATTTACAAATTGATTTCAAGTGTCCTTTGTCAGTTGTCCTTTGCTAATGACTAATGACCAATGACTAATGACTCGTAACTAATGGTTTGAGTAGATTTTTCTCTACCAATAATTCGGCAATTTGTATTGCATTCAATGCTGCTCCTTTCCGGATTTGGTCGCCACATAACCATAACTCCAAACCACAAGGATGAGAAATATCCTGGCGAATTCTTCCCACTAGAACTTCATCCCGACCTGTTGCTTCAATTGGCATCGGAAAGTGATTATTTTCCCAATCTTCTACCAATTTTACTCCAGGAGCAGAATTTAAAATTTCTTTGGCTGCTTCTACACTAAAGGGAGTTGCAAATTCTAAATTAATTGCTTCTGAGTGAGCGCGGAGTACGGGAACCCGTACACAAGTCGCAGTAATTCTGATTTCCTGGCTGCCAAAAATCTTTCGGGTTTCGTTAACCATTTTCATTTCTTCCTCACAATAACCCAAATCGTTTAATGGCGAGTTGTGGGGGAATAAATTAAATGCCAATGGGTAAGGCAATACTTCGGCAACTGGTGGCTGTCCTTGTAGTATAGCGCTGGTTTGGGTTTTCACTTCTGCCATTGCTCTTGCCCCAGCACCACTAGCAGATTGGTAAGTTGAGGCTACAATCCGTTGCACTGGTTTAATTTTATGCAATGGCCATACTGCCACAGTCATTAAAATCGTTGTGCAGTTGGGATTAGCAATAATGCCTTGGTGATTGGCTGCGGCTTGGGGATTTACCTCTGGTACTACTAAGGGAACTTCGGGGTTCATGCGGAAGGCACTGGAGTTATCAATTACCACTGCGCCTTTTTCCACGGCGATGGCTGCCCAAGTTTTAGATGTGGAACCACCTGCACTAGCCAATACTATATCAACGTTTTCAAAGGCGCGATCGCTTACTGGTTCTACTGGTATATTTTCCCCATTAAACCGTAGCGATCGCCCTGCACTCCGTTCTGATGCCAATAACTTCAACTCAGCAACGGGAAAACCACGGCTTTCTAATAATTCCAGCAACTCTGTACCAACGGCACCAGTTGCTCCCAAAATGGCTACACGATAGGATTTAGACAAACTCGCTTCCTCCTTTAAGAGGTTTGTGTGTAATTTTTTGGAACAATTGTTAATTTACTTATATTTAAATGGCGATCGCACTTGGGAAATACATTTTGAATAAATTTAGATTTTTTTCTAATTTAGTCTATATTTATCAATCTAAGACATTTATTTTTTTGGCTATTTCATAAATTTAAGTGATGTTCCACATTAGAATCATTACCTGTTCAATCTTGACATTAATTTTAAACTATATATTACTATACAACAAACCGCAATTTAACATATTGATATATCTGCACTTGAGCTTTTCAGAGGTCTTCTACGTAGAATATGGAATAAACGTCTTAGTTGCAAAATGAATTATCAAAATCACAAATATACTGTATATTCAAACGTAATCAAGCTAGTACAACATTAAACTTAGCTATTGGACTAGACAACAGATGCGCTGTGCTACAACAAGTTAATAGCTAGACTCAATACTATAACTATAACTTTAGAGTGCTAACTACTGGTGGTTGAGAACCAGGATATCACGGCGTCAGCCCACTGAATAATTAATTCGTGAATTCTCAGTTTGTTTGTGGAAGTGGGGAGTGGAGAGATAAGGGGGATGAGGGAGTGTGGGGAGAAAAACTCTTAACTCCTCACAGGCTAAACGCGCCGCTACCGCTAACAGCACTGCCAATGCCCAATGCCCAATGCCCAATACTTCTTTCTCTACGAGATGCTGTGCCAACGGCAACTCTTGGAGACGGTAGGCGTAGCTTGCTTCCCCGTAGGGATACGCTCAGTACAAGTGTCCTATGCCCAATGACTAATTGTTATGAAGCTAAAGTGTCAACTCTCTGGACATTGGCAGTACACTGGAACTTTGCCCCAGGACAACTATCCATTTTTGGATATCATGAAGCCTTGTGGCAACCTCCCATTGCCCCTAAGAGACATCAAGCCATAAACGCGAACTTGCGTCTTGTGTGTACTCGGAGTTTAAAATACCAGAAAACTAGAGACGAAGCATGAAAGTCACCCAGGAAAAACTTCCCGCCAGCCAAATTGGCTTGGAAATAGAAATTACGCCGGAAATTACCAAGCAAACTTACGAACAAGTCATTAAAAACTTAGCGAGTACTGCCAATATTCCTGGGTTTCGCAAAGGCAAGGTGCCTCGGCCAATATTGCTACAACGACTGGGTACGACTCGAATTAAGGCAGCAGCCTTGGAAGAACTAATTCAAGATGGCATTGAGCAAGCAGTTAAACAAGAATCTATCCAGGCAATCGGCCAGCCGCAATTGCGCTCGTCATTTGAGGATTTGATTAATAATTATGAACCTGGAAAACCCCTGACGATTTCGGCGGCTGTCGATGTCGAACCAGAAGTAAATTTAGTGCAGTATACGGATTTGCAGGCTCAAGCTGAGGAAATCAAGTACGAGCCAGAACGAGTAGAGAACACTCTGGACAAGCAACGTGAAGAACTGGCAACATTGATTCCTGTAGAAGGACGTGCAGCCCAAATCGGTGATATTGGCGTAGTCGATTTTAAAGGTGTGTTCTCAAAAGTCGAGGGCGAAGAGGAAGCAGGCGAACCAGAAGCGATTCCCGGAGCTGAAGCGACTGATTTTCAGTTGGAGTTGCAGGAAGATAAATTTATTCCAGGTTTTGTCTCTGGTATGGTGGGCATGAATCCTGGAGAAACCAGAGAAATTGCGGCGCAGTTCCCAGATCCATATGCTAATGAAGATTTAGCAGGAAAAGCAGCAACTTTCACCGTGACGCTCAAAGAAATCAAAGAAAAAGAGCTACCAGAATTAAATGACGACTTTGCTCAAGAAGTCAGCGACTTTGAAACTTTGGAGGAGTTGCGCGCGTCTCTGGTAGAGCGATATCAAAAAGAAGCCCAGGAAAAAACCAGAACCAACAAGCAAGAAGCCTTGTTAACGGAACTGCTTAAGCACGTAGAAGTTGACTTACCAGCAACGTTAATTGAGAAAGAAGTGGATGCAATGCTGACTCAAACAGCGATTCGCTTGTCTCAGCAAGGACTAGATGTGAGGAAGTTGTTTACTCAAGATATTATTCCTCAATTACGGGAGCGATCGCGCTCTGAAGCAATTGAACGCCTCAAACGTTCTTTATCTATACGCGAAGTCGGTAAACGCGAATCTATCGAAGTCACACCAGACGAAATCGCAGCCAGAGTCACAGAACTTTTACAAGAATATCCAGATGAGCAAGATATTGATGAAGAAAGACTGCGCTCAATGGTCGAAAATGAACTGTTAACCGAAAAAATCGTTGACTGGCTCTTAGAACACTCCTCAGTTGAACTTGTACCCGAAGGCTCCCTGAATCTAGCAGAGGAAACTGAAGCAACAGAATCTGATGCTGATGCTGATGTACCTGAGACAGAAGAAGAAAACAGCGAACCTTCCGCAGAAGCCACACCAGAGTAGTGAAAACCCCACAGGCATCATTCACCACTCTTGAGCTAAAGTACTGGTGAAATGGGTAAGCTAAAAGAAATGAGGGAGATGAGGGAGATGAAGGGGATGAGGGAGATGAGGGATTAAGAATTAATAACCAGTCCCCAGTCCCCAGTCCCCAGTCCCCAATCCCCACAATTAAAGAATTTTCAGGAAATAGTGACATCATTTGCGTCTGGGCTTGATACTGTGTTACACGAGAGGAATTTATATGAGGCATAATGGTTAACACGTAGCTTAAATAAAAATCCCACTCGTCAACAAGGCAGCATCTGCTGCTGAGACCTCTATCCCAATTATCGTTAAATCTTCTATGCTTGTATCGCAGTCGGGAAATAATCCCATCAGCAACTTCAGTCGAATAAACATTAACTCCCAGTTGAGCAGCCCTAACAACATCGTGCCGATGGTGGTAGAACAATCCGGTATGGGAGAAAGGGCTTTCGACATCTACTCCCGCCTGCTGCGAGAGCGGATTATCTTTTTGGGAACGCCAATAGACGATGCCGTTGCCAATTCAATTGTTGCTCAGTTATTATTCCTGGACGCTGAAGACTCAGAAAAGGATATTCAACTGTACATTAATTCTCCTGGCGGGTCGGTCTACGCAGGGATGGCAATCTATGATACAATACAACAAATACGCCCCAATGTTGTTACCATCTGTTTTGGATTAGCCGCGAGCATGGGGGCATTTTTGTTAACAGCAGGGACTGCCGGTAAGCGAATGTCTCTACCCGACTCCCGGATTATGATTCACCAACCACTTGGTGGCGCTCAAGGCCAAGCTATTGATATTGAAATTCAAGCCAGAGAAATTCTTTACGTTAAGGCGAAGTTAAATCAGTTACTATCTCAGCATACTGGTCAACCTTTAGAAAGAATCGAAGCAGACACTGAGCGCGACTTTTTCATGTCGGCAGAAGAGGCCAAGAACTACGGTTTGATCGATCAGGTCATTTCCAGGCAAAATCTTCCCACAGCAGGGGAAAACGTCACCATTCTGAAATAAGAGGCTGGTATGTCTAAGTACGACTCCCATTTAAAATGTTCATTTTGTGGCAAGTCTCAAGAGCAGGTGCGTAAATTAATCGCGGGGCCGGGAGTCTACATCTGCGATGAATGCGTTGACTTGTGTAATGAAATACTAGACGAGGAGTTACTCGATACAAATGGTGCAGCAGCCCAACCTGCACCAAAGTCGGAACCACCTCAAAAACGCCGCACGCGCTCTTCGAGTATTTCGTTTAATCAAATACCCAAGCCAAGAGAGATTAAAAAATATCTAGACGAACACGTTATTGGTCAAGATGAAGCCAAGAAAGTGTTATCAGTCGCCGTTTACAATCATTACAAGCGGCTGGCGATCCTCCAGTCTAAAGCCAATGGCAAAGCTGGTGCTGATGATGCGGTAGAGTTACAAAAGTCTAATATTTTGCTCATCGGACCGACTGGTTGCGGTAAAACTCTCTTAGCCCAAACCCTAGCGAAAATCCTGGATGTACCCTTTGCCGTCGCTGATGCTACGACGCTGACGGAAGCAGGGTATGTGGGAGAAGATGTGGAAAATATCTTGCTACGACTGTTGCAAGTGGCAGATTTGGACATAGAGGAAGCCCAGCGGGGAATTATCTACATCGATGAAATTGACAAAATTGCCCGCAAGAGTGAAAATCCCTCGATTACTCGTGATGTTTCCGGCGAAGGCGTGCAACAAGCTTTGCTGAAAATGTTAGAGGGAACGATCGCCAATGTACCACCCCAAGGAGGACGCAAGCATCCCTACCAAGACTGCATTCAAATTGATACCAGCAATATTTTGTTTGTCTGTGGTGGGGCTTTCGTAGGCTTAGAAAAGGTTGTAGATCAGAGAGTTGGCAAAAAGGCAATAGGTTTTGTGCAGCCCGGAGAAGGCCAATCGAAGGAAAAACGGGCAGCAGACACTCTCCGCCATCTAGAACCGGATGATTTAGTCAAATTTGGCATGATTCCAGAATTTATTGGACGCGTGCCAATGGTAGCAGTGGTAGAACCCCTAGATGAAGAAGCGCTGATGGCGATTCTTACCCAACCACGCAGTGCTTTAGTGAAGCAGTACCAAAAACTGCTGAAGATGGATAATGTCCAGTTAGACTTTAAAGCAGATGCTCTACGAGCCATCGCTCAAGAAGCCTACCGTCGGAAAACTGGTGCTAGAGCGTTGCGTGGTATTGTGGAAGAATTGATGCTCGATGTCATGTACGAGTTACCGTCTCGTAAAGACGTGACACGCTGTACAGTAACACGGGAAATGGTCGAGAAGCGATCGACTGCCGAATTGATCATGCACCCATCTTCACTACCGAAGCCAGAATCCGCTTAAGAGTCATTGGTCATTAGTCATTAGTCATTAGTCATTAGTCATTAGTCATTAGTCAAAAACTAAGGAATAATAACAATGTACCCAGGACAAGTGACTAATGACAAAGGACAAAGGACAAAAGACAAATGCCTTACATTAATGTTCGTGGGGTTGAGCATTACTACGAGTGGGTGAAAAAACCATCTGGTTCTTTGGTAAAACCAGTGATGGTTTTTATTCATGGTTGGGCTGGTTCTGCTAGATATTGGCAAAGTACCGCTGATGCTTTATCTGAGCAATTTGATTGTTTACTCTACGATATGCGGGGATTTGGGCGTTCTCGTGGCAAGCCAACCATAGTCCAAGCGAGTGAATCTGTTGCCGAATCCCAGTCACTTCAGGAAGAATCAGAAGCAATCAAAGAGCTAACCTATGAATTAGAAGAATACGCTGATGATTTGGCAGCTTTGCTAGATGGATTGAATATTCAGCGTGTTTATATCCATGCCCATTCAATGGGTGCTTCTGTTGCTACTTTATTTTTTAACCGCTATCCCCAACGAGTAGAACGAGGAATTTTAACTTGTAGCGGTGTTTTTGAGTACGATGAAAAAGCATTTACTGCTTTTCATAAATTCGGTGGTTATGTAGTTAAATTTCGTCCCAAATGGTTAAGTAAAATACCATTTGTTGACCGGATGTTTATGGCTAGATTTCTGTATAGTCCCATACCAAATTCCGAACGACAGGCTTTTTTGCAAGATTTTCTCGAAGCAGATTACGATGCAGCATTAGGTACAATTTTTACTTCAGTCTCTAAGGCACAAGCTGAATTGATGCCCCAAGAGTTTGCGAACCTGGCAGTACCAACTCTACTGGTGGCGGGGGAGTATGACAAGATTATTCCAGCCGATATGGGGCGTCAAGCAGCAGCATTGAGTGACAAAGTACAGTTTGTAATGATTCCTAATACAGCGCATTTTCCGATGTTGGAAGATGCATCAACTTATTTGCAGCGAGTACAAGAGTTTTTGCAAGTTAACACACCAGAGCCACAAATAAGTTAATTTATGGAAAAGAATTCAGGAGTCAGAATTCAGAGTGATTCTGTACGACTGGATTGGTGAATATTGGTTTAAAACCCAATACGCTTGGGTTAAGGGTTATTGACGTAGAATATTGGTCTTTCAGACACGATTCATCGCGTCTCTACATGAGGGTTTTGTTGCTCATACTGAACTGTATTGGTTTAAAACCTTGCTCCTTGCGGGCGAAAAAGTTGATAAATTATTCCTGATTAAAACTCTATTCTTTTATGGATAGAGAATTCTGAATTCTGAATTCTGACTCCTGTTTATTTTCGGATAGCGTCCACAAATTCGGCAATAGCATCGTACTGGTCAGGATGTGCGATATATTTCAGCAATAAAGCTGGGTCTAAATTCGGTAAGAAACCACTACGGTTTACTTCTTCATACTCGCCAGCCGCATTTAACCGAAATATCTTTATTTGGTCAGATTTCCAAAACCCAATTTCAGGTACTTTCTTGGGTTTGAATAACTCCTTGCGGTTAATAGTGCCACTAGTAACGATGATTTCAATCACAATATCTGGCGTTTCTTTATTGCTGCCAATGCAGTAAGATTCATTTGGTGTACCAGAAGCATACCCAGGTTCTTCGAGAGTAAAACCACCTCGACCATAGAAGGCGAAGGTATTGCTATACAGATTTAATCACAAATGTGTACGCCCCTACGTGTGTTCTATCGAAATCACAACCTTGGGATTAACTCAAACCTAGCTCTCGTTTTAGCAAGTTAATCGAGTTAGCGCCGATATAATTATCAACCTTAATCAGCTTTGGCGGACGAATAATATCTTCGTCAGCTGCTTGCACGGCTGCTTGCACAGCTGCAAAACTGGCTTGGTCACTAATAATCACCTCAGCCCGCTTGACCATTGCTTGAAGTTTATAACCATCTTTTGGTTGAGAAGTCATGATTAGTAGTTCATCTCCCCGCAAACCGTGGAGAATAACTTCCGCCGCGCGGGCAATTCCAGAACTGAGGCTAACGATGCCCACACAGTTTTCTTTTGGCAGAGTTTTCAAGAAGTTGAGTTCTTTGCTGTAGTCGTAGATATCCAGGGGAATCACTCGTGCAGCTTTTGGAGCAGCGATCGCTTCCACATCACTGATAAAATACCGACTTGTGACCACTGTGGCAGAAGTAGTTTTATCTAGCACAGCTGTTAATTCTTCCATTGCTACCAATTGTATTGGTATTTTCAGCGATCGCTCTAATTCATACACCATCAACTCACCAGCACCCATGTCATGAGATGGAACTGCAACTAATACGCGCGCACTACAACGCAAACGCCAGTCAATTTCCGCTAAAAATAACTCTCTAGCTTGACTAAGCGAACACCCTTGGGAGAGTAGTTCATCTAGTGCTTGCTGGACAATTTGATATGCATTGGGATGTTGTTTGAGAATTGGTGATTGTAGCCTGCTACCGCCCTCGTGGCCTTGGGCACGCACATAAATTCCGGAACCAGCCAGACTTTCTACAAATCCGTCTTCTTCGAGTTGACGGTAAACTTTGCTGATGGTGTTACGGTGTAACCCAGTTTGCATTGCTAGCGCCCGTGTACTTGGCAATTTGTATCCAGGTGGATATTGCCGGGAAGCGATGGCAAACCGGATTTGATTAAACAGCTGAGTTGATGCGGGAATTTCGCTGTCTGGCTGAATACGGAATTGAATCATCACCAAACCTCCTGAATACTGGGTGCTGAGTGCTGTTAGCGGGGCATTTAGCTGGTGCTGAGTGCTAGTTTCGTACTTGAGTACTTAGCACTTTGAAGTCAGCACTCCTTTGGCGATCGGCTGCATTTAGATGTCAAATATTTGATTTACATATGAAATTTTTCTGATACAAATTTTGAATGCGCTCACTATGGTAATTGATAATTTTATTGGAAATAACCTGGACATACTGGCATAGTTATATCAAAGAAATACACTCATAATTACATAACACTGGTAAAAATTATTATGACAGAGCAAGTAATAAGTACCACAACGGTTAAACTTTTGCAAGATAATATTCAAGTGTCTGCTTATCTTGCAGAACCCAAAGAATCTGGTTCTTATCCAGGAATCGTGGTGTTGCAGGAGATTTTCGGTGTCAACATTCACATTCGGGAAGTTACAGAACGGATAGCCAGACTTGGATATGTAGCGATCGCACCTGCACTTTTTGAACGTATCGCCCCTGGTTTTGAAACCGGTTATACCCCAGAAGATATTCAAGTTGGCAGAAAATACGCTTGGGAACAGACTCAAACATCAGAGTTATTGAGCGATATTCAACTAGCAATTGACTACCTTAAAAACCTCCCCAAGGTTAAAAAAGATGGCTTTGGCTGTATTGGTTTCTGCTTCGGTGGTCATGTTGCCTATCTTGCAGCCACCCTACCAGATATTCAAGCTACAGCTTCCTTCTACGGTGCTGGAATTACCACCCGCACACCGGGAGGTGGCGCTGCCACACTCAGCCGCACCAGAGAAATCACAGGCACTCTCTATGCCTTGTTTGGTAAACAAGATGCTAGCATCCCAGCCGAACAAGTAGATGAGATTGAAGCAGAGTTAGAAAAATATAAAATTCCTCATCGTGTGTTTCGCTACGATGGAGCTGACCACGGATTTTTCTGTGACCATCGTGGCAGTTATAATCCTAAAGCTGCTGCCGATGCTTGGGAGCAGGTGCAACAACTCTTTAGTCAATTGGTCATTGGTCATTAGTCATTGGTCATTGGTCATTAGCGAAGGACAAATGACAAAGGACAAAGGACAAATCACAATCTAAACTCCAGTGGCATCAGCTCAAATAAAAATTAATCTTCAAAAGTCATGAATTCCGAATCGAAACTTTCTCAAACAGCCAATTCGCCGTTTACAATGGACGATTTTGCCAAAGCACTAGAAAAACACGACTACCAGTTTCAAAAGGGACAGGTTGTACGTGGCAAAGTGTTCCAATTTGACCATGATGGAGCTTATGTCGATATTGGTGGCAAATCGTCAGCTTTTCTACCGCGCGATGAGGCTTCTTTGAGAGCAGTAACCGATTTATCGGAGGTGCTGCCATTGCAAGAGGAACTGGAGTTTTTGATTATCCGAGATCAGGATGCAGAAGGTCAAGTCACTCTTTCTCGAAAGCAGTTGGAAATTCAGCATATCTGGGAACGATTGGCTCAAATGCAAGAAAATACCCAGACTGTCCAAGTACGGGTTATGGGTGTGAATAAAGGTGGTGTCACAGTCGAGGTTCTGTCTTTGCGGGGATTTATTCCGCGATCGCATTTGGCGGAGCGTGATAATTTAGAAGCACTCAAAGGTCAAACTCTGACTGTGGGCTTTTTGGAAATTAATAAAAACACCAATAAACTTATTCTTTCCCAACGTTTAGCAACTCGTTCTAGCAACTTTAGTTTGTTAGAACTCGGTCAATTAGTGGAAGGCAAAGTTACTGGTATCAAGCCTTTTGGTATTTTCGTCGATTTAGATGGCATGAGCGCTTTACTTCATATCAAGCAAGTAAGCCAAAAATTCATTGAATCTCTGGAAAAGGTATTTCAAATTGGTCAACCAATTAAAGCTGTAATTATTGACTTGGATGAAGGTAAAGGGCGAGTTGCTCTTTCTACCAGAGTTTTGGAAAATTTCCCTGGCGAAGTGCTAGAGAATTTCGCTGAGGTCATGGCTTCAGCTGAGGCGCGTGCCAATAGAGCTAGCAACAAAGTCTCTGAATAGTTTTGAGATGAACTGTTTGTGCAAAGCGTTTAAATCCCCATCTGAAACAATTTTGAATTTTGAATTTTGAATTGTTATCACTCCCCCCGCATCTACAAAGATGTGGGGGATAATTTTTAGAGTATTAAGATAAATAAGGTGTGACCTATTGACTGAGTTGGCGTGAGGATATCTTGAGCATGGTTACAAAGTATAAAATATGCACATATTTCCTGTTTAAGTATTGATAAGCGGGTTTTGAGCATATACCGAGCATTTCGAGAACTATAAACGCTGTAACTATTGAATTTAGGTATTTATATGTTTCTAGTAACTGGAGCAACGGGAGGAATTGGTCGCAGAGTTGTGCGACTCCTACGTCAACGAGAGCAGTCTGTGAGGGCATTTGCCCGTCTTACCTCGCGCTACAGCGAATTAGAACACCGGGGTGCAGAAATCTTCATCGGTGATTTGGAGCGAGAAAGAGACATTCAAAAAGCTAGTCAAGGTGTGAAGTATGTTATCAGCGCCCACGGTTCTGATAGCGATGCTTTATCCTTAGATTACCGTGCCAATATTGAACTGATTGACCAAGCAAAAGCTAATGGGGTGCAGCACTTTGTCTTCATTTCTGTATTGGGAGCCGATCGCGGTTATGAAGATGCTCCCGTTTTCAAAGCCAAACGAGCAGTAGAGCGATATTTAGAAGCTAGTGGCTTGGATTACACAATTTTACGCCCAGCTGGATTAGCATCTAACTTGCTACCACTGGTAGAAAGATTTCGGGAAACAGGATTGTATCTGCTAATTGGCGATCGCAAAAATCGGACTTCAATTGTCAGTACCGATGATTTGGCGAGGATAGTAGTGGATTCTTTTACAGTTGAAGGCGCTCGCAACCAGATCTTACCAGTGGGAGGGCCAGAGATTTTATTAAGAGAAGATATTCCCCGAATTTTTGGTCGGATCTTCGCCAAAGAACCAGTAATAATTAATTCACCACTATTTCTCGTTGATGGGTTACAAGGGGCATTGGGTTTATTTAATCCCCAAATCCAAAAAGCTTTGGGAACCTATCGCACATTGCTAGCAAATGAATTTTTCTGTACCAAAGATGAAATTGCCAATTTAGAAGCGATTTTTAACTTCCAATTGGAGACATTAGAAAATTTTTTGCGGCGCTATCTAGCAGTTTGAATGGGGAGTGGGGAGTAGGGAGTGGCGAGTAGGGAAAAGGTGAAAGGAATAAATTAATTATTCCCATTCCCCACTCCCCATTCCCCATTCCCCACTCCCCATTCCAAAATCCAAAATCTAAAATCCAAAATTCTATGAGATCTCCCTTAACTGTAAATGCTGCTCAAGCACGTCAGACAAAAGAGCGATTCGCCCAACCTGAGGAACAACTTACTTATGAATTGGGGAAGGCGGTACAGGAATTACCACCTCTGTACACAAGATTATTAGCAGGAACGATTAGCGTTATAGTATTTGGGGCGATCGCCTGGGCGCACTTCTCCCAAATTGATGAAGTCGCAACAGCACCAGGGGAATTAATTGCTTCTACACAGGTAAGACCGGTGACATCCTTGGGGGGAGGCTCAATTGTAGCTGTGAAGGTGCAAGAAGGCGATCGCGTCACTAAAGGTCAGATTTTGGTTCAAAAAGATCCAGACTTGCAGAAAACTGATGTTTCCCGTTTAGCTAAATCTACCAGATTGATTCAGGACGATTTGCAACGTTTAGATGCAGAACGCATTGGAGGTAAAGTTGCTGGTACGAAACTGCAAGATGAACTTTTAAGTTCCCGTTTGCAAGATTTCCAAGCACGTCAAGCCGGAGCCGAAGCTGAAGCAAATCGCCAACTAGCACTCATCGATCAAGCCAAAGTCCGGTTGACTCGGTTACAAGATAACTTAGTAGCTGCAAAAAGCAGCGTCACCAATGCTAAAACTAACCTTGTCAACGCCGAGAGCATCCGTACTAGAGTTGAAAGTAATTTGGCGATCGCCGAAGAAAGAGAAAAAAGCCTACGCACCCTCATAACTCCCGGCGCTGTACCAAGAGTTGATTACCTAGAAGCCCAAGAAAGATTAACTCGTACAAAGACAGAAATCACCAGGGCACAAGACGAAGTAACCAATGCCCAGAATAGAATAACTGAGGCTCAAGATAAAGTCACATCGTTAGAAAAAGATATCGCCGCCCAAGCCCAAGAAATTCGCCAAGCCCAAGAAGCTTACAAAGCTGCACAAAATCAGGCCCAGCGCGTAGCATCAGAACGCCAAAGTGAAATTTTGACCCAGTTAAACAAGCGTAAAGAAGAACTGACAACGGTTCAAGGTCAATTAGAGCAAGCGAGAAAGCAGCAAGCTTTGGAAACCATCGACGCTCCTGTTAGTGGTACGATTTACAGAGTCAAAGCCACCAAGGGACCAGTACAACCAGGTGAAGAATTGGTGTCAATTTTGCCGGAAGGAGAAGAAATGCTCCTAGAGGTGAAAGTTCTCAACCGCGATATTGGGTTTATTCGTCAAGGAATGAGAGCGAAAGTGAAAATGGCAACTTTCCCCTTCCAAGAATTTGGTACTGTGGAAGGTGAAGTTGTGCAAGTCAGCCCCAATGCAATTGTTGATAAAGAATTGGGCTTAGTTTTCCCCACAAGAATTAAGTTAAGTAAACACTCAGTCAACGTCCGGGGTCAAGAAGTCGAATTTACACCAGGGATGGCTGCTACAGGTGAAATTGTGACTCGTAAAAAGTCAATTTTGACCTTTATTACTGAGCCTGTGACGCGGCGATTCAGCGAGGCTTTTTCAGTGAGGTAGTTTTGTAGTGTCAACTTAAGCCTGGGCGAATAGAATTCGCGGCTATACAAGCAAAGTCCGCCTACGCGGACTCAATGAAAATTAAGGTTTTTAACCCGCGCAGGCGGCTTTCGTCTGTGTAGACGCGGTTTCTAACCGCCCATTTCGCGTTAAGTTGACACCTATGAGCATTGCTAAACCCTTACCCAAGTATTATTGTCTAGCAAATTACTATAATTTTCAACCGAGACCCAAGAATTTTCTCACTTGATCTAATTGTTCTAATTGTTTTTGCATTTGCTCTACTAGTTTGCCAAAATCAAGATTATTCTCATTGCTATTCATATTGATGCCGCTGAATATCGGATCATAGTCTAGAGATTGAGACCAGAATTCTGGATTAACTAATCTATCATTACCTTCAGATGATGTCAGATATTTTGTTGTTTCTGTAGTTGCCTGATTACTCACAAAACGAAAATCAGAACTATTAAAATTAGCAATGGTTTGTGGCATCAGATATTTTGTTGCTTCTGTAATTGGCTGATTGCTTACAGAACTAATATCGAATTTATTAAAACTAGAGATAATCTTTGGTGTTAAATATTCTGCTGTTTCTTTAATTACCTGATTCGCCAGAGAATTCACATTAGAAATATTCAAATTAAAACTTGTACTTTGTGTACTATTTCCTGCGGTTTCTGTGATAATTTGACGTACTTCGGCATCAGTTAGATTAGGGTTGGCACTCAGCATCAAGGCAACTACACCAGCGACGTGGGGAGCAGCCATAGAAGTGCCGCTATAAGTGTCATACTGGTTATTTGGAACTGATGAATAGACGTTGACTCCTGGGGCTGTGACATAGCTGATTTGACTTGTTCCAGAGCGGTTAGAGAAGTCAGCCATATTATTATTTCTATCTACTGCCCCAACAGCAATTCCGGATTTTGATGCATAGCGGGCGGGATAATTTGGTGATGAGTCACCATCATTACCAGCTGCCATGACGACAACTACTCCTTTGCTGCTGGCATAGTTAATGGCTGACTCTAGAGTACGATTAGAAGATGTGCCTCCTAAGCTGAGGTTAATCACATTGGCTCCATTGTCCACAGCGTAGCGAATACCTTTGGCTATGGAATTGTAGGAACCGGAGCCAGAGTCATTCAAAACTTTGACAGGCATGATTTTGGCATCATAAGCAATGCCAGTGACACCGTAATTATTATTTTCTCCTGCGATCGTGCCAGAAACATGAGTTCCATGACCGTTTCTGTCTAAGGTATTGTTGTTGTTACCAGAAAAGTTCCAGCCATAATTATCATCAACATAACCATTGCCATCATCATCTATACCGTTATCTGCAATTTCTTTGGTATTCGTCCAAATATTATTTCTCAAATCTTCGTGGTTGTAGTCAACCCCAGTATCTACAACAGCAACAACAACACCTTTACCTGTGTATCCATTTTTCCAAGCCTCTGGAGCATTCACAAGGTCTGCCCCCCAATTATTCCCACCCTGGTTAGGCACATCAGCAAAAGGATTTTGACCAGCAGCTTTACTGACTGCTGAACCTGCATTTACCAAGCCATAACCATTAGTAGAATTGTAATTTCCGGTGCTTGTGGCAGTAGCTTCTGGGTAATAGCTACTACTACTAAGGTTCAAGGTATGGTCATCTTGGACACGAAAAGTATCTACTGAGGAGATAGAAGTAGAATTTAGCCCGCTATGAGAAAGTAATTGGCTACTAGTGTCATTAATGGGCATAAGTATTTTCTCCTCAAATAAATAAATTATTTTTTAGCAGCATTAACTGTTAAAACCTTTTCACCAAGGTTTTAAAGACTAATTTTGTCTCCTTTGCCAATAATTACTACGAAAATCAATAGTAAAATGCTATTTTTTTTACAAAATCTATGATGCAAAATTTGATTGTTTTGGAATCTAGACGTATGACTACTTTTATTCAAATCTGTATTAGTTTTAACAGCAAAATTTGGTAGTTCCAAAATTAACTTTTGAACTACCAAATTTTGCATTCCCAGATTTACAGGAGAATTCAGGAGTAAGAATTATATAGGAATCATATTTGATTTATAAATCAAATACTAATCCCATAGCTGTTCCCAATCATATTCAGCAAGACTATTTTCGCCACCATCCTGACTGTCATAGAATTTCACTGACTTTTCCCAGAAAAGTTTATCTGCGAATTTGTCAGAATTTTCAAAATTTGCAATCTCGCTTTGCTTGTTAGGGCTTGGACTGAAATTAGAAGTTGCAACTTTCTTCTCAGTTGGATAACTAGAAATGACTGAGTTGATCCGACTTGTAGAACTGACGTTCAAGCTAGATAGTTTCGCATTGCTATCACTAATAGAATTGATATTTAAGCTAGCAATAAATGATTTCACACCATTTCCTGACGTTGTTGTGAGAATCTGACGCACTTGAGCATCAGTCAGACCTTTCTTAGCACTAAGGATCAAAGCAACTACACCCGCAACGTGAGGAGCCGCCATAGAAGTCCCTGGAAGATATTCATATTGATTACCAGGATATGTCGAATAGATACCTCTATAGTCGTCCTTGTATGCTCCTGGAGCTGTAACGTATGCCAGTGTAGTTGTTCCAGCACGGTTGGAGAAGTCGGCCAATGTCCGATCGTAATTGACTGCTCCAACAGCAAGTCCGAACTTGTCAGCATAGCGAGCTGGGTAGCCTGGTGCTAACTCACTTTCATTACCTGCTGCCGAGACGACAATTGCCCCTTTGCTGACAGCATATTGAATAGCTGAGAGTATCTCACTGGTAGGAGAAGGTCCGCCTAAGCTGAGATTAATGACAAGCGCTCCGTTATTGACTGCATAACGAATACCATTTGCGATCGCTTTATCAGAACCTGACCCATTTTGACCATCATCAAAAACTCTCACTGGCATAATTTTGGCATTATAGGCAATACCTGTAACACCAAAGTTATTTTTCACTGCCGCGATAGTGCCAGCAACGTGAGTACCATGACCATCGCTGTCTAAAGTATTGTTGTTGTTGCCGACAAAATTCCAGCCGTAGACATCATCAATGTAACCATTACCGTCATCATCTTTGCCATTGCCAGCAATTTCCTTGCTATTCTTCCAGATATTGGCGCTCAAATCAGGGTGATTGTAGTCTACTCCACTATCCACCACAGCAACGATAACACCCTGACCAGTGTATCCTTTTGCCCAAACTTCTGGTGCTTTAATCGCGTCGGCTCCCCAATTATTCCCTCCTAAGTCAGGAACGTCAGCAAAAGTACTTTGCCCAAGGGCTTTTGCTACTGCTGCTGCGGCATTAATCAAGCCATAACCAGTGGTTGAGTTAAACCCACCATCATTAACAGGAGTGAGAGTAATTGCTTGTGTATTGTAAACAGAGTTGTTACTTTCATTGCTTTCAGCAACATTTCCCAATCCATCGGCTTTGAACATCAAATAGTATTGGCCTGGAGCAATTATGGTGTCAATAGTCCAAGATATAGACTTTGAAAATGTAGCAGAGGGTGCAAGGCTTGGGATAGCAACAGAGTCATAGCCTATCGATATATCATCATCATTGCCTAGAATTGTGTCTCTGGAAAGAGAATAACCTGTTTTGCTAGTACCAGCATTGCCATTACCTTGATTTTTGATCTCATAGGTGAATTCAAGTTTAGTACCAATGGCGGCGCTAGTGGGAGCTGAAGTATTTACTATTACCAAGTCTGGTGCAGTAATGGTAATTGCTTTTGCAACGAGGTTATTGTTTTCATTGCTTTCCCTCTCCAAACTGGAGCCATCTACTTTGTACAGCAGATAGTAATTGCCTACAGCAAGTTTGCTAGGAAGGGAAAAAGATGTAGATTCTGAACTTACACTTCCCGGTCTAAGGTCAAAGTTGTTAATTAAGTCAGAACCCAAGTAAGCATCATCGTTACTTAAGCTTTGATCTTTGGAAAGATAAAAGTATGTAGAGAAAACACCAGCGGTACCATTGCCTTGGTTTTTGACCTGATAACTAACTTGAATTGTAGTACCAATGCTAGCGCTAGCAGGAGCCGAAGCGTTTTGTATTACTAAGTCTGGCGCAGTAATTGTAATTGCTTTGGCAGTGACATTGTTGTTTTCATTACTTTCAGTCAATTCGTTATTAGCATCTGCTTTAAATAACAGATAGTAGTTTCCATAAGTGGTACTACTGCTAATACTGACATAGTAAGATTCTGAACTATAGTAACCAGGTTTCAACCCATTGTATAAGTAGTTTTGGTCAGAGCCTAAGAGTGTGTCATCGTTGCTCAAAGCGGCATCTTTAGACAGATAAAACTTTGTTGTACTCGTACCAGCAGTGGCAGTACCTTGATTAGCCAGTTGATAGTTGAGAGTGATTAAGCTACCAGGGTCAACCAAACTGGGAACTGAAACATTTTGAATGATTAAGTCTGGTTTGGGACCATTAATAGCGATCGCTTTGCTAACAACGTTATTGCTTTCGTTACTTTCTGCGATTTTGTTATCGGCATCTGCTCTGTACAACAGGTAATAATTACCTGCGGCGATAGTATTAGCGATCGCCAAAGACGCTGTTTCTGAGCTAGTGACACCTGCGGCAATGCTGTTAACTCCGTCTGAGCCGAGCAACACATCGTCTGTGCTGTAAGCGTTATCCTTAGACAGATAAAACTTGGTGGTACTAGCAATGGCACTACCAACGTCTTGGTTTTTCACCTGATAGCTGATGTTGATGGTGCCGCCAACGGATACAGAACTGGGAGCTACAGCGTTTTGTATTATTAGGTCGGCTTTGGTAATGGTAATGGCTTTGCTGACAACGTTATTGCTTTCGTTGGTTTCTGCAATTTTGCTATCGCCATCTGCTCTATACAATAGGTAATAATTGCCTGTGGCAATAGTATTAGCGATCGCCAAAGATACTGTTTCTGAGCTAGTGGCACCTGCGGCAATGGTGTTAACGGCATCTGAGCCGAGCAACACATCATCTGTGCTGTAAGCGTTATCCTTGGACAGATAAAAATTGGTGGTACTAGCAATGGCACTACCAACGCCTTGGTTTTTCACCTGATAGCTCAGTTGAATAGTGCTGCTAACTGAAGCAGAACTAGGAGCCGAAGCATTTTGTACTATTAGGTCTGGTTTCCCTGCTGGATTAATGGCGATCGCTTTGCCTATGGCATTGTTATTTTCATTGCTTTCGCTAACGTTTCCATCGCCATCACCGTGATAAATCAAGTAATAGTTACCAGCATTGATGGTACTGTCGATAGTGAGTGTGGTTGATTCTGACCTAGAAATACCCGCTGCAATGTCAGCAACGTAATCATAACCGATGTACTTATCGTTACTGTCTAAAGTCAAATCCTGGGACAAATAGAAGTTGGTGTAGCTATAGCCAGCATTGGCATTGCCTTGATTTTTTACCTGATAGCTGACTGAAATGGTGCTGCCAACGGAGGCAGAACTAGGAGCTACAGCATTTTGTAGTATGAGGTCTGGTTTAGTAATATTAATGGTGCCAGCAATGGCGTTGTTGCTTTCGTTGCTTTCGGCAACATAGTTATAGCCATCGGCTTGATACACCAGATAATAAGTACCTGCGGTGACGCTATCGCCGATGGTGAGTGTAGTTGACTCTTGGCTATAGTAATTCGAGAGGAGGCTAGTAACGTAGTCATAGTTTAAGAAGACATCATCACTATTTCCGAGAGTCAAATCTTTAGAGAGATAAAACTTGGTGTAGCTATAATCAGCACTTCCACTGCCTTGGTTTAGAATCTCATAGTTTAGTTGAATCGTACTGCCAGCAGCGGCAGAAGTGGGATTTGAGGCGTTTCGCACTATCAAGTCTGGTTGAAGGGCAGCAAGAGTGAATTCTTGGCTATCACTCTTGTTACTATCATTACTTTTAACAACGTATTCATTCTGAGGAGTGTTGATGCCACCGGGAGTGTAAGTAGTGCGATCGCTAGCTCTAAAAAAAGTATTTACACCAATCAAATCAGAGGCAGAGTAATTATTAGCATCATCGAAAATATTTGATATTTGTGATGGTAAAGAGCTAGATTTTATACCAGAAGTTTCGTTAATCGGGTTACGGTCTTTGGTCAAAAGCATGAGTAGTTTCACCTCGAATATTCAAGTAAATTTGCACAACAACAAGTACTCAAATCTTTAATGCCTGAGGGATTGAGCCTGAAAAATATATTTTTTAGTAAGACAGATGCTACAAGTACAATTAACTATAAAATCACGTAATTAGCAAGTAATATTGCAGTTTTCTGCACATTTTTAGGAGTTGGATGTAAAAACCAGCCCTTCAAAGAAGTCAGGGCTGGTAGTTCATATCTTCCCAGTCCCCAGTCCCTAGTCCCCAATCCCCAGTACGCAATTCGTGAGATTTTTCTATGCCAAACTATTTTCTGCTGTTGTTGTGACAATCTGACGCACTTGGGCATCAGTTAGACCTTTCTTTGCACTTAACATCAAGGCTATTACTCCAGCAACGTGGGGAGTTGCCATAGATGTTCCGTCTTTAGAACCATAGTAATTGCCTGGTAATGTAGAGTAGATATCGACTCCTGGAGCCGTGATGTAGGGGAGTGTATTTGGCCCAGCTTCGTTAGAGAAGTAAGCCATCTCTTCATACTTATCAACTGCCCCAACAGCCAGCCCCCATTTATTGGCATAGCGGGCAGGATAAATAGGTTCAGAACCACTAGAATTGCCTGCTGCCATGACGACAATTACCCCTTTGCTGGCGGCATATTGAACGGCTGACTCGATGTCGCTGTTAGGTTCATCGCTACCCAAGCTGAGGTTAATGACATTAGCTCCATTGTTCACTGCATAACGGATGCCTTGAGCGACCCCAAGATCCTCGCCAGAGCCATTATCACCCAAGACTTTGACCGGCATAATCTTGGCATCATAAGCGATACCTGTAACACCAATATTATTTTTCACTCCAGCGATGGTGCCAGAGACATGGGTGCCATGACTATTTACATCTAGGGTGTTGTTGTTGTTATCGACAAAGTTCCAGCCATAAACATCATCAATGTAGCCATTGCCATCATCATCTTTGCCGTTGCCAGCAATTTCCTTGGTATTCTTCCAGATATTATTGCTCAAGTCTGAGTGATTGCGATCGACACCAGTATCTAGCACCGCAACGATAACACCCTTACCTGTGTATCCCTTTGCCCAGACTTCGGGGGCTTTTACAAGGTCGGCTCCCCAATCATTACCACCAAGGTCAGCAACATCACCAAAGGTAGTCTGGCCAAGAACTTTAGCAACTGCTGCTGCTGCATTAATTAAGCCATAGCCATCGGTGGAGTTATAACCGATATTTTTGATAATGGTAATAGCTTTGGCAAGGACGTTATTAGTTTCATTGCTTTCGGCAACATCAACATCGCCATCAGCTTGATACAACAAGTAGTAGCTACCCGCGGCGATACTTTTGCTGATTTTGAGTGACAATGTTTCGCTGCTGTAACTCCCAGATGCAAGGCTGCTGGTGTATTCAGAACCCAATAAGGTATCCTCATTGCTGAGAATTTTATCTTTGGATAGATAAAACTTGGTGTAGCTATAACCAGCATTACCAGCACCTTGATTTTTGACTTGATAGCTGATTTGAATGCTACTACCCACTGACCCAGTACTAGGATTGACAGCATTTTGAATGATTAAATCAGCTTTGTTAATGCTAATGGCTTTGGCAATGATGTTATTAGTTTCATTACTCTCGGCAATATTGTTATTACCATCAGCTTGATATAGCAGGTAATAACTACCTGTGGCGATGTTATTGCTGATGGTGAGTGTAGTTGTTCTGGCACTTACAGCACCGCCAGCGATCGCACTGAGGTAGTCAGAGCCTAATAGAATATCATCATTGCTGAATGTTGTATTTGTTGAGAGATAAAACTTAGTTTGTTGAGAACCTGCACTACCTGCACCTTGATTTTTGACTTGATAGCTGATTTGAATGCTACCACCCACTGACCCTACACTGGGATTGACGGCATTTTGAATGATTAAATCAGCTTTGCTAATGCTAATGGCTTTGGCAAGAACGTTATTATTTTCATTACTTTCGGCAACATCTCCATCGCCATCAGCTTGATACAACAGGTAATAACTACCTGTGGCGATGGTATTGCTGATAGTGAGTGTACTGGACTCCGAACTGTAACTACCACCATTTAGAGTGCTGATGTAGTCATAACCTAAGTAGCTATCTTCATCACTGAGGGTTTGATCTTTGGAAAGATAAAAGTAGGTGTAGTTATAACCTGCACTACCCGCGCCTTGATTTTTGACTTGATAGCTGATTTGAATGCTACCACCCACTGACCCTACACTGGGATTAACGGCATTTTGAATAATTAGGTCTGGTTGAACGTCAGCGGCAATAGTGTTCGCTTGTGTAACAAGCTTGTTGCTTTCATTACTATTGTTAACGTAGTTATACGCTTTATTTTCTCCTCCCGAAGTATAAACTTCCCCAGGTGTGTAACTACTGCGATCGCTTGCTTTAAAAGTATTTATACCACTCACACTGGAGCTAAAGTAATTATTAGAATCATCAAAAATATCAGGTATTTTGGATGATATATTACTAGTTTTTATACCAATATTTACATTATTAGAGTTAGGCTCTTTGGTAAAAAGCATGAGCAGTCTCACTCCACATATTCAAGTAAATTTACACTATGTAATCTCTCAATTTCTTTACTGGACAAGAAATTGAGACTGAGGAACATATTAGTATAAGACAGCCACTACAAATACACTTGACTAGAAAATAACATAATTTAGTTAGTAATCTTACAGTTTTTTGTATTTAGCAATACTGTTTGGTTAACGTGAGTTCGACAGATTCCAAAGAACCCCGCTTACATTCCTCTCCCCGTTGGCGTTAGCCTGCCATTAGGCAAGCGGCAAGAGGCTTAAAAACCCTAAATTTTCCTGCCCAACTCAGGATAGTAAAGCCCCTCTCCGAGACGGAGAGGGGTTGGGGAGAGGTTCATCGAACTCACGTTTGGTTAAGGCACTAGACGGGATGAATCGCCATCTCTACGAAAGATTAATTATTGTAGAGACGGCGATTTATCGCGTTTTTGTAATATTTAATTTTCATTAAAAAACTTAACCAAACCGTAGTAAAAAGCTAGAAGCGATGGCTGTCTTCATGGCTTTTAACAACAGTTTGAACCCCCGGTTTTCAAACGGGGGTGAGTCAACTACCGATTAAACAACAGCCGCTTCTGGAATCGCACCTTGCATTCTCCCAAAAGCATCAATTAAACTTTGCAATTGTTGATCGGCTTTAAAAACTCCTAAACCACGCACTGTCACTTTGCCTGGGGAATAAACAAAGCGCGTCTTGAGATTATCTGGTAAATTTGCCGCCAACAAGTTCCAAGCAGGTTCTTCCATTGGTGTTTCTAAAACAACGTGCTGTTTGTTTTCTGGTTTAATCCGGCTAAATCCGATTTTTTTCGCTAACTGTTTGAGTTCCATAACTCGCAGCAGTTGATTGGCTGGGACTGGCAAAGTACCATAGCGATCGCTCCACTCAGCTGCAATCTGCTTTAATTCTGATTTAGACTTAGCTGTAGCTACCGCCCGGTAAGCACTCATCTTCTGATCCAAATCGGTGATGTAATCTGCTGGGATAAATGCCGTCAAATTGAGGTCAATTTGGGTATCGTCAACTTGGGGAATTTCTTGTCCGCGAATTTCCCGAATTGCTTCTTCGAGCATTTCCATGTATAAATCAAAACCGATGGCATCCATTTGACCGGATTGTTCAGCACCTAACAAGTTACCCACTCCCCGAATTTCCATGTCGCGCATCGCCAATTGATACCCAGAACCCAGTTGAGTAAATTCTTGAATTGCTCGTAACCTTTGCCGTGCCGCATCAGATAACGTCCGCTGTTTGGGATAAAATAGCCAAGCATGAGCTTGGATACCTGCACGCCCGACACGACCGCGTAATTGATACAGTTGAGCCAAGCCAAAACGGTGAGCGTCTTCAATTAAAATGGTGTTGACTCGCGGAATATCTAAGCCAGATTCAATAATTGTTGTACAAACGAGGATATCTGCATCACCATTGCTGAAGGTGAGCATGGTTGATTCTAACTCGCTTTCATCCATTTGACCGTGGGCGATGGCAAATCTACCCCCCGGTATCATTTCTCGCAAGCTTGCGGTTGTCTCTTCAATTCCTTCCACTCGTGGAACTACATAAAATATTTGTCCACCTCTGTCTAATTCTTGACGGATTGCAGTACGGACACTTTCCGGATTCAGTGGTGCAAGGTGAGTTTTAATCGGGCGTCTGGTTGGAGGTGGTGTAGTAATTAAACTCATTTCCCGAATTCCCGACAAAGACATATACAAGGTACGGGGAATGGGAGTGGCGGAGAGAGTCAGCACATCAACTTGAGTTTTCAAGCTTTTAATTTTCTCTTTTTGGTTTACCCCAAACCGCTGTTCTTCATCCACCACCAATAGTCCTAAATCCTTGAATGATACACCTTTGCCTAAGAGTTGGTGTGTGCCAACAACTACATCGAGTTCACCCGTTGCCAATCGCTTTTGAATATCGCGGCGTTCTTCAGCCGAACGGAAGCGGTTGAGTAAGCCGACATTCACCGGGTAGGGAGCAAAACGTTCTTTGAGTGTATGGTAATGTTGCTGTGTTAATATGGTCGTTGGCGCAAGGAGTGCCACTTGTTTACCGGCGGTGACTGCTTTAAAAACAGCACGAATCGCCACTTCCGTTTTTCCGAAACCAACATCGCCACAAACTAAACGATCCATCGGGCGATCGCTTTCCATGTCCCGTTTGACATCTTGTACAGCTTTCAGTTGATCTGTTGTGGGTTGGTAGGGGAAAGAATCTTCCAGTTCCTCCTGCTAAGGCATATCATTTGGGAAACTAAAACCTTGTTGTTGCGATCGCGCCGCATACAATTTCAGCAAATCCACCGCCAATTTCTTGATGGCTTTGCGGACTTTGTTCTTGGTATTTTCCCAAGCTTTGCCAGTCATCTTGTTAAGTTCTGGTGCTTTATCGCCTCCGGCGCGGAACCGAGATAAAGCCCCTACTTGATCGGCTGCAACTCTCAGTAACCCGTCCGCATATTGCACCACCAAATAATCACGGGTTTCGTTGTTAATTGTCAGGCTTTCCAGCTTGACAAATTTGCCAACACCATGATTTCTGTGAACCACATAATCCCCTGGACGCAGCTTATTGGGGTCAACTTGCTTAGAAGTAGCTTTGTGGCGCTTGCGGATAAAACCGGGAGTTGCTAAGGAATGCTGACCATAAAATTCTCGATCTGTAACGATTACCAATCGGTACGTAGGCAGAATAAAGCCTTCTAGTTCCGCCAGCCCAGAATATTTGAGGGCGATGGGAGTATGGTTGATTTGTAGCTTATCGATCGCTTGGTAATCGCGGGGATTGGGGATAAATTGAGCTGGACAATCATGTTCTTGCAACAGCGACACAGAACGCGAAGGTTGAGCAGAAATCAGCCAGATTGAGAAATTGCGATCGCGTTCATGGCGGATAGTTTCGGCTAGTTTAGCAAACTGGTGTGGCGTAACCGGAACAGATCTGCTGGCAAGATTAATTCCATCATTTTCCTCCGCCAGTTCCGATAAATATAAAGTTTGAAATTTTGCAACATCAGCTAAACACTCATCAAACGACCGATGAATTTTCGGTAATGTTGGGGGAGTAGATTCTTCATCATTCCCTACTCCCCATTCCCTATTCCCCATTCCCCATTGTTCTTCGGCATTTTCTACCCAGCGATCGCTATGAGCATGACATTGTTCTGGCTCATCAATGGCAATCAAGGTATTTTCTGGTAAATAGTCTATCAGGGATGCTGGTTGCTCGAACGCCAAACCCAAAAAACGACGACTACCTTCAATGAGTGATGAGTGCTGATTACCTAGTGCTGAGTCAGAATTTAACTGGGCACTCAGCACTCGAAACTCGGCACTATCCTTGAGTGGTGCCGTGATGATGGGAGCAAAACTAGTGGGGGTGAGAATTAACTGGTCAACTTTATCTAGGGCAGAACGTTGAGTTGCTGGGTCAAATTCGCGTATTTGTTCAATTTCGTCGCCAAACCATTCCAGCCTGACTGGAAACTCCGATGAAACCGGGTACACATCAACAATATCGCCACGGCGACTCCATTGCCCTTCAGTTTCCACCAGAGGCACTCGTTCGTACCCCAAAATAGTTATCTTCTCACTAAAAGCATTCAGGTCTAATTCCATTCCCCGCTTCAGCGTCAAGCAAAATTCTTGAAAAGCTGCTGGTGGTGGCAAATGTGGCTGTAGCGCCCCTTGAGTAGCCACAATCGCCAAAGGTCGCTTCGCTCCGGTACTGGGGATTGGGAATTGGGGATTATACATGGAGGAGAAGGGAAACACTTACTACAATTTCTCCTCTGCTCCCTCATCCCCCTCATCTCCCCTACTCCCCACTCCCTACTCCCCACTTATCTGACTAAACGGATTAATATGTATTTATATGTGTTTAATAAGCTTTTAAAACGCCGATTATCTGCCTATTAACTGTGTATTTATTCGTTTATTAAACTTTTGATATATTGTGGTTAACTTTGTGTCAGAGTATAGCAATGTTTTCTAGTATTGAGGAATTGTATTATCAGTAATACTCTATCTACAATTTTCATCATTTTATCAATTAATGAATTTTGTTTGCAAAATTTGTTTTCAGAGGGGGTAGGATGGTAAAAATAGTGACACGCAAATATTTAGGCAGACAAAATGTCTATGATATTGGGGTTGAGCGTGACCATAATTTTGCGATCAAAAATGGTTTAATAGCTTCCAATTGTTTCAATAAATCCCATTCAACTGCATACGGTTATGTAACTTATCAAACAGCATATTTAAAAGCCAATTATCCATTGGAATATATGGCGGCACTGTTGACGGCTAACAGTGGTGATACAGATAAGGTACAGAAATATATTACTAACTGTACGAATATGGGTATTCCCATAGATCCGCCAGATATTAATCGTTCTGGTGTTGATTTTACGCCGGCGGCAGGAAAGATTTTGTTTGGATTTTCGGCGGTGCGTAACGTGGGACAAAATGCGATCGCCTCTATTTTGTCAGCCAGAAATGAGACAGGAGAGTTTAAATCTCTAGCTGATTTTTGCGATCGCGTGGATTTACGTGCAGTTAACCGCCGAACTCTGGAGTCGCTCATTTACTGTGGAGCTTTTGATAAAATTGAACACAACCGTCAACAGTTAATCAATGACTTAGAATTAGTATATGATTGGGCACAATCTCGCGCTAAAGACAGAGCCAGCGGTCAAGGAAATCTCTTTGATTTATTAGGCGATGGATTTTCTCAGGCTCAAAATAAAAGAGCAAGTAATGCCTTTGAAACTGCTCCTAAAGCTAAACCTGTGGGAGACTTTACTCCACAGGAAAAGTTGCAGAAGGAGAAAGAATTATTAGGTTTTTATGTATCAGATCATCCACTAAAATCTTTACGGCAAATAGCACCACTATTGACTCCGATTAATCTTTCACAGCTTGGAGAACAAAAAGAAGATACAAGACTTTGTGCAGTTGTCATGTTGAATAATGTCAAAAAAGTTGTTACTAAAAAAGGTGACCAGATGGCAATTCTGCAAATAGAAGACTTAACTACACAATTAGAAGCTGTAGTCTTTCCCAAAACCTATGAACGCATTAGTTCCGTACTCCAAGTTGATACCAGATTGATTATTTGGGGAAAAGTAGATCGACGTGATGACCAAACTCAATTTATCCTTGAAGATGCAGAACCTGTGGAAACAGTACAAATGGTAATGGTGGAGTTAAATCCCCAGCAAGCAGTTAATATTGAAGAA
Organism: Nostoc sp. FACHB-973; assembly: GCF_014698115.1. Taxonomy (GTDB): domain Bacteria; phylum Cyanobacteriota; class Cyanobacteriia; order Cyanobacteriales; family Nostocaceae; genus Nostoc; species Nostoc muscorum. Next base: position 33,111 of record NZ_JACJSJ010000048.1, read on the forward strand.
TTACATCGCTTAAAAACAATTTTGCAAGAACACTCACCAGACAAAGAAAAGGCAAAAATGCCAGTAATTGGAATTATACAAACTGAAAATTCGCGTAAACTTGTTCGTTTGGGTTGGCAATTTTGCGTACAAGATTCTAGAATAACTGTTCAAGCTTTGCAAAACGCCAGTTTTACTGCTCATATGAAATCGCTGACTGGTAGCTGATTTTAAAAGTGAAAAGTCCACTAGTACTAAAAGCAAATTCTGTTAGAAGTTTTACTCAACTGTCAACAGTAGATTGCCTTAAGTATTTAGGATTTTAATAGTTTTTTTAGTTACTTATGCGGATGAAATTTCTCTTAATGAAATGGTATCTTTTTATGCCATAGGCCTTAAGACTGTGACCGGGGGAAGGAGTTATAACTTGATGATGGTCAACGAGCTACATAAATTTGTTTCATACTGTAAAAGAATTCAACCGCAAACTCAGGAGGACATTCAAAAATTTTTTGAAGGAGTGCTGTTGTTTCCTTATGATAAGGAGCTTCTGTTACAAGCTTATTTATTTTTGAATATTAGAGACTTGTTTCCCTCGTGCGCTGAATTGTTGTTATTTGAAAAATCGCCAATATCAGATTATACAGATTTAGGTAAGTGCGATTTTGTTTACCTGACTTTTAAAGGTACTCTGTTTTTAGTTGAAACTAAGTTTATTGATACAGAAGCAACAGGAGCAACAGAAAGAAAAAGAAGAAATAAACACAGAAATAAGGTATTTGAGCAAGTTATTACCTTAAAAGGTCGATTTAGTGAATATTGGAATATTAGGCTAGAGCAATTAGAATGTGGAGTTTTCACAACAGATCCAGAAGTTGCTTGGCGAGGAAATGGTGTGAACGTCATATCTAAATCAATATCTATAGAACATCTGGAAAAATGGCGAAGAAATTATCACATCAGTCAAAAAAGTTGTGAGGTAAGTAAACATTATTAATTTCCAGTCAAAATTCATTTTCTCTCAATAGAAGTTTGCTCTATGGCAATCATGTGTGATTTCGTTCAAATTACCGATATTTAGATCCCCGACTTCTAAAAGAAGTCGGGGATCTAAGTTTTGAACTGCGATCGCCAACACTAGTATTCAAGAAAACCAACTAGTAAAAACAATTTCGTCTTTGTCCAATCATCAGTATCTTTGACCCGGAAAATATGTCAGATTACTTGAATAAGTACCAAACGTCTGACAGGAAAACCAAAAAAAATGAGAATTTGGGCTACTACTGCTGTGCTAGCTTCTTCTTGGCTTATATTTGGGGTCATAGCTTCTGAGCCAATCAACGCTAATTCTGTTGTTGTACAAAATGCCACATCATTTCCTACACCAACAAGCCTCAAAAAGATTACTGTTAGTAACGCTGAGTTTGGGTTGAAGAGAGTTGACAGCAAAGGTAACGTTACCATTTTTGAGACAAGAAGTGTGCCACTCCAGGAAGGAAATGCCTACGGATGGCGAATTAAACTCAAAGATTACCAAAGTGAAGTCAAATGGCGCGAAGTCTTGCGTTTACCAAAACCTCCAGAAACTTGGGGTACAGATAATGGTGAAAACTTCGCAATCTCAGCAGATGGTACTACATCCATAACGCGGCGCATAGAATCTGCTCCCGACGGCGTGATTGAGAATTTTTGGACGATCGCTCCTGGCGATCCACTTGGTAAATATAAAATACAGGTCTATATTGATGACCGTTTAATTAATACTTTCGAGTTTGAAGTGATTCCAGTCAAGCGGATTTGAAAGGGGATGGGGCATTGGGAATTGGGCATTGGGCATTAGAAGTGCTGTACATGGATAGCGTGGCGTCTAGCCCATTAAGAGTTATTATTCTTCCCCTGCTCCCCCTGCCTCCTCTGCTCCCCCTGCCTCCCTGAAGGAGTATCTTAAAGATAGAAGTTTGATTTTTCTTGGGTGGCGATCGTGAATACAGAGGAATTCTTGCGATTGATGGAAAAACAGCGCCCATGTCCTCAGACATTGCCAAAAGCGCTGCAAGCAATGTGGTATGACCAAAAAGGTGATTGGAGCAAAGCTCATGAAATAGTTCAAGATGCTGGCGATGCTGATAGTGCTTGGGTTCATGCTTACCTGCACCGCAAAGAAGGCGATTTGAATAATGCGCGTTACTGGTATCGACGCTCTGGCCAGCAAGAGTTTTCAGGAGGGCTAAGCCAAGAATGGGAACAAATAACTTCTGTACTGCTGAGAAAGGTGAATGTGATGCATGGATGCTGAAGAATTGAAAAGGCGTTATACCGCAGGGGAGAGATATTTTCCAGCTGTCAACTTGAGTAGGGACAAGTTGATTGGAGCCTACTTACCTGGAATTAATTTATGGGGATCTGACTTGACTGGAGCTAATTTAGCTAAAGCCAAACTCTGGGGAGCTGATTTGAGTAGAACTAACTTAGCCAGAGCGAATTTGACTAGAGCAAATTTGAGCGGTGTCAAACTCAATGAAGCGAATCTCCGGGGAGCCAAACTCAAATATGCCAAGTTGTATGGAGCAAATCTGACTGGTGCTTACTATGACGAAAGCACCCGTTTTTCTAAAGGTTTTGACCCCATCAGTCAAAATATGCGGAAGGTCTAAATAGGTTGATTTATGCTACCTGGAGTAATTTCACCACCTGGTTGTCTGTAGTTTGGTTGACTAGGAGGGAAAGTAGGAGGTGATGACTGCAAGCGTTGAATTGCGTACATTGCTTTTTGGTAATTAGCGGTATCCCTAGCTTGCTGGAATAAATCAGCTGCTCTTTGTAAATCGGCAAATGCACCTTGACGATCGCCAGCATCGCGTCGGAACAAACCACGTTGGTAAATGGCTATGGCATTATTTGGCTCGTAACTCAGCACCGTGTTTAAATCCTGAATCGCTGCGGGTAACTGTCCCAAACGGCGCATTGTCACGGAACGATTGATGTAGGCGTTGCTAAATCGGGGGTTGAGAGCGATCGCTTGAGTGAAATCAGCAACAATTCCTTGGCGATCGTTAAAAAAGGCACGAGCCAGGGCGCGGTTATAATAAGACTCAGGCAGATGAGGTGCAAGGCGAACAACCTGGTCAAAATCGGCAAATGTACCGCGCCCATCTCTCATAGTGCGGAATACAGATCCCCGGCTATAGTAAGCCAAAATATCGTCGGGAGAGAAACGCAGGGCAACGGTAAAGTCTGCAATTGCACCTTGCTTATCGCCGAGATAATATCGCACTACCCCTCTGTTATAGTAAGCATTGGCATGATAGGGGTTAAAGCGAATGGCCTCACTATAGTCAGCAAGCGCCCCTTGTTTATCGCCCATATCGTAGCGAGCATTACCACGATTGTAATAAGCCATACTATTTTTAGGATCGAGAGCGATCGCTTGGCTAAAATCATTAATTGCTGCGGTACGATTATTACTTGTTTGAGACAGTCCCCGCGCTAAGAAATCATTGGGTTCTTGAGGATTTGTTATCCGTTCTTTGGGGTTATCTGTACTAGCAGAACTGTCTATCTTCAAACCATAAATTCCAATCTGCTGAGATAGAATGATTGCACTTTCAATGGGAACTGCTGCACTAATTCCTAATTTAATATCTGTTGTTAATTGATCCCCCGATTGGAGTTGCTTCACATCTGTTTGTGTGTCAGCCTTACCATGAACTCCAATTACTTTAGCATCCACATCTAACACTGGACCCCCACTCATACCACCTGCTGTTTGAGCCGCGTATTGCAACGAATAGCCACCGTCGCTCAAATTTGCATCTTTGGATTCCCAAATCGTTCCTGATTGGAAATCATAAACACGATTTTCAGCAATTCTGTTTAAATCATTGTTAACTGGATAACCAAAAATAAACGCCTTACTGCCCAATTTTGCTTGATTAGGACTTCTTAATTCTGCAACTGCATAGTCTTTGTCGCTATTAAAAGTAAATAAGGCTAAATCGTTACTTCCTTTAGTGTTAGTTCCTAAACTTTTCACGCTTGTGGGATTAATGATATGAGAAAGTCCATCGTTGGTGCGAATTCTTACTGGTTTAGGACCATCCGATGGATTAATAACATGATTGCAAGTTAGGACAATGTAAGTGTTTCCCTCGCGCTTGATAATAAATCCAGAGCCATCACTTGCTAAACCAGCACCAACTCCAGCAGGTCTGTTTACTTGCACGGTAATAGTGTTAGCATACTGGGCAATTTCCTGAGAAGATTTAGCAGCAAAAGCGGCAGATTGAACGAATACTATTGCTGCAAAAAAAGCAGATCCACTAATTAGAGTATCAGCAAACTTAGAGCTAATAAATTGTAGGTTCATTGATAAAAAAGCCTCAGTAAAAATAACTTAAGTCAGCACTTGCGGCATTGCCACACGCTATATAGCAAGGGACTGGGGACTGGGGACTGGGTGACAAATCTTTTTGTGTCTAAGTTTTATCATCTGTTAACGTCCTGACCACCTTGGGTGTTGCTATAAATGGAATAAACTGTTTTTCTTCCCCAACACCTTTACATTAATAATTACCTAGAATTGAATTAGCAGAATATCCAAATAATTGTTGAAATTTACCAATTGGAATAGCCAAACTCAAAGCTTCGATTTGTTTAAATAAAGCTTGATTTGGCATTGTGCCATCGGCAAAAATAAAGGCGATGATACCCCGGATAGGGTATTTTAAACCGCCATTAATTGCAATTAAGCGGCCATATTGATCTAAAACAGGACTACCGCTCATTCCGGGTTCAATCTGGAGCGATCGCTGACACCGATTTAGCAATAGTAATTCTCGTTTCTAGATATTGAGCGTAGACCGCACCACAGGCATCGCCGGATAATTCTGATGCAGAGGCTGATTATCCGCGAAGTCTGGGTTAGCTGCTAAAGAAGGCGATACGAACAAGACGCACCTAACTGAACAGCTTACAAACAGACTGGACTTAAAAATAGCGATCGTAAAGCAAATTTGTAGAACTTACGCGTAGTCTCTACCCAGACTTGCTGAACCTAGATAGGACCACCACCCGGATTTACACTAGGATTGGGAGCAGTATAACCTCCAGGAGCAGGAGCAGTATAACCTCCAGGAGCAGGAGCAGTATAGCCTCCAGGAGCAGGGGCAGTATAACCTCCAGGAGCAGGGGCAGTAGGCATTCCGCCGGATTCATTGACTAGTTGATTAATAGCTTCCTCGATGCTGACAGCAGTGGGAATAATTTCTGCCTCACCAACTACACCACCTGTAAAGCCACCGCTTTCAATTACATTTAAACCTGTACCGTATCTACCAAACCGGATAATTCGGGTTAAGACGTTACCAGGATTGCGAGCATTTTCCCGTCTGAGCAAGGTCATGATCACGTTGTTGAAGTTGCAACTTTCGGCAGCGTTCACAAAACAAATTACGTTGTAACCATTGATCTTACCAGTCGCCAGCAGCAAGTTACTCAATTTGCCACCATTTTGTGCTACTGCTGTTGTCATTCGCCAGGAAACCATCTGACAACGTTGTTCGGGTGACATATCATAACTTGCCGTTTCCCAAACTATTAGAGGCAATGGTAGTGTCTGACCGTTCAGTTGAACAAGTGTCGCTGGTGAGCCTCCTATTTGACCGCAGACAAAGGAGGTGGAAGAAAATACTGGTGGGTATATCCCTGGAGACACTGGAGGTGGTTGTATTGGTGGATATACTGGAGATGATTGTATTGGTGGATATACTGGAGATGATTGTATTGGTGGGTATACTGGAGATGATTGTATTGGTGGGTATACTGGAGATGATTGTATTGGTGGGTATACTGGAGGCGCTTGTATTGGTGGATACTGTGCCTTTACGGGAGACACCATAACACCAGAAAGCGCGATCGCACTCATCAAAATTTTAGAGGGCCACTTGAATTTCATAAATAAACCTGTGGTATGTCCCAGGATTATTTTATTTTTATAGCAAGCGCCAAAGTGTTTAGGACAAACAGGAAAATATATGACTAAAGTAAAGCTGGATACAGATTAATCAAACTTAGGTAAACAACACCAAAAAAATAGGCTCAAACCTATATTACAAGAGACTTTGAAATCATTGTATTAAACTATATACTGATTTTTGAAGGTTTATCCTTTTGAATTCATGCGTCCTCGCCAGAACATTTCGGAAATATTTTCGACTTTCATCCAATTTGAAGCCGATCGCTTCAACTGTTGGGTATATGATGCCAAACTACGGCGCAGTATCCAAAATTGCTTGGTACAAATATCTGAAACGAAACACTCAGAAAGTTTTTGGGCAATTTACTGGCATAAAAACTGGCAAAATCAGCCTAACTCTCTAGCTGAGGCGCATCTTTCGGCTTATCTGCAAGAAACCTGTTATTGGTCAGCACAAAGGACGATTCCTCAAATTGCTAGTGTGCAGTGTACCTTGTCTGACTGTTTTCAAATAGCGATCGCAGAAGTACCAAAAATCCTCAAAGCTTGCGATCCTGACCAAAAAGCCAGTCTCAAAAGCTACAGCAATGTGGCTTTTGGCAATGTGATTCGGGATGCTTTGCGGCAAAAACAAGAAATAGATTTTTGTAACGATTGGGCATTGCTACTAAAATTGAGCCGCAAGCGACTACAGGAATCATTACAAAATGCTGGGCTAACAGATGAAACAATTGCCCGTTACTTGTTAGCTTGGAAATGTTTTGCCGATGGTTACATTCTGGGTAAATCACCACAAGTGCGGAAGTTGCAAAGACCCGAACAAGATACATGGGAAGCAATTGCTCAACTTTATAACCGCGATCGCTTAACACAACTTAATCCACCAGGGACAGAATCCAACGCCCAAACTCTAGAAAAATGGTTGCTGTTATCTGCAAAACACGCACGTTCTTATTTATATCCTGTGGTTTCTTCACTCAATGCCCCAAAAACAGGTCAAGCAGATAGTGAATTACAAGATGATTTACTAGATACTACTCAAAATGAATCTTTATTAGCAGATTTAATTGCCACAGAAGAAGCAGATATTCAAAAAAATCAACAACAAGAAATCCACAATCTATTAATTACTACCCTGGCAAAACTGTCTCCCCAATCACAACAATTACTGGAATTGTACTATCAACAAGGACTGACTCAACAACAAATTGCTAAACAACAGCAAATCCAGCAATATCAAGTATCGCGGCAATTGGCAAAAACGAGAGAGTCTTTATTACTGGCGATCGCCAAATGGAGTCAAGAAACAATGCATATTTCTCCAACTTCCAACGTGGTTAAACATATCAGCGCAGTATTAGAGGAATGGTTACAAAATTATTTCCGTAATTTAGAACCTCACTCCTCAAAGGAGCAGTAGCTATGTCATCATTTTGTGTTCCTCCGACTCAACTGTGGTTAGAGGTGTCTCCGGAAGTTCAAAATCAATCTTGGCTGCAAAGCCAGTCTAGTGTTAGTCCCCGTGGCCGTTGGAATACCTTTCTGAATCAAGTATGCATCAGCACCTTTCTGCCTTGGTTGCAAGCAGAATACGTACCAGAAGCTACTATTGATACATTGCCAATAACTTGGGAACTGGTCAACGGCACTGCTATAAATATCGATACAAAACGCTTGATTTTAATTCCAGATAAAAGCCTAGAAACTAGAGAATTTTCTGTACCACAAGAATGGATAGATATTCCTCAATGGGCAGGGGATTATTATTTAGCAGTACAAGTCAATCCCGATGGTCAATGGATGAGAATTTGGGGTTATACCACCCATGAACAATTAAAAAATCAAGGTAGCTACGATTCCCAAGAACGGACTTATTCTTTAGATGCCAATCAAATGATTGAGGATTTGAATGTACTTTGGGTAGTACGTCAACTATATCCTGAAGAACAAACACAAACAGCGATCGCTGCTTTGCCTATTTTATCAGCTGCTCAAGTAGAAAATCTGTGGCAAAGATTAGCAAGTCCAACAATTACTAATCCTCGGTTGGAATTGCCCTTTGAAATTTGGGGAGCCTTGTTAAACAGCGAAGACTGGCCACAAAGATATACACAGAACCCAGCACTTGTTAACTTGCGTCAGTGGTTCCAAAATATAGTTGCAGATAGCTGGCAAACAATAGAAACTTTCCTGGGTACACAGCCAGATTTTGCCTTTAGCTTTCGCCAGGTTACTGATGTGGCTGAGCAATCAATCCAACGAGTTAGGGAGATTGAGTTACCAAACAGCAATCAAGCTGTAGTGTTAATGTTAACATTGACAGCAGAAATAGATAATAGAGTAGGAATTCGTGCCCAGTTGTATCATAAAGAGCGCAATTTCTATCTACCTATAAATATTAGTTTGACATTGATTTCTGCTTCCGGAGAAATTGTCCAATCAGTGCAAGCAAGGGAAACAGATAATTCAATCCAACTCAAGCGATTTAAATGTCCCCAAAACACGCGATTTACTCTTCAGGTTGTTTTAGATGATTTCAACTTTATGGAAGAGTTTGAAAGTTAGGTGACAATTGGGCATGGGGCATGGAAAAGATGATGGGGAGCAAAGGAGAAAGACTTACTGCAACTTCCCCTCATCTCCCTCATCTCCCTCATCTCCCTCATTTCCCTCATCTCCCTCATCCCCCCACTCCCACCCATGAGTAAACTGATCGTCCTCAACTTAGGAAAAGGAAACTTACACCAAGGCTTCCCCACGATCGCTGCTCAACTTTGGCAAACGGATACTCCCACTCCCATGCAATTTACAGGTGGATTACCAGCTGCACCACAATTGGAGCATCTTTATCAACGTTGGCAACAAATGTATACAGCTTTGTATGCTAGTTTGGGTTGGCGCAGTCGCAACATTGCAGATTTTGAAATTGAAGAGGAAGACGTTACCCATATTTCCCAAGGGGAGTTTGACAACCTCTGCCAAGAATTACAACAAAGTTTAAATACATGGCTAAATAGTTCACTGTTTCTCAATATTGACCGGAAACTACGTACTCAACTGTTACCCACAGAAGAAATTCGTTGCATAATTACTGCCCAATCGCCACAGGTTTTAAAGCTTCCTTGGTGTCTGTGGCAGTTTTTCAGTGATTATCCACAAGCGGAAATCGCCCTGAGTCCGCCAGAATATGCCCGTTCTGTGAAAACAAATCCTAAAAAGGCTAAAGGTAAAGTCAGAATCTTAGCAATTTTAGGCGATCGCCACGGCATTGATATCGAAAAAGACCAAAATTTACTTCGGCAATTACCTAATGCTGAACTCAAATTTTTAGTTGAACCCAACCGTTCCCAAATCACAGAACAATTATGGGAGTCAGGTTGGGACATTCTTTTTTTTGCGGGGCATAGTTCCAGCCAAGGAAAAGGGCGAATGCTGCTGAATTCTGGCGAAAGTTTAACCATTGAACAATTAAAGTATGGTTTACAAAAGGCGATCGCTCAAGGGTTACAGCTAGCAATTTTTAACTCTTGTGATGGTTTGGGACTAGCACAAGATTTGGCCGATTTACATTTACCCCAAGTAGTTGTCATGCGCGAACCCGTACCAGATCGGGTAGCGCAAGAATTTTTGAAGCACTTATTGACACTTTTTTCGCGGGGCAAAACTTTATATGCAGCCGTCAGGGAGGCCAGAGAAAGATTACAATCTCTAGAACATGATTTTCCCTGCGCCACTTGGTTACCTGTAATTTGTCAAAACCCAGCGGAAATTTCCCCCACCTGGCAGGATCTCTGCGGTGGTCGGTTGGGTTTATATCTGCCGCGTCCGAATTTCAGACAGTTACCACTGGTTTTTTTAAATAGCTTCAGTGTGACTTTACTTATCGTATTAATACGGTTATTCGGTGGACTGCAACCGCTAGAACTAGAAGCATTTGACCAATTAATGCGACTGCGACCCAAAGAACAGCCAGACTCGCGGATTTTAGTAATAACTGTTACCGACCAAGATATTCAAGCCCAAGGAAAGGAACCGCGCCAAGGTTCTCTATCCGACAAGTATCTCAATCTGCTACTAACCAAACTGGAACAATACCAGCCAGCAGCTATTGGTCTAGATATATACCGAGATTTTCCCGTAAGTACCAACCAACCAGAACTAGCCAAGCGGATGCAAAAAAGCGATCGCCTGATTGCAATTTGCAAACGCGCCGATCCAAAATACGATCCCACAGGCATTTCACCCCCGCCAGAAATACCAGAAACACGGCTGGGTTTTAGCGATTTTCTTGAAGACAACGATGGTGTAGTTCGCCGTCATTTGTTGGCAATGACTCCCAACCCGATTTCGTCAAGTTGCACTCCGGCTTCTGCCTTTAGTGTGCAGCTAGCATTTCTTTATCTGAAAAAACAGGGAATTACAGCCAAATTTACCCCAAATTGGGATTTACAACTGGGAAATAAAACTTTCCCACGCTTACAAAATCAGACTGGCGGTTATCAGTTCATAGATACCGAAGGTAGTCAGATTTTACTAAATTATCGTTTTTCGCCCTCAGTGCAAGCGATCGCACCCCAAATCACCCTCACCCAAGTCTTGAACGGACAAATTAACCCCAATGCCCTGAAAAACCGGATTATTCTCATTGGTGTCACCAGTAATAGTAGTAGCGATTACTGGTATACACCAGATGGTAAAAACCCTTCAGAAATCATCCCAGGCGTAATTATTCAGGCACAGATGGTGAGTCAAATACTCAGTGCTGCTTTAGACCAAAGACCCTTGTTATGGCTTTGGAGTCAATGGACTGATATTTGCTGGGTTTGGGGTTGGTCTTTGACAGGTGGTTTACTGGCTTGGTATCTTCGCAAAATAGCTTACGTCAGTATTGCCGTAACCGCAGCATTAGTTATTCTGTTTGGACTTTGCTCCCTCGTGTTGACTCAAGGTGGCTGGATACCTTTAGTACCACCGATGATTTCTTTGTTACTTAGTAGTACTATATTTTTCTCGATCGCCAAAAAATTACAGAAATTGTAGGGAAGGGAAGTGTAGTAATAAATTAGGTGTAAAAATTCTGAATTCTGAATTCTGAATTATTCTTAATAAATTACTGTGGCGATCGCTAATTAATTTCTCCTATGAAAAAGGTACTTTGGTTTCACACTACCACCTTGATATCTACACTTACCTTGGGTATTTTTAATCCACCTGGAAATTGGGATGTACAGGCTCAAACCCTAACACCTACAAACAAAATCACCTATGTTGCACCAACATTACAGGAAAAGCCAGGAGAACCCAGAGGAAGACGTAGAGGTGGAGGTAGTCGTGGTTCCTGTAAGCAGTATGAAACTCTGACAGCTTTAGTACCCATAACGAAGACAGCAACTAAAGATTTAGTATGGGGACAATCAGTATCTCAAACCCCAACATTTTGGTTTTTTGTACCTGATAAGTTAAGCCCCAAAGTCCCTGTTGAATTTGTAATTCAAGACGAAGCAGATAATTACGTTTATCATACAAAATTTAATCCACCAGAAACACAATCAGGAATTTTTAGCCTACCTGTAAAACCTACAACACCTTTAGTAGCTGGTAAATCTTATACTTGGACTTTTTCTATTTATTGCGATCCTGATAAGCCATCTGCTGCTGTTTATGTGCAAGGTTCAATGACACAAATGGCTCTCAACCCATCATGGCGACAACAACTTGAAGCAGCTAAAACACCATTGGCAAGAGCTAGTTTTTTTGCTGAGCATGGTATTTGGTATGATGCTTTAACAACTTTGGGAGAAAGTTTAAAAGATACTAAACACAAAGATCCAAAAATTGCATCAGCTTGGATGGATCTACTCAAACAAGTTAACTTAGTTCAGTCTGGTACAGATGCGATCGCATCTTGTTGTATTTCAAAATAATATGATGTCAGCTTGAAGTTTTATTCGACTTAGCTTGAAAATAAATGGTCTCTTAATCTTAAAATAGCCCTAGCAAAACTGCTAGAGCTAATTCTATTGACTATTGCACCAATTTTAATCGTATTACAAAACAAACTTCACGAAAAAGGGATGACCGCTCTTTTGGATTTGATTAAGTTCTCCCCAATTCACTCCATCATTACTCGTGTAGAAGTTAGCACCAGAGCAACTGTTGAACCAGGTAGTAGGACAAGCATAGGTCAATTCTAAAGATTGGTTTCCTAATGAATAGGTTGCGGTACCTTGTGAACCGACTAAACCAGGATAATCCTGTAGCCAGAACTTTCCTTGTTGCCCTGGCGAAATTTGCTTAGGAGGAGCGACAACATAATGACCGCTAATTTTCGTGGAATTAGTTAAATTCAATGTTGATTTTCCATTGGTGTTGTCAATAATAATATAAGAGGAAAAATCTGATGACGGTGAATTAATAACTGAGTCTGGAGGAGCAGAAAAGGAGCTTATTTGATAGTCATTATTCTGCTTAACTACTTGATAAAGACTAGCTTGGCAGTTGTCTGTATCTACCACTGAGAAAGTAAAAGTTTGTGAGGGAATATCAGGGGATGAAGGACATTCAAAACCATCATTAGTATATTGCACTAATCCATTGGTGAGACCCTGCTTGGGGGTATGGGTATGTCCTAAAACAATCAAATCTGAGCCAGATGTTAGGGCAGATTGTTGGGCAAACCACGCAATATAAGTTCCATTTAAATCGGCGATCGCTGATTTTACAAGGGCTAAGATACCATCATCCCCCCCTCCCCAATCAGAGATCCACTGATTTTGCAAATTACTGTACGTAGTTTTGGCTTGTGCGATAGTCGTTGTTTGACCATCAGGTAAAATAATTGGCTCATTTTCTGGCATTCCGGTCACTTTCATTATGTAGTTAAGAACCGTATCCACTAAGTTGAATGAACCAGAAGAAATAGAAGAAATAGCGTTCCAAATTAAGGAGGCTAACGCATCTAAATTTATACCATTAGGAGAGCCTTGACCAGGTAAATCAGCAACAGTTTGTCCGGGTTTTAGTGTTTTGTTTAACTGATAACCTACTGAGCGAGTGACAAAAAAGCCCACGGGTAACGGACTGAGCGGAGTTTGGGTATCAGGAGCATTAAACAGGGTAAAGGTATGCCCATGAGTAAAAGCAATTTTTTTGCCTGCGGCAGTTTGGAAATAATAAATCGGATCGGCATAATACTTGATTTGATAACCCGCTGAATTTTGAATTTGCTGCAAATCGCTTTGAGTGACATTGATATCATGATTGCCATTGAGATAAATCACTCTTCCTTCTAAAGCCGTCAAAGCTTGACTTAACTTTCCATTGATTCCCAAAATATTGGGATTAGCGTTTAGGGTATCAATGTAGCTAGGGGGTTGGCGATCGGGGGGGTAAGTCCAGAAATCGAATATGTCGCCGAGTAAGATTAGCTCTTGAATGTCAGCAGCATTCTTGATTACATAGTCTAGAATGGCTGATAAATAAGGTTCATGGAAGTTTTGTTGATACCAGTTTGTAGGACTATTTGTCCCAATATGGATGTCACTTAAGACAACAATTTTATTCTTTGACATGATTGAGTCTCTCCCCAAATGTAAGAACAGGAATTAGGTAAATCTAACTGTAGCGACCTGCAATGCTGATCGCCAAAACCTGTAATCAAGAAATTTTTCACTCAGGATTATTTGCAACTAGAAAAGTCAAAAAAACGAGAGTTTTCTTAACTGCCACACAGACAATGTAGTTGTACAATATCAAATTTTTACTTTGATATTCTTATTAAGATTTGAGTTTTTACAGTACTATTTCAAGAGTCTTGTTAGCGTTTTAGCTTCCAAGCCACCAGTTTAAATGTAGTTACTTGCTTGTTGTATCCGTATAATTGCTTAATTTTCAGTAAATATACTTTTCCCTCTAAAAGTTAAACTCTAGTCTTCCTTTTGCTTCAAATGCTTGTTAAACGTCGTCTACGTTGAAACCCGTAGTCCTATTTAACTAATTCGGTGGGTTTACAGCAATTTTCATGTATTTAAACCACATCTTTTGTAGGGGCACAGCAATGCTGTGCCCTTACCGCGTGATCTATAGCGCTTCTGACTTGGGTAAAATACGCCCGTTACTAGGGGCGCACAGCTGTGCGCCCCTACGGCGTATTGCATCCAAACGAGAATCGCTATATTTACCTGAAAATAGCTGTAAGTCCCTGGCAACAAGTAAGCCCCAAGTTTTGTGGCGGGGTATAAATCCCCGTTACAAAACTGTACTTGCTCTCTTCTCTACGAGACGCACTCGCGTTCGTAGCGCTAGCGAGTCTGCGTACTCCTCCAAAGAAGCAAGCTACGCGTAGCGTCTAGAGAGCGTCCTAGCAACTTGCGACTTGCGACTTCTTTAATCTGGTGTCTGTTTTTCTACCTTCTGATCGCTTTGTGTTTGACTCTCAGTCGGTAAATTTTGCTTTTCCAGTGTTGGTACTACTACAGCAGAAGGATCTGAGGGTTTGGATTCTGATGGCGGTGGTGCTGCTGGTATAACCACGGAATTTCTAGGAGTTACAGGTTTGGGAGGAGCAGAATTTTGATTAGAAGCTGGTGAGTTATTATCTGGCAATGCTGCGGGAGAAGCATTACGAGATGACCGAATTGCCCTTAATTTTTCGACTAGCGAGGGTGTGGGGGAAACGCTGGGCGAAGGTGCTAATTGTTGAGAATTGCTGGTTTGTGATTCTTTTGTAGGGCTGCTGCTGGAAGATTCTTCCTGGGAAGAACGACGATTACGCCGACGCTGCCTGAAATTAGAGACGGGTGCAGATTCGGTTTTTGAGGTGGTGTTAGTTTCTGGAGTTACAGGTGAAGATGTACTATCTAAGCTAGGTATTTTCGCGGCTGGTTCTTGAGTAGGCTGTTCAAAAAGTGGCTTGACTGTTGGCTGCGGCTGAGATTTGGGCAACATGCTAGTGATGCCAAAACCTGCTGTAGCAGCAACTACAGCTACACCCATACCAAGAAATATTTTAGATGGCTGCTGTTTTTTGGGGTGTAAAGTTTCCTTGGCGTTAGCCTTGCCTTCAGGCATCGCCTTTTTGCCAGCTTTGCCAATGAGGGTTTCTGCCTGTTGGGCAGATAAATTAACAGTTTGCACCGCGTAAGTAGGTAAGGCTTGACCTGTAACATTTACTCCACTTCCCGGTAGTAATTGCAGCCACTCGGCAACAGTCGCCGGACGAAAACGAGATTCCACCGCCATACCGCGCATTATGGCTTGGTTGACAGCAGCACTCAAATGTGGTTGCAGTTCGCGGGGGGATGGCATTTGCTCGCGATCGCGCAATAATGCTGGCATGGGAACTTGGGCTGTTAACAGTGCATACAAGGTTGCTGCTAAACCATAAACATCGGTGGCGGGTGTGCGTGCTGCTTGGGTTAGGTACTGCTCAATGGGAGAATAACCCTCAGAAACCAAACCCGTATGAGTTTGTCTCACACCGCCATTAAATTCCCTAGCAATGCCAAAATCAATTAGTATTACTTCCTGTGTTCCTTGGCGCAGGATGATATTATCTGGTTTGACATCCCGGTGCAGCAAACCTTTGTTGTGTACTACCTGCAACGCTGCGCCAATTTGCTGGATGTAATGAATTGCTGTGGCTTCTGGCAGAGGTATTCCTGGTAATACAAAGGCGTCGCCCAAATTTTCGCCAGGAATGTATTCCATCACCATGTAAGGCAGCCCAGCTTCCACAAAAAAGTCACTGACTCGGACTATATTTGGGTGGATACAAGTAGCTAATCGTCTGGCTTCATCTTGGAATTGGCGCTCGAATTTGGCAAAATCAGGATGTTGTCGCAGCCGTTCATTGATGGTTTTCATTACCACCTCCTGACCCAAATAGTGATGCTTAGCTTTGAACGTAATGCCAAAGCCACCACGCCCTATTTCTTGGATTAGGGTATATTTTCCATCCTGTAAAGTTGTGCCTGCTAACATAGAGAGTCCTGAGTCTTGAGTGAGCAGATAACTAGCTAGTCCTGATTTTTAAGAGATTTCCCCAAATTTTCCCATATTTTTGAGATGGCACGGTTTTTGCCTGTCTATCTACGGGATGATTTTGTTTTTGGAATTCCCTCAGCGGGAAAAACCTCCCCAGCGATCGCAACAGTTTTATCTTTTTCATAGGATAACGCGATAGTCAAGAAATCTTGAAGTAGAAAACAGACTCAAGCTGTTTTCCACATTTCTCTATTTTTTCCATTCGACAATAACCTCCTTTTTCGGATCGTAAATTAAAAATTTCAACTGATACTTAGATACTATTCTTTGCACAAATCGCTTTTCAAAAAAATTTTTGTAAGCTTTCAAGAAAGTAAAGCCGCTCCTTTAGGATGGGGTTTTAAACCCAGATTTTCGATATAGCGGTTCCTATTCAGATGCGGTACAACATTATATCGCCAGGTGTAGGGGCACGGCACTGCTGTGCCCCTACAGGTGTACCTCAGTCGGTCGGGAAACGCTATAAGTAGCGCTCATCTTCTTAAAACCGCTGTCCTATGCCTAGATGTATTTTGCTTTCTCCCTGGTCATTAAAGCCATAATCAGCCCGAATTAAGCCCAAGGGTGAATCGATTCGCACTCCAGCCCCATAACCAAAACCAAAACCTGGCTTGTCTCGTACACCCGCCGGATTTCCCAATACAGTATCACCAGAACCCAAGTCGGAACCGAAGTCAGCAAACAATACACCGCCGACGATTGGTATAACGGGGAAGCGATATTCCGCCGAAGCTAACACATAACTGCGACCACTCCCAACTTCTCCAGAATCGTAACCGCGCACTGAATTGGAACCACCCAAGTTAAAACTTTCGTAGGGCGGTAAATCCCCAATGACGGTACCAGCTTGGACATTGACTGCAAATACTTGTGGCTGTTTGCTGTTAAATAACTGAACTGGTAAATATTGGCTGTAATTGGCTTTGAGGCGATTGAGAGAAATATTACCTTGACCAATGGGTATAGATTGTTCTGTACTCAGACTCAAAACGGAACCTTTAGTGGGATTAAGGGGGTTATCTCGTTGGTCTTTGGTGGCAGTGAAGGATACGGTGGTTAGGTCATCTACACCTGTACCGCTGGCAGATAGGGGATTACCTTGAGCATCCGTTGGGGTAATATTGCCTTGGCGATCGCGGATACTAGTTCGGGTATAGTTGACTCCTAAAGAGGTATTCCAGTCGTCAATTGGTCGCTGTAAACTTATACCACCACCAATTTGACCTTCCTGGACTTTATCGCCGTTAGCTAACCTAATTTTGTCATCAAAGGTTTCAGAAACTTCTCGATTACGGAAAACATTCACAGTGTAACCCAAGCGATCGGGGTTAGTTATCCGATAAGGACTGATAAATTTAGTATTAAACTGTAAATCCCGGCTACTGACGCCAACATTTGCCGCGAAAGTATCGTTAATACCGCCCACATTCCGGTCTTGATAGCTGATTGTCCCTATTAATCCTTGGTCAGCGTTGTAACTACCACCCAAGTTAACACCACGCGCCCCGGTTTCTTTGAGTTGATAGACGACATCGACTTTTGTCGCATCTCCTTCTAAAGCAACATTGACACTCTGAAATAAGCCGGTGCCATATAGCTGTTGTATGTCTTGTTTAACTAGATTTTCTTGGAAGATTTGACCAGGTTTAAGTTTGAGTTGCTGTTGGAGAAAATCTGGTTTGGTGCGTCCTCCTACGGGATTACCTTTGCTATCAACAGTTTTGCCGTCCTCACCGACAAAGCGAAACTTGATATCACCCACCAAGCCTTCAGCAACATTCACAGTCAGAATGCCTTGGGGGCTGGGTTTAATTGATAGCACCCGTGCCAAGTTATAACCATTGTCAGCGTACCACTTGTTAATTTGTGCCACTGTTTGCTGGAGTCTAGCCGGACTGATAGCGGTGCCAATTTGAGATTGCAAACTTTGTTGGGCTACTTGGTAAGTCAGTACTTTGGCACCAGATAATTGCAGCGATCGCACGATCACCGGTTGCACCTGATAAACTACATTCAATCCAGCAGATGTACTTTGGCTATTTACACTGGCATTGCTAAATAAGCCTGTATCTAAAATTGCTGCGACATCTCTTTGTAGCTGGCTTTGACTGGTTTCTCCCCCCGCCTGAGTTTTAATGACTTTGCGAATGATTTCCTGCAATTCCTGATTAGCTCCCACTATCTGTACACCTGTAGCCGTGACTACTAAATCGTTTTTAATAGTAGGGGATGAGGGGGATGAGGGGGATGAGGGAGATGAGGGGGATGAGGGGGATGAGGGGATGAGAAGGGGTTTTACAGAGGAATTAGCGTTGTCTTTTTGGTTTTGTGTTAGTGTGGTTGCTGGTTTTAAGATTACTGTGGAATTTTTGTTTGCAGTTGTTAGCGCTGGCAGGGGATTTGGGGAAAATTGTTGTGCAACTATAGTTTCTGGAGAAGCAATTGTTTCTACCCGTGCCGGAGTTTCTTCAATTACTGGCACTACCAAATTACCAGCTTTTGCGGTTGGAGTAACGGTTTTAGCAGATGCCGCCGTTGCTTGCCCAGTAACATTGCCAGCAGCTAACGTCGCTAAAGTAAAAATTGCAGTAGTAGAAATTTTCATAATATTTAACCTAATTTAGTGGGAGTTATATCAATTTTGGATTTTAGATTTTGGATTTTGGATTAAAATTTTAGGTCAAAAGGCTATTCCAGGAATTTCAAACAATACATCCTTGGTGAATTTAGTGTTAGTTGTAGATAAGTAAATAAATAGGCATGATACTAAGTTACAGCGACTTTGCTGAATTCCCTGTTTATACCTCTTACACAAACAGACAGTTAATTTTGATTTTTTGTTTCATGGCAGCACTGCTGTTGTCTGGGATATTAGCAGGAGTAGCAGAGATAGTTGAAAATTTAGAGAGATGCAAAAATTCTGATTGATGATTTTTAACCACAGATAAACAAAATCTGTCTTAAAGTATTTCTTTAACTTTTAGTAATTTAATAAGCAAAAACAGATATTGCTTTCTCAAACTGGGGTTTGCTTTCTCATTTCAGTAGATCGTGTATTTATTTTAATAAATTCAGTAAGCTGATATTACACACTTACATCGCGCGATCGCTCTGTGCTAACTTTTCTCTCAGACATCTCCCAAAACTCTGATTCGTCTGTTACCCAGGTATAAAGTGTGTTTTACTCCTGAATTCTGAATTCTGAATTCTGCTACTATTTCAACTTAAACTCATCAAACTTCACTACCTCTGAATCAGCCTTGCGAGTATCAAAACGATAACTACTAATTGCACCCGTCCCCGTATCAAAAATACTAAAAACAGTAATCTCATTACTAGCAACATAAGGCATCGCCTTACCATCTTCACCTAACAAAGGCGCAATTGTTGGTAGAATCGGTTCTAAACCATTGGGATCGCCAAGCTGAACATAATCTTCTTGATAGTTAATTGGTACTTCTCGCTTTCTCTCACCCCAAGCAGCACCATAACTATTACCAACATTAGATGTTTCTAAAAAGTGCATTCCACTGGGACTAACAAACCGATTCCACAAATGAGAATGTCCATAAAATACTAATTGTACATTAGCTGTTTCAAGCATTGGCACAACATCGCGGATGATATAATCTGCGTCTTTGGGATACTCGTAACGCACTGCTTTAATATTGTCACCATCCCGCTGAATTGTTTGTACTGGATCTGTATAGGCAGGAACTATATTATCACCCAGAGTGTGAGGCGGATGATGAAACATCACAATTTTGTATTTTGCTTGTTTAAATTCAGGGCTGTTGAGTTCTGTCTCTAGCCAATTATACTGCTTGCTCCCTTTAGCAATTGGCTCATAAATCACCTGTCCATAACCCCAATTTTCTGGATTATTGAAATCCTTTTCTGCTTCTTGATATCTACCTTTACGCTTTCCATCTAAGTTGGGAGTGCGCCACATATTCGTAATGTATAATACTACGAGACGTACATCACCAAAGCTAACTGCATAATATTTTTTTCCACCCTCTTGACTTGTTGGGAGAGTGAAAATTTCTTCGTAGGTAACAGTATTAAAAGAATGATCTATCAGAGATTTATCAGGGTACAATTTTTCGGCAACTGCATGAGGAATGGTATCATCAAATTCATCATTTAAACCTCCAGTTCTGGCAAATCGCCCCATGACTTCATGATTACCAATGCAAGTAAACATCGGTGCATGTTGAATTATTTTCCCACCAGTGTAGGTTGTCTTAACACCGTCGTGGGTCATTTCATATTTAGCACGACCTTGTAAACCGGGAAATAAGGCACCACCTGTATTATCATCAAACCATTCCGAGGCGCGATCGCTAATATTTACCAAATCACCAGCAAACCACACCCCATCAACTCGTCCAACCGTTTCTACTACCTTTTGCAGATTTGCAGATGTCATCGGTTTTAATTGATGGTCTGAAGTAAGTAGAATTTTTAATGGTGTACCAGGTTTTGGAGTAGCAGCAAGAGTAAAAACATCACTGCTAACACTCCCCCCATCTTCGCGCACACTCGCCACGCGATAGTTTACCCGCACACCAGGAGTTAACCCAGTTACCTCAGCTTCATGTCGCCAAATGTCACGCCCAACAGGTTTTTGATAAACTTGGCCGTCTTGGGTTTGGTTTGCAACTCGTGACTTTTGGTCTTCACGTGTGCGACTGAGTTTGATAGTATTTGCCTTAGCGGTTTGTTTGAGATTTTCACCGTAGGACACTGTGTGTTGAGTACCAGGAAACTCGGTAAACCAAACTACTCGCACTGAATTTTCAGTTGGCAGTTGCAAAAATGGGTCGGTCAGCAGATAGGGTGCTGATATCATATTTGTTTGCCTACATGAATGCACGCTTACTAGAGTAAAGCATATAACAAGCACAAGCATAGCCACTGAGGAGATTTTACGGCTGCTTAAGCGTCTGAGCATGAGTAGCATACCAAATTCTTTTAGGGTATTCACCGACTAAACGCAATTTTATAAGAAGAATTCAGAACTCAGGAGTCAGAATTCAGTATGAATTTTGTACGACTGGATAATGAATATTGGTTTAAAACCTAGCCCGCAAGTGGCGCGAAACTAGGATGAAATTTTTTTCAAAAGTTAAATTTTTATACTGTATTTTACAGCAGTTTTCACGTATTTTAACCACATCTGTCGTAGGGGCATAGCATTGCTGTGCCCCTACCGCGTGGTCGATTTACCTGAAAATAGTTTTACCCCACCCTAACCCTCCCCGTATGTATTGGGGAGGGAACTGGATTTCCGGTTTCCCCCCTTTATAAGGGGGGATTAAGGGGGGTAAATTCGAGTTGTGCATACACCAGCGAAGGGGAGGGGAAACAAAGCGTAGCTTTGACGGGGTGGGGTTCTTTAATTAAACTTATTTCGCAGCGAAATAGGCTTCTAATGCCTCAGAACCACCAATTAATTTCCCACCAATAAATACCTGGGGAACTGTTATCGCACCTGTAACCGCTCGTAAAGAACGTGTGGTAATATCCTTACCTAAGGTAATTTCTTCGTAATCCATCCCATGTTCTTTGAGCATCGCCTTAGCACGAGCGCAGAACGGACAACCCACCTTTGCAAACAGAGAAACTAGTTCTGGTTTAGCTGCTTGCGGGTTTAGATATCTGAGCATTGTTTCAGCATCAGACACCTTAAAGGGATCTCCTGGCTCGTCTGGTTCAATAAACATCTGGTTAATTACACCATCTCTTACCAGCATAGAATAACGCCACGATCGCTTACCAAATCCCAAGTCTGATTTATCTACCAGCATTCCCATGCCTTCAGTAAATTCACCATTTCCATCGGGAATTAGTGTAATATTTTCTGCTTCTTGATCCTTTGCCCATTCGTTCATCACAAAAGCATCATTCACAGAAATACAAATAATGTCATCGACACCATTTTCTTTAAAAACCTTAGCCAACTCGTTGTAACCAGGGAGGTGAGTTGATGAACAAGTGGGAGTATAAGCACCCGGTAAGGAGAAGACAACTACTGTCTTATTAGCGAATAACTCATCAGTTGTGACATCCACCCACTGGTTGTTTTGACGAGTATGAAAAGTGACATTGGGGACTCTTTGTCCTCGACGATTAGGCAACATAATTTTGCTTCCTCAAGTAATCAATACCAGTAATATCCTAATTTAGAATTCAGAATTCAGAATTCAGAATTCAGGAGTCAGAATTCTAAATTGGTCAAGACTCCACTGATGAATGAATGGAGTCTTAATCAGTTAGAATATTTGAATTTTGTTTCGTCCAGAATAGACACTAATATTCATTACCTACTTGGACTCCAATTCATTCTGAGTTCTGACTCCTGACTTCTGAATTCTTCTTGATAAATGGAGCGATCGCTGCTACAAATTCAGTAGTTGATTCGTATGGTAAAACATTGCGCCCATTTATTTTGATACCTCGACCTTGAGGCAAACGAGCCAGGTAATCAGCCAAGCGTTCATCTGGCGTTTCTTTTTTTCCTTCTTGGCTAATACTTGATGCTGTTTCCCCTACAACTACTAGTGTTGGCTGCTGGATAGAAGCAATTAAACTACTATAATCCTGTCGCCAAAACCCTGCTAAAAAAGAAAACACTGCATGGCGACTAGCGAGATTTTCTGCACCTGCAACCAATGTATTTAACCATTCTGTATCCACAGCATTCTCTAAGTCAAAAAGTTGACGAGTCGAGAAAGAACGTAAAAACTTTGGCGTGCGTGCATAACGATAAAAACCACTACCAAAAGGCGAATCAAACAGATTCCAAAAAATTTTTTTCTGCCATTCTGGTAATTTTTTGCTAATTACAGCCCAGGCTGGCGGCCCAGAAAGTACAAGTCCAGCAATTAAATTTGATTGCTTTTCGACTAATCTGATAGCAACTGGCAATAAACCACCTTGTACAACTAAAATCACAGGTTTTTGCACTACTGTTTGCAAAAAATATTGCAACTGTTCTGCCCAATCACTAGGAGTGTAAGCCATATGTGGCATCTCACTTTCACCACATCCTAGTAAATCAGGGTTATAAATCAAATTCCGCTTACCAGAATTATACCATTCGCGTTGAAATCGTCGCCAAAATTGCCGCGATAATCCCACACCAATGGGATGAATTAAGAGTAAAGGAATACCCTCAGGTGTTGTATTACTTGGTTGATGAACTTCGTAAGCACAACGATAATTTTGCCAAGTGTAAAATTGGCTAGGAGATGCTGTGAAATCGGTTGTGTTAGCTACAGCAGATGGTTGCATAATTCCTAGTTTTAATACTTGCTAAAAAATCATCTGTGGATGAATCAACTCGTATCCAGCTTCTTTGAGCTTTTCATTAGATACCCAAGCATTATATGGACGAGTACTCATGATGGAAGTATCCCATATAACTTTAGGTAAATTATGTTTCGCAAATAAGCCATCGAGCAAATCTCGACTCGTGAGATGTGCGTCATCCACTAAATTATAAATGCCTTGCAAGCGACGGTGACGGGCAAATTCGATCGCACCAACAATATCATCCAGGTGAATCCAATTCGTGATATCCTCGCCAGTGCCGGGACGGGTTGCACCAGAATATCTACCAAATATTTTCAGCAATTCCCTGCCAGTTCCATAAATCCCTCCTAAGCGGAAGATACAAACCCGCAGATTTTCGCCAGATGCTGATAGCAAGATATCCTCAGTTTTGCAGAGAATTTGGGCATTTAAATTAGCAGGTGCAACCGGTGTTTCTTCGTCTACCCAGACACCATTTCTGTCACCATACACTGCATAACTTCCTGTGTATATTAATTGTTTCACACTGGGAATATGCCGCAAGACGGAAACTACAGCATTGGCAGTTTGCAAATAAGTTTCTTCATAAACCTCCGCACCCTTTGCACCAACACTCAAAAGTACAACATCTTGATTTTGTAAAACTGATTTTAGAGTATCTAGATCATTACCTTTGGTGACTACAACTTTTTGAGCTACTGATTTTAGTACAGGAACACGCTCAGGAGAAGTTGTGGTTGCACTGACAACAAAATTCATATTTTGCTGCCAATATTGAGCAACTTTATAACCAACATAACCACAACCAATGATTGCAACGTTCATAGCAAAGTAGACGCAAATAAATTAAACTACTCGTTGGAGAGAATAGTCAGAATTCATGGATCGAAATTCAGGAGTCAAAACAACTAAAAAATCATGAGAATATTTGATGAATGAATATATCAATCATACTAGACTCATGAACAATTCTGGCTTCTGACTTTTGGGTGCTGAATTCTTACAGAGAAGATTCTCGATTTAAAAGACTGAAATTCAATAAATTTCACAGTCCATATCCAAAAGTCAATAGCCAATAAGACAGGGAATGTAACTAATGGCTAATGACTATTAACTATTTTGCTAACTCGCTCTCAATGGCGTTAATTAATTCTGGTGAAGATGGGTGAATACTACTCTTAAATCGAGCTACCACTTCACCTTGCTTATTCACTAAAAATTTTTCAAAGTTCCAAGCAACAGCCTCCGATGGCTCAACAGCTTTGGTAAGTCGCTCATAAAGTGGATGCTGCTGTGAGCCTTTGGCATGAATTTTATCGAATAATTCAAAGGTAACACCATATTGACTTGTGCAGAATTTCACAATCTGTTCATTGCTTCCGGGTTCCTGCGCCCCAAAATCGTTACAGGGGAACCCCAAAACACGTAACCCAGCTTCTTTGTACTTTTGGTTCAAGTCTTCTAACCCGTTGTATTGGGATGTATAACCGCAGTAAGAAGCCACATTCACGATTAAAAGTACTTTTCCTGCGTAGTCGTTTAATTGTTTGTCTTGGCCGTTGATGGTTTTGACCACGATATCAGAAATTGCGTTACTCATCTGGAATCGGAATAGATAGGGAATATTGCCAAGTTTCCCATATTACAGGTACTTTCAACTCGGTTTAGTTGAGAAAAATAGTAGTTGGGTAGGGACTGGGGACTGGGGAATGGGGAATGGGGACTGGGGACTGGGGAATGGGGACTGGGGAATGGGGAATGGGGAATGGGGAATAAATAATTTAGGAATACTTTTTCAGTACCTAATACCCAGTCCCCAATACCCAGTACCCAACCCCTAATCTCTTAACTAGCGATCGCCTCTAAGTAAACTTGTGATAACCTGTTTGTAAATTGCTCAATTAATCCGCTATTTCAGGAGAAATCTTGGAAATCTGCGTTGCTTTTAATATAAAAATCAATACCTTAGTAATCAAACCACAGAGAAGTCCGATATCAGGAAGCCTTGCCTGAGAGTCATCTCTGGGCGAAATAAAAAAATATCAGGTGAGCTATGGCGATTCTCAAATTAGAAGATGATACAATCCTCACGGATATAAATCATATTGCTCAAGAACTCACAGCCTTAAACAT
Source organism: Nostoc sp. FACHB-973 (assembly GCF_014698115.1). Classification (GTDB taxonomy): domain Bacteria; phylum Cyanobacteriota; class Cyanobacteriia; order Cyanobacteriales; family Nostocaceae; genus Nostoc; species Nostoc muscorum. The sequence continues at coordinate 58,561 of NZ_JACJSJ010000048.1, forward strand.
CCAACTCAACCGTTGGACTCTAGGAGATAATCCAGAGTTACATCGTTTGCTGGCAGAAGATAGCCTCAACGACGATGAAAAAGAACAAGTACTAAAAGCACTGGATGTTTATTTTAACAAACTGCAACAAACAGCAGGCTATCAGTCACGGGATCTCATTGTTCTCCATCCAGGAGTTCCCAACCTCGATGAACTGATGGTAAAGTTTGACCAAATCCACACCCACGCCGATGATGAGGTACGCTACGTCATTGATGGAGAAGCCATTTTTGGCTTTGTGCGTCCCGATGGTAGCCAGGTAGAGTTGACAGTCCAAAAAGAAGAGTATATCAACGTACCAGCCGGAACCGAACACTGGTTTCATCTCACCCCAGCACGGCGAATTAAAGCAGTGCGCTATTTCATCAGCGCTGAAGGTTGGGTTCCTCTGTATACAAATAAAGAAATTCGGGTTCATCGGGCAGTAGCTTGAGAAATGCCCAAAAACGAAGAACTGGCAGGACAGAAAGTGAAGCGGATTGTTTTTTGCGACTTTGACGGTACCATCACAGTTGAGGAAACCTTTGTGGCAATTCTGAAAAAGTTTGCGCCAGAACTTTCGGCAAAATTGCTACCAGAAATGTACGCACAACGGCTAACACTCCGAGAAGGTGTCCGAGAAATCCTGCAATCAATCCCATCTTCCAGCTATGCCGAAATTTTAGAATTTACTCGAAAAGAGGCGACGCGCCCAGGATTTATAGAACTGTTGGACTTTCTGGACTTTCAGGGAGTACCCCTAGTGGTGGTTTCCGGGGGACTGCGAGGGATGGTAGAAATTGTTTTGGGTGCGACGCAACAGCGAATTCATGCTATCCACGCCGTTGATGTGGATACCAGTGATACTCTGTTAAAAGTCCGCTCTGATTATGAGGGAGAAACAGAACTGGTGGCGAAGGTACAGGTAATGGCAGAGTATCCTGCTGATGAAAAAATTGCCATTGGTGACTCCATTACCGACCTGAATATGGGGCTTGAGGCATCTGTGGTATTTGCCCGCGATCGCCTAGCAGAGTATCTTAATAGATACCAGAAGCCGTATATTCCCTGGAATGATTTCTCCGATATCCGCGATTATTTAGCAAAATTATGGAGGTCAGTCTGATTTTATTCCACAGTAAACCCTAGCCGAGCATTATTTGTGGGGTAATTACGAATTACGAATTATGAATTATGAATTATCTTGACCCTCGTCTTCAGTTAATTGCTACAGCTCGTCATTTTTATCAACAAGGTTGGATGGTGGGAACTGCCGGCAATCTCTCAGTGCTTTTACCCGATGGTAGCTTCTGGATTACAGCCAGTGGTCGGTCTAAAGGAGAATTATCACTGAGTGATTTTGTTCGTATTTATCCAGATGGTAAGGAACATTGCCCAAATAATTTAAAAAATAATTTAAAACCCTCCGCAGAAACCGCCATTCACCAGGTACTTTATACCTTGTTTCCCGAAGCAAAAGCTTGCTACCACGTCCACTCAGTAGAGGCAAATTTGGTTTCTCGCTTTGTAGCAGGAGACTCTTTACCTTTACCACCTTTGGAAATGCTCAAAGGTTTGGGAGTTTACCAAGAAAATCCCAATTGTCTAATTCCGATCTTCACCAACCATTTACAAGTTTCCCAAATTGCCGCTGACATTAAAGAACACTTCGCAATTACCCCAGCCCAAGTACCAGCCTTACTCATCCGTGACCACGGTGTTACAGTTTGGGCACCTTACCCTGAGTCTGCCCGTAATTACATTGAGTTGGTAGAATACATTTTTCGGTACATGGTAGCTGGTCGGGGACTGGGGACTGGGGATTGGGGACGCGGGGACACGGGGAATGACAAATGACAAATGACCAAATTTTAGATTTTAAATTTTGGATAATGGAATTGAAGATTCAAAATTCAAAATTTAAAAAGGTCTCAGAGCAAGCGAATTTAAACGCGAGAATAAATCTAAAATCCAAACATCGTAAATTAAATTACAAGCCCCTGACTTCAGGCATGGGGTAAATCTAAAATCTAAAATCTAAAATCTAAAATCCAAAATTGTATGACTAACCAAACTATTCGCGTTATTGCCCATGTTATTGCTTTGCCTGACAAAGTAGAAGAACTTAAAGCTGTGTTGTTGGAACTCATTGAACCAACCAGACAGGAACCAGATGCAATCAAGTATGAACTTTTGCAAAATCAGTATGACCCAACAGACTTTACTTTTGTGGAAGAGTGGACTTCTCATGAAGCCCTGAATACTCATATGGACTCACCCCATTTCCAAGCAGCAGCAGCCAAATTGGAAGGTTTGGTGGCTGCTGCACCAGATATCCGCCATTATCATCTTTTGGCATAAGACAAACTTTACTGGTGTAGGGATCAATTTTTCCCGTAGAGTTTAAGCCTTACTTACGTATAACTTTACAAAAATTTGATAATACTTGTAGTGTTAATTCTACTTGTAATTGTTATCCTACCTAGCTTTTAGTCTATTTTTAGTTAAGTTTAAAATATATTTTTTACGTAAAAATACAATATTCTTCGGTAGAAAATATAAATTCGGTATTAGTATCCACATGTAGTGCAAAAATACAGTTAATTGCTTACTCAAAGCTTGAAAAAAAGCAAAACCAAGCTTTAGTCATTTCAAAAACCACACAAGTATGCAAACCCTACGTAAGGCTGAGTAAGTACATATTGTATTGGGATGCCCTACCCTAAGCTGTTGCACATTTGACTAGCATAATCGGTTAGCTAGAAACTGTTGCATAATTGTGTGTTTTTAACAGAATGTACATCAGCTTTAGCTTGTTACATACTAATCAGATTTGCATACTTATTTAAATAGTGTGCTAATCAATAATGCCTTATTTTTTGGAGAATTAACTTCATGGTTAACATAAAAAACCTCTCAATAACTCTTGCTGGATTATCATTGATGACAATAGGTACAGCTTTAGCTAGCGCCCCTGCGGCCTTAGCGGCAGTCATTGACTTTGATAGTTTGTCCGATTTTGAAATTGTTGATGACCAATTCCTGAGTCTGGGTGCAGACTTCAATGGAACAGCATCGATTCTCCAATTAGGATCAAGCTTAAGTCCTGATTTTCCACCTGTATCTGGTAATAATATAATTTATGACAATCCTTCTTTGGGTAGTGGAATAATCCGCATTGATGCTGTCGATTCTTTTTGGTCATCTGTGGGTGGTTTTGTGACTGGAAATACAAATGTTACTTTGACTGCTTATAATGCTAGTAACTCTATTTTGGGTACAGCATCAACGGGCGGAGCTAACTTTGATGGTGCTGGTACAGGATTAAGTAAGTCGTGGAGAAAATTTATAACTATGTAACAAACAATTAAGGAGAAGAGTTAGAGTTAAATCTTATACGTTGTGTACTGTAATTTCCCTTCTCTGCTCTAGCTTGAA